>CP031740.1:135000-746875 GCA_022701275.1 Microcoleus vaginatus PCC 9802
ACAGCCATGCACCACCTGTGTTCGCGCTCCCGAAGGCACTCCTCTGTTTCCAGAAGATTCGCGACATGTCAAGTCCTGGTAAGGTTCTTCGCGTTGCATCGAATTAAACCACATACTCCACCGCTTGTGCGGGCCCCCGTCAATTCCTTTGAGTTTCACACTTGCGTGCGTACTCCCCAGGCGGGATACTTAACGCGTTAGCTACGGCACTGTCCGGGTCGATACAGACAACACCTAGTATCCATCGTTTACGGCTAGGACTACTGGGGTATCTAATCCCATTCGCTCCCCTAGCTTTCGTCCCTGAGTGTCAGTTATGGTCCAGCAGAGCGCCTTCGCCACCGATGTTCTTCCTGATCTCTACGCATTTCACCGCTACACCAGGAATTCCCTCTGCCCCTACCATACTCTAGCTGTTCAGTTTCCACTGCCTTTCCGAAGTTAAGCCCCGGTCTTTGACAGCAGACTTGAACTGCCACCTGCGGACGCTTTACGCCCAATCATTCCGGATAACGCTTGCATCCTCCGTCTTACCGCGGCTGCTGGCACGGAGTTAGCCGATGCTGATTCCTCTGGTACCGTCAGGTTGCTTTCACAACTTTCTTCCCAGAGAAAAGGGGTTTACAACCCAAGAGCCTTCTTCCCCCACGCGGTCTTGCTCCGTCAGGCTTTCGCCCATTGCGGAAAATTCCCCACTGCTGCCTCCCGTAGGAGTCTGGGCCGTGTCTCAGTCCCAGTGTGGCTGATCGTCCTCTCAGACCAGCTACCGATCGTCGCCTTGGTGGGCTTTTACTCCGCCAACTAGCTAATCGGACGCGAGCTCATCTTCAGGCTATAAATATTTTCCCTTTCGGTACATCGGGGCTTAGCAGTCGTTTCCAACTGTTGTCTCCGTCCTGAAGGCAGATTCTCACGCGTTACTCACCCGTCCGCCACTAAGTATTTCTACTCCGTTCGACTTGCATGTGTTAAGCAGACCGCCAGCGTTCATCCTGAGCCAGGATCAAACTCTCCGTGTTGTTGAGTTTTTTTGGCTACAATCAAGTTCTTTCCACTCAGCCCTTAAGCTGGTTTTTTTCCCTTGACTTTTTTCTCGTTGTTTGTGATATTGAGTATTAGCTCTCGCTTCTACTCTCGATCTTAATTTTTTGACGAGGTTAATAGTGCTTTAAGCTTTCAAACTATTCTTTTTTCTAGGTTCAGTTTTTTGTCTTGCTTTTTTGCCTTTAGTCCGCGGTTCAGTGAACCGCTTCTCTTCTGGCGCTTTATTAATGTATCAACTCTCCCCAGAGTTGTCAAGCGTTTTGTGAAAATATTTTTGATTTTTTTTGAACCTATACACACCAAGGCTTTCGCCTGTCCTTCACCGCTCCGGTATCCGAGCGCTGACTCCATATTTTAACTATGAGGTCTTTTTTGGCACCAAAATACGGCTTTTGGGCGGACTATTTCCCGCGCATGGGTAGAAGAACTCTGTGGTTCAACATGATGGGGCTTACTTGGAGTATAGGTAAGGCAAAGTTAGAGTGTAAGGTGTGAGGCTGCATCATGAGGTTAGGATGACAGAAGCAGGCTGGTGCATGAGTCATATATCATATATATGTAAGTGGTGTCTGCATTTCTTGGACTTCACTGAGGGACGTTTGGGTCTCAGATTGAGCCGATCGCCCTTAACAATTCCTCTGATTCAAAATCCAGAAGTTGACACGACACGGTACTCTAACCCTGATCAAACTCCCAGGAATCGATCACCCGCAAATACACTCTCCTGAATTACACGCCCAAACTCCTTCAGTTACGCCAGTTATCAGCCTTTGATAATCGAGCGCGAGTTGCTCTCCTCAACACCTACATCTAAAAAGTGCAAGTGACTCTCTTCCTCAGTATTGACAGCAATCACCAAACCTCTATTCCCCCAGGGGGCTATGGCCCTGGGTGAGGTGGGGCTGCTAAAACTCCCTACTTGAATCCCTTGACTGTTTAACACTTCTATCTGCCCCCCAACATCTGCCAACACCCATCCCCAATTAGCCACACAAGCAGACACGGGCAAAGTTTCAAGAGGAATTCGTGCTACCTTGAGTGGCGACAATTTCATCAACAGCACCGCCGCTTTACCACCTTGAGGAATTCCCAGCAAAGTATAAGGCTCAGGTGTCAACAGCATCTGTCCGATGCTGGCAGACAACCGCACAGAACCCACCGGGGTGCCGCGGCGAGTGTAAACTCTAAAAATAGTTTGGGGATTTTTTGGTTCGTTGTCCGGCCAAACTGCTAAGACGTGTCGCCTATCCAAAAACATTAATTCTGGTAAATAGTGTTCTGGTAACGGCACAGTAGCAATCAGCTTCAGGGCTTTTTTCTGAGCGCCCGCAGTGCTGTTTGCACCTAAAGAATAAAAACGCAGTTCGCCGGGAACCGCTACTGTCAACCAGTTGCCGTGAGAGTCTACAGCTGCTTTTAAAGCATCTGGACCTTGCCTCAAACCCATATCCAGCAAGCACTGAGGCTCCCAAGAGCGCTCATTGAGCCAGTAAAGTTTTTGCGGAGTGAGAACGCAGCAGCCGTGGGAAACAGGTAAAATGCCGCGCACGATTTCCGGCATTAATGAAATAGAAATAGACATTTCTTCTGTAACTAGCTGTTTTCCCGGCTGAGACCAAACCTTCACCTCTGTACCTACAGCAGCATAGAGATATGTTTCAGTGGCAATTAAAGCGGTCAACGGTGCTGGAAGTATCAGTGGCTTGGGCTGCGAAAGCGAATAGCGCACAGTCCGAAGTAAATTAATCGCCGACAGTGATGCTTTTTCCTCTTCAACTTCTAGCAAAGACTCAGTTTCAGACTTCAGACTTTTATCACCACTGGTTGTGGGGTTTTCCCAAGGAATAATGCAGTCGCCCAATTGCCTGACAGCGGGGTCGTACATGATCAGCCGCAGAGCTTGAGCCATTTGGGAAGCACTGGCAAAACGGCGGGCTGGCAGCTTTTCTAAAGATTTTTTGACTATTGCTTGCAAAGGTTCGGGGATGGCGTCGGGAAATTGCAAGCGTTGATTCAGGTGCGCCCACCTCAAGTCTCCGGGGGTTCCCCCGAAAGGGCGGTAGCCCATTAGCAATTCAAACAGCAGAATTCCTACTGCATATATATCTGACATCGGGGAAAAAAGACCGTAAAACCGCTCAGGGGCCATGTAAGCGGGGGAACCTACGGTAGCGTCGGGAGAAATTTCTTGGTGGAGGCGAGTGGTACCAATTTCTGGCAGCCGACGCGCGATGCCAAAGTCAGAAAGCCGGGGCGACCAACCTTTTGCTCCTAAAGTTAGGAGGATATTTTCGGGTTTGATGTCGCAGTGAACAACGCCTCGGCGGTGGGCGTAGTCTAAGCCGGCTAAAACTTCCATAACTAGCTGTAAACCTTCGAGCAGACGCAAGGGGCGGTCTTGTTTGAGCAGGTTGCGGAGGGTTCCTCCCTCGCAGTAGTCCATAACCAAGTACCTGCCTGTAGCTGTGTGTTCTAGAGCTCGGCAGGTAACAATGTTCGGGTGCTGCAAGGTGATCAGAAACCACAGCTCTCGCAAGAATTCGCTAGTTGGGGCTTTTTGATGACTAAGTTCTTTGAGAGCAACCAGTTGGCTGGTGAGGCGGGAGTCCTGGGGGGGAGCTTCTCGAACGCTGGCACAAAAGACTCGACCAAATTGTCCTTGTCCGACTAGCCCTAAAATGCGGTACTTAGAATGTTGCATCGGTCTAATTATAGAAAAAGCTTGAGCTAGTATTAAAATATGTAAATAATTCTGACAAAAATTCAAATTTTTGAATCGCTCGCCAGGTACAGCCTATGTTATCTCAGGTTCATTCTCAGCCTCCTTGAGAGCGATCGCACAGTCGCACCTACTAAAATCATTGAGCTTCGGAATCACTATCAATCTTGCCGGATGCCGAGACCTGCTCGGGAACTACCTGTGGCTGCTATTTTAGTCGATCGCGACTATTACAGTTTTTTCCATGCCATCCAGAAAGTATCTAAGGTTTTAGCTTTTCAAGGCTAAGCTGGGGAATCGGGGCGAGGGAACAGCGATGACCAAAACAGAAGTGCGGTTATGCCATAGGGGTTAGAGAGCCAGAAGCCGATGCTGTCGTCAAGGCATCTTAACCTTTTTGAGTGTTAGCCAAATTTTTTTGCGCTTTGAATAAGTTGATCGTAACTTGCTAAATACTGAACTTGACAGGAGCAAACATCAATATGGTTAAAATTATAAAACTAGATCCAATTGCGGAGGAAATAGCAGTCGAAACCCGATCAAATATCCTGTCTGCCTTACTTTCCAAAGACTTAGACGTTCTCAAGGAATGCGGGGGGCGGGGAATGTGCGCTACCTGCCATGTTTACATTAAAGAAGGCATGGAAGGCTTGTCGGACATGAACCGCCGCGAGAGAAGGACGTTGGAAGTCATTACTACGGCTAAAGCCAATTCGCGACTTGCTTGTCAAGCTCAAATTATGGGCGAGGGTGTGGTTGTACAGTTGCCTGCGGGGATGTACATTAATGCTATTGAAAATGTCGAAGCTCTGATCGGTCGCCGGGCCCAGCAAGATTTATTACACCCAATTACGGGTCAAGTAGTTGTAGAATCAGGTAAGTTAATTACTCGTTCTATCGTTACACAGCTTAATGAAACCCGCTTTCAAGTAGGACAGTATTTAGTTCGGACTAAAGAAGCTTAAAACTGATATGTTTGTATTTTAGTAGTAGAGAAAAATCTATGTTGAGCCAACTTGCGCGTTTGAGCATGGAAGCAGACGGACGCTACGCCAGTGCAGAAGAACTCCAATTTTTGAAAGACTACTTTCAGTCTTTGAATCACCGGATGAGTGCTTATAAAAAAATTCAAGCCTCTGAAACAGAAATTATGCGGCAAGTGGAAGCACAAATGCTGTCTCTAGACCCTAGTTTATTTCGGCGGGGGGCTAACGATGTCACTGAAAAGTGCCGTGGAGATATTGTGCAGGTGTTGAGGCATTCGGCGGCAGCACTGTTGATTAATGATACGGAACGATTGCGCGATCGGCTACTACTTTGGTTGCAAACTATTTTAGGCGCTGTTCAAGTTAGAAATAGTGCAACCGTGACCTACGATGTGATGAAAAAGGTTCTCAAACAATATCTCACCGTGGAAGAAAGGAACCTATTTTTTCCAATTCTGGACATCAACCGCACTTTACTAGGCAAATAATCAAGGGGGTTGACAACTTAACGCCGATAAACTGTGCCATTAGGAAGAGTGGCTCCAATCAACTTCGCTCCCGTCAAATCCGCCTCAGTGAGAATGGCCCCCCGGAGGTTGGCTCCTGTCAAGTCAGCTTTCTGCAAGCTGGCTTTACTCAGGTTAGCTTTGCTCAAGTTAATTTCATGCAGACAAGAATTAGAAAGGTCGGCATTGATCAGGTACGCTAGACTCAAGTTGGCTTTGCTGAGGTTTGCCCCGCTCAAGTTAGCTTCCATCAGATAAGCACCGCTCAAGTTGGCTTCGTTCAACAACGCCTCTGCCATATTAATTCCAGTTAAAAGTTTGCGGCTCAAGTCTACACCGCTGAGGTCGGCCCCGCTGAAGTTAATACCGCTTAAGTGGCTGCCATTCAAAGTAATATTTCTCAGGTAGGTTTTGCTGAGGTCTGCTTTGCACAAATTGGCTCTATCCAAGCAAGCTTCGCTAAGGTCTGATCCGATCAAGCACGCGCCGTTTAAATAGGCTTGAGTGAGGTTAGTTCGCCTGAGATTAGCTTTCAACAGGTTGGCTTTGCTGAGGTTAGCACGGGTTAAGTTGGCTCCGGCTAGGTTGGCTTTAGATAATTCGGCTCCGGTGAGCTGTGCTTCGGTCAAGTCTGCCTCTTTGAGACTCGCTAGACTTAAGTAAGCATCTTGGAAGTTTGCCCCGTTGAGATTGGCTTTAATCAGATAGGCTTTACTGAGATTGGCCTCGGTGAGAACGGCTTTGGTGAGGTTAGCGGCGCTCATATCTGCACCTATGAGATTAGCATTGGGAAGAATTGCTCCGGTCAGGTTTGCCCAATTCAGATGAGCTCCGGCGAGGTTGGCGCCGGTGAGATTGGCACCGATGAGATTGGCGCCGCTCAGACTAGCTGCCATGAGGTTAGCACCGGTGAGATTGGCTCCGCTGAGGTCAGCTTTGCTGAGATTGGCTCGGCTCAGATGGGCTTTGGTGAGGTCGGCCCCGCTGAGGTTAGCACCAATTAAGTAGGGTCGTTGCTGGTGTTGGTTGAGGTTTGCCAAAATTAGAGTTGGGGCATCGTTGGAACGGAATAAATCGATCGGACTCAACACAATGCCGCGCAGATTTGCCAGTCTAAAATCTCTTTCGCCGGCTGCATATCGAGTTAGAAGTTCATTGGCGTCCATTAAGTTCTAGCAAAATGTTTGAGGTTTTGATTGCTTTTAAATTTTATGAGTTTCTAGAGTAAGTTATGAATTTTCTAGCTGCTCGTTATAATCAGGTTTTATTTAAATTGCTAAAACCGGATTTTTTGAGTCAGGCTCTTTTTTATTATTTAACTCACAGTTTTGATGATACAGTGGATAATATGGCTGCCCAACAATCATTTGACAGCTATTAGCAACACAGTAATAGCTGTCAAATCAGTCAGTTTTTTTGGAAAAGTTGACTGAGAATAGCTTCATGGTCTTTTCCTTCTTCGACCATAGAATCGCCAGGTTGTAGGCGATCGCGCAGCCCTAAAATAAAGCGGTTGCAGTCCGCACCCAATGATTCGCACGATGTTTGCAGGCAGTGAAGTTCTCGACCCGTAAGCTGACTAAAGAACGCACTTAAAATACCTGCTTCTAAAAAACAGGCTGGTCGCTTAGACTTGGGAGCTGTTTTAGCAAAAAGAGAGTTAGCAATTTTTACTATTAAAAATCCATGTTCGGAATAGCTGGGATCAAGCTCAAATGTTCCCCATCCATGAGTTTTCCAACACTGCTGCAAGGACTGAAGAAATTCTACCATTTCCATTTCAGAAACTGGCTGACCGTAGTATTCGCTGACTTCTTCGCAAAAACGCACGTAGAAGTTTTTACCCCACCAGCGACCGCAGTTGAAAAGCACGAGGCGGGAGGCTTGACCTGTTTCTTGTTCTAAGCCGATATAAATGGCTTGAATCAGTGTTTCTGGGAGTGCTAAGAGCCGATCACCCCGGCGGTTTTCGAGGAGGCCGAGTTCGAGGTCGCCTCGGACGTAGGCATCGCTGGCAAAGTAGTTTCCAGGGAGTCGGGGCTGTTTGAGTAAGTCGGCAATATTAATCATCGGAAATTAGGAATTGGGAATCGGGAATTGGAAATTGGGAAGAAAGCTGATTATTTATTACCTTGGTCAATAATAATTGACTGTGCTTGGTCGAAAAATGGTTGCAATATAGCCCGGGCTTGCTCGGAAAGCAATTCTTTTAAACGAGTTTGGAGCAGATTGCAAACAGTTGCTTCGATATTTTGAGTTTGGTGAGCTTCGACTATGCCGGAAAGCCAGTCTACCAGCCGCTCTTCGAGAAAATTTTGATCGTTCAGGAGCATAGCCATAGCGCAGTACCGCAAGACTAAAACCCAGTGTTTGAGCGATCGTTCTAAGGTTTCTTGTTTTTCGTCGGGGAATGTTTCTTGTAGTTTGGTGGCTACTGGTTGGAAGATGCTTGCTTCCTTCTCTCGCAAAAATTCGTAAATTTTTAAGCGCTGGACAAGGGTTACAGCTTGACGCTTAAAAGCTATGAGTTCTTCGCCTTTTAAAAAGCGGTTTTCTGCCTGATCCAGCAGCGCCTCAATCTCAGGGTGCATGATTTTAATTAAGTGGTAATCGATAATTGATAAAAGGAAGGAAGTTCGGCAACGAGCAATGTACGGGATTTAACGGATTTAACTAATGGATTTTGAAGGATGAGGAAAGAGGGGTGAGGGAAGATGGATGAGGGATTGCCCTATTTTTTATTTTTTATTCCCTACACAAATTAAAAGAGGTCGAATAGGTCATCAATGGTGACTTCTGCTTGTTCAGAAATAGAAATTACTGGCAAGGGTGGCGGTAGGGGGAGGGCACCTACTTCCGGAATTCCTTCCCAAGAAATAGCTTGAAAAAAGTCTGCTACTGGCTGGGTTAAACTCAGAAGTTGACCGGGGGTAGAGCCAGTTGGGGTTTCTAAAGATTTTCCCAGCCAATTATAGTGACCAAAGAATTCTTGGACAGATTGGCCCAACCATGAAGTTTGACTTTTCATCTTTCTTCCTGCCTGGAGAAATCCACCATCGCACTTTCGATCGCGAAATTGGTGGGAGGAAAGGCAGGGCAGGGGATGTGCCTTTCCAGGTTGTTTACCGCAATATTTCACCGTGTTGCAGTCGATTTTGAATATCGCGGGCGTTGGCACCTTCGTTGAGCCAGAATGCTGCTGCATCAATTTTATCTGGGTTGCCAAGCAGGAACTTGCAATAGGTTTCTCCCATTGAGTAACATTGGAGTTCTATGCAGCTCAGAGGCTTTTTGACTAGAGAGCCGAAAAAACCGGCGAACAAACCAGCGTATAGGTGACAAACCGGTTTGCCTACGTCGCCCAAAGTGCGAGCAACTGCTGAGTCAAAGAGGTTGATGAAGATGCAGCCGTGTTTGCGATCGCTCATGTCCACTTCCCAGCGACCCCAACCTTGAGCTGTGAAAGGCCACCACCAAGTTTCTAGCAGAAACATGAGATTTGACTGGCGAATGTTCTGGCTGTATTCGGCACTAAACCATTTTTGAAAAAATTCGGAATCTTGGAGTCCCCACTGGCAACCAATAGTATACATGATGACAGAGGACGCGGGGCCGACTTCTTCTTCAAGCCCCTCCACCAAACCGATAATGAAGTCTTCACTGGTAAAAATGTTGCGCGACTGATTCCAGTCGTCAATTGTACCCATCTGGCGGTCGAAGGCAAAAAAATCCTGAAACCTATAGTGGCTGTGAGTTTTAGGATGCTTTTGCTTCAGTAGCGATTCGCTGTGGGTGGAGATTTCTTTTTTAGCGGTAGAGACCATTGGCGGGTTATTCCTGTTTGGTGTAGTTTGGTGAAAATTAGAGTCAAATAGACTGACCTGTGTATCCAATTTAACTTTATTTTTCTAAAGGCAGGCACAGGGTATAATTTTTCACTGCAATATAAAAATTAAAAATTCTAGGATGCTAAATTTGGGGGCTAGTTGGGAGTTCTGCCTTTGGACAACTGCTCTCTGAGTGCTGACGAAAGTGGGTATAACCTTAAACGGCTATGTGTTATCGTTTTGTGCAAGCTGTCCACTATATATATAGGGCATATGGGGATGAAAAATCACGCTTGTATTGCAATAGGCATCAATCAATATCAGTTACTCCAGCCTTTGAATTATGCCCAAGAGGATGCAGAGGCCCTGTACGGTTTTTTGACTGAGGAGGCGGGTTTTGCGCCGGATGGATGTCTGCTGATGACCGATAGCTCGCCGTCGCTGTGGGGTCAATCTACGTATCCAAATCGGGAAAATATTCTGAGATTGACACAAAGCCTCTGCGCGGAACATGTGCAACAGGGAGATTTACTCTGGTGTTTTTTTAGCGGCTACGGTGTCAGCTATGAAGGTAAAGATTATTTGATGCCGGTTGACGGAAATCCGGCTGACATTCAGGGTACGGGGATTCCGGTAGAGTTGCTGTTGAATACTCTGAAAAACGCTCCTACGGAAACGGTATTGGTGCTGGTTGATATGAACCGCAGCCAGATTGTGAAAGCGGGGGAAACGATCGGCTCTCAAACGGTCGAGCTGGCGCGGGAACTGGAAATCCCCACGGTGCTTTCTTGTCGCCCGAATCAAGTTTCGCGGGAAACTTCGGCTTTGCGTCAGGGGTTTTTTACGACGGCGCTTTTGGAGGGGCTACGCTCGGGACAGTGCATGACCATTAAGGGTTTAGACCGTTTTTTGAGCGATCGACTGCCGGAGCTGTGTGACCACCATTTGCGTCCGAAACAAGAACCTTTGATGGTGGTGAATCCTCCGGGAAAGGCTAATTTGGTGATTTTGCCGGATGCTTCAGGGGTACCAACTGCTGCGTTGGCCGGACGCAACGGCAATATGACGGTTGGTACGGCTGATGGGTTCGATCGCCCGCAAATGGCGACAGCTACGGCTCGAATAGATCTGCCTCCGGCAGTTCGCAACGCTCAGGATTTGCCGGTTGAGAAGCCGCCTGTGTCGCAGCCAAATGCTGTGGCCCCTGCCGATCGGGGGGGCGATCGACCGAACTTGCAAAAGCCGCAGGATGAGCATAACGGGGGATCGGATAAGTCATTTTTGCAGCAGCTAATTTTGTGGAGTTCAGCTACGGCTTTGGTGCTGCTGTTGGGTGTTTTTGTGACGAACAAATCAATTTTTATTGGTCAGCAGGAAGGAGATCCTCGATCGCCTGCTGAAAATGCCCAAAACTCTGGATCTCAAAAATTTACTGGTACTGGGGGGTCGCAGAACCAACCGCGGGCGGTGCAAGCAGGGACTGGAACCAAGCAGCCACCATCGAGCCAGCAGGTGTGGGCTGAGGCGAAAACTTTCCTCAAGGATGGTTCGGCTTCTAGTTTTAATAAAGCAGTGGTTAAGGCTCGAACGATTCCGGCTAACGATCCGCTCTACCCGCAGGCTCAGCAGGATATTGAGCGCTGGAGTTTGACAATTTTGGATATAGCTAATGGGCGGGCTGCTCGGGGCGATTTCCAGGGGGCGATCGGGGCAGCTAAATTGATGCCTGATGTCAATCAGCCTGTTTACAATCAGTCGAAACAGGCGATCGCTCAGTGGGAGGAGCTATCCAAAGACCAGGATGTAAATATTGCTTTGCTATCGGCTGCTAAGGGTCAAATTAAGCGGGGGGTTGCCTCTTCTTACAGTAAAGGCATCCAGCAAGCTAATAAAATTGAACCCGGTCAGCCGAAGTATGAAGAAGCTCAACAGTTAATTGGAGAGTGGAGCGAAAGTATTCTCAAAATTTCTCAGTTGCGCGGCTCTCAAGGAAAGCTGAAAGAGGCAGTTGAAGCTGCTTCGCTGGTGCCGTCGGGTACTAAGAGTTATCAGCCTGCTCAGAAGGAGATCGCCAATTGGAAAACTAAGCTGCAACGCCAGAAAAAAGGTTGATTTAGTTGATAATTTCTCGGTTTCCCACCGGGAAATTATCTTAGCGACTGGCCGCAATAGGTAGATAGGGCGCTCGATACCTCTTGACACTGCAAAAAGAGATCTACACATCGATAATTTAAAACCAATAATTTTATTAAGCATTGCCCCTCGCGCAGAAGCTGCGGAGGGGATTTTATATGCTGCCTGGTCGGTTCCTCTTTGTAGAGTGAAAGATATCTTATGGGTTGGTTAATTGGGGTTGCGTAATAGCGGGATGATTTTAATTTTTTTTATGGGATGGGCTCTCGTATCCCGAAGGCGTGTATTTTCACAGCAGGTGGGACGCCTAACCCCTACTCCCCACAATAATCCTCAAATGGTGTAACGTCGGTTAATTAATATTTTTAATTCACGTGCAGAGTTCCCTAAATCCACGCCTCCAACGTCAAAAACCATTGTTTTTAACAATAAGGATGGCTGTAAAGATATTTTTTTGAAACACTAAGTTGATAAATAAACCGTAAATTAGTTAATTTTAAGTTTCAATTAAAAGAGCTAATTAGTGAATTTATCAAGTTGAATTATTAGCTTAATCTAGAGTTAATTCTAACTTTAGTAAATAGCTCATGTGGTAAGAGTGAATTGCTATTAAACGCCAATGGCAAAGGCAAAATCGCCTTAAAAAAATAGGGTATGCAGAGTTAATTTGTTTTACCCCTATTGGTGGGCTATTAGGAGCGATCAACGGATGGAAGACTGTTTAAACGGGTGCTGTTTTTAAATTCTTAGCAGTGAGGGATATGTTATGAATTATACAAAATGAGCACTTATTGGCAATTATAGCGGACGAGCGATCGCTCCTAAGGAATTCAGGAAACAGATTCACCGCCACACAGCACAAAATATCTGGATTGGCAAGCTGCGAGTCTTCCTTTCCCCGGACATCGCTAAGGTGCCTTAATTAACACAAATAAGGGCTTTGCAAGAAAATCCAAAAAATATATCCTTGAGAAACAAGAATAAAAACTTACTCGCTTATTGTAGCCCCGGTAACAACACGTATGCCTGAAGTTGTAGTCCACAGCCAAGCCGACGGGACGATCTAAATCAATAGGGTGATGTGGCAGTGTCCGGGTGTTAAGAGGGGCGCTCGAAGAGGAATGTTCCCCGAGGGATCACTTCCCAATCGGGGAGGGTAAAACCTATGAAGGCAAGGAGTTGGAGACAATGCTGAACTTTTTGAGTTCCGGAGAGTAGCGTTAGCACTAAACTCTGCCGTATTGTGGAAATTGAGCCAAATTTGTAACAGTTCTTAACTATAAATAATTCTGCCAAAACTGCTAGCATAGTGACACTTTTGCTAGCAAAAACAGATAAAGTAAATAAAGTTGGCTAGCTCTAGACGCCCCGATCCCCATCCTGGGGATGTTGAATCAATTTGATTCATACCAAGTGGTTTTAGAGTTACAATCGGAACCAAAGCATCGCTATTTAACTGAGTTCTTTACTTACTTTTACTTTCAGCTATGAACGTGGATTTTATCAAAGCCCAAGTCAGGTTGCTACAGGGTGCAAGTTCATCGGAGCGAGAAACCCTTATTAAAAACATCGGCGTCTGTGCTGGCGTGATCCGACCGGGAGAGTATGTGACTCCGCAACGGAAGCACGCCATCACTCTGTGGCTGCAAACAAATGCGGTTCGCCTCCGGCTTCCCCAACTTCCTCTGGACTTATCCGGCCAAAAGCCTTAACAGGGAAGTAATCAAGAGGTAGGGACAGAATCAAAGAAATTAGTCAATCTTACCTAAAAGTGCTTTTTTATTGAGCTGTACAGGATCAATGAAACACGATTAAGATTGAAAAAATGTTTGTAGGGAAAGTTGGGCTCGAAAACGCGCCTGGGGACAAGAAGCGCCCGACCGCCTTGGTCGAACAGGAAGTGAGCGTCAAACCTGCTCTCAAAGTAGATTTGACTAAGTTTCACAGAACGGATTATTGTGCACAACTATAACCTGGGTTATTTGCTTTTAGATTTGAGATTCACGATTTAGCTCGTATTGGATAAATAGGCTATTTGTGGATCGCCTGAAAAATTATCCTATTCAATAGGTATAACTAATTACAGGGGCAGTCATTGAACTGCCCTTACTTTTGAACCTCGGGGGGGAAATGCTGCCAGTTACAATAAACGCATCTACTTGCAGATAGAGTTTAGGTAAACTCTCATGTAAGCTGCAGCGCCTCTATATTATCTGTTATGTTCGAGATGGGGAGAGGGGGAGAGGGTTGGACGAGCTTTAAAAGGGAACTAATATCATCAAACAGAACGAGTTATTACAATTCACTTGCTTTCTAATATATTTTTCCACAAAAATACTGTGAGCAAAAAACAAAAATTTCCTTATTTAGTTGGTTCCCGATGGACTTCACACCAAAAAACTTGGGGGTGGCGACACTTTCAAGTGGTCAACCGAAAAAACGAAGGTAAATGGGTATTTGCAGAAATGGTGGCGGCTTGCGATCCAAGTGTCCGTTTTTGGCTCAACGCCGCACAACTCAAAGACAGATCGCTCTGGCAAGCTGGATGGCAGTCTACGCAAGAATTAGAGGAATTAGAAACAGCAGACTAAAAGACAGCGCTGTGGGGTAGAGTGAGGTAGACAGGGGTAATGACTAATAGCAACAGGGTAAAATAATGAAAAAAAAAGTTGTCTTATTGGTGTGTTTGCTAATTAGTGCTGCATTAGGCGGTGGATTTTCCGAAGTGTCGATCGCAATCAAGGCGATCAATCGCAGCAATATTCTGTCTGCCGATATTCCAACTCCTGCAGCGGACTTGTCCAGCCTAGCCCTTACCTTACAAGACTTGCCCGCAGGTTTTACAGAGATGCCACCTGCCACTATCAAAAACATAGTCAGCCGTACCCCAAACTTTAAACCAGCAAGCGTTTTTGGTTATTACAAGAACGATGACCAGCAGTTTCAAGTAGTCACAGGATTTACAGCGCAACTGCCCAACCGGATCGATCGAGCTAAATTTGATGCTGAAATCGGTGAAGGGAGTTTTGCACAACAGTTCTCCCAAGGTTTAAACACTCGTAACAAGGAATTTCAGTTTGCTAATCTTACCGCTTTAACCTTAGAAGACAAGATTGGCGAGGTATCGGCTGGGTGGAAAACTCAAGGAAAAATACAAGGTGTAACCATGAATGTCGAACTCGCGCTGTTTCGGCGGGGAAAAATAGGAAGTTTTATGGCGATTATGTATCTCGACGGCACTAAACCGACTATCACGATTAGCGATGCAGCACGCAAATTAGACAGCAGGATGATGGAATTGAAACCCGACTTAACTCAACCGCAATAATTGGGTCCTGCAAGCTGTAAAAAAAATCAGTTTTCTACCTGCAGATGGCCCTGAGATTAGTTACACTAAAAAAACTCGTGTATAAATAGCAAATAAACTGGGTTTTTCTGGTATCAGTACCGATGAATATCAGCAGAGATGTTAGTAGATAGAACCTGGTTTCTGCGTCCAGGAATGATATCATCTGTGTTGAATTGACCGTTATAAAATTTTGTCGCCTCGTTGGGGCGGGTTTATAAATATGGTGGATGTGAATTACAGATTATTGGTGAAACTCGCCACAACAAGTATTGTGGTTAATTTACCCGACATGATATGACTGAGAAGAAAGAACCTTGTTTCCAGTAAATTATACCGAAATACCTATATCTGTGTCTCTTTCTCTGCAAAAAGCCTGCAATATTTACAAGAAAATCCTCGTTCTCAATGACCATTCGGTCAGGATTGAAGCCGGAGAAATGTTCGGTTTCCTAGACCCCAACGGTGCCGGAAAATAGACCACAATTCGGATGCTGACTACCCTGACTAAGCCCAGCAGCGGTCAAATCCAGGTAGCTGGATATGACGTGATGCGGCAAAGCTTGCAAGTGAAACAGTGCATAAGCGTCTTGATCCAACAAATCAGTGTTGATAATCAGCTTTCAGTATGGGAAAATATGGAGTTTCACGGCTCGATGCACCACATTCCCAACCAGAAACGGCAACAGTTCATTAAACAGTGGTTGGAATATGTAGGATTAGCAGAAAGGCGAGATGATTTAGTAAAAAAATTGTGGGGAATGAACAAAAGGTTGCAAATTACCAGAGGACTTTGGCACGAGGCGCCAATCTTATTTTTGGAGGAAACGACGGTACGGTTAGACCCGCAAAGGCTGTGATTCTGGGAAATTATTTGAGATTTGAACAAGCAGGGAATGAAAATGCTGTTGACAACGCATTATATGGATGAAGTGGAGTATTTGTGCGATCGCATCGGCATTATGGACGGCGGCAAGCTAATTAAACTAGGAACGTTGGATCAACTGCAGCAGGAACATGACCAAGAGTTAGTGATGAAACAAATATGCGTTCGCTGGAAATATAAGTTTTTTCCTACTCTGGAAGAAGCCGATTTATATCTGGATGGCAAAGATGATAAAAAGGGAATGATGGTTCTTCCTTCTAATTGAGAGGATATTTTTGTAGAATAGCGGAGGGGCAGACAGTTAGATTGATAAATAGCTAATCGCTAAGTTTGATACTCAAACGTGGTAAATTGGCGATTAACAATGCTATTTTTTTAGCAAAAACATCGGAATCCTGGGAAGCAAAAAAAGTTGAACGCTCTACTTCTAGCCGTTAGGGCCGCCATGACGCACCCTATATATAAATTTTATGCGTCCCGGACTGAGATAAAAAAAAATAAAATTGAAATAGTTGGGTTTTGTTCCTCCACCTAACCTACACTATTAATCATTTGTGTAAGGGCAATGTTTATTACCAATTCTCATTATTCACGACACGGAAGTTAGTGAGATACGGATAGCTGTTGTTTTCCTGATTCCTTCTTCTTTCTTGCTTTCTCCTTCTTCTTTCAACGTCCCAATTCCTAATTACTAATTCCCAAATGACTCGCTTAGCCACAACAATAGAAGCCATACTTTACCTAAAAGGTCAGCCAGTGTCGATCGCCGAAATTGCCGAGATTGCCAAATGCGATCGAGCCGAAGCCGAAGACGCCATCATCGAACTCATGTCTGACTCGTCCCACCGCGACAGTGCATTAGAAGTCGTCGAAACCCCCACGGGATACAGTCTGCAACTCAGAGAAGAGTTTGCCAGTTTAATGCAAACTTTAATACCTCCAGAATTAGGTGTTGGAGCTTTGCGGACGCTGGCTGCGATCGCGCTCAAAGGCGGCATCGCTCAGCCAGATTTAGTTAACTTGCGAGGTTCAGGAGCTTACCAACAAGTGCAGGAACTTGTTGAAATGGGTTTCGTCCGCAAACGGCGGCCTGCTGAGGGGCGGTCATATTGGTTACAAGTTACCGAGAAATTTCATCGGTACTTTCAAGTAGACCAACTGCCAAAACAATTGCAAATTGACTTTCAGGCAAATTTGTACCCAAGCAATGACGAGTAGTTTGAAGTAGAATGTAACCAGCCAGAAATTAAGAATCGCCAAATGGTTTTTCACCCTGACTTTGACACATCCAATGCCCAACAAACGGCAGTCAATCCACTGCTGAAGTACCTCCAACACCAATCCCCGGAGGTTCTAGCCCGAGTCGCCAAGTCCGTCAGCCCCGACATCAGAGAAATAATCTCTCATAACGTTCAAGGACTTGTCGGCGTTTTGCCTTCAGAAAATTTTAACGTCGAAATTACCACAGACCGCGAAAACTTAGCAGGTTTGCTAGCTTCAGCGATGATGACAGGCTATTTTTTGAGGCAAATGGAGCAGAGGATGCACCTAGAAGAAAATTTAGCAAGCACCAGCTCGATTCAACCCAACTCGCCCAAAGACAAGTAAAAAGATCAACGGGTTGGGGAAGCCAGAAAGATGAAAGTTGTTAAGAAAAACCCATAATCCTGAATCAGGGAGGCACAGGGAATTAAGAAACCGGGCTGTTAACCGGGTATCCCTCGCCCTACACTGAGGATTTTGGTGAAAAAACCCGGTTGCTGCATCCAGGACTATAAAGCATCAGATTTATCTTTCATCCTCCACCGTTTGCAACTAATAGCAGTTTCCAAAAAGAATGCAACTGTAGGTAAGCTCCAAATCCTTATCCCGTAAGTCATTTCCAATTCTTTAATTGAAAACCTCAAATGGTATTACCCACCGGCGGAGCTACCCGATAGGGGAAAAGCACCCGGACGTACTTTTATATTCTGAACTTGACCCAAACGGTTAATTTCCAGTTCGAGTTCTTTGCCCACAACAGTGTTTTCCACCCGTTCTTGCACGTCCCCGGGAGTGTTGACTGCAATTCCGTCAACTTTTTGAATGACATCTCCGGCGCGCAAATCGGCTTTTTGAGCGGGGGAATTTTCTACGACTCGCGTCACGGCTACGCCTAGATCGAGCGTAATTTTATTATTATCGAGCTGTTTGTTGAGTTCTGCCTTGGTGGCGGCCGTCAAGCTGACCATTTGAATGCCGAGATAGGGATGTTCGGCTTTACCTTTGGCAAATAACTGATCGGAAACTCGTTTGGCCGTTTCGATCGGAATTGCAAATCCCAAGCCCTGAGCGTCCGCGCGGATAGCGGTATTGATGCCAATTACTTCGCCTTGGTCATTGAGTAGCGGCCCGCCAGAATTGCCGGGGTTGATGGCGGCGTCGGTTTGGATGAAGCGGACTCGCTTGTCGGGGATGCCGACTTGGGAACTCGATCGACCCGTAGCGCTGATAATGCCCACAGTCACGGTATTGTCGAGACCTAAAGGATTGCCGATCGCGATCGCCCACTGTCCCGGTACAATATTGTCCGATCGACCCAAAGCCACCTGCGGCAGTTCCTTAGCATTAATCTTAACCACAGCGACATCCGTCAGCGGATCGACTCCCTGCACCTTACCCTCAAACTCGCGGCCGTCTTTGAGCGTCACCTTGACAGTATCCGTTCCGGAGACAACGTGAGCATTAGTAACGATGCGGCCGTCAGAAGTGAGAATAAACCCGGAACCCGTACCTCTCTTGACTCGTTCTTCCGGCTGCGGCAAATTTTCCCCAAAAAACCGACGAAACAAAGGATTTTTGAAAGCTTCCGGCACTTGATTCGCCACCTTGCTTGAGGCGTCAATCCGCACTACAGCCGGGCCAACTTTTTCGGCTGCTTCAGCAATAAAATTGGGATTGCTGCGATCTACCGCCCGATTTTCCTGAACTGGAGGAGACGCATAGGGGGGGAGTTGCTGGCGCACTACTGGCAAAACTAATCCGGTTTCCAGATTGTTGGAGCCTTGCAGATAGCGATTGCCCAACCATCCCAGGCCTCCCCCGATCGACAGCAAAGTCACATAAAGGGTCGTTTGCTTAAAAGATAAACTCATTTAATAACTCCCGTTAAATACTTCATCCCCGCAGACACGTTCCGAATCAAGCATTTTTGTCTTGACGACGGGAAGGAAGCGGGGCGGGGCGTACCGCTTCCTCAAGAACATAGCTGTTAACAGGCAGGCGCTGATGGGCATCACAAGCAATTTTTGCCTGATTTCCCCAGAGCGACCAAAACTAATAATTCTCATCCTAACTTGGCTTAGCCTGGGATTTACAGTATGGGGGACGGCTAGAGCTTTCAAATATGCAGTTTCACTCGACTTGAAAACTGTCAAGTATCCACAGTGAATAATTTTTTCTTTACAGATAATGGCTTTTAAACGCTTATTTCCGCTGATTTGTGCACTAATTTGGTCGATCGCACCTGTTGGGCAAACGGCGGCAAATACGGAGATTCCACCTGCAAATCTTCCCTCAGGTACACCTCTAGAAAACCCCGACCCCGCCCGCGATTGCCCGAGTCCGGCTATGTCTCGATTGCGCCGCCACACTGTGGCCCAGGGCGAAACAATAGAAAGCATCGCGCGGCAATACAATGTGATTCCTGCAGCGCTGATCGGGATAAATCCGACGTTGCGGGGCGGTCGAGTATCTGCTGGAAGTGCGATCGTCATTCCTCCCTACAGTGGAATCGAGGTAAAAGTGCCTGCGGGCTGGAATTGGCAAAAACTGGCAGAAGCTTACAAAGTGCGCGCAGATTTGCTATTTGAGGCGAATGGGTGCAGGGCTTTGGGACAAACCGTGTTTGTGCCTGCGGTGAATAGATCGATCGGGCCTTCTGTAAATCCCGATACAACGCCATCGGTGCAAAGATTTCCGCTGCCCGCCCCAGCAGTGGAAGCTTTGCGTTACGGGCGGCAATTGCATCCGGCGCGGCGCGAATTTTTTTTCCACAGCGGCGTAGATTTTTTGGCGTCGGAGGGTACGCAGGTTTTGGCGGCTGGGGAGGGGACTGTCGCCTTTGCCGGGCCGCAGGGGGATTACGGGAATTTAGTTGTGGTGAACCATCAAGCAGGGAAGCAAACGCGCTACGCTCATTTGAAAGATATTGCCGTAAAAGTCGGCCAAAAAGTGCTGTCTGGAGAAGTTTTGGGAACTGTCGGGACGACGGGAAAACGGGACATTCCGCCATCTCATTTGCATTTTGAAGTTCGGTACAATTCGGGTTTGGGTTGGGTTGCTGAAGACCCGCTGCTTTATTTGCAAGCGACTATTAAAAAATAGGATTGTTAGTGTGAGCGAAATATGAGCGATTTACTGTAGACAAGCAAGCTTTAGAAATTACGATGCACCATAGCACAATGAGGACAAGTCCACCATATTGGGAGCAGACGGCAACTGTCCGCTGGTTAGTAGGGCAAAAGCTACTCAAAAGAGCTTCTAGCCCGTATTTTCCAGAATTTTACGAAACTGATGAGGAGCTCATTAGCGACTATAATCGCTGCGATTGTTTTCGGGATAGATTTAAGCTTCTCTGGTTTCGCATAAAGGGAACCGATACGTACCACAGCGTTACACAGCATCCCTACACACCTAGCGAAGATTTAGCAATTGGTACTTATGTATCACCTTGTGGTAACTACTCTGCCAAAGTAACCAAGCTCTAGAATATTCTGAGCTGCCGTAAGGAAATCTATGAATTAGAATGCAAGCCCGTGACGAGATTTGAACTCGTGACTTCCTCCTTACCAAGGAGGTACTCTACCACTGAGTTACACGGGCATAAAAAATTAAGAACCTCCAATTAAAAAATTAATTTTTAATTCTTAAATTTTAACTTTTTATTAAATTGAGGTGGGCCGAGCTAGATTTGAACTAGCGTAGGCGTAGCCAGCGGATTTACAGTCCGCCCCCATTAACCGCTCGGGCATCGACCCATTTCCATCACAGTTATACATCCTAGCACCATAATCTTTATTTGCAACATTATATTTAAAACTCTAATCATTAAGTTGAGAAGGCATAAGTCAGTTAGGGGCAGACCGGAAAAGTAAATACTGTTTAAAGTGCCCATTGCTAAGTCTAGGCTTGGTGTCGGCCCGGAGCACGCGCCCCGCCTAGACTTAGCCCACATCCCTAATTCACTAATTCCCCGGTTTCTTGCAGGGAGTGCAGGCGACGGTAAATGCCTTGTTGACTCAAGAGTTCGTCGTGACTGCCAACTTCGACGATTCTACCGCCGTCGAGCACGACGATCGTATCGGCTTCGCGAATTGTACTCAGTCTGTGGGCAATAATTATGGTGGTGCGCGTACCGAGGATATTCTGCATGGCTAGCTGGATCGCTCGCTCCGACTCATAGTCCAAACTAGAAGTAGCCTCATCAAAAATTAACACATCCGGCTCCACCAACAGCGCTCTCGCAATGCCCAACCGCTGTCGCTGACCGCCGGACAACCGCATTCCTCTCTCCCCGACCACGGTATAGTAACCTTGGGGCAATAGCCGCACAAAATCGTCTACTTTGGCAATGCGACAAGCATCCTCAACTTGCTCGAAAGTTGCATTTCTGTTTCCGTAAGTCAAATTTTCCAGCAAAGTACCGTTAAAAACGTCTACTTCTTGGTGAACAATGGCTAAACGCTGACGGTAGCGAGTCACGTCTAAGCTGCGAATGTCTTCGCCGTCGATCAGAATGCTGCCGGAGTTGGGTTCAAAGTAGCGAAACAGAAGTTTAACTAAAGTCGATTTTCCGGAACCCGATCGCCCGACTAATGCTACAGTCTGACGGGGATGAATCAATAAATTCACATCCTGCAAAACGGGTTTTTGACTGTCGTACCCGAAGGTCAAACCGCTGAATTCAACTTTGCCGGTAAATTTATAAGGCGACGCCGATCGAGCATTTTCTGCTAAATTAACCGCATCAACACCGTCTGGCGTTTGCATAAACTCGTGGAACCGGATCATTGAAGAATAACGCCGCGCCAATAATTCGGCGATAATGCTAATCGGACGCAGTTGGGAATATGCCATGCTTGCCAACGTGTAGACGGTAACAAAATATCCGAGGGAAATTTTGCCTGCAACCGTGGCGGCTAGGCTAAAACCGAGAACTGAAAACAAACACAACTGGACGATCGTCTGCTGGTATGCCCCCAAGGTGACGTATCCTTTGTGAATGCGGTCGATCACGACTTTTAATTCGCGATCGAGTCTGGTGGTTTGCCTTTTGAGTTCATCGCTTTCTGTGGCAAAAGCTTTGACTGTTTTGATGTTGGTGATAATTTCCGAGTTGCGGCTTTCGGTATCTTCGATGTATTCGTCCAGAATTTCTTCGCGCGCAGTCACTCCTTGCAGGCCTTTTAAGGTGAAACTGAGGATAAATAGGAATGAAACCAAAATTAATAAGCCAATCCGCCACTCAATTAAGCAGATAACGGCAAAAATGCCGATTAAGCGGACGACTTCGGGGATGAATTCGCCGGCAATTTCTGGGTAAGTCCAAGTATGGTTGGCGATGCCTTTGGCGATGCGACTGGCAATCCGTCCGGCGTTGTTTTCGTCGTAAAATTCTAGGGGCAAGGTGAGGATTTTGCCGATCGCGCTTCTCATTTGATCGCGCCTTGCCCTCAATGGTATCGCCCAGTGGAACCAATTTGCTACCCAAGGCTGTACCGGTGCTTTGGCGACTGTTACCAGAAAAATCATGCCCAGCAAGACGGATAGCGATAATATTTTGTTGGGTGAGTGCTGGGTAACAGAGGCGATCGCTGTTATGAGTGTTTTCGTTACTGTATCTGTAGGTTGATCCGACAATACGTTTAATATTTGACCGATCGCGTAGGGAACAAGCAAATCGGCTAGCGCCAAAACGCTCGATGCGCCTATGCTGTAAACTGATATTTTCCAGTAGCGACTGTAGTATTGGAAAATGTCCTGAAAGCTTGCCATAAATTTTTGTTGAGATACAACCCTTGCAAACACTTGCATCTAAAACTGCGCTCTCGGCGCGATTTGTTTACAAGTGTACTACAAAAGTAGTTGATCGGGGAGTCATCTCGGCTCATGCTAGCGACTCGCCCGATCAGGTGATTTATGGCAATCATTCAATCGTCAGCAATCGATCCGCATTCCTGGGCAATAAATTCAAGACGAAGGGCAAAAAAATGCAAAAGACAGAATTTTTCTTAAATTCTGCCTTCTGAGCAAGGTCTTATAAGTTTTACGTTTGAGTAGTCTGTTAGCTGAGGGTGTAGGCTGATTGCAGCGCCCACCAGATCAAGAAGCCGATTCCGCCGGCAATGACAATCGCCGAAATGGCGATCGCTATAGGACTGTCAGCGCCCTTGAACTTCATGATTCCGCGATTTAAATCTGACATGACAGTGTTCTCCGACAATTCCAGCTTGATTGTAGCTTTGCCGTCGGCGGATGGCGGTCAATTTTCACGGCAATTACTGATTTGGTTAAGAATCTGGGTGCTGAAATTTCAGGTGGGGATAGGCTTTGGGGGTTTTTACTGGGTTTGTGAAAAAAACTTAGTAAAAAGACTTGACAAATTTCGAGAATTGAGACAATATTGTTAATACCGCAGGAAATGCGGGTGTAGCTCAGTGGTAGAGCGTCACCTTGCCAAGGTGAATGTCGCGCGTTCGAATCGCGTCACCCGCTTTAGAAAATAAAAAAAATCAAGGAAACCGGAAAGTATATCAAGAAAGTTTTCGGTCTACTCCTAAGGATGGTTGAAAATACCTAAGTTAGTGGTAAGATTGAATCGAGAACTTGCAAGTCAAAATTGCCGATCGGGCGATACCTCGGAATAGGCAGTTGAAAGCCTCGCTAGGGCGGAATTGACAAGTTTGATTAAGTGGATATGTTAACGATTATTTTTGCAAAAACGCTTTTTTTATCCGATCGCTAGTGCCATCTCAAAAAGCTCCAAAGATTGACTTAAACGATGAGTACCCCTGTCCTTGCCGACGGCGGGGTCGTCTAGTGCCTATAACGTTGACAGAAGCCTTTGGCTGCAACCGCTGTCAACAAATATTTGTATTGGACGAAAGTGGATACGTGATCGAGCAACTATCAACGAACTATCCTTACAAACAGGCTTGGCGGTGGACAGGGAACCAGTGGAACCGAGCCCATCCGGGCTTGAAGGCCCATTATTTGCCACTGGCTTTGGGTATGATATTGGTGCCGCTAGTGATTTGGTTGCCCTTGGCGCTACACTCGCCGGGCCCGAATATTATTCTGTGGGCAATGGTCGCCGTGCTGCTAGCAATGCTGCCGGCGCTGATGGTATGGCTCGCTTACAGACGTTAGCTAGATGATAATAGAGGATTTTACCCATTCATCAGATGCCGCAAATGTCGCGCGTCGCGCTTATCAAGCTTCTTTGGAGTTGGCTGCGACAAAGAGTGCCGATCGTGCGGCAGGTTTGCAGGCGATGGCGGGCTGGCTGAAACGCCGGCAAAATGACATTTTAGAAGCAAATACTCTGGATCTAGAAGCAAGTCGGGACATGGCGATTCCCGAGTTGATCGTGGAGTGGCTGAAGCTGACGCCGGAACGGATCAAGACAACTGTGCAAATTCTGGAACGGTTGGGGGAAATGCCAGATCCGATCGGTAGGGTGATCAATGCTTCTTATCAGGTCGATCGGTGTCAGGTTTACTGTCAGTCGCTGCCGCTGGGGGCGATCGCTCTAATTTACGAGGCGTTTCCCGAGTTGGGGGCGATCGCCGCGGGTTTGTCTCTCAAAAGCGCTAACAGTTTGATTCTTAAAGGTGGCAGCGAAAGCTGGCAAACTAATACAGTAATTGGAGAAGCTTTGGTTTCGGCGATCGATGAGGTAGGTTTGCCCTCAGGATGTTTGCAGGTACTGCCGCCGGATCGGGGCGCTTCGATCCGAGAATTGGTCACTCAAGACCAATATCTCAATTTAATTATTCCCTACGGCAGACCAAGTTTGGTGCAGCAAGTAGTAAGGTTATGCACAGCACCAGTTTTGAGGTCGGCCATGGGAAATTGTTACCTTTATTGGTCACCGACTGGCAGTTTGGAGATGGCAAGGTGGATGATTTTGGACAGTCATCAAAGCGTGCCCGATCCTGTTAATGCGATCGAGAAAGTGCTGATCGATCGCAACCAAAAGCCTTCTTCCTTAGTCAGGCTGTGGAACAGTTTAAAAGAAAAAGGCTTTCAAATTAGCGCTGATGCGGATCTCGTCGCAGATTTCCCAGACTTGAAGCTGGCGGAACCATACGAGTGGACTCAACCTTATTTAAACAAAACCATCGCGTTTAAAGTTGTCGATAGTTTAGAGATTGCGATCGGCTGGATCAACCGCTACAGCAGTGGCCACGCTGACTGCATCGCCACTGAATCTTACTTAGAAAGTCGCCAATTTGCTCTGGATGTTAACAGCGCCTCAACTTTTATTAATGCCTCACCTCGGTTTTGGCGCTATCAAAATCGTGGAGATGCGATATTTTTGGGAATGTCCAACCAAAAAGGTTATCGTCGAGGATTGATCGGGTTAGATACGCTGACGACAATCAAAGAAATTGTTCAAGGAAACGGACTTTTTTAATTTTATAGATTATTTATGATTGGTTATTGAGATTAAAGCCAAGTGAAAAGTGGGAGAGTATTATCGATAGGTAAGCCTTTAAGACCTGTTCCAAAATTATTTTTATAGGATACAATAATATCTTGGTACAAAAATCAGGCAGCCTTGATCTAAAGCAATTTGATCACAAACTCCCAGATAGCCGCAGTGGAGACAGATAAAATCTCCGCAGCGTGACAATAAGCCGTCGGATTTATGTGTGGGTTCCATCTAAAATTGGGTACGGGATCTAATTAAATTTAGCAACTTATTAAGTCACATGAAAATCCTCTTAGCGAGCACATGAAATCAGAAAAATTACTCCATACTCTAGACAAGACGGCAACGCCGACTGTAGGCGCAGAAACGCTAATTCACCACTCAGTATATGTTAAAAAATTGCGTCCGCTACTGCCATCCGATGCCTTTGAGCCGAATTCAAGCAAGTTAGGGATACTGCTGATAAATATCGGAATTTTATTGTTAGGATGGGGAATTGCCGACTATCTCGATCGCTGGCCTGTCTATCTTTTATGGCTTTACTTACCTTTAGCCGCGATTATGGGCAATAGTATCATAGTTTTGCTATTTAGCTCCCACGATTTGATGCACGGCAGCGTTCAGAAAAAGTCTCGCCTGACTTATCCGATCGCCTTTTTGGGTCTAAGTATGCTGTTCATGCCACCTACTCAGTGGAAAAATCTGCACAACCTCGTACATCACAATAACACGAATTCTTTGGCAGACCCCGATCGCAACTATCTGTACCAGCAACCAGATACTTGGGGAAAATGGATTCAAAATCTGTTTGTACCGTCAGTTGAGGTCAATCCGCTGTGGTTAATTGTAGGGATGGCCGGTTCGTGGTTAGTGCATAATTTCCGCAATCTAACCTCGGTACTTTTATTTAATGATAAATCAGTTGATTATGTACCGGCTGCTTTTACAGTTAGTGCTAAAGATAGAGTGGCTATCGCCTTTGAATGTGTGGGAATTTTAGGAATTCATGCCAGCATTTTGTTCTACCTAAATTTTCATCCCCTCAAAATTGCCCTAGCCTACTTTTTGCCGATCGCGATTGGTCATGCAGGGGCAATGTTTTACATCTATACCAATCATATGGGTTGCCGGATGACCAGCATTAATGACCCGCTGATCAACAGTGCTTCAGTGCGGGTTCCTAAAATATTTGACCTGTTGCACTTGAATTTTTCTTACCACACAGAGCATCATATTTTCCCCAGCATCAACTCAGACTATTATCCGATGGTGCAAGAGTTGTTGCAAATTCACTATCCCGATCGCATGAATTTAATCGATGCTGGTGAAGCTTGGCGGTTGCTGCTGCAAACACCCCGGCATTATCAAGATGAAGTGACCTTCACCGATTCGTCGGGTACAATGTGCGTGAATTGCTCGATCGCTGAAGAATACAAAAGCTGAGAATGTCCAGGGGCTCTTACATCTTCTACCATGCTTAAGAACAGGCCAGAAAGCCTGTTCCACAAATAATGAATTTTAGTCTGGGGTGGGTGTTTCGCCCACCCAACCAATACACTCCTACATACTGATGCTATTTAGTACCAACGAAGGCTTGAGAGCAAAATAAGGGATGACTCGTTTTTGATTGTTGGCATCAATCTTTTGTTCTGCCATATTCAAATTTTGCTGGAACTGTCTGGCTAAAAGTTGGATCGGCGTTCCCGCAAAAACTTCATCGAAGCTCATCCGGTAGAGTTCTCGGAAAGATTTATCGTAATAACCCAAACGGTCATATCGATAAGCTGACAAAATAAACAGAATTTGCAGTTGGTCAGCAGCTCGTTTGTACGGAGGAAGCAACCGTAAAATGTCATTTTCCGTAATCACTTCTAGATGACCCGAGGCGGTAATTCCAGGAATGTCCCGGTAGGCTGCCAAGGGCATATTGGCCGCAAAACTCATATAGTCATACTGGGGAAAATTGACTGCTGAATGTTGTGGACCACAGGTAAAAATTACAGTTGTGACAATTGCAATTAATTGTTCAACTGTGTCGATGTGGTGTGGCATTCCTTTGACTTTACCGCCGTCATCAGACGCTAATTCTTTAGCCCAGGTTTGCAGTTCCACATCTTGTACGATCCCCTCATTCGTCGGGTAAAAGAATTTCAGATAGCCCGATACAAAGGTTTCAATCGCATCCCAAAGCAACAATCCATCATCTCGGTAAGGATAGTGAGGCAGTTGATTGGGGTCATCCATTCCCCGATTTTTCAGTTCAGCGGGCAAGGCAAATTCATCGAGACTCCATGTACTGCACGCCTCTCTAGTCAGTTCCATTGTCTCAGCCAAGGTGCCGCCTAGCAATTCATCGACGGGCCCGCCGGGAGCGATCAAGTGAGAACGCGCCAGATCGTTGTTGGTCAACATAAAGCGAAAGTGCGGTTTCAGCAGCAGGCTAAGCGGGTGATTTTTAGCCAACTGTCGGGCGGTGACGATCGCGATTGGTTCCATCACCAGATGAGTTCGACCTAAATGGGAACTCATTTCATGGTGATTAGCATCTGCCACTTGTACGCAGAGTTTCGCATACAGCCAATCGATAGGAGGATCGAATGGGGTATACAGATGGCTACCGGGCTTAGGATCTAGTTGAATGGCAATAGGTGTCATTTCACCGCGATCGCGGATTCCTGTCCACCGCCAAGCGAAAAAAGCCCGTGGTTTCGGCAAGTATTTTCTGCCTTTTTCATAGGTTCCTCCTGCAACTTTCGCAGGCCCGCGATAGTGTTCGTCAGTACCTGTATAATCGGCAATGTAAATGTTTTTGTCCTGTAACTCTTTGCGAAGATCGAATAATGGCTGCAAACAGCAAAGTTGTGCCAGTGTTTCTGCCCGAGAGTCCTCCTGATGTAACAGGCGAAGCACCATGGGATTTGCTCCAGACAGGCGCTGTTCTGCAAAAGAGCGATCGGTTTGGTAAATTTTGGCCACTCCAGGTAGCGGCAGCCAAGTAAAAAAGTCTTCATAGTCTTGGAGTTCGTCGAGAGGATCGAGAAAAGTTCTAGAATCGGCTGCCAGCATATTTGCTGGAAGTTCCGATGTTGCTAATATGCGTTCTGCAAGATACTTACTCGAAAAGTTCTCGACTGCGGGCACATCTTTCAATAATGCCAAAGGTGATAAACTCTCATAGTCAAACTGATAAGCTTGTTGCTGACGATTCAAGGAATCGTGGCGCTGTTCTGGGTTCGGGTCGTCTTGAGGAAGAAGAGGTTTCATATTGTCTACCATTGTATAAATCAACTCTCTTTTGGTAGTAAAATATCGGAGATCCTCACTACCAATCGAGGAGGGAATTTAAAAAGTATTATGCGGGATCAGGCTTGATATAGGTCTTCTTCGCCGATCGATAATCTTATTCCGGATTTTTTTAAACTCAGAAAAATTCCTCAAAAGAAGGCAACACTTCTCGATCGCCCTAAATTTAGGTTGAAAGGTTTCATACTCCCGATAAGTAGCTCGCACTCCAGAACCCCGACTTCTTTGAGATGTCGGGGTTCGGGGTGTTCGGTTTTTTGAGGTGGGTCTACTCATTAGCGGTTAGGCACGAACCATTAAATATTGGCCGTTGCCGTTATATTCGCCGTCGCAACTCGCGAAACTAGCCACAAACCAAATCAAGTAAAACCGCCAGATGCGAAGAAATTGGGCATAGTCGATGCCGTAGTCCAAATGTTTAACTATTGCCTGAGAATCGTCAAAGTTTTTCAGCCATTTAGCAAATGTTTTGGAGTAATTATATCCGTTGATATACCATTTTTTAATCGTCTTGAGGTCTTTATTGTGGCTGGGAAGGGCATCGTATTTCCAGTAACGACCGTGGGGGAAAATTTATTTGTGGGTAAAAACGCTGGATATATTGTTGGGAGTGCGAACTGTGATGATATGAATGAAAACTTTGCCGTTATCCTTCAGGAAAGATGCCAGCTTTTGGAAAGCCTTGGTTAAATTACCTACATGCTCAAAAACTCCGATGGAGAGAATTTTGTCAAATTTTGTCTCGAAGTTGGCGTTGCTCAAATCGCCTTCATATAGTGTAAATCGACCGGAACTAAGGTAGCTTTCTGGGTCGTGCATCTTCTGACGCATATACTCGCATTGGTGGTGGCTGAGGCTAATGCCAGTAAAGGTGACATTGGGGAATTTGGAAAGAATGTAATTAGGAACACAACCCCAACCGCAGCCAAAGTCTAAAATATTGTCGCCATCCTGAATCTGTAGCTTTTCAATCACATCATCAATGCTCTGCATTTGCGATTGTTCAAGGTTGGTGGCTCCTTTTTCCCACAATCCCATGCTGTATTTAGGATAAATGAGTTTGCCGTCGCCTAACATGGGATTCAGCATTGCTTGAGGCAAGTCCTACTGAATTTTCATTAAATCCCGGGGCCCTTCGGCGGTACGATCTGTTTCTGTCAGTATCCATTCGTAGGCCGTAAGCAGAGAGGGAAAGTACCGAAATAATACGGGCATACAGGTATCAAAAAGCGATCGCAATACAGAATCCGGTACTTCTAAGCCGTTGATATAAGACTCTGCTACTGCCATGTGCAGCGTGTTAACTGCACTGGCTGCGAGGCGGGTTGCTCCGTAGGCGATCGGACTTTTGGTATGGATATTTCCCACGATGGGAATGTGTTTTTCGATGCTTTGTAGGGCTGTTGATGAAGTCAGGGCTATATTTGTTTTAAAGATGCTGCTATTCTATCTCACGAAAATTAGCTGGTTGTTAGAGAGCAAAAAAGCTGAAACTATTGCCAAGTAAGGTTTGCATACTAAAACTCCCCAAAATCCTAAAAATATATGGCGGTTGAAGGGGATTTGATAACGGATTTATAGGGGTTTGGGCGATATAAATTTTATTAAGAATTATGTCAGTCCATTTTAGATTTTAGATTTTAGATTTTAGATTAGCTCCACAGCTTGAATGGGGCTATTTTCACGGTGCGATGGCGATTTTAGTGCTCAGTTATACCATTTTAGATTTGAGAATTGGGAATGACTGATGAGCTAAGAGTTGGACTATTGGGACTTAAACAAGTTTTAAGCCCAAACAAAGCCCAAACTGGCTTTATATAAAGTAAATAGGTCCCTGTTTTCTTGCAACCAGCCAAAAAACCTGTAAGATATAGCTGTTCTAAAAGCTGACAAAGCTTCAGTAAATGTTGTTAAAGGTTGGTTAGCCCACTGCCGACGCAATCCTCCTGTTAACTGATGCCAAATGATAAAAGTATAAGCACAAAATACTAATATTAAATGTCGATAAAGGCTTCTCTTTCCTCGGATTTGATATTCTTTTAACCCTAGCCATCCTTTAGCTTCACGGTAAAACACTTCTACCCAATTACGTTGGGAGTAAGTTGTTACTATCCATGATGCTGTTGCCCGCTCACTGGCAGCGTTAGTCACTAAATAATCAACTTCTGTGGCGGTAGAACAAGTCGGAGCATTCATGACGATAGCGACTGTTTTTGGCCCGGACATGGTTGAGAATTCTACTGTGATAGTTGCTACCCACACAGTTCTGGGCTTTTCCCGATTTAGTGTAATAGCACTTAAAGCCTCTGCTGGTAAACGTTTTGCTAATTCTGAGAGTTTGAGTTCTTCGGGTTGTCGCTCGGGTTCTATTTGACAGACTACTTTTCGATTTTTGGCTAATCCTCCTACATAGGTTAACTTCCTTTTCTCTAACTCCTGCAAAAATCTACTATTATTCCCATAGCCTGCATCGATTAAAACTACTGCTGGTCGCTCTTTCCTTTCTAAGCATTTGTCAATTAGTTTGATGGCTATATCGGGTTTTTTAATAAATTCTGGATTTTCTTTTCCTTGAGGTAACGAATGAGCGTGTTGATATAATTCAACATCAAGTGGTAGGCTTTTCACTCCATCATATAAGTGTGTAGTTACCACTACTACACCATTATCTGTTTTTCCGATTTCTCCAATATATTGCCGACCAACTCCTGCTGTTAAATTGCCACTTTTTCTGTGACCGGAATCATCTATTATCAGAGTAAACCCTCTGCTGATATGAGTCTGCCTACACTGCTGCATCACCTGCAACCGTCGTTGGTTAACTTGCTGGGCATTCCAAGGAGCTTCTGTCAAAAAATGATGCAATCGGTTGTATGTAACTCCTATACAGTCTCTTGACATCTGAGTCAGGTTTTTTCGCTCACTTTCTCCCAATAATCCCCCTAAATAGTGCTTAAACCCTGTTTTTTGGGCTTGATGGCTAAAAACATCGTCAAAACGACGACACCATCGATCGAAGCATGGTGGCATGGCGCTAGGAGTTGTTTCTTTCATTGCGCGTTTTTGACGTAAAAAGCTTAACCTGACTACATTATACTATTTTTAGCACAATTTTTTTGTTTAAGTCCCGCTATTGCTGAGAGTTGCATTCTTTTTTTAAACTGTTGTCAGTTGGGCGCTTGAGCTGACGAAACGAGAAGCAAATGCCGATCGCGACTTATAGTTAAGGAATCAGGGGATGCAGAAAAAATGCCGAGAAACCGGGTTTGCATAAAGGTTCGCTGCAATAACAGATGTCCGCGAGATTCCTCGCTAATTAGCTAGACGCGCCACATATGCCACAGATTCACTATCTGCCGGACGATCGCACGATCGAGATAGACGACGACGATATAATTCTGGAAGCTTCGCTGCGTGCAGGCATTCCCCACACCCACATCTGCGGCGGTAGTGCCCGGTGTTCGACTTGCCGGGTATTAGTTGTCGAAGGTTTAGAATTTTGTTCTCCGCGCACTTCGCCGGAAGAGGAGCTCGCGAAAAAATTGCGCCTAGAACCGGAAATTAGGCTAGCTTGTCAGACACAGGTTGCAGGTGGCAAGGTGATTTTGCGCCGACTGGCGATCGATTCTGAAGACTTGGAATCATTTAACGACGAAATGGCAGGAAAGTTGATTTCTGCTCCTGTGGGTCAAGAGAAAAAAATTGCAATTTTGTTTGCAGATATTCGAGGGTTTACGGCGTTTGCAGAATCGCTGTTACCCTATGATGTAATTTATATTTTAAATCGCTATTTCCAAAAAATGGGTTATGCGATCAACCGCAACGGCGGGATGATTAATAATTATATGGGAGATGGTTTTATGGCTCTGTTTGGGTTGGAAAACTCAGACAAGGCGGCGGAACAAGCGGTGAGGGCTGGGGTGGAGATGCTGGAGGAACTAGAGAAACTCAATCCCTATTTTGAGACTTTATACCGTCATCGTTTGCGGATCGGGATTGGTATTCACTGCGGTTTGGTGGTTGTGGGAAATTTGGGGGCGTCGAAAAATCAGACGGTGACGGCGATCGGAGATGCGGTGAATTTTGCCAGCCGGATTGAAGCTGCGAACAAGCAAGTAGGAACAAGTTTACTGATTTCCGAGGATACTTATCAGGAAGTGAAAGAATTGGCGATCGTCAATCAGTGCGTATCAGTGCAAATTCCGGGAAAAAGTGGCGAATATCCGCTCTATGAAGTAGTGGGGATGCCGCCGCTGCCCGTGGAAATCGAAGATTTTTCTGAGGTAAGGAAAGTTTCTATTTGGCAATTTTTTGTCAATAAGTTGCTGGCTTTGTATGCTGCGCTGTACAATTGGATTAGGAAAATTTGGCGTCAAATCAAAAAACTCTAGAGCAACTTCTTTTAATTTTGTGATGCCATCGATAATAGGAATATTCCCAAGTCAATAGTTCGCGTTTTTGTAATGCTCCCGAACCGCCAGATGGGGGTACAACTGCGAGATAACATTGCCGGTATTGCCAGTCAAGGAATGCTTTCTACTTTTGGTGGTGGCGTGGACATTGGAGAAACTTCACAGCAGGCAGCAGTGCGAGAAATAGAGGAAGAAACTGGCCTCACAATCAACTATTACACAATGAAATTTATCGCAACTTTTACTCACCAAAAGACCAAAAATGATAGAAAAATTTTACAAAAAAACCACCTATTTTTGGCGAAAGTGAGCGATTGTGATAAAAGAGAAATCAAAGAAGGTGTGGGTTTGGTAGTTTTGAGAAAAGATGTAGACTTTGAAAAAGTCAACGCAGGTGATGGTACTCAAATGGCTTGGAAATTGTTGCAGGAATATTTAAAATAAAAAGTCACACCCGGTCTTGAACCCCCGAGGGACTGAAACTTTATTTAATAGAGAACTTCTTTACTATGTTGTCAAATACGAACTCAGAGTACCAATCATTATTAAAACGAGCGATTGCGCTCGCAGCCAAAGCTCATGAGGGGCAGGTTGATAAAGCAGGCAATCCGTATCTCGATCATCCGCTATTTGTGATGGAAAATGTAAATTCTCTAGAGGAGAAAATCGTAGCGGTTCTACACGATGCGGTCGAAGATTCGGAACTTACACTTGAGCAACTTAGAAGCGAAGGTTTTCCTGAAGCTCTAGTCTCGGCGATCGCGGCGATTACAAAAATAGAAGGAGAAGCTTATCCAGCTTATTTAGAACGTGTGATTGCCAACCCAATCGCACTGCAAGTCAAAATCGCTGATGTTACTCATAATCTCGATATTAGTCGCATCGCCAATCCCACAGAAGCCGATTTTCAACGCATTGCAAAATACAAAAAAGTCCTCAATCAGTTGTGTGCAGCTTTAAAGTAATTATTTTTTATTAAATAAAGTAAAAATAGGTAAATTCAGCCTAATTAATTTCAGTTCAAATACGCTAAGAGACATAAATTTAACCGCAGATATCCGCGTTCATAGTGGCACAGGTATCTTGCCTGGGCGATATCTGATATCTACGGTTAAAAAAATCCTCCAATCTAAGCCATCACCATCCCCCCATCCACATTAAAAACCTGCCCCGTTATATAAGCCGCCGCCGCATCCGCCGCCAAAAATTTCACCATTCCCGCAACTTCCTCAACTTCCCCATATCTCCCCAGCGGAATATACTTCAAAATCTCATCAGACTTGACATCTTTAGTCATATCTGTAGTGATAAAACCCGGTGCAACCGCATTCACAGTAATCCCGCGACTGGCCAACTCTTTGGCCACAGTTTTAGTAAACCCAATTACCCCAGCCTTTGCCGCACTGTAATTAGCTTGTCCGGGATTGCCCATTTGCCCAGCAACCGAAGCAATATTAATAATTCGGCCGCTTCGCTGTTTCAGCATGATTTTACTCGCAGCTTTCGCACACAAAAACACGCCGGTTAGATTCAAATCAATTACCGCTTGCCAATCTTCCAACTTCATCCGCAACAGCAAAGTATCGCGAGTAATGCCTGCATTGTTCACCAAAATGTCAATCCGTCCCCATTTTTCCATGACATTACTGGTGAGTAAATCTACTTGGTCAGTTTTCGAGACATCTGCTGCAAGTGCCACAGCTTCTCCTCCAGCAGCGACTATTTCTGCTACCACCTCATCAGCAGCAGCACTCGAACTCGCATAGTTGACGGCGACTTTAGCGCCTTCTGCTGCTAGTGTTAAAGCGACGGCGCGACCGATTCCCCGCGACGCACCGGTCACGACAGCAACTTGACCCCGCAATCTCTGAAAAGTCTCTGGTAATAATTCCATAATTGTATCCTCGCAATCTACCAGAGAATTTTGCACTAAAATCGAGCCAGAACCCAAAAAATTATTTTGTCTTATGGCAGTTCAAAAACAGTTCAGCAGTTTTGAAGAGTTACTATCGGGCTCCGATTTGCCGGTGTTGGTAGATTTTTACGCTACTTGGTGCGGGCCTTGTCAGATGATGGCACCGATTTTGGAGCAAGTGAGTGGTCAGATGAAAGACAAGCTGATGGTTGTCAAAATTGACACGGATAAGTACGAACACTTGGCGTCGCAGCATCACATTTATGCTTTGCCGACTTTGGTGCTGTTCAAAAATGGCGCTGAGGTCGATCGCATTGAGGGAGTTATGCAACCGGCGCAGTTGATCGATCGACTGCAACCTCACTTGTAGCACGAGCCAATTATCTCACGCATAGGGTGTGTCAGCTCATATCTGATTAATTATGAATAAGATAATCGTAGTTGACGCACCCTACTTTTGACATACTCAGGTAGCTAAGGTCAGGAAGTCGCCTACCTGCCTCGCCTACAAAACCGGACTTGAGACTTTCACCTCATCCGGCTCCTCAGTGACTTGGGTAACTGTCTATACTACCCCCAGCCAAACCATCTTTGGCTGTTTTTACATCGTGGCAATGTTTGTGTAAGAGCTGAAGATTGGTATATTCATCCCTACCACCTTTGGAACGGGGGATTTTATGGTCGATTTCCCATTTATCTTCAACTCCGAAAATCAATCCGCAATGGTTACATTTACCCCTTTGACTCTTCATTAGAGTTGCCTCCTTTGTTGAGATTTCAGGGTGTTTTCCCCTTCTTGTACTCCAGTAAACCAGGTTTCCGTCGTATGGAGACGATTCGCCTTTAACTTTCACATGGCGGACTATTGGAGTCTCGCTATGCGTTCTTAACCGCATTAAGTTTTCACTTTTTGCATTGGTTGCGAATACCCAGTTATTACCGCCAATGGTCTTCCAATATCTATTGATGATCCACTGGATAGACTTTTTGGGATGACGGCGTTTTGCCCAAGCCTTAAGTTTGCAAAAGATTAAATGGTCTTGAGTTTCGTAAGCATCACTGCTCACGACGGTTGAGTAGTAGTTTGCCCATCCTCGGATAATTGGATTAAGTTTTCCAATTAGCGCTTCTTGAGTCGCTGTTCTATGGGCGTAGATGATGTTTGCTACTTGCTCGTAGTGTATCTTCTGCTTCTCTTGGCTTGGGGTGATGATTGTTTTGAAACCTAGCAATTTTCCGTTATTCTTCCCAGAGTGATACTTTCCAACTGGGAATTGCCGTATATTAAACCCAAGGAAGTTGAAACCTGGGGTATTTCCCTCGTATTCCTCAAGGGTATGGGCTAGGCGAGTTTTACTAGGCTTCAATTCTAAGCCCATGCTTTTTAACCATTCGGAGATTATCTCCTTACATCTTTGAACAACGGTTATATCTTCGTGGAGAATTACGAAGTCATCGGCATATCGGATTAGGTGGGCAGCAGAGATGAATCCTGCGTACTTTCCTTCTTTATAAACCTTCCTTTTTGGGAAAGCTTGAGCTATCCGGTTTTCCATCCCGTGGAGGGCGATATTTGCTAATAATGGGGAAATAACCCCACCTTGAGGCGTACCCTCAGATGTTGGAAACAACTGCTTACCGTCCATCACTCCCGCTTTTAACCAGGCTCGAACTTGTCGGCGGATGGTGGGGAATGTATTTAATTTTTTGAGCAGTGCTTCATGGTCGATGCGGTCGAAACATTTGGCAATGTCAGCATCTAGCACGTATTTAGCTTTCCTACTAATTACCGTGAATATTTGCTCTATCGCATCATGGCATGAGCGTCCGGCTCTGAACCCGTATGAGTTAGGTTCAAATCGCGCTTCCCATTCTGGCTCTAGTGCCAGCTTGACAAGTGCTTGCAAGGCTCGGTCATTTATTGTCGGGATGCCTAATGGTCGCTTCTCCTCCGTACCTGGCTTGGGAATCCATACTCGCCTGGTTGGAGCGACTTTTGGGCTTAATTTAAGTTTGGCAACAAGGGCGAGACGTTGTTTTGGGGTCAGGCTCTTAAGCCCATCCACACCAGCCGTCTTCTTGCCACTGTTGTCTTGTGTTACCCGCCTGACCGCTAAGCACCTTGCTGACCAGGACTTCATCAACGTCTTTTGGAGTCTGCGTATTGCTTTAACATCACCACGTTGAGAGGCTCGATAAATTCGTTTTTGGAGCTTATAGACAGACCGTTCCAGCTTTCGCCAGTTAATGTGTCTCCATTCCACCATCGGTTGTGACCGTGTTTTAGACATATATACTCGGACTTTCGACTTTATCTTCCATATCACCGTGAGTCTGTCTGCGTATCCCTGTCATTACAACAGGACATTGGCTTCTGACTCTATCCCACCTGTTCGCAGCATCCGGTTAGCACCTACTCTTGGTTTTCGACCTCCAAGAGAGCATACGAAAGGTTACTTCGTTCCTGGTAGCCATTGATTGAATCTTTAGAGTTGATGCTTTCCACCGGGTTATTGGGAGTGCTGCTGATACGGTCAGATTTATCAGCCCCTAATCCGTTACCTTTTGGTTCCAGCGCATAAAGCCTTATTTCGCTGGTTGCCTTTCACGATGGTTCAAGCGCATCTTCGCTTTCGCTACTCATGGATTCTTGCTAAAGGGATTACCGACTTAGGCTGTCAGCTACCTTCTTTCGTCCCGCTTTACCAATTTGACGGCTAGTCTCCTTAGTAGGGATCGTGCTTTCACCACTGCACCTGTGGGGTAGGATTTGGGAGGAACCCTCACCTACATGGCTATCAAGTTGTCAAGGTTATATTGGGATTGTTCCCTCTTTTTTTTCCCTTGCCTCTCATCCTTAAGTATTGCTACTCATTTCGAGAGAACGAATCGCACCCGACCTGAAGGTACGGTGATTCTTAAGCCTCGCGACTTAAGTTTCTGCTTCTTCGCAACTGCCTCCACCCTCAAAGAGTTTTGGTCTTATGTTCGCTCCACAGACTAACCCCGCAAGAGAAAGCGGTTTTTACGTGTCGAATACCAAACGGAATTCTTCTTCGTTTTGATTCTAGGGTTAGACTTCCATTGCCCTATCCTCTTTTCCCGGTCTACCGATTTTGCTTCCCCGCCAGCACAAGGCTGAACTTCGCTCGTATAGGCTGTTTGAGCCATCGTCTCGGGTGGGTCGTTGACCAATTACATTCTAATATAAAGCCGTCCTAAAAGGACGGGGGTTCTACCCAAATTTGTGATGAAGACTCCCAGCCACGCTATTATCAATCTCGCAATTCTGGGCAAAGCGCAACTGCCGCAAGCTAATCTAATTATTGCGATCGGCGGAATTTTGCCGGATATTCCGATATTTTTATTTTACTTTTGGGCGAAATACATTGCTCGCTTGCCCGCAGCTACAATTTGGTCAAAAGCATATTATGAGCCTTTTGTGCAAAATATTGTGGCTCTGTTTCATTCAATTCCCCTTGCGGTTATTGGTTGGCTAATTGCTTATTACTTTGGCTGGCAAAGTGTGCAAATTCTGTTTATCAGCATGATACTACACTCTCTGGGAGATTTACCAGTCCACAATGACGACGCTCACCGACACTTTTTTCCGTTCAGCAATTACCGTTTTATCAGTCCGATTTCTTATTGGGATAGGAAGCACTACGGGTCAATTGTTTCTCTAGTGGAAATGTTGTTAGTGCTGCTCTCAACTTACCGCGTTTTTGGTTTTGTTAATTCTTATGCTGGAAAAACGCTGTTGATTTTGGTGAATGGTTTTTACTGGGCTGGCGCGGTTTATTTTCAGGTGCGAGATTTATTTAAATTCACTTCCCAAAGATGAAACCTGAACTCAAAATTACCAATTAGCAATTAGGAATTAGCAATTACCATATTGTTAACTACGCCGAATATTAAAACAACACCAATCTTGGCGCTTCCATAGAGTAGCCACAATCCAGCCGTGCTGTTCTAGAGTGTCGGCAATTGGCTTAGCTTGTTCGAGCAAAATGCCGCTGAGCACGCCCCAAGTAGTTGGTTTGCTAATTGCAGTGAACTGCGGGATTAAATCAATGATTACTTCTGCTAAAATGTTGCAGATCAAACCGTCGATCGGCTCATCTACCATTTCTTTCAACCGATCGATACTTCCGAGCTCTGCAACTAACTGCTGAGAATTAACGCGGTTGAGTAGTCGGTTGCTAATGGTCGATCGCACTGCCAAAGGATCTGTATCCAAAGCATAAACTTTTGTAGCGCCCAACAACACCGCGCCGATCGACAAAATACCCGATCCGCAGCCGATATCGGCAACTACGCACTTGCTGTCATCAAAACCGAGCCGCATTTCCAGCGACTCCAGACAAAGTTGAGTAGTAGCGTGAGCACCTGTACCGAAAGCCACACCCGGATCTAAACGCAAAATGACGCGATCAGTATCAGTCGGTAAGGGCAACCAGGCCGGGTTAATTAAAAAGCGATCGCCCACTTCTTGAGGCTGCCAGTGCTCCTTCCAAGTGCTGCCCCAGTCTTCGTCTTCAATCAAATCCCACTGCATCGCAGGTAGGGGCAAACCTGCACACAGAGCATCTTGGCGCAGCCACAGAGACAGAGCAGCCAAATCCAGCAATCCTGCCTGTTCTTCGGGCAAATAAGCCGACATCAGGCAGGAATTGCTTTTGATCTCAGTAGCAGTTCCCCGACAGTTAAATCGTTCCAGACGCCAAAAGATGATATCTTCCAGCGCCGGATCGCAAAGAATTCTAATTTCCCACCAGCTATGTGCCATAACGATTTTAGATTTTAGATTTTAGATTTTAGATTTGCCCAGGGGAACTGGAGACTAGGAACTGGGGACTGAGGAAGGAGGATTGGCTAATAGAAAAATTCCCGCTTTCTTGCCAATGACCAATGACCAATTACCCATTACCAATTATCAGCCCTTGCATCCAAAATCTAAACTCCAAAATCCGTCAAAGATTTACCGTGTAAGCATCCCGAATTCCCGGAACTTTTAGGATCTCAGCCAGTATCCCCTCTGGTAGAGGGTCATCGAGGCTCAAAACCATCACCGCATCGCCTCGCACGATTTTACGGCCTACTTGCATACTGGCAATATTGACATTAAAACTGCCCAATTGGGAACCAATTTTGCCAATAATCCCCGGCATATCGCGGTGCAGGGTAAACAGCATATGGTGAGTGGGGGAAACGTTGACCGGGAAATCGTCAACGCTGGTAATCCGAATTTCGCTTTCGCCGAGCACTGCACCTGTCACGGTGTGTTCACCGAGGGTTCCCTTGGCCGAGAGGTGCAGGGAGCCGGTGTAGTCGCGAATTGAGGCGTCTCTGGTTTCGACGACGCGAATTCCGCGTTCTTTGGCTTCTATGCTGGCGTTGACGTAGTTAACGCGCTCTCGCAGGGCTTGGGAGAGCAGGCCTTTGAGGGCCGCGACGACTACGGGCTGACCTTGGTTGGTGGCCAATTCGCCTTGCAGTTGAACGTTGAGGTAATCGACTCGGCCTCCGGCTAGCTGGCTGACGAGGTTGCCGAGGGTTTCGGCGAGTTGCAGGTAGGGTTTGAGTTTTTCGATCGAGTCTGGGAAAATGCCGGGTATGTTGACAGCCGATCGCGCGGGCAGTCCCAACAGCACGTCGCGAATTTGTTCAGCCACGTCGATCGCCACATTTACCTGAGCTTCCGCTGTGGATGCTCCCAAGTGGGGCGTCAGCACGATGTTCTGGCCCACATTCCGCAACGGGGAATCGACTTCCAGCGGTTCGTGTTCGTAAACGTCCAAAGCTGCGCCGGCGATCTTGCCTTCTTTGATGGCTTCTGCGAGGGCTGCTTCGTCGATGATGCCGCCTCTGGCGCAGTTTATGATGCGGGCCGTCGGCTTCATTTTCGAGAGCACTTCAGCGTTAATTAAGTGCAGGGTTTCCGGCGTTTTGGGGATGTGCAGGGTGATGTAGTCGGATTCGCGCATCAGCAGTTCGAGTTCTACCAAGCGGCAGCCCAACTGGTCGGCTCTTTCGGTGGAAATGAAGGGATCGTAGGCCAGCAGTTTCATGCCCATTGCTTTGGCTGCGGCGGCGAGGTGGGAGCCGATTTTGCCCAAACCAACGATGCCGAGGGTTTTTTTGTAAACTTCTACGCCGATAAAGCGGTTGCGTTCCCATTTACCACCTTTGACGGATGCGTTGGCTTCTGGGATGTGGCGGGACATGGAGAGCATCATGGCGAGCGCGTGTTCGGCGGCGGCGATCGTGTTGCCTTCGGGGGAATTGACGACTACAATTCCTTTGCGGGTAGCGGCGGGTACATCGACATTATCTACGCCGACGCCGGCTCGGCCGATGATTTTGAGTAGATTGCCAGCTTCTATGATTTCTTTGGTAACTTGGGTACCAGAACGGATCATTAAAGCGTCGTAATCTGGAATAATTCGTACCAGTTCTTCGGCTGAGAGTCCTGTTTTTACGTCAACTTGCGCGACTTGGGAGAGGATGTCAATTCCGGCTTGGTCGATCGGATCGGATACTAGAACTTTAGGCATAGCAAGCAATTGAGTGCAATAGTAAAAATAGACCGAGCGTTGGCGAGCTCAAAGTTGAGACTTATGACTTAGAGCAGTATCTAACAGCTCAGCTCAAGCTTGCCTTTGTGCAGTTTGAATTGTATCTGTATTCGGTCAAGGTCGGCCGTTTTTTGCGTGAAATATTTTAGCTCTGGGGGCGATCGGACTCTCTGACCGTGTTAAAATCCCCCAACTGCTTAGCTAGTATGTCTTTTCGGGCTATAATAGACTTTGGCTATTCAAGCCTAATTATCAGGAATTGTTTTCTAATGAATTATCTTATCGCCGTACTGCCCGATCGAATTCAAGCCGAAGCTGCCTACTCTGCTCTGGAAAAAGAAGGCTTGCCCATGAAGCAAGTGAGCATTTTGGGCCGCGGCTACAAAACTGCTGATGAATTTGGCTTGATCGACCCCAACCAGCAAGCGAATAAACAAGCTAAACTCATGGCTGTTTGGCTGGTGCCGTTTGGCTTTATTGCTGGCGTTACTTTCAGTCTGATGACTCAGTTGAAGACTTTTGCGTGGGCGGGCGAAATTGGCGATCACGTGATCGGCGGAGTGCTAGGTGCGATCGCCGGCGGGATGGGCAGCTTTGTTGTTGGCGGAGCCGGGGGTATGGCTTTTGGCAGCGGCGATGCTTTGCCCTACCGCAACCGTTTGAATGCGGGTAAATTTTTGATTGCGGTTAAGGGTACTGATGATTTGACTGGGAAAGCTGCGAAGATTTTGCAGCAGTTTGAACCGGAAAATATCCAAGGTTATACAGAGACTTAGTTATTTGTTTGTTAACAGTTGACTGTTGACTGTTGACTGTTGACATTCAACTCGTGTAATATTTGGAGGCAGTTATGGAATCACAAACTATCCCCCTACCTTCTCCCCTAGAATTAACGCTCGAATTAACTGATGAGCAGTTTTTTCAGTTGTGTATAGACAACCGGGATTTAAGATTTGAACGCACTGCAACGGGAGAATTAATTATTATGCCGCCTGCGAGTAGCGATACAGGCAGACGGAATGCGGATCTAAGTTTTCAACTAGAAGGTTGGAGCCGTCAAAATAAGCATTTGGGAATTGCTTTTGATTCTTCAACTGGATTCAAACTGCCCGACGGTACTGATATTTCTCCTGACGGTGCTTGGATTCGGCGGGACAGGTGGGATGCTTTAACTTCGGAAGAAAAAAAGAAATTTGCGCCGATTTGTCCCGATTTTGTGGTGGAATTGCGATCGACCACTGACTCGCTTGAAAAATTGCGGGCTAAAATGAAAGTGTATGTGAAAAATGGAGCGAGGTTGGGATGGTTGCTCGATCGCAAAAATAGAAAAGTTGAAATCTCCCGTCAAGGTTCAGATGTGGAAATTTTAGATGCGCCTGCAACTCTCTCAGGTGAAGATGTATTACCCGGTTTTGTTTTGGATTTAAGCGATATTTTGTAGGTTGATATTAATTATGGCCAATTTGCAAAGAGAAGAACTGTTAAAAGGCATCGAAAACCGCGACTGTGTGGCACGGGCACTCGACCAAGCCGAACAAGCAATTAAAACTTGGGAAGTTACTCAGACTGATTTTTTGTCACCTCCAGAATTGGCGGACACTCTGACGGTATTTAAGCGCTTAACAGACGTGGAATTAGTGGCTTGGGGCGGCTACCCGCAAGCTGAAAGACAAAGAATTGCGATCGCGCGATCGGATATCCCGATCGACTCTGCTAGCGTTAACGTTGCTGCAGTAGAAATCGCTGGCAATTTCTTGTTTGATACAGCTTCTCACCGCGACTTTTTGGGGGCGATGTTGGGTACGGGAATTGTCCGCGAGAAAACTGGGGATGTGATTGTTTTGGGAGAACGCGGCGCGCAGGCCATTGTCATGCCCGAGATGGTAGAGTATTTGGAGATGAGTTTGCAGCAAGTGCGATCGGTTCCTGTACAAACGCGCCGTATTGAGTTGAGCGAACTCAAAATTAGAGAACCCAAAAAGAAAGAAATGACAACCGTTGAAGCATCCATGAGATTGGATGCTGTCGCCTCGGCTGGGTTCGCAATGTCTCGCAGCAAAATGGCCGATTTAATTGATAGTGGCGACGTGCGAGTTAACTGGAAAGACGTTACTCAAGCTAGTTATAATGTCAAGTCTGGAGATTTAATTGCTGTTACGGGCAAGGGAAGATTGGAAATTGGGGAAGTTGCTGTTACTAAGAAGGAACGCTATCGAGTCCAGTTAACTCGATATTTGTAATTTATGGGTGGCATCTTCGACCCAACCCCTACTCCCCACAAAAAATTGACTCTTTGTGGAACAGGCATCTTGCCTGTTGTTAAGAATGCTGAGGCGGAGATGCCCAACGCCTACTCCCCACAAAAAATTGACTCTTTGTGGAACAGGCATCTTGCCTGTTCTTAAGAATGCTACAACATATGAGTTATACCACCCAAAAACCCTGAAAAACCCGGTTTCTTTGGTTTTATGCGTAAGTCCTAAATCCAAATTATCGGGGAAAAGTTTTCCTTACCCACACGGCGATACCCAGCATTAACAAGCCAAATAGTAAGCCAAACAGCAGACTCAAGATAATTGTCGCAGCAAAGGGATGCAGCGGTAGAGAAAAATCGGGTTGCCATTGAATCCGTGTATCCTTAATTAGAGGATAGGCGGCCGAAAATATTTGTCCGCCGCCGATCGCAGTTCCGACAAAAAAGATGATATTCTCAAGCTGGCGATCGCGCTTTTTCTCCCTGTCTTCCTGTTGCTTGTATAATTCCATCTGTTCCCTGTCCAATTCCACCTGTTCGATTTCCACCATCCCCCGCACAGTGGATATCGACTGCTGGAACAAATTTTGACTAGCAATCAGGTAATTTAAATCTATTTCAATTTGCCGCTGATACTTATCCTCAGCTAAATCTAGAAACCTCTGCCAAAAATCCAGATTGTCGCCTGCGATGCACAAACCTCTAATTCTTGTCAACGCCTCACCATAATTTTCAGCATTAGTATCAATGGTATTTCTGTCTTCTTGCAAATATCGCACCTGCTGAGCAAAAGCCAACATTTTAGTGTGAACTTGAGCCAGCAACTCCTTTAATTTCTTCAACTTAACTTGTCGATTTTGTTCGCTTTCTATTGCACGCAATTCGGGAAGCTTCTTTTCTAACTCGCTCACTATTTGCTGTGCTTGGCGATACTTTTTCCGAGCTTCGCCATACACAAATACAATTTTAGCCCGAGAACACAGCAGATTCATCAAGTAAGAATAAAACGCCGGCGTTGCGGATTTCAAAGTTTGGGAATTGTCTTGCAACCATACTAAAATGTGACACCGCTGACGCGCATCATCTTCTCGGCTGTCATACTCAAAAATCGGACTACCGAATAACTTTCCTTCGGCGCGAAAGTCTACTGATGCTGGCTGTTTATCCTGTACAAAAGCTTTAACAGATTCGTCAGCTAGTTTCCGGTAACTATTATAAACTGCTGGTGTGGCGTATAATAATAATGTCTGTCCCAAAGACGGTTGAATTGCATTTGGCAACAAGCAACCTTCGGGATTTAATTGAGTTAAGTCAGCTAGTTTTATTGTGACATTTTTATAGTAAAATGTCAAGTCTGCCGTGTAAGTATCCTGAAGTCGCAGAGCATAGATAAAACCATCCAGTTTCGGGTTATCTGGCTGAGTAATTGGCTGAAAATTCAGAGTTTTTCCATCTAAAATTAGCAATTTTACCAGAGTCAGATTTGCCCCTTCGCCGTCTGGATAATACTCGCCGTTTTTGTAGCAAATTAGCTTGTCTCTGAGCGAGTTTAGTTCGTTGATGTTAAATTCTTTGCCGACCTTATCGGCTAGATTTTCCCACAAATTTTGGGCATTTTTTGCTACTTGCTGATAGCCTTCGTCCCTATCATCCCGCAGGTGGAAAGGATAGAGGCTAATGCTGGGATTTTTAAGTTGCCATTCTTGGCTCATAATCAATTTTGTGAGATGTTTTCAAGTATTTGTATCAGATATTTGGGGCGGGCAAGATGCCCAACCCACAAGATTTTTATGGTTTCTATCCTAGGAAGGTGTTTGTGGATTATTTGTTGGCGATGCAGGCGGCGCAGACGACACAGGCAAACCCAGTCGAATCTTATTTTCCTTCAGGGTTTCATAAAACTCCCTGACGATTTCCTCCGGTGCATCACTATCAGTCCCGCCCGCACCCATTTGATCTATTTTGCTTTCTAAATTCAGTTCAATTTTAGGTCTTGTTTCGCACCATTCCTTGATTTGTTGAGCTATAACATTCACGTTATCTGTCACAGAATCATCAAGCGCTGATAAGTGTTCGGCAAATAGCTTCGGATCGGATACTTTCAATAACTTACTTAAACCAGCCACGATTTGTTCGGGTGTAGCATTATCAGGAAGTGACATTACTAATCTCCTTAAATCTATTTTGTCAGTTGACAGCGGTAAAGTTTCTGTTTCGCCAATTAAGGTGAATGCTGCCCAATCTAGGGGACTCAGAAATTCATCTTTTGTGGTTAGCATAGCACACCGCAAGGCGGCTGCTCGATTGTCGCCCCGTGCTAAATTTTGGTAGAATTCAGTCATTAGTAATTTGGCTGAAATCGCTCCCATATTCCACAGGGAAACGATGATGCTGGGGACTCCGGCGAGGATGAAGCAGCGCGACAATCCGATGACTCCATCTCCGTTGATTTTACCGCGCCCGGTGCTGCACGCGCTTAATACTACGAGTTCGGAATCGAGTTTTAATTGCAGGATTTCTGCGGCGTTAAGCGCGCCGTCGTCGGTGTCTCCTGATGGTGCTAAAATTATCGCGCCGGGGATGCCGGAACCTTGGAAATCGTCGAGGAGTCCGTGGGCGGATAAATGCACGATGCGGGTGTTTAGCATCTTGTCTAAAATGGCGATTTTTGTGGCATTTTCTCCGCTAATTGCTTGGGTTCCTAAAGTTGCGGCGATGGCTTCGGCGGCTTCTTTTGCCCTGGACAGTTGTTTGAGTTCGTAGGGCTTTTCTTTGAATTTGGCGGCGATAGTTGGATCGCCGACAATTAGGGCGGCTTGTCTCAATCCTCGCACTCGGTTTTGATGTTCGCGGGTGATTTCTAATACTTGGATGGATGGGCTGGTGAGGATGGTATGATTTTCGATTAGGTAGCGGTTGTTCCTATCTTGCAAGGCGGCGAAAGGAACTAAAAATAAGTCGTAGTGCGGGACGAAGATGATGGGGGAATTGGCATCGGTTGGCAGTAAGTCTAGGATGGGTTCTATCAGGATTTGATGGAGGAATTGCAGTAGGGGAAAGCGGCCTGTTTCGTCTCGATTGTACTGGGATTCTAGCTGAATTTTGTTGCCTGCGTCGTCGGTTTCTACGGTGCCGATGGAGACGCGGGTTTGGAGGATGATTTGTTTGAGGGTTTGGTTTTGTTGGTTGAGGGGTTCGAGGTTGGTGGCGCGATGGGTGATGTTACCGTTTGGTTGGATTACCCAGATGTAAATATCTGGATTGACAATCGAATATTCAACTATTGTGGAGTTTCTGTCGCGGGCGATTTGTTGGATTTGGGGAATTGATAACCCCCCCAACTCCCCGTTGCTAAGGGAGAAGTTAAAGGAGTTTGCTGATACCCCCCCAAACAGCCTAGGCAACAGTTTATTCCACAATGCTAAAAGGGGAGATTGAGAGAAGTCGGTTAATACTCCCAGAAACCCTGGGGGGTTAAGAGGGAGAGATTGAGATAACTCTTCTTCCCCCCCTTGATAAGGGGGGGACTGAGGGAAGGTTGTTAATAAGGTTTGTCGCAATAACTCGACGAAGGCACGGGTACGCCCCATTTCGGATATTTCTAAGGCTTCATCAAATCTAGTTTGGGCGACTAGGACTTGTTGCAGCAGGCGATAGGCAGATACTTGGGTTTCAAAGATTGAGACTTTGTGATCGTTACTTACTAATTCGGAACGCAGAGTTTCCCTAATTGCGATCGAGGCACGGAGTGCTTTTTCAGCTTCTGTGAGTAGGTTGATTTTAAGTAAAGTACCTCCTATATTGTTTAAAACAAGAGATTCTGCCACGCGATCTTTGATTTCCCGTTTAATCTCTAAAGACTGTGCAAGAAACTCGATCGCCCTGTGGTATTGCCCTAGGAATTGGTAAGCATTGCCCAAATTGCCGAGGACAAGAGCTTCTCCTTGGCGATATCCGATTTCCCGTGAAATCTCTAAACACTGTTGGTGAAATTCGATCGCCCTGTGGTATTGCCCTAGGGAAGCGTAAGCTGAGCCCAAACTGCCGAGGGAAATAGCTTCTCCTTGCCGATCTCCGATTTCCCGTGAAATCTCTAAAGACTGTTCGTGAAATGCGATCGCCTTCTGGTATTGCCCTAGGGAATCGTAAGCATTGCCCAAATTGCCGAGGGAATTAGCTTCTCCTTGGCGATCTCCGATTTCCCGTGAAATCTTTAAATGCTGTTTGTGAAATGTGATCGCCCTCGGGTATTGCCCTAGGGATATGTAAGCTAAGCCCAAATTGCCGAGGGAACCAGCTTCTCCTTGGCGATCTCCGATTTCCCGTGAAATCTCTAAAGACTGTTCGTGAAATGCGATCGCCTTCTGGTATTGCCCTAGGGATTTGTAAGCTGAGCCCAAACTGCCGAGGGAAATAGCTTCTCCTTGGCGATATTCGATTTCCCGTGAAATCTCTAAATACTGTTCGTAAAATGCGATCGCCCTCTGGTATTGCCCTAGGAAATAGTAAGCATTGCCCAAATTACCGAGGGAAGCAGCTTCTCCTTGGCGATCTCCGATTTCCCGTTTAATCTCTAAACACTTTTCGTGAAATGCGATCGCCCTCGGGTATTGCCCTAGGGATATGTAAGCTGAGCCCAAATTGCCGAGGGAAGCAGCTTCTCCTTGGCGATCTCCGATTTCCCGTGAAATCTCTAAAGACTGTTCGTGAAATGCGATCGCCTTCTGGTATTGCCCTAGGGATATGTAAGCTGAGCCCAAATTGCCGAGGGAATTAGCTTCTCCTTGGCGATCTCCGATTTCCCGTTTAATCTCTAAAGACTGTTCGTGAAATGCGATCGCCCTGTCGAATTGCCCTAGGGAATCGAAAGCATTGCCCAAATTGCCGAGGGAATTAGCTTCTCCTTGGCGATTTCCGATTTCCCGTGAAATCTTTAAATGCTGTTTGTGAAAGGCGATCGCCCTCTGGTATTGCCCTAGGGATTCGTAAGCATTGCCCAAATTGCCGAGGGAAGCAGCTTCTCCTTGGCGATATTCGATTTCCCGATAGATAGTTAATGCCTGTTTCCAAGACTGCAAAGCTTCTCCAAATTGACTGATGTTATGCTGCTGAATTCCTTGTTCTAACAGTCTGTCTGCTTCCGCTTTTCGGGTGACTGCCACTGAGGTATTGTCATTCATCCCCAGCACAAGCAGTATCCCGGCCCAATTCATCAACCAATTAGCATTATTTAGTTTGCCAAATTCTCTAAGACGCTCGGCCTCTTCTAGCATTACCGCCACCAAGCCATTATCCAGCAATTCCGGGTGAGTTTTGAATATCTCCGTTTCTTCGTCGCTGGGACAGGTTAGCAGTTGATTTATCAGGTTGAGATAGGCTTGTTCGCGTTCTGAGTTCATGGCGATTTAGGATTTTGGATTGTGCGATCCATTAATTTATGATCGGTTAAACACATCTGTTTGGGGCCCAGTTTTTTGTAAGGGTTCTCGCATTTGGGCGACAAGATGTGCAACACCAGGAGGATTTATCCTTTATTCGTCGGTTCGATGGTTTGTCCGGGGGGTCGTTTGTTTGTCCGGGGGGTTGTTTGTTTGTCCGCGAGTCCGCGAGTCCGCCAGGGGTTGAAACCCCTGTCTCATAGCTAAAGTCGGTTGAAACCGACTGAATAATGGTGAGAAATAATCGATTATGGTGACAAATATTTGAGTGTTTATTTAAGTTGCTTTTCAGTCCTCTTTTAGAGGACTTTCGCTATGAGACGGGGGTTGAAACGAACGGCGGACTTGTGGAGTAGCGTAGGGGATTTTGGTGGCGGGGATTTTGGTGGGGCGAATGTGCGATCGACCTTTTGGGAAAATTTGGGTTAGGGGCGATCGAATGTTTGTCGTTGGGTGGGGGCGGGTTTATCTAGATTGTTGCTGGGAATTGGGGATGGTTGGTAAAACCCGCCCCTACAGAATTATCGGGAGGTTTGATTGTTTTGGGAAAATTTGGGTTAGGGGCGATCTAATGTTTGTCCTTGGGTGGGGGCGGGTTTATTTATATTGTCAACGATCGCGATTATTCGTCTTTCGCCCGAAACACCTTTTCTACCGACTTCACCAAAAGTTCTCGCGGCATCAATCGAGGCAGATTGGCGATGATTTGATTGGGAATTCCCCCTGTCACAACATTAGACTCATTTTTGTCTAAAGCTTTCAAAGCATCTCGCACTACTTCCGCTGCGGGAACGAGTTTTTGCCCGCTGCTGGATGCCATTGATTGAGGGAATTCAGCTACTGCGAAAAAGTCCGATTCTGTCGGCCCTGGACAAAGGCACAAAACGCCAATTCCTAAATCTTTGTTTTCCGCCCAAAGCGCCTCACTGAAACTTAAAACAAAGGCTTTAGTTGCTGCATACATCGACAAGTACGGCATCGGTTGAAAAGCTGCGATCGAGGCAACATTGATGATACCTCCTGTTTTTCGCTGCCGCATTCCCTGCAAAAATAAGTGCGAGAGTTCAACTAATGCTACAATATTTAGTTGCACCATTGTTAGTTGTTTCGCAAGCGGGCGATCGGCAAAAACACCGTAATCGCCAAAACCCGCATTATTCACCAACAAATCAACCGTCCAACCTTTTTTAACAACGGTATCAAATACAGCAGTTCCAGCGCCCGGTGCGCTCAAATCTTGCACGATTACTTCTACCCGAACCTTGAATTGTTGTTGCAGTGTAGCAGCTAGCTGTTGCAATTTGTCTTCGGAACGAGCTACCAAGATTAGATTGTGCTGGCGTTTGGCTAATTCGGCGGCAAAGGCTGCACCAATTCCGCCAGAAGCACCAGTGATTAAAGCAGTGGGCATGAACTTAATTCGCATTATTTAAGGGAAAATTTATATATTTTAACAATTATTGTGACGGGGAACCTATAAAATAGTTAAAAGGGAATAGGTGAGTTTTATGGCGCGTCTTACAGATCGAGCTTTTGAAATTTTGCGGGCCGAAGTTGACAAGTGCGCGGCGGCTGATAATCTAACCGGTAATGTCTACCGACGGATGGTAATCAAGCGGTTAGAGAAATTACGCTTGCAAAACGGCACTTTCGCCTCAATAGAAGAAATCCGCGATACCTTCCAAGAGGAATTTCCCAACTTCAGCGAAAAAGCTCTCAAAGCAGCCGTCAAAGCCAACCGCCCGCCCGGATTGTTCGATAAAATTATTTTTGCTGGGAGTTTGTTGGGAAGTGCTGCGGGGATAATTTGGCTGCTAAATCTACCTTTTCCGATGATTCGCTGGCCCGTGGCCAAAACAATGCCGATATTGTTGCTGCCGAGTTTTATGAGTATGGATCACAATTACCGGCAGGCGATCGCCCTTGTGGAACAATCCGATCAACTGGTGAATAAAGCCACGGCTGTCGCGGATTTTGACTTGGGCGAAATAAAAGCAAAACAAGCGCAAAAACACCTCGACGCCTTGCCGGTGTGGTTCCTCGGCTACTATCCCCAAACTTACTGCAATTTTTTTGGCTGCAGTTGGCGCTTTACAGTCGATGAATTTGAAGCCGCCCGCAAAAATGTCGGGCGGATGGAGGCTCAGATTTTCCAGCAAAAAAATGCTTTTACTCAGTTAAATCAAGTCGAACAAACGCTAAAAGCCGCGAAACAGGAGTATCAGCAAGCCAAAACGGCTGCGGATAGACAAAAAGCGACGGTAAATTGGCAAAGTGCGATCGACCAACTCAATCAAATTCCAGCCGAAACCCTCGCGGGAGAAACGGCTAAGAAAACACTCAAAGCAGCAGAAAGAGACTTTCAAGAAATGGGCGGCGTCGCCACCGGTTCTGTACGGGCCGACAACTTAATTGAAGCTGCCAAAGAATTTGCTCTCTCCGCCGCCGTCGCCTCCCAAAAACCGCCACATCCCGCCGCACACTGGGAGCAAATAGCAGAATTGTGGCAAGAAGGAATTAACAGACTGAAATTGGTTTCTGTCGATAACCCGGGCTATCTCGACGCTCAAACTAAACTCGCTGAATATCAAAAAAATTTAGGAATTACCCAGATTAGATTGGAAGCAGAAAAAGATTCTGCAACAGCTTTGCAAGAAGCTAAAAGCTTGTTGGCAAACTTGCAAAAAGAGGTGAATTCTCCAAATCCCGCTTACTCCCTCAGCCAGTTGCAACAAATTATCAATCAATTAGAATCTGTCAAACCCGGGACAACGGTTTATCCCGAATCCCAAAAATGGCTGCAATCTGCTCGCAAGAAACAGCAAGAATGGCAAAAAAATTAGTCAGTTGTCAGTTAACAGTTAACAGTCAACAGTCAACAGTCAACCGTCAACTAACAAATTACCAAGTCGGGTCAACATACAGATTAATTGTCACTTGCTTCTTCCCTGAAGGGATGCCGGAAATACAAGCACAAATCGTATCTCCGCCATCAATTTCTACTTCGCAAGCGTGACAAGAACCCATGAGACAGCCGGTAGGAATAGAAACCCCTGCACGTTTAGCTACATCTAGCAAAAGCTCTCCTGGTTCAGCTTCAACTGTCACGTTATCAGGTAAAAAACAAACTTTTGTCATTAAATTTTAACCTCAACTCTAACAAACAATAATCAACAGTCAACTGCCAACAGTCAACAGTCAACAGTCAACAGTTAACTAATCAACCTAAAATATGCTTGATATCTAAATGCTTTTCCACTGTATCTGCTAGAGAGTCTAACAGAGTTTCTCGGTGTTCTCGGTAATTAGGAATACCTGTAGGCAACGCGCGGAGTCCCCGCTGCTGCCGCAAGTGATTTAACCAAGCTCGCCGCCAAGCTCCGTTGTCAAAGATGCCGTGCAGGTATGTACCCCAAATTGATTGAGAAGTATTGACAATGCCTAAACTAGCATCGTCAAATAGCGGTTGAGTCAAATCTGATTCTAGGATTTGCGTTTTTCCTTGATGAATTTCGTAACCGGAAACGGGCAAACCCGGTTGAGGATAGTTAGATGTTACGATTCGTTGGCGGGCAATTTTGTTCGGTGCCATCGCAGTCTTCAAAGGCAGCAACCCCAATCCTGGAAATTCTCCCTTTTCTCCCTCAACCCCTTCTTTATCGGTGATACTTTGTCCCAGCATCTGAAAGCCGCCACAAACTCCCATGACTGTACCGCCAGCTACTAAATAATTTTGAATAGCTTTTGCCATACCTGTTTGGCGCAGCACCTGCAAATCGGAAATTGTAGTTTTAGAGCCTGGTAAAATCACGGCGTCTGGATGACCTAAATGGTCTTTTGGGCTGACATATTTGACGGTGACGGAAGTTTCCGACTCTAGGGGGTCAAAGTCTGTAAAATTGGAAATTCGCGGCAGGCGGATGACGGAAATATTGATGTCGGTTTGGGAATTGGGAGAACGCCGATCGAGCAAATCGAGAGAATCTTCTGAGGGAAACACTTCGTCTATCCAAGGAATCACCCCAACTACCGGGATTCCCGTCCTTTCTTCTAGCCAAGTCAGGCCCGGATCTAAGATCGATTTTTGTCCTCGGAACTTATTAATAATGAATCCTTTAATTAAAGCTCGTTCGTCGGGATCGAGCAATTCCAAAGTACCGATAATGTGAGCAAAAGCACCGCCGCGATCGATATCAACTACTAGCAAAGTTCGAGCCTTTAAATATTTGGCTACCCGCATATTTGTTAAATCGCGGTGTTTGAGATTAATCTCAGCAGGGCTACCGGCTCCCTCACAAACAATCATGTCAAATTCTTGGCCGAGAAATTCTAAAGATTCCCGAATAGCTTGCCAGCCGATATCGAAATACTGCTCGTAATATTGAGATGCTCGCACATTGGCGATCGCCCGGCCCTTCACAATCAATTGAGAAGTCATGTCTCCTTGTGGCTTGAGCAAAATCGGATTCATTTCTACCCAAGGTGCGACGCCCGCAGCCCAAGCTTGCACTGCTTGAGCGTAACCAATCTCTCCGCCGGCTGCTGTGACATAGGAATTCAGTGCCATATTCTGACCTTTAAACGGAGTTACCCGCCAGCCTCGCCGAGAAAAGATTCGGCACAAAGCTGCAACGAGTAAAGATTTCCCTGCGTGAGATGTTGTTCCCACGACCATAATTGCTTTCATAATATTAAGGGAGAAGGAAGTTCGGCAACGAAGCAGTGTAAGGGATTTAATATCTATTCCGGTTGCACCGTCCGTGATTGTTGATTGTTGAGTGTAAACTGTTGACTCGGAGTCTAAAAACTAAATGGTTGAGTGTTAACTGTTGACTCGATTTTATTATTCCGATGCAACCGGAAACGATATAACGGATTTAACGGATTTAACGGATGGATGTTGAGGACTGAAGTCAAGCGTGAAGAAGGAGGAAGGAAGAGGGCATAAGTAAGAAGTAAGGAGTAAGAAGTAAGAAGGCAGAAAACAGAATCAAAAAAATTCTGGTTTCTACCTTTTGCTTTTTGCCTCAAGATAACGGCTTATCTTCGCCGGATACATTCTCAGACTTGGATTCATGGGCCGCTTGAGCAGCTTCTACTAGATCCGGAGGGGGGGGATTCGGGCGAATCAATTCCGGGTGTTCTCCCTCAGAAGATGGTTTTTTATCTGTTGATTCGATCGAGATCACTGATACTGAAACCGTTTCCACCTGCACGCTCAACCCAGGTTCTCCCGGTACTTCTATCTCTACAGGCTGTGCCATTTCCACCACAGTCATTTCTATCGATGCTGCAGGGGCTTCTGCTTCCGGTACGCCTGCTGCTGGTTCCGGTTCACCAACCGCAGCCAGCGGTGTCTGGGTTTCCAGAGATACAGCAGGGGCTTCTGCTTGTAGTACGCCTGCTGCTGCTTCCGGTTCACCAACCGCAGCCAGCGGTGTCTGGATTTCAGCGGACGATCGATCTTCGATCGGAGTTTCCCCTATTTTGTCAGAACTCGCGGTTTCTGTGGCCATCAAGTCGGCCATTGCTTCAACATCGTTGGGAAACGCCACTCCAAGACTTGTTTCAACAGCAGTGTTGCTACTTTCGGCTGCCACTTCCGCAGCCACCTCGGCTAATTCGGATTCGAGAATTTGGTCGATACCCGCTGCAGGAGTTGCCGTTATTTTAGATTCAGGTACGATCGATTCTGGAGTCGCTGAAGGTTTTGGCGTCTGGGGAGTTGCATCAGACTTGTTTTTACCCGCACCTCTTCCCAACATACCGCCGAGACTATTTTTGATATTGTCGAACAGACTTCCGAAACCGCCGGATTTTTTAGCTGGTTTAGGAGGAGTAGGAGGAGTTGGGGCCACCGCCGCCGCCGCTGCCGCTGCCGCCTGCGACTCTTTAACGGCTGTCCTCCATTCTGTTTCCTCGTCAAAATCATCTGCTTCTGGCTGCTGTGGAAGCTGTGGCTGAGCCTCTGCTGGCTCCACACTTGGTGGAACGGCAATTTCAGAAATTTCTAGAGGTAGAGGTAGAGGAGTGAAACTGCTGGCTAATTCTGCTGGGGTTGGTGAAGTCTCAGCAGCAGGAGTTTCGACTGAAAACACGGGTATTTCTGCAATTGCAGGTGGTTTCGAGTCGGGGATTTTCAAGTCAGGGGCGATCGCACTTTCAGTCGTCGGAGCGATCGAACTTTCAGCAATAATTTCAGCTATGGGGGGAATCGCCGGCTGTTCCTCTAGCTTTACCTCGCTCTTATCCACAGCGGGTGCTGGAACCACATCCGTTTTCGGTTTGGGCGATCGAACAAACTTAGGTTTTTTCGCTGCGGGTTCTTTTTTCTTAGGAAACAAGCCCGCCAACAGTCCACCTGCAGCCCCCGGCAAAATTATCGACTGAGGAATCGGCGTTTGCTCAGCAACGGGGGTCACCTGCCGGCGCAAAGCCAGAGTTTCCCAGGCAAACCAGCCCAACATCGCCACGCCGGCCATTTGACCAAGCAGGAGAGCACCAGTAATTCGTCCCGCACAAGCCCATAAAATTAACGCATAAAAAAGCCCTACCCCGCTCCAGGTAAAATCACTTTTGCGGTGCACTTCTGGAAAAAAGAACGCCGCCATGTAAATACTGAAGCTGCCTAGACCGACCGCCAACGCCAGAATGTATGCAAGCATATTGTCGGTACCTCCGCTGTGTCAAATAACTTCTACGCGCTAATTCTACCTTTGAGAGAGACTCAACGGCTTCTTTCTCTAGGACAATTCTTGATTTGGGGGGAAGTTCGGCAACGAACCGATGTAAGGAATTTAACACGCTCCACGGATGTTGACGGTAGAAGTGCGAGGAAAGATTTCCCACTCTCCCCCACTTCCCTACTGCCCATAACCCCCTATCCCCACACCCCCTATCCCCATCACCCCCTTCTCCGTGGTGATAGATGTCACTTAAACTATGCCCGTGCGATCGCACCAAGCGACTGAGGATGTTTATATGTTGTAGGTGTAAGAGGAATTATGCCCTAGGGCATATGTAGTGGAGACAGTGCCATGTTAGAAAAACTATTGTTAGCTGCCGGCTTAACCTTATCGCTTCACATATTTCCCGGACTCAGCACTTCGGCGCCGTTACCGAAAAATTTGGTATTGCGAGCGAGCGATCGCCCGGCTCAAACCCAGAAAGTTCCCATTGTTGCAGTACCTGCGGCCCTCAAGCCAAACGTCCAATCCTAATGATACGTGCCCGATCATACGTGCAAGTGCGATCGGACTTACGCAGAGCCTTTCTAATATTTTTTTCGAGCTGTTCTCTTTTTTATGTGACTGTTCACAACTCATCAGTTTGTAGTCAGGGCTTTAGTCCTCATTAATATCACCTAATAAGGACTAAAGCCCTTACTACAAACCGTAGCCAAATAATTAGTAGCAGATAGAACATTAATTCCCATAACATACTAAACAAATCTCAACATTAGGTTGTGTCATAGACACATTCAAACCTTAAAAAACTTGGGAAACCTTGAATAAAGGCTCAAAATAGATATATGATGTCAGATTGAGCTCAAAGCTAATAAGCACATTGACTATTAAATCAAGGAAAGTGAAAATGGGACTTAGTGATATTCTCTTGAATGAAAACCACAGAGAAACTTTTGTTGATGACTGTGTAAAGTTGATAGACCAACAAGTTGCAGCAGCGCCCGGATTGGGTGGTATGGCTCTTAAAGCTGCCTACTCTACTGTCAAGGGGATACGGGCTGACTATTGCGCCCAAGTCGTCGATCAACTTCTGCCAGAAATCTCGATCGCACTCGATCCGATGTGGACTGAAGCGGTAAACAATGGCAACCCAGTCCAATATTTTGCTGAAAGAAAAGCTGAAGTAGCACACGAATTGCTCCAGATAAGTGACAAAAGGGTCGAGAAAAGCACAAGATCCGTTGTTAAAGGCGCCTATGCCAAACTCCGCCCCTCAGCTAAGACTTACGTAGAAAAGGGAGTACCGGATTTAGCCGAAATTATTAATAAACATAGTGCGGCCTGATAAGTGAGCAACGGCTAAAAAACAGGATAGCCAGATACCCGGCTTCTTCTAGAAATCGGGTATCTAAAATCAGACTTATTCGTCAGTTGGTAGTTAGGAGGGAGAGTCCTAATTTTATACTTATCCATTGCCAATTACCCACTGATTTGCAGCCAATATTTTCAACATCGCCTGTCCGGTAATTCCCAACCCCAAAAACATTACAAACATCGCACTAATCGCCGGCAGAAATTTGACTGCTGTTATCTGTTTTGGCAATTTATCAAAATTTCGTTTGGCATAAACTAAGATTAATCCGATCGCACTCAGCACTAAAGCCAATCCCAAACTAAACGCTACCACTAACGTCATTCCCAAACCAACATTGCCCAAAGCCGACGCGCTCAACAGCATCACCAAAGCGGAAGGACAAGGCAACAAACCGCCGGAAATTCCCAACGCTAATAAGCTTTTCCAAGTAATGGGAGAACCGTCAGTACCAGGTGGCAAATGGGAGTGAAGGCGGCCGTCTCCGTGATCGTGGTAGTGGTGAGATATATCGGGTTTTACAGGTTTAAATTCTCTCTCCCAACTTCCCCTACTCAAAAGATTCACTGGTTCTTCACATTCCGCAGTAAGGACTTTACTCCTTAAAAACCAGTTTTTATTAAAAATTTTAAGTTTGATTTTTTTGAGAACTTCAGTCCTCACTACCAACCTAGTCTTAATTTTTGATAAGAGTAAGTTAAACCCGATTACGGCTACTAATAAACCAGAGATTAAACTCAGCCAAGGATCTAATTTTTCCGGGTCGATCAAGTTAGAAGCAAACAAAGTAATTCCGCCCACAGCAAACACGCCGGCAGTGTGAGTAATTGTAGTGGTCGCTGCTAGAAATAAAGCGTGTACCGGAGTAGCCCGCGAACCAACTAAATAAGCGCCGACTATGGTTTTTCCGTGTCCGGGCGACATCGCGTGCACGCATCCCCAAGCAAATGCTCCCGCTACTGCTAGCAGTAAACTCCAACCTGAATCCCAGATAGATTCCTTTCCTGCTAACAAAAAGTCGCGGTTTTGTGGCGTAAACACAAAGCTTTTTACAGCACCCGCTTGTACAATCGTAGCTTGGCAGCTAGCTGTCGGAACTCCGGGCAAAAACAGATTGTAATTAATCCGCAATTTCTCTAGTTTGGAGATGGAAATTGAGTCAGGTAAACCGGGGGTTTTATCTTGAGAAGGTGCGGGCCAGGTGTAGTCTAAAATTAAGGTGCTGTGGGTATTGGGCTGCTGGATAACACTGGCGCTTTTAGCTGCTATTTCTAGCGGTTTTACTGCTACCGAGCCTTGAAGGTTGCTACTGTTGGTGAGGCGAATTTGTTGGCTAAAAAACTTTTCTAGCTGTGTTTGGTGGCTGCGAACTTCAGCAGGTTGTAGCTGGCTGTCTCGATTGTCGTCGGCGAAGTTTGTTAAGCCGGTTGGGAAAGTTAATGTTATTTCGGTTTGCAAATCGTTGACTACTATTTCTGCTACGGATAAGTCTGACCAGTGCGAGTAAACTGGTCTAGTTGAGGTTGTTAGTAACAAGGAAAGTGTCAGAAAAAATAGGAGAAATAATTTTGAAATTCGGTTCAGTTGGTACTGCATAAATACATTTTTATCGGTATCTTTTTTGGTTGTTTGTGATTTTTTATGCGCGCGATATTTTCGTGAGTCTCACAGTCCGCCAGGGGTTGAAACCCCTGTCTAATAGCGAAAGTCGGTTTCAACCGACTAAAAGATTTTCTACTTTTTAGTGAAATCTTTTAGTCCTATGCAACAGGGCTTAAGCTTTTAGCCAAGAGTTGAAACCACTGGTGGGCTGGGGGAGTTGCAGCTATTAGCTAATCTCAAAATTCATAACTTCCCAAACCCAATGCTTGGCGAGCTCGATCGTCAAAACTCGGGTCAATTTCCTTGGACTTTTGAAAATAAGCGCGAGATTCAGCATCCTTACCTAAAGTCCGGGCGATCGCACCAGCCCGGTAAAACATCCCCGCATCGCGAATGCCCGATCGCACTATTTCCGCCATCACTCGATCGGCCTTTTGCCATTCACCAGCGGCGGAAAGCGCCCAAGCCAAAGTATCCAACGTCACAGCATCCCGCCGAATTTTCACCTCCTCCTGCATTAACGCCAGCGCTTCCGTTACATCCTGCGATCGACCTTTTTCCAGCAGCAAACTTGCCAAATCCCTGCGGTGTCCGAAACCGCCAGATCCAGAAACCTGTTCCTGTCGCAGCCCCGCTTCTGCTTTGTCGCGAAGTCGCCGGGATTCGATCGCATCTCCCTGCAAATCCTTCACCCTCGCCATACCGCGATCGACAATGCGATCGAACACAGTCTCAACCCCGCCAGAATAAGCAGAAACCTTGCTGTAATAGCCTTCCGCCTCCCGATAATTGCCCTGCCGCGTCTCCAAATCCGCCAAATAAATCAGCGCCAGCGGGTATCGCGGCACCAACCGCAGCGCCTCCAAAAACAGCGCTTTCGCCTGCACAAACTGCCCGCGACGCGCGTAAAATCGACCCAAGAGCGAGCGGGCCCGCGCCGAACCAGCAACCTCTCCCGGTTCCTCCGCCACCATTGCTTGGCGGTAATCCTGCAAAACCTCAGCATCTCGGCCCTGAGACTCTCTCACTAAAGCTCTCAAAGTGAGAGAACCCAAGTTGGGAATCCGTTTAACTAAGGCTTCTGCGGCTACATTTGCCTCGCTCACTTTACCCATCGCTAAGTGAGATGTAACTGAAAGGGCGATCGCCTCTTCATTGTCAAAACCCACCTGTTTAGCAAAGCGCAAAGCAGTAGCAAAATCGTGTCTGGCCTCGGCAATTCGAGCTAAAACTAACAGCGCACCTTTGTTGTCAAAAGGCAAATCGGCGATCGACCTTTGAGCCGCCTGTTCTGCCAATAAAAACCAACCTCCCTCCCCAGTAGCGCGAGCCATTTTTAAATAAGATCCCGCCAGTGCCGCCCGGTTCAAACCGCTGCGGGAATCAACGGCCAACCGCTGCTGGTAAAAAGCAATCTCTTGCTGAATTGCTTCCTTTTTATTGGGATTATTTCTCAAACTTTCCGAGAAATGATAGCGGTAACTAGCGTCTAGATTCGCCGGACTATTGTTATAAAGTTTATCTGAAATAAAACGCAAATTAGGAGGTAAATTCACTACTACCATCCCAACTAAAGGAACTACTATCAGCAGCCACCACGAGAAAATATCCGATTTTATTTCCGGTTTAGTCTTAGTTTTCATACATCCGCGTTAATCAGCGTTCATCTGCGGTTAAAAAAAGGATTTTACATCTGTCATTAGTCAGTAAACCCTGACTAATGACAGATGACTAATGACTAATCACTAATTAGGCTCAGCCAAATAAGGAAAACTCGGTTCTAAAGGTTTGTGTCCCTGAGCCGGATTTCCCGGAGTTCCGTTATATGAAACGTTATCGCTAACCGGAGAACCCACCAAAGCTCCCAGAGTGATATCCACAACGTCATCCATAGGCAAACGACCTCCGATCAAGCTTCCTTGAGCATTTGTAGCGCTAGCGTAGCCGCTGCGTTTTGTGGTATCGATCCGCATGACATCGGGTAAGAAAGCTCCGGCGATCGCATTTGGATCGACATTATCCCGACCGTCCAAAAGATCGAGAGCATTCAGAGTAGCAACAGCTTCCTGCCGCACCGGAGCAGCAGCAGGGCTCAAATCCAATCTCGGAGGAATATTATTGAATGCTTCCAGGAAGTCGGGAGTAACTATCAAACCCTCATTAATTAGAGGTCTCGCCAATCGCTCAAACTGTTTGAAACCACCCGCTCCATCCCGGATCGAAACAGTTGACCAAACATCAAAAGTATTCGCCCCAGTTCCTGCTTGCAAAAACGCTTTCGGAACGCGCACAGCAATTGAATTGACGTTGTAACCTTTAGTAAAGTCGATCGCTTGATTCGGTTCCCTGAAACCTACTTTCGGGCCCATTCCCAAAGCTCCAGCGCGGGCTCGGAAAAATTGTTCCACATCCAAGAAAAACGGGTCTTCCCGTAAACCGGCAAATACAGTCAAGTTAGAACCGCCCACAGGTACTGTATTCAAAACAGGATTAGAATTCAGCGGAGTTGTGGCAATTAACCCGCCGTTAACTGTAGTCTTAGCAACAGTCTCCGTGCCGTTGCGAATAACAGTTACAGCTACCGCTTGCATACCTCTATTGTTAGGCGGACTGAAGGCAAACCGCAAGATAATATCGGAGCGTCCAGTAGGTGTAGAATTCACGTCACCTACCTGCGTGATGTGAAATTGGTAGAGGGCTGTAGTGCTGAAATAATATTGAAAACGGGCTAGAGACCTGGGATTTGAATTCATGGTAAATACTAAATCCCCCTCCGCAGCACCGGGGTTTTGGTCTTTTTCGCGATATACGAACACGTCAGTTAAATTGACAGCGCGACCTTTGATATCTACTTCGCCGTCGTCGTGGTCGGAAGCGACAATTATCGCTGGAGTTAATAGAGCAATTAGAGCTACTTCAATAGCTAGTATGGTTCGGCGAATTTTTTTTGTGAGCTTCACTCTTAGCACCTGTATTTCAATGATATTTTTGCACAAATCAATGGTAAAGAACCTGCCTTCGCGGGTTTTACTTTTGGAGCAACAGGTTGAAATCTGTCAACCTCTCGGGCTTTTGCGCTGTTGCTGAGCCTTCTCCTATTGGTGGTATACGAAGGTTTGGCGATTTTGGATCTGTGCTGCAAGGTTAATTTATGTAAAAAAGTGCGTTATTAAGGATTTATTCGTTCCCCGAGTATTCTTGGGAATGCCTGCTCGGAGACAGAGCCTCCCTCGATCCAGTAGAGCCAGAGCCTCGCTTATATGAATTTCCAGGCTCTTCTTGGGAGCGAGCGAGAGATTGGGAACGAGTGAATAGCGCGGTTTTGACTCTTCAGGCTCACGGCATTTCTCCGTTCTGCATAAAGCGGATTGCTAAGTCTGAAAAAATCACTAATTCGGTGATAAAATTCAAGATGACTTGGGATTTTTAAAATTCAAAGCACGACAAAATTAGGCCGAAAAGGCATACTCTAGCTGGTACCCCCAACTTCAAACTTACAATTATGTTCTGTAGGGATATACGCCGAATTTTTAATTTTGGATCTGTGCAGTCAAAACAAAAATTTTCGGTACACTGAGATGACAGGCCAGAAGTCAGGCGATGAATCGCTGCTTTTAGTGCAGATTGCCCGGAAAGACCAAACGGCATTAGCTAAACTTTACGATCGCTACGGTCGCCCAAGTTACGCTCTCGCTTACAAAATCCTGGGTTCGGTAGAAGAAGCTGAAGAAGTGGTACTCGATGTTTTTTCCCAAATTTGGCAAAAAGCAGCAACTTACGATCCTTCTCGCAGTCGAGCAGATACCTGGTTGTTCATGCTGACCCGCAGTCGTTCCCTCGATCGGCTGCGATCTGTGCAGCGAACAGTCCGGGCTGCTGAAGCTTGTCTGGAAGAGGCTAAAGTACCCATCTTTAGCGTTGCAGAACCGATGGAAGATGCAATGTTTAAAGAACGCCGCGAACAAGTCAAAGCGGCCTTAGAAAAACTGCCAAAGGAACAGCAACAGGCGATCGAACTCGCCTACTACCAAGGATTGACTTGCGCGGCGATCGCGGCTAAAACTGGTATCCCGACAGGTACAATCAAAACCAGAATTCGGTTGGGTATTTCCAAATTGCGTCAGGCTTTGAGCGAACAATTTTAGATGGTCAAAAAACACAATTTAAGTTGTTTAACATCAATCTAAAATTGTGGCATCTCCAATCATCCATCTTGAGTGCGAGGGCAGCAGACAATCTCAAATTTAAAATCAACTTAGGCGCAATTACAATTATTGGCGAAAAACAGATGGAAATGATGCCAGACGAGGAATATAACATCCTTGCAGCCCTTCAAGCTCTCGATATCCTCGACGAGTCAAAACGTGGCGCATTTGCAGAGAAATTGAAAGAGTCCGCAGAACTTAAAAGTGAATTAGCTGCTTTGGAATCAACAATTGCCGCGATCGCCTACACAGCCCCCCCAGTTCCTGTCGCCCCCGACCTCAAAAACCGCCTGTTACAGCGCATAGCCGAACTGCCACTAACCCCGCCAGAATCAGTCAATTTAAAGCCGAGTGTTACCTCCCCAACGGAGAACAATACTCCATCTTTAATTGTGCGATCGAACGATGTCCAATGGAAATCTTATGGAGTTCCGGGAGTCTCCTTCGGCAAGCTTTACATTGACAAAAAAAAGCGCGAAATTACCTGCTTGATGCGACTAGAACCTGGAGTAACATTTCCCATGCACCGACACGCTGCCTCGGAGGAAGTGCTTGTATTAGAAGGAGACTTAATTGTAGAAGGGGAAATTTGCCATCAAGGCGACTACATTCGCTCGGTTCCAGGTTCCACACATTCGCCCCTCACACAAGGGGGATGTTTGCTGTTAATGAAAACTTCCCTAGACAACGAAATGTTCGTCTGATATTATGTCGCTTGATTTTCCTGCAAGGATTTATTTTCGCTTAGTCGGGGCTGGTTTATGTAGACCGATTTTTAGTTGAAATTATAGAGTGTGGGTGAAACTAGCCTTTCCAAGTATTTCGTCGGTTAATTGACCGGATACGCTCTAACTCAAGAATACCGCATTGCTCCGCATTCGGCGGTTAAAAATTCCAACTATATCACGTAATTCCCATGCTAAAATACTCGCGTTTAACTGCTGTTCTGTCCGCCGTTATTATACAATTTGTACCCAGCAACCAAAGCGCGATCGCCCAAGAACGCGAAGGATGTTTTCTTGTTAATTCAGTGGGAGAAGTAATTAACTTAAATTTGTTGTGTTCGCCTCAAGAATCCGAGATTAAGCTGACAGGAAACGATGGGAAATTTCTCGAAGACTACAAACGCTTAGCAAAAAGCTACTCTCCCGAAGCAACGGATAATTTATTGCAAGCAATCCAAAGGGCACCTGGTCAAAAAATTGCGGCCGCTAAAAGAATGTGTGCGGAAGCAAAATCTGGAGTTTCTCTGCCGGAAGTTAAATTAAGAGCGATCGGGCAAGCTGTCAGTATCGAAAATCCCACTGTCAAAGAAAGTTTTCTTGCGGATGCCGATATTATTACCACTCTTGCCGCCAACCATTATTGCCCGGAGTTAGCCAGTAAGTAATATCATGAAATTTGGAGAGACACGCTAAGCGAGCATCTCAGTTTTGCTTTTACTATCCGTGTGCGATCGTCCCCCTCCCACTCCTAAAAAATACTTGTTACAAAACTGAGATGTTTCCCACGGTAATGCCGCGTCTCTACTTGCAGCAACGATCCATGAAATTACCGGACATGAAACATTTAAAATCAAGTTCCGCCGACTTGCAAAATTTATTCAAGGACAGCATTACAGTTAAATACCTCGCGGAACCGTTGAAATCTGTCCCAGCTTGCGAAGATGCAGCCCAATTGCGATCGTGGATGGAAGCCCGCGATTTTGACGTGCTCGGTATCGAAGAAAACGGCACGGTTTGTGGCTATGTAGAACGATCGCACTTAATGACCGGCAAGTGCAGCGACTACGAGCAAATTTTTCACCCCTCACAATTAATTGCCGCTTCAACTCCTTTGATGGAATTGCTGCCGCTGCTGCGAGAAAAACCGAGATTATTTGTATTGGAAAGCAACAGGATCAACGGGATCGTTACCTGTGGCGATTTGCAAAAAGCACCGGTGCGGATGCTGCTGTTTGGCTTGGTGACGCTTTTGGAAATGAATTTATTGCGGATCGTGCGGATTTACTTTCCCCCAGATTCTTGGCAGAAATTGCTTAAGGGCGATCGCATCTTAGCGGCAAAACACCTGTGGGAATTGGGGCGATCGCGAAATGAAGCAATTGACTTAATCGATTACCTGCAATTCTGCGATAAGCGAGATTTAATCCTGACTTCTGCGGAAATAGTCGATCGGCTGGGGCTCAAATCCAAACGCTACGGGGAGCGTTTTTTAAAGTCCGCAGAAGCATTGAGAAACAAATTAGCTCACGCTCAAGATTTAATTAACGGTTCTTCTTGGCCGGAAGTAATTTTTTTAGCCCAGGAAATAGAAGCGCTTTTGCAGCGTTGCGAAGAAATTGAAATGACCACACCTCATGAAACAGAAAGCCTTTAATCCTAGTCTCTTAGAGAGAAATTTTGTTTGTTGAGTCGCCCTTTCAAGCGCCTACTTCGATAGAGGAAGGTGCGCCGAAGCGCACCCTAAATTTAGTTTTTAATTTTTAGTTTCCTGTTAGTATACTGAGGAACCCAGCCTTGAGCACTGGTGTAATACTGCAAGGCTTTCAAGTACAGCGACGGAGTGAGATAAAACCAATGTTCGGTATTGGCAGGCACTTTAATGTATTCTTCAGCTTGCAGCATTAATTGTACCTGAGAGCCGTTAGAATACACAAACCCAAAAACGCATTCCCCAGCTAAAATGTGAAGAACTTCTGCATCTGTGTGGGTATGAGTGCGATCGCTTTGAGTCATCAGCGCGTAAATCTGCTGCGAACCTGGATGCAGGACTTTTAAGTCGCACCACTGATATCCGCTGGCGCGCTTAAACTGTTCAAACTCGCTATTAAATGCTGCGAGAATCTGCTGTTTTTCTGTAACATTGAGAATGTCTTGAACGAGCAGTTCTTGAAACGCCGGATTTTCGTTTGTGGGCAGAGAATCGATCTCAATATTTAAAACGGCCAGTTGACTCGCGATCGCCCGGATATCCGTATATGTTCTACCGTCTTCTAGTTGCAGAACAGCCATATTACCACCTAATGTTTTGAGCTTTGAGGGAAATTTAGTTTCCATTTTTAAGCTGCTGTTTTAAGCTTTGGTCAAAAACTAAACTCCTGCTTATTTCCAATAATAGCCGATCGCTAAAATTCCATGTCCTGCCTCGCCCATCATCAAAGCAATACCACTCATCAAATAATTTGGTGTTTTTTTTAACTTTTATTTAATAACATTTACTGGAGTTAATGTAAGGTGCACCATAAGCACGGCAAAGCTTAACTAAAAACTCACAACTTTCAAATCAGCATCCCCGCGATACAAGCAGTCATAAAACAAGCCAAAGAGCCAGCAATCATCGCCCTCACGCCCAACCTCGCCAAATCGCCTTGCCGCTCCGGAGCCATCGCGCCAATTCCCCCAATCTGAATCCCGATCGAACCAATGTTAGAAAACCCGCACAAAGCATAAGTCGCGATAATTTGCGATCGTTCAGAAATCGCCTGTTGTTTCACCAATTCCATCAAATCTAAATAAGCAACAAACTCATTCAAAATCGTTTTTTTTCCCAAAACAATCCCCACCTCTGCACAATCAGCCCAAGGCACCCCCATCAGCCAAGCAACCGGAGCCATCAAATAAGCTAAAATTAATTCTAGCGACAACTGAGGCAAACTAATTAGCCCTCCAAACCACCCCAAAAGCGCATTAAAAAAAGCCAACAAACCCAAAAAAGCAATCAGCATAGCGGCCACATTCGCCGCCAACTTCAACCCGTCGCTAGCACCCGAAGCCGCCGCATCCACCGCATTAGCATAAACCTTTTCCACCTTCACCTCCACCCCCCCAGCAGTCAGCGACTTTTCAGTTTCTGGGTACAGCAATTTAGAAATAGCCAAAGCTGCTGGTGCAGACATCACCGACGCCCCAATTAAATGTTGAGCCGGTACTCCAAAAGAAATATAAGCTGCCATGACTCCGCCGGCAATTGTGGCAAATCCTCCCGTCATGACAGCATGGAGTTCCGAGAGCGTCATCGCGGCCAAATAAGGTTTAATTAACAAAGGAGCTTCCGTTTGCCCGATAAAGATATTCCCAGCACAAGAAAGCGTTTCTGCGCCCGACGTTTTCATGGTTTTCATCATCAACCATGCCACTGCTTGCACAACTCGCTGCAAAATGCCGTAGTGATAAAGTAGGGTGATAAACGAAGAGAAAAAAATGATAGTCGGCAGCACTTTAAAAGCGATAAAGTGGTCGGCAAAATTGTCTCCAAATATAAACTTTGCCCCCGCATCAGAAAAATTGAGAAACTGCGTTACCAAATCTCCCAAAAATTTAAAGACAGCCAAACCAGGAGCAGTTTTGAGAATCAAAATAGCAAAAATTAGCTGTAAAGCAATTCCCCACAATACGGGCGGCCACTTGACAGCGCGCCGATCGACTGAAAAGGCGTAGGACAAACCGACAAAAACAGCTAACCCGAATACAGAAATAAGTCGTTCCATTTAGCAATTTTTAGAGAATGTGCAGCAAGCATTTCTCGTTACCAGGCTCTGCCTGGTAATCCAATTTAACAGTCCGATCGTACTTTATCTCGTTTCCGGAGGTCGCCATGAGTTCGCGGCGTGGGCCGCACAGCCCCGGAGGGCCTATCATACACGATGCAGCCCGATCGCAATATCAGCCAGTTTCGCTTACAATAAAAGGCTAAACCTCAAAATTACGGCGCAGCCTAATTGCTGCTACTTTTATGTCTCTACCTATAGTTGCTATTATTGGACGCCCCAATGTAGGCAAATCGACGATCGTCAACCGTTTAGCCAACACCCAAGACGCGATCGTCCACGACGAACCAGGAATCACGCGCGATCGCACTTACAGACCGGCTTACTGGGGCGATCGGGAATATCAAGTCGTAGACACCGGCGGGCTAGTATTCGACGACGAAACAGAATTTCTGCCTTTAATTCGCGAACAAGCAATGGCAGCCCTCGCAGAAGCCAGCGCAGCCATTTTCGTAGTAGACGGACAAACCGGGCTCACCGGCGGCGACGAATCGATCGCATCTTGGCTGAGACTGCAAAAAGTCCCCGTCATTCTCGCCGTCAACAAATGCGAATCGGAAAATACAGGACTCACCCAAGCAGCCGACTTTTGGCAATTGGGACTCGGAGAACCTTACCCAGTTTCCGGCATTCACGGCAACGGTACCGGCGAATTGCTTGACAAATTAATAACTTATCTTCCCACCGAAGTATTACCAGAAGTTGAGGAAATTAAAGTAGCAATTATCGGTCGTCCCAACGTCGGCAAATCGAGTTTGTTAAACGCATTTCTCGGAGAAAACCGCGCCATAGTCAGCCCGATTTCCGGCACAACCCGCGACGCGATCGACACCTTAGTAGAACGCAACGGTAAAACCTACCGCCTGATCGACACAGCCGGAATACGCAAAAAGAAAAACGTCGAATACGGTGCAGAATTTTTCGGGATCAACCGCGCTTTCAAAGCAATCCGCCGGGCCGACGTAATACTGCTAGTAATTGACGCAATTGACGGCGTTACCGACCAAGACCAAAAATTAGCCGATCGCATCAGCGAAGAAGGTCGAGCCTGCATCATAGTCGTCAACAAATGGGACGCCGTAGAAAAAGACTCCGACACCATCTACGAGTACGAAAGAGAAGTAAGAACCCGACTTTATTTCCTCGACTGGGCAGAAATGATTTTTGTTAGCGCCATGAGTGGACAGCGAGTTGAAAAAATCATTGAATTAGTAGACAAAGCCTCCGACGAACACAAACGTCGCGTCCCTACCGCCGTGATTAACGAAGTCATAGAAGAAGCCACAAGCTGGCACTCAGCCCCAGTTACCCGCCAAGGAAAACAAGGCAAAATCTATTACGGTACTCAAGTGCGATCGCAGCCACCGACAATCGCCCTGTTTGTCAACGATCCCAAACGCTTCACCGAAAATTACCGCCGCTACATGGAAAGCCAATTCCGCAAACATCTAGGCTTTACCGGTACACCAATGCGGCTACTTTGGAGAGGCAAAAAAGTTCGCGCCAGCGAAATCAGCACAACCAACAGAGCACTGCGCGTGAAGTAATTCGAGACTTTATATTAAAGAAAAAACGCAGTTTAATAATCAAAGCAAATTGCGTTTCTTTCTTTTCTCTTCCTTCGCGTCCTAGCGCTTACGCGCGGCTTCGCCTAACGCGTCTTCGCGGTTCAATAAATTTATATTATTAAAAATCTAAAATCGACAAAATGGATTTATTGCGATCGCTCCCAATAGGACTCTACCTAGAACAACCAGTAACCTGGCTTCACCGGCTAGACTCCCGCGTAAAACTAGCCTGGTTGATGACATTTCTGATTGCGCCAATACTCGCCAATCCCATCTGGCGGTTGATGCTAGTAGGAATGTTAATCGTACTGACACTAACAGCAGCAATTCCCTTGCGCGTGTGGAAACAGCAAATGGGACTGCTGCTGCTATTCTGTCTATTAGTATTTTGCCTCAGCGCGATCGCCCCCGACGGACTCCGCTCAGAACACCAGCCCCGCATCCCCGCCGACGAATTAACCTTTTCCCAACAGCCCGCAACCCTTCCACCCCGTCAAGAGCCCAAACCCTGGTACAAACCTTTTAACTTAGGCTCAAACTCTCCAATCCCCAATGCCAAAGCCCAAAGCCCAAATCAACTCCCCCCACCCACAAACTACCGTTACGTTGTATTCAAACAAGGCCCGATTAAAATCACCCGCCAATCCCTAGATTTAGCTATCAACGTCAGCACCCTATTTTTCACAGTAATTTACAGCACCAACCTCTACCTTCTCACCACAGCCAGCGAAGAAATCACCGCCGCGATTGAAAACTTAATGCAGCCTCTGCGCCGCTTGAACTGGCCTATTACCGAAATAGCCTTAACATTAACTTTATCTTTGCGATTCATTCCCCTAGTATTGGAAGAAATACAAAATTTAGTGCGATCGGTCAGAACCCGAGCGATAAACTGGAAAAAACTCGGATTTCGCAGCGCAGCTCAAGTGTGGTTGATGATAGCCGAGCGACTGTTAGAAAACTTGCTCCTGCGAGCTGAACAAATTGCCAGCGCCATGAAAGTTCGCGGCTTCACCAGTCCCGATCGACACCGTGTAGAATGGCACCAGTTGCAATTAAAAATCCGAGACTGGATCGCCCTCGGCTGCTTGCTTGTCCTCTGGAGCGCCCGCTTTGTTTGGGGTTGGGACACTTGAGATTTTAGATTTTAGATTTTAGATTTTAGATTGATGAGATTTGAGATTGAATAATATTGAAGAATTGGGAATGACTGATTCTAGCGGGGTTTCGATCACTGGCCTACATTTGAGTAAGTTTTGTCTGGTACGCGAGAGTCCTGCTAAAGTAATGGAGGCAAATATTTAGAGAGCCAAGACCTTGAACATCTATCTTGGGACAGATATCGTATATGTTCCGCGCATACAAGCCGCATTAGACCGGTTTGGGGATCGCTTCCTCGAAAAAGTTTACACGCCCGCCGAACAAAGGGATTGCGGGCAACTAAATTCTCAACACACCAGCATTAAAGGTAAAATGAATCGAGTTTCCTGCAAGCAACTAGCGGGGCGCTGGGCAGCAAAAGAAGCCGTTGTCAAAGCTCTAGGCACGGGATGGCGGGGAATACGGTATGCAGATGTGGAAATTCGGCGCTCCGAAAACGGTGCTCCCAATGTGCAACTGCACGGAACCGCAGCAGCACAAGCCTCTGTTTGGGGAAATTGCCAGTGGCAATTAAGCCTCAGCCACGACGGAGACTATTGCACGGCTACGGCTATCGCCCTTTGTAGCCCGCCGTCAAACAACGCCGTCGGGCGATCGAGCGAAACTAAAATCTCAAATCTAAATCTTTAATCTAAAATTGATCGATTGTGAGCGTGAATGACTACCGAAACTTACCTGAATCATCCAAACTTTGGCCTCCTCTTCAGGGTATCCCAGGTTGAAGACAGCCAAGAATTATTTACCACCCTATACGCCCAGCGCCTGTTTTTTTTGGTGACAAACGGCCCAGGCGGGCTGAGATTTGAACCAATCAGTCGCTCCGACGCTCGCCTCATGGTCGAAATTCGCCTGCGAACCCTGCGTCGCAGCGGTCAATATCAGGAGTACGACCAATTGCAGACCATTCACCAGCGCACGTTTCAATAACGAAAATCAGTAATTTGGTAATTGGTAACTGTCTTAATTTTCCTTCCCTCCCGTTCCCAGCGTTGAACACCCATGACCATTGCCTCTCGAATTAACAGCATTCGCCAACACTTGCCTGAATCAGTGCGGTTAATTGCCGTTACCAAACAGGTACCGACTGATGCTATCCGCGAAGCATACGACGCCGGTATCCGGGATTTTGGCGAGAGTAAGGTTCAAGAGACTGCCGACAAACAAAGCCAACTGCAAGATTTGCCGGATATCAACTGGCACTTGATCGGCCACTTGCAAGCCAACAAAGCCGCCAAGGCCCTAGAGCATTTCCAGTGGATTCACTCTCTCGAGAATTTAAAACTCGCTCAGCGAATGTCGCGCTTGGCGGGCGAACAGTCCTGCTCTCCCCAAGTCTGCCTGCAAGTCAAAATGTTGCCCGACCCGGACAAATACGGCTGGAGCGTTCCAGAACTGCTTGCAGACCTTCCAGAACTCAACAAATGTCAGCATATCAAAATTCAAGGTTTGATGACAATACCCCCACTGGGGTTAAATGACTCGCAAATCCTAGAATTATTTAACAGCACCCGCGAACTTGCTGAGAAAATCCAGCAGCAAAATTTGCCCTGCATTCAAATGCAGCAGCTCTCGATGGGGATGTCGGGAGATTATCATTTGGCAATTCAAGCAGGTGCTACTATGGTACGGCTAGGACAAACCTTATTTGGCTCTAGGAGGGGATAAATAATTCAAATCTTCTAATAAAGACAATTTAGGTTAAATATATAGTAGTCAGCCACCCGCGACTAACGCGCGACGCGAGTATAGTCGGGGCAGCAAAGTCGTGAAGGAGAGTGAATCATGAATATTTTTTCTAAACTGCGAGATTTTGTAGGCATCAACAATGAGCCTGAGTACGATGACGTGTACGACGAAACGGAAGGGGAGCGCTATCAGAACTTCTACCAAGCGCCTGAACCCAACCCCGCTGCCGTCGCAGCAGCAGAAGAAGAACGTCGTCAAAATCGTAGAATGCGAGAGCGGTCAGTAGTAGGATCGACAGGTATGGATGTCGTTGCACCAACCGGGGGAGTAGGGTCAGTAATGAATAACGTGATTGGAATGCCTGGAGCTATGAACGGGATTTCGGAAGTAGTAGTAATGGAGCCGCGCACTTTTGAAGAGATGCCGGCAGCAATTCGAGCTCTTAAGGAACGGAAGTCTGTGGTTTTGAACCTGACGGTGATGGACCCAGACCAAGCGCAAAGAGCTGTGGACTTTGTGGCGGGCGGTACTTATGCCCTGGACGGTCATCAAGAGCGAATTGGCGAAAGTATTTTCTTGTTTACGCCTAGCTGCGTGCAGGTGAGAACTCAGTCTGGTGTGGTTCACGAAGTGCCTCCTGCTCAAGGACGCCCTCGTCCTGCTGCTCCTGCACCAACAGTCTGGCCGGCAGAACAAGCTCCAATCGCTCAGTAGTCAGTAGTTAGTAGTCAGTTGACAGTGGTGAGTAGTCAGTAGTCAGTAGTCAGTAGTTACTAGTCAGTAGTCAATAGTTAACAACTAATAACTGTGGAATAAACACTGCGGATTAATAACATTAGCTAACAACTAAGTAACCAATGACAACTGACAACTGACAACTGACAACTGATAACTCAAAAGTGACAAGTGACAACTGACTAATGACTAACATAAAATTTGGTACGATCGGCGGCGGGGTAATGGGAGAAGCTCTCTTATCCCGCTTAATTGCACAAAAAGTTTATTTGCCTTCTGAAATATTGGTGAGCGACCCACAACTTCAACGCCGCCAATTTTTGACGGAAACCTACGGGATTGGAACAACAGCCAGCAATCTAGAAGTTGCTGCCGCTACAGAAGTGCTGTTTTTGGCGATTAAACCGCAAGTTTTTGATACGGTAGCTTTGGAATTGGCCGTGGCGGCAGATCGCAAACAGGGAAATAATGGAGAAACGGCTAATTCCCAGCCAGAAGCGCTGGTAGTGTCGATTTTGGCAGGAGTGCCCCTGAGCAAGCTAGAACCAGCCTTCCCGGGGCGGGGAGTGCTGCGGGTGATGCCGAATACTCCAGCAACGGTAGGAGCGGGAATGAGCGCGATCGCCTCGGGAAAACTCGTGCAACCGACTGATTTAGAATTGGTAAAGCGCATCTTTCAGGCCGTGGGAGAAGTGGTAGAAGTGCCTGAGAGTATGCTGGATGCGGTGACGGGGCTTTCGGGTTCCGGGCCTGGTTATGTAGCAATTTTAATTGAGGCCTTGACAGATGGCGGAGTTTGTGCAGGACTGCCACGGGCGATCGCCTCTCAATTAGCTTTGCAAACAGTATTCGGTACGGCGAAGCTAATGCAAGAAACGGGAATGCACCCGGCACAATTGAAAGATCAAGTTACAAGTCCCGGCGGCACGACTATTGCGGGAATTGCTAAATTAGAGAGTAGCGGCTTTCGATCGGCCCTAATCGAAGCAGTGAAAGCAGCTTGTTTGCGTTCTCAAGAATTAGGGAAATAAGTCAGGAATGACGCACAGAAACAATCAGAAATGAGTTCAATCGCACTTTAAACCTGCCGCTGCCGCTGTCGGATACTTGACGGGAACAAAAGCGAGGCCGAATCGCTCTTTTGGACACTTGACAATATGTACTAAGTCCGGTCGAAAATTTTGGCGATCGCCCTTCGCATCAAACTCAATAGTTCCGGTTGCTCCTTTGGCGCTAAAATTCTGACTCGCAATAGTGTGCTGCATCCCTTCGTGGCTGGGTTGCTGTTGCATTTCTATTGCTGTAATTAGCGTCCGAGTTGCATCGTAGGTTAAAGCTGTGCGGTGGTTGACGTTTCCTCCCCAAAGCTTTCGAGAATTTTCGGCAAATGTGGGGTTGGGAGCAGCTAAGGGATGCCAAGAGGATGATGTCACCAGTTTATCAAAAGACTGTAACTGGGAGGCAGTTTCTAAGGTTTTCTGGCTGTAGATTCCCCCGGTTCCCACTACCCAATTGCGAGCGCCATTGCCTTTAATAAGTGCCATCGCATTTTTGACTGCATTCGGGACATGACTCGTACTTAAGACAATCGCTGTTTTCTCAGTTCGCTCGATTTCTTGTAATGCTAATTCAACGTTAAAATTTTTCTTACATAAATCGAATTCAGTGATGCTTAAAATATTTCCTCCTGCTTGTCTAAACTGTTTTCTGAATTCTTCCCACAATGAAGAAGTAGCTTGAATCTCAGGACAATAGAAACCCGCCGCTTTTTTGGAACCTGCGTTTTCAATCAGATAGTTCTTGAAGTTTTCAGCAGTAATTTGATGTCTAGGGACAGTGCGAAAGAAAAACTTCCGACGTTTTTCTGTTAATTGTTCCGTTGTACTCCCAGGCGAAATTAAGACTAAGTTATTTTTGTCATAAATATCGACTGCATGCACAGTCATCTCGCTAGTATAGTGACCGACGACGCCCAAAATCTCGGTTTGCTTCACGAGTGAAGAGGCTCTAGCTTGTGCCTCTGCTTTCAGATTGGCATCGTCAGCGATAATGACTCTAATACCCTTGCCCTTAATGGCTTTCCCTGCTAAAAAACCTTGACCGGGAAAGTCGTTATTGCGATCGGAATTAAAGAGTCCTAGGTTGACTTCTGTTTGGGCGTGGGCAATGCCGCGCAACATTTCTCTAGCCAAATCAGAATTGACACTACCTCCTTCGCTGTTGCTAATGGGAACGGCAACTGCAAGGGTGTAATAATCAGCTTTTTTTGCTTTCAAAAGGGCATTATTCATGTAAATTAAAGTTTCGGGATCTTTACGTTCTTCTTCGTTCCACGATTGTTTAAATAAATTAAAAGCTGATTGATAATTTGCATTAAAAAAATCATCTACTCCCCTTTCTTTTAAGCGAGAACCCGATGTTTTTATCAGGATTTCCTCGCCACAACTCGCACCATCTCCCTTGATTAAAGGACAAGTTTTAGGTGTAAAAATTTTGTGTATTAAAAATACTGCTAGCCCGAGGAATCCTGCGATCGCGATCGGCAAGCAAACTCTCAATGTATCTTGCCGGCACTGAGGCTTCGGCAGCAGAGGTTGTTGTGGAGGGGGCGCAGGTGAGTGCAATGCTGTTAGCGCTCGCAAATCCTGTAACACTTCAGCAGCGGATTGATAGCGATCGTTAAAGTGGTAGCGCACCATCTTATTTAAAACTTTTTTTAGCTTGTCGCTAATTTGTACCATCGGGCGATCGTCAGTTGAGTAGTGCCAGACGAGTTCCCCAGTTTTTTTATCATTAAAAAAGTCTTCAATATCTAAACCTGCGATCGCTTGAATGCCAATGATTCCCACAGCATAGATATCGCTGTTAAATCTGGGCTGATTTGTCCACTGTTCGGCTGGCATATAACCGTCTGTACCAACGGCACGAGTTTGAGTTATTTGACCGTTCTCGATCGCCAAAGTGCCGATCGCTTTTACCGCCCCAAAGTCAATCACCGCAATTTTGCCGTCTAGCTTGCGCCGGATTAAGTTTGACGGTTTAATATCTCGGTGAATAATACCTTGAGAGTGTACGCACTCTAAAACTGACAAAATGTCCAGCAATAAATCAATAACTGCTGACTCCTGAAACTGCTGGCCTGAAATTAGTTCTTGATTCAGCGGATTTCCGTCGATGTATTCTTGAATTAAGTAAAATTTTCCCTTTTCCAGAAAGCGATCGATAAACTTGGGAATGCGCGGACACTTATCGAGATACTTCAGGGTTTTAGCTTCTTTTTCAAATTGCTGTTGTGCTTCTTCCAACAGCCGCGCATCCTTAGATTGAGGCGGCTCAATTTCCTTGACGACGCACAGGGGATTTCCAGGGCTGCCCAAAGCGTCGTTAGCCGTATAGGTTCTGGCAAAACCTCCCTGACCTAATTGACCGATAATTCGGTAGCGCGCGCGCAGAATATCCCCTGGTTTTAGGCACATAAATTCTCCGATTCCCCGACTGGCTGCACTCGTTGAGGTTGATTTTACCATCGGGCGGGAACGGGTTTATATAGTTTACTCATGAGTATGTAACCCCGCCCTCTGGCGGTTCATGTATCGCGAGCGAGGGCGGCTAACGCAAGAAAATTGAATCAATCAGAAACGAGTTCAATCGCACTTTAAACCTGCCGCTGCCGCTGTCGGGTACTTGACGGGAACAAAAGCGAGGCCGAACTGCTCATTTGGACACTCTACAATATGTACTAAATCGCTGGGATGATTTTTCCGATCGCCATTTTCCGGCGAGTTAAACTGAATGGTTCCTGTTGCTCCGTCAGCGCTAAAATCTGGAGATGAAAGCATTTTTTGCATTCCTTTGCGACTGGGTTCCTGCTGCATTTCCAATGCTTTTATGAGTGCGCGCGCTGCATCGTAAGCTGAAGCTATACGAGTATTTCCCTCTTCTCCCCACAGCGATCGAGCTTGTTGGGGAAATTCTGGGTTGGGGCTGTTTAAGGGATGCCAGCCGACAGAAAGGATTAGTTTATTAAACACATTTTGCGGTTGCCCAGATACAAATTCTAACATTTGCGGACACATCAGCATCCATGCCCCGGCAATCCAATTGCGAGAGCCGTTAAGTTTTATTATGTCAAATGCGCTGTCTAGCGTTCTGCTATGATGGGGATCGGGAACTAGCACGATCGCAGTTTCTCCCTTTGTCTGGATTTCCTTGATCGCTCTTGCGGTGTTGAAGTCTTTTTTAAATAAATCGAAATCTTGAATTCTGACTATTGTTCCCCCTAGGCGTCGAAAATAGTTTTTATAACCTTTCACAAAAGATGCGCCGAATGGGCTTCGCGGATTGTATAAAATTGCTACTTGTGTTTGATTTTGTTTTCGGAGGTACTTCGCTAAATCTTTAGCGATTAAACTGCTCGTATATTGAGTGCGAAAAAAAAATTTCCTAGGTTCATGCGTCAGCTCTCCCGTGGCTGCACCCGGAGACATCAAAACGAGATTATTGTTGTTGTAAATATCTACAGCGTGCATCGTCATCTCGCTACTAGCGTGACCGATAACTGCTAAAATATCCGGTCGATCGACCAGCGAAATTGCTCTTTGTTTTGCCTCCTCTTCATCGTTGGCATCGTCAGCAATAATTACTTTAAGTCCTTTGCCCTTAATGGCTTGACTTGGTAAAAAACCTTGACCTGGAAAGTCCCGATCGCTAGAATTTGATAGTCTCAAATTAACTTCTGTTTGCGCTTGAGCCACTCCGCGCAGATATTCTTTCGCCTGCTCGCCAAGCTGAGAAAAACTGTCGGGGTTTCTCCGACAAACGGAAAGGACGACAGCAATTGTGTAATAAGGAGCGTTGCTGACTTCCAGAAAAGCATTGTTCAGGTAAATTAAAGTTTCTGGGTCTTTGCCGTCTTCGTTGTGCCACGATTCTTTGAAGGTATTAAAAGCTTGCTTTGAATTTGAAGCTGCAAATTCTTTAACTCCTTTTTGCTTGAGCCAAGGTTGAGAACTTGTAAATAGAATTTTTTCTCCGGCACTTAAACCATCTGGGAGGTTTGGGGGGGAAGGTGTTTTGCTGTCACGGGCGATCGAATATTCCACTCCCACCTGCGTCGCAATCTCAATCGGCGGTGAGGGCGATACCGCCTCCGATCGCAAATGGTCTAACACTTCAGCAGCGGATTGATAGCGATCGTTAAAGTGGTAGCGCACCATCTTATTTAAAACTTTTTCCAGCTTGTCGCTAATTTGTACCATCGGGCGATCGTCAGTTGAGTAGTGCCAGACAAGTTCCCCAGTTTTTTTATGATTTAAAAAATCTTCAATATCTAAACCTGCGATCGCTTGAATGGCGATGATGCCCACAGCATAGATATCGCTGTTAAATCTTGGCTGATTTTTCCACTGTTCGGCCGGCATATAACCGTCTGTACCGATGACACGAGTTTGAGTTATTTGACCGCCCTGCATCGCCAAATTGCTAATACCTTTGACTGCCCCAAAGTCAATCACGGCAATTTTGCCGGTTCTTTGGCATCGGATTAAGTTTGACGGTTTAATATCGCGGTGAATAATATGTTTTTTGTGGACGCAATCTAAAACTTCTAAAATGTCCTGCAATAAATCAATAACTTCTGATTCCCTAAACTGCCTGCCTGAACCGATTTCCTTGTTCAGCGGATTTCCTGCAATATATTCTTGAATTAAGTAAAATTTTCCCTGTTCTTGAAAGTGCTCGATTAACCTGGGAATGCGCGAGCACTCTTCCAGAGATATCAGGGATTCAGCTTCTGTTTCAAATTGCACCTGGGCCCTGTGCAAAACATCGGGATCGTTCGATTGAGGAGCCTGAATTTCCTTGACGACGCACAGGGGATTTCCGGAGCTGCCCAAAGCGTCGTTAGCCGTATAGGTTTTAGCAAACCCTCCCTCACCTAATTGACCGATAATGTGGTAGCGATCGCGCAGAATATCCCCTGGATTCAGACACATAAATTTTTACAATGCCTTAACTCGCTGCACTCGTTGAGGTCGATCGTACCACAAATATGACTTTTATGAACTCAAAGTTATGACTTTTATGAACTCAAAGTTATGAATATATGAATTGATTTTGAGAGTGGCTTATTTAATAATCTTGGCATCTGAGATTTTAGGGAGAAAATATTTTATGGCTTTACAAAGAGACCCAGCAGGAGTGCCTCGCTTAGTTGGCGACAATACATCGGAATCAGTTGATTTATTCATCGATAATTCCCGATTCGGAGGTGTAACTAATTTCCCTTCAGGAGTAGGGATGCTCGGAGGTGACGATACAGTGGCCGGCTCAACCGCTAATGATTTGATCTTTGGCAATGAGGGCGAAGATATTATCACAGGGTATTTTGGTAACGATTCTTTATTGGGGGGAAAAGGGAAAGACCTAATAGGTGGAGGGGACGGAAATGACTCTCTAAACGGAGGTTTAGATGGAGATATGCTTTTGGGTTTGGGTGGAAATGATATTTTATTGGGCGGTAAAGGCAATGATTTTTTAGTAAGCGGTAACGGAAATGACACTCTAGTGGGAGGTTTGGGTCGAGACTTCTTAGCAGGTTTTGATGATAATAATTCTATCAAACTCGGGGGCAGCAACTTGTACGTCCTCCAAGCAGAACCCGGAGTTACAGATGTCAATAATACCGATCTCATTGTAAGTTTCAGACCTGCTTTCGATAAAATTGGATTAGCAGACGGTTTGACGGTTAACGATGTAGTTTTGGAAAGCTTGACAAATGCGTCCATTACAATACAAGCGGAAGTGCCGCAAGCTCTGGGTTCTTTTCTTCCGCCCGATCTATTAGGCTCCAAATCGATCGTGACTTCAGGGACTCTCATCAAAGTCAAGAATTCCGGAGATTTAATAGGTTTTGTTGAGAGTGTAACGCCTGCTCAACTGCAAAACAGTATTATCTCTACTCAGGGATTCTAAGCTGTAGAATGCGCTGCCAAGCCTCCTGCAAAAGCTTAAATCGAAGATTGGACAGAGAAATAGTAATCTGCAACCAGCGGTACAACAATACTAATTATCAATCGCTACCTGCTGTTTCCAATTTCTCTCCAATCCTCGGTTCCGTACCATTCAACAGCCGCTGAATATTGCTCCGATGTCGCACAATTACAAACACACCGCCCGCAATGCCAAACAATACATAAGCTAGCGGCTGATGTAAAGTAAACATCAATCCAGCAACGCTAATTGCCCCGATAATCGAGCTTAAAGAAACAATTCGCGACACTGCAAACACGATTCCAAAAATTCCGAAAGTTCCCAAACCTACTGGCCAGTACAAACCAAGCAAAACTCCCAAACTCGTAGCGACAGATTTACCGCCGGTAAACCCCAGCCAAATAGATTTGCTGTGGCCCAAAACAGCAGAGAAACCCGCCAAAGTTGCCATCCAAGGGATGACAGTTGCAGTATTTTCTAAACCTGCGGCGGTTGCTAGCTGCTGGGTAAAACTGAGAGAGTAAATGTAGCGGATTAGGACGATCGCACTTACCCCCTTCAACACATCAACCAGCAACACCCCCAACCCCGGCCACTTACCCAAAGTCCTCAGTACGTTAGTCGCACCCGTCGAACCCGAACCAACCTCTCGAATATCAATTCCTAGCATCCATTTCCCCAAGGCGTACCCAGTAGGAATCGAACCCAGCAAATAAGCTGCTATTAGCAATGCGCCATTTAAAATTATCCAGCTAGCCATTTTTTAATTTGAGATTTCGTGTACAGCAGAAGGAAGAAGGAAGAAGGAAGAAGGAAGAAGGAAGAAGAAGAAACAACCAATTCCGGTTAATTTCCCTCTGAGTTTCTTCAGTCCGCGCAGGCGGACGAAAGTTTGTATAGCAGCGAATTATATTCGCCCGGACTTGCTCAAAAATCCTTAGCAGTCGTCAAAGTTTGCGGGTCAGAAGCAAAAGCCAACCACAGCGGAAATTGCAGCAGTGACAAACTAATTAAATCCTCAGTTTCATCAATGACAATTAGTGGCAATTTGCCCTCTTTCACCAGTCGATCGGCTTTTTGAGCTAAAGCTTCCGCAGACTCAAACATAATAATCCCCCGTTCCGGGCCAAAATCGTTGCGAGTAATGCCCAAACAGTCCTGCAAACCCCGGCGCCACTCTCCTAAACGTTCGGGACTGTTGGCGAGCACCAAAGTCCGCACCCGTCCACCGTAGACGCTTCTGAGTACAGAAATAATAGTCGAAGTAATCAAGATATTTTGCAAGCGCGAACCCATAGTCCGCAAAGCACCCCTTCCTCCTTGAGTGAAAAACCAGTTAGAAACTCGTTCCGCGTGGATGGGTTCAAAAGTGCGGCGAAGTTGCCAAGGCGGGCCGTAGTAGTCGGGGAGAGTGCGATATTGATCGAGGGTGCGGCGAATTTGTTTGGCTTGTTCTTGAAATCCCTGTTCCGCAAATTTGGGATTTACTGGTGCTGAGGATTGAGACTCCTCAGCAGGAATTTGCCTGGGTGTCTCTTGCACTGGTGGCGTCAAATCTAAGAGTTCGGCGGTAGCGGCCAAATCCTGCAAACTGCCTACTAGATAGTCTTTGAAACCCTGGACTCGAATTGCTAAATCTTGGGAAACGCCGGCAAAAGTGGTTCGCATTTCCTTTTGAATTCGATCGCGCCGGCGTTCGAGTTTTTCTACTTCGATTTGTAGCGCTTGTTTGCGGTGATCTAGTTGAATCAAGCCGTCTTGTACCAAACGCCCGATCGATGCTTGAGCCTGGCCCAACGCTTCTAAAGCATTGGCTTTGTCGGCTTCCAATGCGGCAATTTTTTCAGTCAAATTTTGTTCTTGCTGCTGCAATTCTTTGACTCTCTGTGCCAACTGTTCGGTAACATTTTCTGGGATGTGCGTTACCGTTTCTGGGGTTGCTATTGGCTGGGAGTCTGCTGGAAGCTCAATTTGAGCGATCGGACTTTCTGATTCGGCATCGTCGGTGTTGGGCGGAATTTGGGCGATTGCGCCTGCTTCGTCCACGAATTGGGCGATTTCGGCATCTTCCTCGCCCAGCGGCGGGTCTGTTTCTGGCGGGAGTTGGGCTGGCAGTTCATTTTCGTCGAGCCACAAATCTCGTGTTTGAGATAGAAGTTCGTACTCCGTCTCATTCACGGGTAAATCGACTTCGCCGTCACCGCTTGGGGCGGGTGGTTGGGCTTGCGGTTCTTGGGTTGGAGATTCGTCTGAATTCATGGGAAATTTTGTTCGGCGTGGGCACGGAAAAGTTAAAAATTAAAAATTAACAACTTTTTTAGTCTTGACGGGGACAGCGCTGTTCTAAGCAGGTCTGTAGCATTTTACGATCGAACAGAACCGGCAGAAAGTGAATGCTGTTAATTTCTTTGAAATAGAACAAAATCGGCACAGGGGGCCAAAATATCCGCCAATTTTGCCATTCTCGGTAAGGAAAGCGGCGGATTAATTTGGACGATCGATAAATGTCCAAATCTGTTGGGGTAAATTGTAGCCGGATGGTGGCGGCTTGGTACATCAGAAACAAGCCGAACACAGAAAGCGGCAAACTCACCCACTTCTGAACGAACAGCAGCGGTACGGCCGCCAGTACCAAAACTAGGGGAATCGCATAACTCGGAGCGAGCTCGATCGTATTTGTCGGCGCAGTAGAAGAGGCAGTGGTATTCACGGGTTTAAATCAAGGGTAGTAAACGAATGTTGCCGATTATTCATATTTTATCTGTTTCCTAGCTTACAAGCCTTTGAGTACGCTAGAGCCCGTCCCCTGAAACATCAGCCAAGTCATGAAAAAGTTCACAATAAAAATAGCCAGTAAAGCCGTCACCACCGCCGTAGTAGTCGATTGACCGACGCCTTTTGCCCCGCCGGTGGTGGTCAAACCCCAGCTAGTGCCGATTACAGCAATCAAGCCACCGAATACAAAAGCCTTAATTGCCGCGCTGCAAATATCCCACAGACCCAAGAAATTGCGGACTGATTCTAAAAACACGCTTTGAGAGATGCCGTACATCGTCGTAGCAATCAGCAGTCCGCCGAGGACGCCGGTGACGAGACACATGATGGTTAAAATTGGCAGCATCAAGCAGCAAGCAAGGACGCGGGGAATGACTAAATAGTCGATCGGGTCTGTTCTGAGCATCAGCAAGGCATCTATCTGTTCTGTTACCTGCATTGTGCCGATTTCCGCTGCAAAAGCCGAACCTACCCGTCCCGTCACGATGACGGCTGTTAAGACGGGGCCGAGCTCGCGAGTCAAAGACAAAGCTAAAACGCCACCTACGACATTGGCGGCACCGAGGTTAATAAATTCCCTGGCTACCTGAATAGTAAATACCATGCCGACAAAACCCGCCGTCAGCAAAGCAATCAGCAGAGATTCCGGGCCGACTGCTGCCATTTGGTCGATGGTGTTGCGGCGGTGAATTTTGCCTTTCAGCAAGTGCAGCATGACTTGGCCGCCCAATAAAGCTGCTGCCAGCAACCGCTGACTCCACAAACTGAGGCTCGAAGATGTAGTGGTGCTCAAGGGATTTCGACTCTATAACAACTGCAAAAAATGAAATTTATCTACAAATCTTAAACAAGTTTTTTCTATAACATTTAAGATTTCTGACAGAACTGGCCACTGAGGGCGATCGCTGCCTATCGTAGAAAAGAACAAGTTTTGTTTGCTTGTACCTTTCGGCAGTTTAGCTGAATTTACTGACTCTTATGAGCATTTTTCCCAATTTTCTTCGTTCTGTACTGCTGACCAGCCTGTTGAGCTTTGTCGCCCCCGTATTGTTAATCGGCGCGGGATTGGCTAGCTTTTTGCTGATCGGCTTCGTGCCTGCTCTCCAAGGAGTTGGTCGTTCTGGAGAAGACCTGATTTTGCAGTTCTTAGCTACTTTCGGCAGCGGCTGTCCCCTCCAGGGCTTTTTCGTCATTGGTCTAACTTTTGGTTTGGTGGGTGCTTTGTTTGATACCTACGCTTCTTATCAGCATTCGCGGTGGAGTTAATTTTGTTTCGTTATATGTGGGATTTGAGATTTTAGGTTGGGAATTCTAAATTAAATCTAAAATCTCAAATTGTTGGGTTCCGATGCGATCGAATAGCGCCACCTGTAATAACTTCGCCTACACACGGATAGTTGCTAGCAGACAGGAGTGGTGGAGAGCAAAAAATTTTAGACCACAGTTAAAATTTGCCGAGTCATGTGTGGAGTCAATCTCAAATCTAAACTCTCCAACCTCAAATCGGCTGACTTCGCCCAAAAACGGATACTTGAAATTTTAGACTCTTGGTCAAAGTTCCAGATTCATCTGTAGAGTCAATCTCAAATCTCAAATCTCAAACCGACTCACTCAACATTATTGCTCGCAAATGTTCGGTAATGCGATCGGCCTTTTTGCGGAAAACCGAATCCCCCTATTTCTGGAGCTGGAATATATTAAATACAGGTTGAGTCAAGTGTTTCTCAACCCTAAAAACTTCAGATAGTCGAGGTATTAGTTATGGCACTTATTCGTTGGGAACCTTTGCGGGAAATGGACTCCTTGCAGCGAGAAATGAATCGGTTGTTTGATAGCTTGACTCCGGCAACCGAGCGCGCATCTAACGGTGTTGCTTTTCTACCCCCCGCCGAACTCGATGAAACTCCCGAAGCCATCCACCTTAAATTAGAAGTTCCGGGCATGGAAGCTAAGGATTTGGACGTACAAGTAACCGCAGAAGCTGTTGCTATTAGTGGCGAACGCCGTCAGGAAACTAAGAGTGAAGATAAAGGCATGACTCGCTCTGAGTTCCGTTACGGTTCGTTCCGCCGGGTGATTCCCCTACCCGCACGGGTTCAAAATGACAGCGTAGAAGCTGAGTACAAAAATGGAGTTTTGCACCTGAATTTGCCCAAAGCGGAAGCAGAAAAGAACCGCGTGGTGAAAGTGCAAATCGGCGGCTAATAATTGTTGGCTAATTGCTGATAGATAGGGCGTGCGGTGCGCGCCCTATTTGTTTGGAAAATTGGTAATTGGTAATTGGTAAGTGAGCCGAAAAGCATTGGGCATTGCGAGTTTGAGGAAGGATTCTTCCATCGTCCTTCTTCGTTTTTCCATCGTCCTTCTTCCTTCTTCCTTCCATCCGTTACATCCTCAGAAAGCGAATCCGTTACCGAACTTCCTTTTTCCGATTCGGCAACTGTGCTAAACTCGAAGATGCGATGGTTGGTGAGGAGACTTGCGTGCCGAGTCAGGGAGTTGGAGGAAATGGAATTGCATCGGAGTTTGGAGACTTAACCGGGATGACCCGCCAAGAAGTCGATGATTTTTTGCGCGGATTAGGTGCCGAAATCAAAACTACTAGAGATGGTTATGTTGCATATAAATTTTTTGATAAGTCAACAGTAATGATCCGTCCTAACGGTGAAGTGATTAGAACGCCTGCACCGAAATCGGGATCAGATGGAAGAAATATCAACAAAGCTTTGCGTCTCGATAGAGAGGGTAATTTATTGCGGACGAGAGACGAATTTGGTAATTTAATTCCAGGTACTCACAATACGGGGGAAAAATTAAATGAGTGATTGGAAGGATGACTATAACTTGCTTGGATTGGGTGGTTTTACATCTTTAATCACAAAAGTCAACGTATCTTTATGGGGAAACGAAGTATTAATTGAATGCGTCTACAATCCAGAAGAAAGATTGCCTTATATCCTGGCATTCAAAGACTGTCGCGATATCAGTTGGACTGTACACGATGAAGAGGCAGTTGGCGAACTGGAAGCTGAATTCTTCGGAATTTCATTGGGCGAGCCGGAACACCGCAAGCCTGCGGTGATTACTACAGATATTTTTGAAATTTCAATTTTGTACGGCAGTTTTAGCATTCACAAGGGAGAAAACCTAAATGCTGAAGTAGAAGATTTAGAAACAGAGGAGTGGGGTATCACAATCGCCAGCAGTATTGTACCAATTGTAAACCCCCGCGCGGTTAAATTGCCAAGGCGTTAGTAATATTATCTCGGGTAAAATAACTATTACAGGACTTACCCACTCCGACTCCTCGAAACTGGGTTTTTTACATAATCTGCGGGTTTTAACGAAGTATTTTCGTAAAAAACCCGGTTTCTGGGCCCCCATGCGTAAGTCCTATATTATTAGGTTTGTAGTGAGGACTGAAGTCCTCATCAAAAATCTGAGGATTGAAGTCCTCACTACAAAATAATTACCAATTTTTCAAAAAAGACAGTAGGTATTGTTGCCAGCCTCAGTTTACGATACTTAAGAGAACATTTTTTGCAAATGAGGTAAAACACAATGCCTGATATTGTTGATATTGCTGTAGGTGCGGGTTCCTTTCAAACCCTGGTAACGGCGGTGCAAGTAGCTAATTTAGTAGATGCGCTCAAAAGTCCGGGCCCTTTCACTGTCTTTGCACCCACTGACGATGCTTTTGCGAAATTGCCGCCGGGAACTATCACCACCCTAGTCCAGAACGTTCCCCAACTGACTAGGATTTTGATGTTTCATGTCGTCTCCGGCAAGTTTATGAAAGCTGATTTGGCCAAACTCGGTTTTGTTACTTCCTTAGAAGGTTCGCCGATTAAAATTGATTGTTCTGACGGTTTTGAGGTGAAAAATGCTACAGTTGTCGCTGCAGATATCGAAGCAGACAATGGCGTCATCCACGTCATCGATAACGTGATTTTAATGGGATAATTTCGCTGGGGGAGCCAAGCAGGTGCTTTGCGGTGCCGCTTTGCTCCCGATCGCACGCTTTTTTTTATTGGTTGAAGGTAATTTCAATATAAAAAAGTTGTTTTTTCGGCGGATGTATTTTAAGATGATTGTTTGAAAAAGTTTAAAAATCAATAATTATAATATAAGCAAACCAGTTTGGTGAGCACTATGCAAATCCTAGCCGCCAGCCTCAAAGCAAAAGTCCGCCAGCGTACCTTGGAACTGCAAGTTCTCAACGAACTTACTGCAAAAGTTCAAGCCGCTCTCAGTGTTGAGGAAATTTTGTCTGCGTGTCTGGCACATCTCGATCGCCTGATTCCCACAGAGGCGATCGCCATTTTGACGCTACCGGACGATCAAATATACCTGGAACACTTACAGCCGTTAAGTGCTAGCACCAAAGCCGAAATGGAAGGCCGCTTGCAAGCTGCTCGTGCTGAATGGCTTGCTGGCAATCGGGACTGGGCGCACAACATCAATCCGCCACCAATTGCTCAGTTTCAGTCGGTCTTGATGGCACCCGCCAACCTGGATGAAAGTGAAGAATTGTTGGGAGTATTTTTTATCGGTGCAGAGCAGGCAACTGCTTTTGATTTGGAACACCTTTGTTTGCTCCACACTGTAGCTCAAATTTGTGCAAAACAGTTAATAACTTTAGCACGTCAAACGACCAGTGTCAAGCATATATTTCAAAATAATTTGGCTGTGGATTCGCAAAGTCAAGAACTATTGTTGCGGGCTGTAATGGAGGAGGCTCCGGATAGAGTTTTTGCGAAAGATAGAAACTTTAGATACATTTTTGTAAATCAAAGTTTTGCTGAATATGTGGGGAAAAATGTTGAGGAAATTATAGGCAAAGATGATATTGAATTAGGGTTTTCAGCCGAATTAGTATTTGGCGATCGCAACAGCCAAATTAGGGGCATCCGCGAGGAAGATCGAGCTGTGCTGGCTGGGGAGAGGGTTCGCAATCCCTACCAGGCAATCCTCTTTGAAGGCGGAAAACAGCACATCTTTGACACGCAAAAAGTGCCACTGTGCGATGCAGAGAGTAATATATTTGGGGTTTTGGGTTTTTCTAGAGAGATTGGTCAATTGCAGGCCACAGATGAAGCCAGGAATCAAAGCCAAGCCAAACTGCAAAAAATTACTGCTAGCGTACCCGGTACGGTATATCAAATTGACTTGCATCCAGACGGCTCAATGGCTTTCTCATTTGTGAGCGCGGGCTGCCGAGAATTGTATGAAATAGAACCAGAGGTGGCTCAGCAGGATTTTAATGTAATTGTTGACATGATTCATCCCGAAGATCGAGATGATTTCCTTAACTCGGTGACGCTTTCTGCTGAAAATTTGCAGCCTTGGCGGTGGGAAGGAAGAATTGTTACTCCGTCGGGAAAACTTAAATGGGTGCAAGGAGCTTCGCAGCCAGAATTTCAAGCATCGGGAGAGATAGTTTACTATGGCTTGTTCACGGATATTAGCGCCCGGAAACAAGCAGAATTGAAGCTGCAACTTTATCAACAAATCTTTTTAAAATCCAACGATGCGATCGCGATCTTAGACCCCCAAGGCTATTACTTAGAAACAAATCAAGCTCACACGGCTTTGCTGGGTTACAGTGCGTCGAAATTGTGGGGGAAAACCCCGGCAACTCACATGGGAGAACCGGCATTTGCCTCCCTAATGCAAAGCTTGGCAGAAACTGGGAGTTACCGAGGCGAAATGACGTTTATTAAGGCTTTGCAAGAAGGAACAGTTGAGGTGGAGCTTTCGGCTTTTGCGGTTCTCAATGATGCTGGGGATGTAGTTTGTTACGTAAGCGTCAAAAGAGACATCACCGAACGCAAGCGAGCTGAGGATAAATTAAAACTTTACCGACAAATATTTTTAAACTCCAACGATGCGATCGTCATTATCGATGCTGACGGGTTTTTCCTCGAACAAAATCGTGCTCACCAAACGCTTCTAGAATACACTGACGCGGAATTAGAAGCAGAAGCGTCGCCGCTGGTTGCGGGCGATCGCTTTTTGGCAATTGCCCAAAGTTTAGCGCAAACTGGAAGTTTTCGGGGCGAAATTACTAACTGCACTAAAAAAGGCCAGACGCTGGCGATCGACGTTGCGGCATACTCTGTGATTAACAACGCCGATGATGTAATTTGTCACGTCTGCGTCAAGCGCGACATTACCGAACGCAAAAAAGGAGAAGAAGAACGGCAAAAATTTGTGTCGCTGATTGAAAACAGCAGCGATTTTATCGGTATGGCTACCCTCAAAGGCAACACGCTGTTTGTCAACGAAGCCGGACGAAAACTGGTGGGTGTAGAGAATCTTTCGGCAGTGCTTGATACAGAAATATGGGATTATATTGGGCCCACTTTTAAAGAGAAATTTAGTCAAGAGATTTTGCCAACAATTATCAGTCATGGCCAGTGGCAAGGAGAAGGTCAAATGCGGCACTTGCGAAGCGGACAACCAATTGATGTTGTGATGAATGCTTTTCTGGTCAAACACCCTCAAACCACCGAACCGCTGTGCTTTGCTGCGGTAATTCGCGATGTCACCGAACGCAAGAAAGCTGAGAGAATGCTACGGGAACAAGCAGAACAAGAACGCCTGGTTTCGGCGATCGCCCAGCGAGTCCGGCAGTCTCTCAACCTCACTCAAACTCTGATCACTGCTGTACAAGAAGTGCGGCAGTTGTTGGCAACTGACCGCACGGTAATTTATCGTTTTGAGTCCGACGAAACAGCGGTTGTTGTTGTGGAATCTGTAGGGGATGATTGGATGCCACTGCTGGGCAGAGAAGTTCCAATGACATCCTTTGGGGAAAGTTATGTATCTCTATATAGTGCTGGACAAATTCAAGCAATGGCAGATATTTATACTGCCGGTTTGAGTGAAAAACACCGAGATTTACTTGCTAGTTTGCAGGTCAGGGCTAATTTAGTAGTACCAATTTTTATAGGCGATGAAAGTCAGGAGTTGGCAACAGATTATTTGCCAAAAATTTCCCGAATTGGCTCCCATGGAAGGAGTTTGGAAACGAGTCAAAATCGGTTGTGGGGATTGCTGATTGCCCATCAGTGCAGAGGTCCGCGCGTTTGGACTGATTCTGAGGTGGATTTACTAGGAAGGTTGAGCGTACAGTTGGCGATCGCCATTCAGCAATCTACTCTTTTTGAACAAGCGCAGCAAGCCCGAGAAGCCGCCCTAGAAGCGTCTCGAATGAAGTCGTTATTTTTAGCAAATATGAGTCACGAAATCCGTACTCCCATGAATGGAGTGATGGGGATGACTGATTTGCTGCTGAAAACGAATCTTACTCCCGAACAGATTGACTTTGTGCAGACGCTGAAACTCAGCGGTCAAAATTTACTCTCCATCATTAACGATATTCTAGATCTCTCCAAACTAGAAGCAGGAGAAATGCGCTTAGAAATACTAGAATTTAACCTCAGTATCTGTATGAATGAAGTGCTGGATTTGTTGGCAACTCCCGCACAAGAAAAAGGTATAGAAGTGGTGGCCCTGATTGACACCGACGTGCCGCTACAAATAAAAGGTGATGCAGCGCGGTTGCGGCAAATACTCACTAATTTAATCAACAATGCTATTAAGTTTACAGAAGCAGGAGAAGTGGTAATTGAGGTTGCTGATGCTAGTAATCCTGGGTTATTGGCAGCCAGCGATAATCAGAAAATTTTAGAGAAGATCGAACCGTTAAAAATAGAAAACAATGACTCGATGCTCCTGCTGTTTAAAGTCACCGATACAGGAATTGGGATTGCTACCGAAGACCAAAAAAAGCTGTTTCAATCTTTTACTCAAGTTGATGCCTCTACAACAAGAAAATATGGTGGCACAGGTTTGGGGCTGGCTATTTCTAAAGAGTTGGTGGAGTTAATGGGTGGGCAAATCGGTGTGGAAAGTACCCCAGGCCAAGGCTCGACTTTTTGGTTTACTGTGCCGACAGTTAAGGAAAATTTAACTGGTGTCGGGACAGCGTGCGAAGTGAATTTGGAAACGGTGCTGGCGGGGCGAAAAATGTTAATTGCTAGCGACAAGCCGACAGTGCGAAAAGTGTTAGTGAGAATGGCTGTTGTGTGGGGAATGGAGGTTGAGGAGGTTGAGAACGGTTGGATGACGATCGCATCTCTGTACAAAGCTGTCAGCCTTAATTCCCCTTACGATATCGTTTTGGTTGATATTCAGTTGCCGGAAATGGTGGCGGGAAGTCTCGAACGCTTGAGGATTTCTGAGCCGGCAATGCAGCAGACAAAGTGGGTGGTGCTGACTTCAATGACTCAGCTTGCAGAGGCGAAACGCTTGGTAGATAGCGGTTTTAGCGGGTATTTAACTAAACCTGTGAAAGCTCACCGACTATTTGATTGCTTGGCGAATGCGATCGCCCCGAGTACGCTGATTGATGAGTCGCAGGCGAATCCAACGTCCAATCGAGCCTCGGCTATTGACAACCGAGACTTAGCAAGTTTAAAGATTTTGTTAGTGGAAGATACTCCTATCAACCAAAAAGTGGGTCTGAATCAACTCAGAGTTTTGGGATGCGCGGCGGATGTGGCCAATAACGGTGCAGAGGCGCTATCTATGGTTGCTCTGAAAAAGTATGACATTGTGTTGATGGACTGTCAGATGCCGGTTTTGGACGGTTACGAAGCAACGCTGCAATTGCGCGGCCTAGAAGCGGCAGATCTTGCTGCTGGCAAGATGGAGTCGCATCAAAAGACGGTGGTGATTGCGATGACGGCGAATGCTTTGAAGGGCGATCGCGAAAAGTGTCTGGCGGCGGGCATGGACGATTATATTAGCAAACCTATTTCGATTGAAAAGTTAAAATCGGTACTAGAAAATTGGTCGGTCAAGCTAAAAATTGAAACTCCCAAGTTTAATGGCGAGGAACTTCAAAATTCTGAGCCAGATCTCGAATCGGTAGTCGATATGGCGCGTTTGCACGAAATTTCAGGCGCTGATTTAGAGTTTGAGCGGGAAATACTGCAAGCTTTTGTGGTGGATACTGGTAGTTATTTAGAAGCTGCTAAGGAGGCGATCGCCTCGGGAGATATGGAGACACTCGCCCGCCACGCTCATCAAATTAAAGGTGTCAGCGCTACGGCGGCGGTGCGGTTAATGCCCGAGATGGCAGATCAACTTCAAAGTCTGGCTGAATCAAATGATTTGGAGGGGGCTACAAAAATCATCGCTGAATTAGAAATAATTCTGGCGGGGGTTCAAAACTTGATGCCTACTGAGTAATCAATCAATTTTCTTTTGAACCCGACTCTCCAGCCCGATCGCGGACGGCTCTTGGCAGCCCCCCACGAGCGAGCGCGTGTAAAGATTTTTAATCTTTTATCAAGATGTTTATCTCAATGTGAAGGAATTGGGAACTCTTATAACATCTTGTGTGTTGTAACTTATGACACTACTGTATTAAGTTATTGTGGTCAAATATAAAATAATCATTAAGCCGATCGACATGAGGGTGCTTTTCGTCGATCGGCTTGAGACACCAAGACCAGCTTTTCGCTATGCCCGCCCATTAGGTGCGTATTTACGCTCAACGAGGTTTTATGACTCCAGTCATGTTACGCCAACTCTGGTCCTTAATTGAGACCACCCAAGCTACTGTGTTAGTCAATTTAGACGATGCGACCTTGGTACAGTGGCTGCTAAAGCAGTTAAAAACGAACTCTGCGCTTAATGGCAAAGAAGCAGATGTGTTGGACGAATACATCCAGTCTCGGCTTTCCCTAATCCGCGATTTAGCTGAGCAGCGGCTAGCACCAGAGCTACTGTGAGCGCATTCAATCAAAATCGGATAAATATTCCAGGGAAGGGCGATGCTCCCTCGCGCTGGGCAGAAATACCAGAAAAGAAACCGGGTTTCAAGGATAAATCTTGGGTTTGACGACGAGGCCTCCAGCCGGAAACCGGGTTTCTAACTCTGGGCTCCCAGTTTGCTCAAAAAAAAAACAGGCGGGTAGTCGGTGCAGTTGCCGCAGTGCAGCACCGGATGCAGAACGGCTAATTTGAAGCCGGAGGCTTTTGTAGTTCGCAGATCGCCACAGTTCTCGACAGCTACAAGGTAGGATTGTCAGGAAAGCGTTCTACTAAAATCTATGCGTAAATGGGGATTTCTGTTACTAGCAAGTGTGTTATTTGTGGCACCGTTGGCATCTTGTAGGGATCGATCGGCACAAACCGGACAAACAACAGCAACAACTACTGCTCAAGGCCAATCGCAACAAGGTTCGAGCCGGATAGATACAATTGTCAGCCGCGGCAAACTGATTTGTGGCGTCAGCGGCGAACTGCCGGGTTTTAGCTTTGTAGACGAAAAAGGCAAATATTCGGGACTGGATGTGGATGTGTGCAGGGCTGTCGCGGCGGCAATATTTGACGATCCCGAAAAAGTCGAGTACCGAAAACTCAACGCTAAAGATAGATTTACAGTTTTGCAGGCCGGAGAAATCGACATTCTCAGCCGAAATACCACCTACACGGCCAGCCGCGACACCACTACCGGACTGGAATTTGCCCCGGTGATCTTTTATGACTCTCAAAGCATCATGGTCAAAAAAGACAGCGGCATCAAAACCTTACAAGATTTTGCGGGCAAATCTATCTGCGTGCAGACAGGTACGAGCACCGAACAAAATTTATCTGACCAAATGCGAAAATTAGGAGTTAAATACACTCCAGTCGTGTTTGAAGATGTGAATGCTACGTTTGCTACCTATCAAGAAGGTCGCTGTCAAGGTGTTACTGCCGATCGATCGCAGCTAGTCTCGAAGCGGACAACTCTGCCGAATTCCGAGAATAATGTTGTTTTGCCGATCGTGATGTCAAAAGAACCGTTAGCCCCAGCGGTGAAAAGCGGCGATCCTAAATGGGCGGAGGCGGTGAGATGGATAGTTTTTGCGGCGATTGAAGCTGAAGATTTGGGAATTAATTCGGGAAATGTAGACAAACTTGTGGCAAGCACTACAGACCCGAACGTCAAACGTTTGCTAGGAAAAGAAGGAGATTTAGGTAAAGGTTTGGGACTTCCGAACGACTACGCCGTCCGCGTTGTTAAGAAAGTGGGGAATTACGGGGAAATGTACGATCGCAACCTCGGGCCCAAAAGTACACTTAAGTTAGAACGGGGTCAAAACAGACTCTGGAAAGATGGCGGTTTGCTTTACTCGCCGCCGTTCCGCTAATTTTAGTTGACTGTTGACTGTTGACTGTTAACTGTTGACCGTTGACTGTTAACAGTTAACCAACAAGATATTTTAGACAGCAAGGTACTCCGCGCTTACCCGACTTTTAAGGTGCTTGTTAGGCGCACCCTACAAGATATTTTAGGCAGGCTAAAGTTAGGTAGAGTTCGCTCCACATTAAACAGTTATGAACCCAGAACCTCAACCGGGCAAATCGCAGACATTGCCCAAATTTAAAGATCTATCAAAACTGCTGCGGGACGATCGCTTCTGGAAAATAGCCGGACAGGCGATCGCCCTAATTTTAGTAATAGTTGTTATCGCCATTCTCTGGGACAATCTCAGTGCCAATTACTCGCAACTGGGGATTGCATTTGGATTTGATTTTCTCAATTCCCAAGCATCTTTTGACATCGGCGAAAGCGTGATTCCCTACAGTCCCGAAAACACTTACAGACAAGCTTATTTTGTCGGTTTAATCAACTCGCTGCGGGTGATGGGTCTCGGCATTATTTTCGCAACAGTTGCGGGTTTGACTGTAGGAATTGCGCGCCTTTCCGACAATTGGCTGCTGCGGAGTTTGGCTGGTTTGTATGTGGAAGTTTTGCGAAATACGCCGTTATTGCTGCAATTATTTTTCTGGTATTTTGCAGTTTTCATTTCCCTGCCAAAACTGGAAGACAATCAGCATATGAGGGGGCCGATTTACTTGACAAATCGCGGCATTGCTGTACCTTGGCCTGTGGCTTTGCCGGGTTTTGAGATTTGGGTGATTTTGCTAACAGTCGGAGTTTTGGCTGCGGCGGGGCTGTGGATGTGGCGGGCGCGGGTGATGTTGGAAGAAGCTAAGCCGGGAAGACAGTTGTTTTGGGCTCTAGGTGCGATCGGGCTGAGTGCAATCTTAGCTTTTATTATCACCAAAAATCTGCCTTTTCGTCTAGATTTCCCCCGCCTGACACCAGAATTGCAACTCGAAGGAGGATTAAAATTAACTCCTGAATTTGCAGCCCTGGTGACAGGACTCAGCTTGTATACTGGCAGTTACATTGCAGAAATTGTCCGGGCCGGAATTCAGTCAGTATCGAGAGGTCAGTGGGAAGCGGGAAAGTCTTTGGGGCTGAAGTCTGGAACAATGATGCGGATGGTAATTTTGCCGCAAGCTTTGCGGGTGATTGTGCCGCCTTTAACCAGTCAGTATCTGAATTTAGCTAAGAATTCGAGTTTAGCGGTTGCGGTTGCTTATCCCGACGTTTATTTTGTTGTGGGGTCTCCGACGTTGAATCAGACCGGTCGGGCGATCGAAGCAATGTTAATTATCATGGTAACATACCTAACAATTAGTTTGATAGTTTCTCTCTTCATGAATTGGTACAATAACACCGTACAAATTAAGGAAAGGTAAATAGTTGAGGTTAAATCTATTTGAATTGGAATAAAAGGATCTCGCGTCCAATGGCTTACAGTGAATTTAGCTTAGACCGAGTAACTAAAACTTGTGAATAGACGATTAAGCAATAATAAATAAGTCACAACTATCTTTGGGTTGCTAGTATCAAATTGGAGGTGGATCAAATGACACAAGAATTAATTGCTCTTAGAAAGAGCATATTGGAAGGGAGGTATAAGGATGCTTTGGCAATAGTCGATGAGTTAGATGGAATGAGCAAACAGGCAATTTTGCGACAAATCCAATGTTTTTTAAATGTTTTGCTGATTCACTTGATTAAAAATCAAGTTGAACAGCGATTAACTGGTTCTTGGGCAAGTTCGATTCGCAATGCAATCCGAGAAATTAAAAAGGCAAATATTAAAGATAATAAAACATCTTATTACATCAATTCTGATGAATGGGAGAGTTTTATAGAGGAGGAGGTGATTGAGGATGCGATTGCAGAGGCGGCGGAGGAAGTATTGAATGGTGTTTATACTCAATTTCAACTTGCAGAGATGATGGATAGAAACCTGATTCTTCAAACTGCTGTGAGGTTATTGAACTTGACTTATATCCATTCCGCCAAAGATTTACCCGCAGTGTTAGCCCAGCATTTAAGTCAGTTACCAGGTGGAGAAGATTGGATAAATCGGCGAAAATAAGATTTTTTTAGCCTTGGCAATTGGAAATCGCGTCTACACAAACAAAACTTGCCTACGCGGGTTAATAAAATAACTGGTTGTTACTCTACGTCATAGGATTGAAAACCGCTATATGGAAACTGTCCCAATATTACCGCCCCCAGCCACCGAATCGCCTACCCCTTGGAATTGGGCGCGCAAAAATTTATTTAGTACCTGGTACAACAGCCTTCTGACAGTAGTGTGCCTAATTATCGCCTTCCAAACTATTAAAGGAATTATCGTTTGGTCAACAACAAAAGCTCAATGGCGCGTGTTAGAAGCGAACTTGCCACTATTTTTTGCCGGCAGATTTCCCAGCGAATCCTACTGGCGGCTGTGGATAGTAACGGCCATAATTGCCTTCTTGGGAGGATTAACTTGGGGAAACATTCAGCGGCAAGAACGTCTCTGGAATCCCCCTTTACTAATTATACTCGGTGCTGCGGTTGTGGGTGCGGTCATTTCGCCGATCGACCTAACCTCTCGCCTCTACCTCTTAGGAATTATTATCGCAGCCGCCGCCAGCTATGCCATCGGAAGACAAATTAACCCTAAAATAATGAGTTGGATGCCTGCAATCTGGGTTCTTTCCTTCCCAATAGTTTTGTGGTTAATTAAAGGAGGGTTAGGTTTGACAGAAGTGTCAACAAATGATTGGGGCGGTTTAGTATTGACGCTGTTTTTAGCAGTTATTAGTATTGTGCTTTCCTTTCCTTTGGGAGTATTGCTAGCACTTGGCCGACAAAGTTCTTTGCCCGTTGTGAGACTGTTATCAACATTATACATTGAAATTATTCGCGGTTTACCATTAATTGGCATTTTGTTTTTAGGTCAAGTGATGCTGCAACTATTCTTGCCGCCAGAATATCCGAAATTGGATAGAGTAATTAGAGCGATTGCTGGATTAACGTTATTTAGTGCAGCTTACTTGGCGGAAAACGTGCGCGGTGGCTTGCAGGCCGTGCCCCGGGGACAAATAGAAGCAGCTAGGTCGATCGGACTCAATACACCCCTGCTTACAATTCTCATTGTACTGCCTCAAGCACTGCGAATCGTCATTCCGGCGATCGGCGGTCAATTCATCGGATTATTCATGGATACATCCCTGCTGTCTCTATTCGGAATGTTAGAATTAATCGGAATATCCCGCGCAGTTTTAGCAAATCCATCCTATATTGGCAGGTACGCCGAAGTTTACATATTCGTAGGCATCATTTATTGGATATTTTGCTACTCAATGTCCCTAGCCAGCCGCAAAATCGAGCGAACTTTAGGAGTAGGCCAGCGCTAAAAACTCATCTACTTTCATCTGCGTTCATCAGCCTTCATCTGCCTTCATGTGCGGTTAAAAAATAAAAAAATTATTATGGAAACTCAACTAACGGCCCCAGAAAAAGTAATCGTAGCAGAAAACGTCCACAAATGGTATGGACAATTTCACGTACTGCGCGGCGTCAGCATGACCGTAAACCGAGGCGAAGTCGTTGTCGTGATGGGGCCATCCGGTTCAGGGAAATCGACATTTATTCGCACATTCAACGCCTTAGAAGAATACCAACAAGGTAAAATTACGATCGACGGAATCGAACTTTCCCACGACTTACGCAACATCGAGACAATTCGCCGCGAAGTAGGAATGGTGTTTCAGCAATTCAACCTGTTTCCCCACTTATCAGTCTTGGAAAATGTCATGCTAGCGCCAGTATGGGTGCGCCGCTGGCCAAAGAAAAAAGCCGAAGAAGTGGCAATGCAACTGTTAGAAAGAGTGGGGATTTTGGAACAAGCAAAAAAATATCCTGGACAGTTGTCTGGGGGACAACAGCAGCGGGTCGCTATTGCACGTTCTCTAGCCATGCAACCTAAAATCATGCTGTTTGATGAACCGACATCAGCATTAGACCCGGAGATGGTGCGGGAAGTTTTAGATGTAATGCGAAATTTGGCTCAAACGGGAATTACAATGGTAGTGGTGACTCACGAAGTCGGGTTTGCGCGGGAAGTTGCCGATCGCATTGTATTGATGGATGGCGGCGTTTTAGTTGAAGAAGCGAAGCCGGAAGAGTTTTTTCAGAATCCGAAGGAAGAACGCACCCGCAAGTTTTTATCTCAGATATTGTAACGGATTTTCAAGTTTAATAGGTGGGTTGGGCGACGGTAGCAGCCGTCAAAATAGACATAATTAAGGTAAAATAAAAGAGTGTACAATCAGTCTCTATTTTGCTGAGATAGCTTGCAATGCCATCCACAAAAACTCTGCCGTTAGTTAAAGACTCGGAACGCCTAGAAAGTCGCCTCAAAGAAATCCCGGCGGTTCCTGGTGTATATTTAATGCGCGATGAGAGCGATCGCATCCTTTACATCGGCAAATCAAAAAAACTCCGAAACCGCGTCCGTTCCTACTTCCGGGAAAGCCAAAATCTTAGTCCCCGCATCGCGATGATGGTGCAGCAAGTGCGCGAAATTGAATTCATCGCCACCGACACAGAAGCGGAAGCTTTAGCGTTAGAAGCAAACCTCGTAAAACAGCACCAACCTTACTTTAATGTCCTCCTCAAAGATGATAAAAAATATCCTTATTTGTGCATAACTTGGTCGGAGGAATACCCGCGCATTTTTATCACCCGCAAGCGCCGCGCAGGTAGTGCAAAAGACCGCTATTACGGCCCTTACGTCGATACAGGAGCGCTGCGGAGTACGCTACATTTAATTAAGCGAATTTTCCCGCTGCGGCAGCGCCCTCAACCGCTGTTTAAAGACCGTCCCTGTTTGAACTACGACATCGGCCGCTGCGTTGGCGTTTGTCAAGGGTTAACTTCGCCGGAAGAATATCGAAAAATCATCCAAAAAGTAGCGATGATTTTCCAGGGGAGAACTGAGGAATTGCTCGATATTTTGCAGCCCCAAATGGAAGAGGCAGCCGAAGATTTAAACTTTGAAACGGCGGCGCGCCTTCGCGATCAAATTAAGGGTTTGCAGTCTTTGAGTGCGGGTCAAAAAGTATCTTTGCCAAACGATACGGTTTCTAGAGATGCGATCGCACTTGCGGCAGACACCCAGCACGCTTGCGTCCAATTGTTCCAAATTCGCGCCGGTCAACTGGTCGCAAGGTTGGGATTTATGGCGGAAATACCCTCCCAACTCCCCCTTGAAAAAGGGGGGCAAGAGTTATCTCAATCTATTGTAAAAGATGGGCAAGAGTTATCTCAACTTTCTCTTTCCTCCCCCCCTTCCCAAGGGGGGGAACGAGGGGGGGTAGAGGCCGGAGCGATTTTACAGCGGGTGTTGGAAGAACACTATCAAAATGTCGAATCTGTAGAAATTCCCAGCGAAATTTCAGTGCAGTACGAATTGCCAGAAGCGGAAATATTAGCAGATTGGTTGAGCAACCGTAAGGGGCGAAAAGTTACAATTTTGACGCCGCAACGGCAAACTAAGGCTGAGTTGATTGAGATGGTGGAACGCAACGCTGAGTATGAATTGGCGAGAATGCAAAGATTGAGCGATCGCAATTCTCAAGCAATGGAAGATTTAGCAGAAATTCTCGATTTGCCAGAAGTTCCTCGCCGCATTGAAGGTTACGATATTTCTCATATTCAAGGTTCAGACGCCGTAGCTTCCCGCGTCGTATTTATTGACGGTTTGCCCGCCAATCAACACTACCGCCATTACAAAATTAAAAATCCTGAAATTAAATCGGGTCATTCTGATGATTTTGCTAGTTTAGCAGAAGTTATCGGTCGCCGATTCCGAGGATTGAAGGAAGAGGGAAGAGGGAAGAGGGAAGATGGGTTTAGCGATTTAGAAGAACCGGAAGAAATCAGCAATTTATCCTCGGTTTCTCATACTATTTCCGACAAACCAGACTTAATTATGATAGATGGTGGCAAAGGTCAACTCTCAGCAGTTGTGGCTGTTTTGCGGGAGATGAATTTGCTAGAAGAGTTGCGCGTTGTCAGTTTGGCAAAGCAGCGAGAGGAGATATTTTTGCCGGGGGAATCTTTGCCGCTGCAAACTAATTCTGAGCAACCGGGCGTACAATTATTGCGCCGGGTGCGGGATGAGGCGCACAGATTTGCTGTGAGTTTTCACCGCGATCAAAGAAGCGAGAGAATGAAGCGATCGCGCCTTGATGAAATTCCCGGATTGGGACACCACCGACAAAAACAATTGTTGGCACATTTTCGGTCGATCGACTACCTCCGTTTAGCGACTCCCGAACAGTTGGCAGAAGTTTCTGGGATTGGCCCGCGTCTGGCGCAGCAAATTTACGATTATTTCCACCCGTAAAGTCTTACGCAGCATGGGAGACGGGGATTTTTGGGGCGAGGGGGCGATCGGGCCGCAAGTCCCTATTCCGCCACTGTGAGGGAGGTCTTCAAAATTTTTGCACAGGCCTATTGCAATTCCCAGAGGCTTGTGGTATGTTTAGTTTCTGTGCGCGGGCATAGTTTAGTGGTAAAACTTTAGCCTTCCAAGCTAACTATGCGGGTTCGATTCCCGCTGCCCGCTTACTTCTATAAAAAACCTCAAACCCACGAGAAATCAACGGTTTGAGGTTTTTTATTGCTAATTTTCTGGGTTGTCAAGGGGTCGGATTGACTAGAAATTGGATACAAATTGGATACAATTAGCCTCGTTTGAATACAAATTGAATACAATCCATGCCTACACTAGGTTTGAGCCGTTCTCTTCTGCTAGCAGCCCCAGAATAGCGTCGATATCAGCCAAGTCCGCCCTCGACTTTTTGGGCCGCGCTTTCAACTGGTTAAGCAGGTCGGCAGACTCTGGAATACGGGCGCTTGCTGAATGAGGCTTTGGAAATTGGGATGAGCGTACACAAAGAGGTAAGAAAGTTGCAAAATGGAAAGTGAAGTTGAGTTGCAGGTTTGTAGTAAGGACTTTAGTCTTTAAATCTAAGCTTTTAAGGCAGATGCAAGTGTCGCAGGGGTATGATGCGTCAGAGATCGATGGTTTCGATTTTAATAGGTTTGGACGATCTGACGCACCCTACGCATCTACCAACTTTTTTATCAACTTAAAGTTTTAATCATCAAAAATATCCAACTGTTCGCCCTCCGACTCTTTTCTACCATTTTTTTTAACACCTTTCCGCAGCCCGATCGCAATTTTGCTATGTTTCTCAATCTGCTTCATCACCTGTCTCGCCCTGTCAATCACCGACGGTGGCAAACCGGCCAATCTGCCCGCTTCAATTCCGTAAGATTTGTCAGCACCTCCCGGCTGAACTTGGTGCAAGAATACGATTTGATCCGGTAATTCTTTCACTGTCACCTGATAATTGGCGACATTATCCAAAATAGAAGCTAACTCATTTAACTCGTGATAGTGAGTCGCAAAAATTGTCCGCGCCCGAATCTCAGTTGCTAAATATTCTGCTACAGACCAAGCAATCGAAAGTCCGTCAAACGTCGCCGTTCCCCTGCCAATTTCATCTAACAAAACCAATGATTGCGGCGTCGCGTGATTGAGAATATTTGCAGTTTCGTTCATTTCTACCATAAAGGTAGATTGACCAGTTGCCAAATCATCTACTGCGCCGACGCGGGTAAAAATGCGATCGCAAATTCCCAAACTCGCAGCTTTCGCCGGCACATAACTGCCCATCTGCGCCATTAACTGGATCAAACCCACCTGCCGCAAGTAGCAGCTTTTCCCGCTAGCATTCGGCCCGGTTAAAATAATTAAATCTGGGCGGTTTAGCGATTCTTCCCGACCCAAAAAAGCAGAATTAGGTACAAAAAATCCCGGCGGCAAAGACTTTTCCACGACAGGATGACAACCTTCAATAATTTTAATTTCCCGACTTTCTGTCATAGTCGGGCGGCAGTAATTCTGGTAAACTGCTACTTCTGCCAAACCGCACAAAACATCGGCCGCCGCCACCGCGCGGGAAACGTTGCGAATAATTTCGGCGTGTTCTCCTACCTCCGATCGCACTTGAGCAAAAATATCGTATTCCAATTGATTTAAATCTTCCCGCGCTGTCAGAATTCGCACTTCCCTTTCTTTTAATTCTTCAGTGCTGTAGCGTTCTTCATTGGTGAGAGTTTGCTTGCGGATGTAGTCGTTCGGCACTTGGTCTACTTTCGATTTGCTAATGCTGATGTAATAGCCGAAAGCTTTATTGTAGGCTACTTTTAAATTAGAAATTCCGGTGCGCTTTCTTTCATTTTCCGCCAAGTTAGTAATCCATACCAAGTCGGCTGATGCAGTTTCCCGCATTTCATCTAGCATGGGATTGATTCCCGGTCGAATCAAACCTCCTTCTTTTAAATGAATCGGCGGTTCATCAACTAAATGAGCGTGAATTTTAGTTGCTAACTCTTCTAAAATGGGCGGTACATTTTGCAGCGCTTTCAAATAGGGCGAGATCCCTTGGGCTGCGATCGAGGCTAATGCCGGCAGTTTTCCCAGAGAATCAGCTAAAGCGACCAAATCCCGCGCGCTAGCTGTTCCCGAACCGGCGCGGCCGGTCAGTCTTTCGATGTCGTAAATTTGGCGCAGCAACTGCTGCAAATCTTGGCGCAGGGCGTTATTTTCTACTAATTCTTGAATCGTGTCGTGTCGGGCGCCAATGCCTTTAATGCTGAGCAAAGGTTGCAGCACCCAGCGGCGCAAAGCGCGGCCTCCCATTGCGGTGCTGGTTTTGTCTATAGCCCACAGCAGCGAACCGTGAAAAACCCCATCTCTCACTGTTTGAGTAATTTCGAGATTGCGGCGGGTTTGGTAGTCGAGTATGAGAAAATCGGTGAGAGTGTAAGTGTGCAATCTTTGCAAAGAAACTGCTTTTTCTTTTTGAGTTTCTTCGAGATATTGCAGCAAACCGCCGGCGGCGCGCACTGCAAGGGAAAGGTGCGCGCATCCCATGCCTTCGAGCGATCGCACTTTGAACTTTTGCAGGATTCTCTGTTTTGCTTCGGACAAACTAAACGGAATTTGCGATCGCAAAGAATAGCAAAACGAATTCGGCAAACACTCTGGTAAATGCTCGGATTTCTCTCCGGGTCTCAACATAGTCACCAAATCCGGCGCATTAGTCGGTACCAAGACTTCCGAAGGCTGCAAGCGCAGCAATTCTAGGGTTAATTGTTCTAAACTGTCTGCTTGGGTAGTGACGAATTCTCCCGTAGAAATATCTGTATAAGCTAATCCCCAATGTTCCCCAGCAATGACGACTGCTGCTAAAAAATTATTTTGTCTGGGTTTGAGCATTCCGTCATCAGTCAAAGTTCCGGGAGTGAGAATGCGGGTAATTTCTCGCTTGACTTGGCGACCTTCTTTAGCAGCAATCGAGGCATCTTCCACTTGGTCGCAAACTACCACAGCATAGCCTTTTTCTACTAACATTGACGTGTAGCGATCGAGGGCGTGGTGTGGCACTCCTGTCATCGGCACTCTGCCGATTTCTTTGCCGCTTTCTTTACTCGTACAAACAAGTTCTAATTCCCGCGAAATCGTAACTGCATCTTGGAAAAAACACTCAAAGAAATCTCCGACTCGAAACAATAAAAGTGCGTGGGGATACTGTTCTTTCACTTCCACATACCGCTGCATCATCGGCGTTAGCTTGGTGAATTCTAGTAGGCGGTGGTCGGCATTGCGGATGTTGGCTTGATTGGGGTCTGTTGGGGTAGATGCAGTGTAAGGCATAAAAGGCGATCGATAAATTTTAATCTTTAACAACTTTAGCGCAAGCTCGGCTTTTAGCTCTAACTAATATACAATATTTGACGATTAATCCTCCTTAAGCAGGGTGCGTGATTCTCAATATTGGGAAAGAGTGTTGAGCTATACAAAAGTCACGCACCCTACTTAATAATCGATAAACCCGCTTTTAGTTGAGAATTTTTAGGTCGCTACTTATCTCATGTGAGGTATTAGAACCGCTGTAGTGAGGTTAAGGGCGAAATTTTTATCACTTGTGAGAGGGGAGCGCTCGGCGATCGACAAAAACAATCTCATCCATCTCGCTGTTAGCTGTTATGGCAGAAGGAAGAAGGAAGAAGGAAGAAGCAAGGATTTCAGCAATTAAGAGCGTCCTAACCGTCGGGCGTGGTTGCTATAAATGTTGGTGGTTAACAGAACAATGGGAAATCTCCCGCACTTTAGTTGGAGGATAAACTTTACATTTTTGTTATTGAAAACAGCCGGAAGATAGATTTATAAATTATACCTCGGATAGAGAGAGAATATATTTTATATGCTTAAAATTAAAACATCCAAGCAGATAATTTATCGGCGTAGTAAATTTAAGATTTAGAATCAAAAATCTGCTAGCTAGTAGTTAACTAGAGGAAAAAAAATAATGAAAGCTCTTTGCTGGCACGGAGCAAATGATGTGCGAGTTGATAATGTACCAGACCCAACAATTATCAACCCGCGCGATGCGATAGTTAAAATAACGTCTACAGCAATCTGTGGCTCGGATTTGCACCTCTACAATGGCTTCATCCCGACAATGCAATCGGGTGACATCATGGGGCACGAATTCATGGGGGAAGTAGTCGAACTCGGCAGCGAAGTCAAGAACTTAAAAAAGGGCGATCGCATCGTCATTCCTTTTACTATTTCTTGTGGCAGTTGCTTTTTTTGCAACCGCGATTTGTGGTCGCTGTGCGACAACTCCAACCCCAATGCAGGATTGGCTGAAAAACTCTACGGTCATTCGCCGGCAGGACTGTTTGGCTTCTCGCATTTAACGGGCGGCTATGCAGGAGGTCAAGCAGAATACGCGCGGGTTCCCTTTGCAGATGTCGGCCCTTTAAAAATTCCCGACGGACTTTCGGACGAACAAGTATTGTTCCTCACCGATATCTTTCCTACCGGTTACATGGCGGCCGAAAACTGCAACATTCAGCCGGGGGATACTGTAGCTGTTTGGGGATGCGGGCCGGTCGGACAATTTGCGATCAGAAGCGCGTTTATGCTGGGGGCCGATCGAGTAATTGCGATCGACCGCGTACCGGAACGCTTGCAAATGGCGGCCGCGGCCAACGCTGAAATCATCAACTACGAAGAAATGGACGCGGGGGAAGCCGTCACTGAAATGACGGGGGGACGCGGGCCCGACTCTTGCATCGACGCTGTGGGAATGGAAGCCCACGGCACCGGCCTCGACGCTTTGTACGACAAAGCCAAGCAAGCCGTGCGCTTGGAGACCGATCGACCCACCGCCCTGCGACAAGTGATCGTAGCTTGCCGCAAAGGTGGCACAGTCTCAATTCCCGGCGTTTACGGCGGCTTCGTAGACAAAGTGCCCTTAGGTGCAGCTTTCAACAAAGGCTTGACCCTGAAAATGGGACAGACGCACGTTCACCGCTATTTGCGGCCTTTGCTCGATCGCGTTCAAAAAGGCGAAATTGACCCGTCATTCGTAATTACGCACCGAATGAAGTTGGATGAAGCGCCCCACGCCTACGAGATTTTCCTCAACAAAAAAGACAACTGTATCAAAGTTGTCCTCAAACCCTAATTCGCATTCAATTGACAAGGAGAAACTATGCTTTTACAAGAAAAAGAATCAGGCGACTTGATAGAAATCCTTGATGTAGAGGCTTTACTCAGCCCTGCAAAAAATGAAGTGCCGGGAAAAAATCAAGCTGGTCAAGAAGAGCAAGAGACAGCAACTTTTCCCAAGAGTAATTTAGTGTTTCCTTCCGGTGAAGCTCTACCGCGCTGTTGGACTGAGGAAAATTATCAAACTCATTGATTCAACTGATTCTCCCCATCCCGCTTAACAAGGGGGGGACTCGAAGCTAGGGGGATGGACACAGCACATAAGTGTCCGCTAAACCCGAAAAACCGCTCTCCGATATGGGTTAAAACCCCTGCAGGAGAGGGGTTTTGACTTGTTTTTGGACAGAGGACACGGCGCCGTGTTTCGATAAATATAATGTACGATCGACCAAATTTAATATGGTCTTTAGTTCGCGGGCGCGAGAAACCGCATTAAACCAAAGTGATAGAAATAACCGGATTTGATTTAATTTCTTTATGACTAAAAGCTGATTCCCTGCCTCACTAGCAGCGTTACAAATAAGGAAAGTCAATCAAAAACCTCTGGTAGGAATTCTCCATGTTTTACCATAAGAAGCCACTACAGTATTACAAAAGACCAGAAAAGCCAGATGCCGTTTACGCCAAGCAAATACAAGAACTAATTGGCGGTACATTTGGCGAAATGACCGTGATGATGCAGTACCTATTTCAAGGTTGGAACTGCCGAGGTCCAGCGAAATATCGAGATATGTTGCTTGATGTCGGTACAGAAGAAATCGGGCATATCGAGATGTTAGCAACTATGATTGCTCACTTGTTAGATAAAGCTCCTGTATCTATGCAAGAAGAAGGTTTCAAAGATGCTGTGGTGGGTGCTGTGATGGGTGGAAGCAGCCCGCGAGATACGATCATCGGCAGCATGAATCCGCAGCACGCAATTGTATCGGGTTTGGGCGCACTTCCTAGCGACAGCGTAGGGTATCCCTGGAACGGCCGTTATATCGTTGCTAGCGGCAATCTTTTAGCAGATTTTCGCTCGAATTTGCACGCCGAATCGCAAGGAAGATTGCAGGCTGTGCGGCTGTATGAAATGTCAGACGATGCGGGCGTGAAAGACACCCTGAGTTTTATGATCGCCCGCGACACGATGCACCAAAATTTGTGGCTGGCGGCGATCGAAGATTTAGAAAGTTCGGGAATGGAAACAACCCCCGTTCCGAGTTCCTTCCCGCAAGAGTTGGAAAAGTCAGAATTTGCTTATCAGTTTTGGAATCATTCTGAAGGTACCGAAAGTAGCGAGGGACGTTGGGCGAAAGGCAAATCAATGGACGGCAAAGGCGAGTTTGAATATGTAGCCAATCCCCAACCGTTAGGGCCAGAACCAGTACCGCCGCCGCCCGAACCAAAATTGCACGGCACCGGCATGAAATAGGCAATCAAAAAGTTAATAGTAAGCTTGCCAGTCCCCGATTGACTAATTAACTAATTAAGGACTAAAGTGCTTACTCATAACCTAACAAAAACTAAAGTTCTTACTACTAACCAAAGGTTAGTGGTAAGAACTTTACTCGCTAATTTGCTTATTAATTAGTTAAGGACTTCAGTCCTTACTACAAACCAGGTTTTGACAAGAAGTCTAATAACTAACCACAAATAAGTTATGCAATTGCAAGCAGTAATTCTCGATATTGACGGTACTCTGACGCTCAGCAATGACGCCCACGCTCAAGCTTGGGTAGAGGCATTTGCCGCTTACGGCTACGACGTGCCGTTTGAGAAAGTGCGCCCGCTAATTGGTATGGGAGGCGACAAAGTTATACCGAAAATGGTATCAGAACTTTCCGACGAAGAAGGCGACGGCAAAAAGATTGCACAGCGGCGTAAAGAACTGATTATTAACCGCTTTTCTCCTGAGCTTTCTCCAACCCCCGGTTCGCGGGATTTGCTGTTAAAAATGCAGAAAGAAGGATTGCGGCTAATTATTGCTACTTCAGCTACCACCGAAGAACTTTCCGGTTTGCTGAAAGCTGCACAAGTTGACGATTTATTGGATCAAGGGCAAGCGGCGACATCGAGTGATGCAGAAGCTTCTAAACCGGAACCGGATATTGTGGAAGCTGCTTTGAGCAAATTGAAGCTGGAAGCGAGCCAGGTTGTGATGTTAGCTGATACTCCTTACGATATCGAAGCGGCGGGCAAGTGCGGGGTGCCAGTAATTGCTTTTCGGTGCGGAGATTTCGATGATGCTTCCCTGGCAAATGCTGCGGAAATTTACGATCACCCTGCAGATTTGTTGGCGCATTATGACGATTCTCTTTTAGGGAAAAAGGAATTGGTAGCGCGTTGAAGAAATAAGAGCGATCGCGGGTGGATTGGCACTATTAAGCGCGATCGCTCACAATCCACTCGACTTGATGTGCTTCTGTGATATCTGGAATATCCAGTCGCGCAGCTAACTTGCGAATGACTGCTTGCGGTACTGTTACTGTGCGCGATCGATTCCGCTGCAATATTTCTTCTAGAGACCCTTCTAGATAAACAATGCGAACTCGCGCTTGATAAGCAGCAAAAAAATCAATTAATTGCTGCCGCATTTGTTTAGTTGTATTCGTGGCGTTCCACACAAAAGAACGCCCCTCATTCATGTATTCGCGCGCTCTTTTTTTGGCTGCTGTCACCACATTTCCCGGGGTTTCGTCTGGAGGGACATTCATCTCTTTTCGCAGTGCATCCAGCGAGATTACTGGCAAATGTGGGAGATTTTTCTGAATCCAATAATCTTTACCGCTTGCCGGCAAGCCAGACATCAAGATTACTTCGCATCGAGTATCGTCAAATGCTTCGTAATCGGGATTTCCGTTCTCTTTGCGGAAGTAGATAAATCGGCTGTGTGCTGATGGAAACAGTCGGGGAGAATCCAAACAATTATTTTCTTGACAAAACTCGCGAAATAGTTCTATTTTATCGAGCAATTCTTGTCTGTCGCTACACTGTCGGCCGCGCACGTCTGCTTCGGCTAAAAGTGCGAGAAAATCGCAGCGGACAACTTGACTAACTTTAATTACAGACTGCTGCGGGTTGGGTTTGTCGATTAGCCAGATGGGTAAACTGCCGAATTTGACGATCGCCACAACTGTTTCGCGAATCTCAAACTGCACGGGCGGCTCGAATTGAGATAAAATTTGTCTGACCATTCTCGCACCTTGGCGGGCGTGACCTTTTGAGCTAATTCTCCCGTCTGCTTCTATTTTTGTAAAGGCTGGTTTGGCGACATCGTGCAGCAAAGCGGCCGCAAAAAGTATCGATCGTTCTTCTTCGTGAAGTTGCCGCCAATTTGGGGAAGATATTAAGGCTTCGCAGACCCTTCTGGTGTGAATTAAAACGTCTCCTTCGGCGTGATAAATCGGGTCTTGCTGACATCCTTTTAAGTTTTGAATCCAATCGAAATGATTTTGAATGCTGTCCCAATCCAGAAACCAATCGGGCGGTTCGGGACAAAAGGGAAAAGTCCAAGTTGGCAAGGGCGATAACAGTGTATTCATAAATTCACCTGCTGGTTAATTAAATTTAAATAAATCGGTACCCGGACGCAGAATATTGGGTATGATTGGGCGATTTAGCCAATGTCCTTCGGCATTCTTAATAGCTGTCAAAAAACTGGCACGCACGTATTTATAACGCGCTTTTACTATGCCATATTCTTCGACTTTAATGTACAAACCTTCCATAATCTCGCTCTTGTCAGTCTCTTTCAAACACCGTTCTTCATCTAACCCCAATTCCCCGCAGTACAAACGCAAGCGTTCCAAATGTCCGGGTTGAATAAAATTAGACTTTTCCATAAACTGCATCATTTGCTTGGGAGATTTTAAAACTCCAGAAAACACCACGGGAACGGACACTAACGGCAGTCCATTTAACAACTTGCGGCGGGATTCTGTACTCAAAAAGTGATTTGTTTCTAAGTCCAGCACGTCGTATTCCATAAAATAGTGCGGCAAAAAATCATAAAAAACAGTGTGTTTGGCATAAAGCCATTCGCCGTAAAGAATGTAGCGATTTCCCAGCACTTCTCCCAGGGCTCCGCTGAGACTGAAAGCCCACTGTTTGAATAAGTTAAAATGTTTTTCTCTGGGCCCACCGGTGAGATAGTGGCCGCGACTTTGCAGCAGCATTTGTCCATCTGGTGCAAAGCAGATGCCTGTATTAGCGCCGTCTACCTTTTCTTCAATCACTGTCGGGCGATCGTTCAGGGCGCTAAATGGCACGCTGTCGAGGTCTTCATCACCCGGTTGGAAACGCGAACCTTCGATGTGATAAGTTCTAGGATATTTAACAATTTTGAGCATCAGCCCATCCATTTTAGATTTGAGATTTCAGAGGCAACCCCATCCATTTTAGATTGTAATTTTAGATTTTAGACTTTAGAGGCGACCGAATCTATTTAACCATTATAATGGAATGAGCACAAAGGAGCCTGTAAGTTGAAAAATCAAAGTTTCCAGAGCATATCATCAGCAATCGCTGGGATTCTATTAGTAGGCGCGCTACTCCTCGGATTAAACTCTTTTGTCGTCATCAATCCAGGCGAAGCAGGTGTTGTCAGCGTTTTAGGAAAAGCCACAGATGGAGCATTGTTAGAGGGGTTTCACCTCAGACCCCCGCTAATATCCAAGGTAGATGTGTACGATGTAACCGTGCAAAAATTTGAAGTTCCCGCCCAAAGTGCTACTAAAGACCTTCAGGATTTAAATGCCAGTTTTGCGATCAACTTTCGCCTCGATCCTGAGAAAATAGTGGAGATCAGAAGGACTCAAGGAACTTTGGAGAATATAGTCTCAAAAATTATTGGTCCTCAGACGCAAGAAGCATTTAAAACAGCGGCTGCACTGAGAACCGCCGAACAATCTATTACTCAAAGAAGTGAACTGAAGCGAGACTTTGATACTGCGCTGAAGGAGAGGCTATCAAAGTATGATGTAATCGTGCTCGATACGAGCGTGGTTAACATTCGATTCTCCACAGATTTTGCGAAAGCGGTTGAGGAGAAACAGGTTGCTGAACAGCGGGCGCAAAGAGCTGTTTATGTGGCTCAGGAAGCAGAACAACAGGCTCAAGCTGATATTAACCGCGCTCAAGGTAGGGCTGAAGCTCAAAGGCTGTTGGCGGAAACTTTGAAGGCTCAGGGCGGCGATTTAGTTTTGCAAAAAGAGGCGATCGAAGCTTGGAGAAGTGGCGGCGCTCAGATGCCAAAAGTGCTGGTGATGGGCAGCGGTTCGAGTCGGGTTCCTTTCATTTTTAATATGAGCGATATTCAGGAAGAACCCGAGCACCCGCAAGTGACCAACAATTAAAATATGACTGAGGGTAACCAACCCGGTGTCTGGGAAAATATTGGCTTTGCTAACCACAAATCTCGGAATAAACCGGGTTTCCTGAGAAGGCACACATAAGTCCTATGAGAGTTGCCGCAATATGCTACACTTCTGAAAGCCACAATATAACGACAGTTTGAAACCTGTCGTTATAAAAGCGAAGTCCGCAATTAACACGCAGGCAACACACTCATTTTAGGAAGCAAGGAAAAATCATGACCCGCGCTATTATGGAAACCGACAAAGGCACAATCAATTTGGAATTGTTCGATGCGGATGCGCCTAACACAGTGAAGAATTTTGTTGACTTGGCGGAAAAAGGTTTTTACGATGGATTGGCCTTTCACCGAGTCATTCCTAACTTTATGATTCAAGGTGGCTGTCCCAAAGGCAATGGAACGGGCGGGCCGGGCTACAAAATCAAGTGCGAAATCAACTCCAAAAAACATTTGGCAGGCACTTTATCGATGGCTCACGCAGGCCGGGATACGGGTGGCAGCCAATTCTTTATTTGCCATTCTCCCCAGTCTCATTTAGATGGAGTTCACACAACTTTTGGCCAAACTGAGGATATGTCTGTCGTCAATGCTATCCGCCAAGGTGACAAGATTATCTCGCTGAAAATTGAGCATTAATTTTCAGTAATTTAGTGGCGTTTGTAGTAAGGACGAAGAGTCCTTATTGCAAACAAAACTTGTGAAAGTTAAGAGTTTTAAAATCTACAATTTATGACTGTTATCAATGATTCGGCTGTGGTGGCTGAGTTAACTGAACTATATTTAAAATACGAAAAAGCTCTTTGTACGAACGATATTGAAACTCTCGATAACTTGTTCTGGGATGCGCCGGAAGTCGTGCGGTTTGGGGTGACGGAGAACCTGTACGGGAGCGATGAGGTGAGGGCTTTTCGCAAAGGGCGATCGCCTGTAAATGTCGATCGAGAAATGTTCAATCTCAAAGTCGTGACTTTCGATGCAGACACGGCGGCTGTGACGCTGGAATTTCGCCGTGCTTACGATGGAGTGGTGCGGCTGGGGCGGCAGAGTCAGATGTGGCGCAAGTTTCCTCAAGGCTGGAAGATTGTTTCCGCTCACGTTTCTTTTTTGCCGCTGTAGATGTTATGTCATTTCCGTTGAATTTCCCGTAATGAAATTCTGTCGATCGGGCTGGGCGGGTTTATAGATATTATGGATGTGAATTACAGATTGTTTGTGAAACCCGCCCCTACAAGTATTGTGGTTAATTTACCTAACAGGATATTAAAGCTAAGAAAACAATATATTCAAATGTAAAATGAGTATTTTAATTTGATTATTGTTGAGTTCTTTAATTCGGCCTATATTTTTTTTACTTTACTATTAGTACCTCTTTTTTTTACCATATCCCCTTCCCTAATACAGTTCATACTTGAGCAAAGTACACGGAATCGATCCATTAAAAACCGGAATTCGTCGCGATGTCCTGAGTCCAACCTTTTTACCCAACTCCTTATTTCCTGTCAAAATAAACGCATTCCAACCTTTAAAACGATGCTTAAAAATATCCCCCAACATCTTGTATAAATCTCCCAATTCGCTAGCATCTCCCAGGCGCTCTCCGTAGGGAGGATTGCAAATCAAAACGCCTCTGTCTGCGGGGGCTTCCAACTGAGATAATTCGGTTTGAGCAAACTGAATCTTACCGGAAATACCAGCTTGCTGCGCGTTCGTGCGAGCTTGAGTTAACATATCGGAATCGCGATCGCACCCTGCAATCACCTCTTTAAGCTCCGGTAACTCACTATTTTCAGCTTCGGCCCACAATTTATCCCACAAAGGTTCGTCAAAATCCCGCCAAGTCATAAATCCAAAATTTTCTCGAAACAATCCCGGTGCAATATTCAAGGCCTTTAAAGTCGCTTCCAAAGGCAAAGTTCCAGAACCGCACATCGGGTCTAAAAACGGCAAATCTGGCGTCCATTCTGCCATTTCCAACAAAGCCGCAGCTAGGGTTTCTTTGAGGGGAGCAAGTCCCATCGCCGGTCGATATCCCCGGCGGTGCAAACTACCGCCAGAACTGTCTAAACTTAAAATAGCTCTATCTTGATGAATGTGAATGTTAATTAGCAAATCGGGATGCTCTACATCGACATTAGAACGCTTGTTAAATTGAAGGCGCTGTTGGTCGGCGATCGCATTTTTGACCTGCAAAGCTGTAAAGTGAGTGTGGTTCAAATTTTCGTTGCCACCGGTGCAGTTTACTGCTAAAGTATTTTCGGGATCTAAGTATTCGTCCCAAGGGATTTTTTGCACTTCGCGGTAGAGCATATCCGAGTTGTAACACCGGAATTCGGCGATCGGCATTAGCACTCGAAAAATTGTTCTCGACCACAGATTGACGCGGTACAATAAAGCACGATCGCCCGCAAAGTAAACCCCTGTAAAATCAGGCTTGACATCCTGGGCCCCTAAACGTTCTAATTCTTGGGCGGCAATAGTTTCTAAACCGCGCGCAACTGTAGCAAAATATTGATTCATTGATAATTGATAATTGGTAATTGCTTTTTCTCGATCACTCTAAATTAGATAGTAGCTGGTTTAAATCCTAACTCTCACAAACAATACTCTACCTTAAGCTAGATGCCTCGGTAAAAAAAATACTAATTTTCCGAACAGCTTTGTCAACAGGCGATCCCCCCAACCCGCACCCAATCTACCTTTCCCTACACAAAAACTCACGCCCAGAGGGTGCGCCTCCGCGCACCTCACCGCTGCAACTCACAAACTGTCAGTAATACTGGTGAAATTAAAAGCTTTCACGCGCACTCCGGGCACGACACTACCGCCATAACGCTTCACCGCACTAACTGCATCCACATCGCGCAACATATCAGGTAAAACTTGATTGAAACGCAGGTTTTTAATCGGGTAAGCAATTTTGCCATCCTCAATCCAAAAAGTACCGTCGCGAGTCATTCCCGTTACTTCCAATGTTTTCGGATTAACGTAGCGCACGTACCAAGCTCGACTGACGAAAATTCCGCGCTCGGTTTGAGCAATTAAATCTGCTAAACTTTGGTCGGAACCTGTCATTACGATCGGGTAATAAGCACCTTTTGCCTCTTTGCCTTTTTGTGCGGCCCAGTAGCGGGAATAAGACAAACTTTGAGGGACGCCATCTTTGATGATTTCCAAATAGTTATTGCTCAATCCGTCGCCGAAAAAAGTATTCGATCGCAACAAAGGATGAGCCGGATCGCGCTGCACTTGCACTAACGGGCTGAAAAGTTGTTCCCCCGCGCGGTTTCCCGCTGGTTTTCCCTCTGCATCGGCGATCGACATAAACGATCGCCCCTCATCCGCCGCCCTCGCATCCAGCCCCCAAATCACCCACGGTAGCAAGCCTGCAAAAGCAGCGCCCTCAAGGATTACCGGATAAACGCCCGGAGTGATGGGGCGCGGGTTGCGGGATGCGATCGCCCGATCGAGCACTTGTTCTGCTAATTCGGCGATCGGCAATTCGTTGATACTCCAAGCAGTGCTCTGAGCCCAACTAGAACCGTCTTCAACGCGAGCAGTAAAGCTGAAATCCGCCTTTGTAGACTGGTTGCAGGCGTGGAGTCCGGTTGACGAGGCGATCGCGTACAGCGACGCCTCAGTGCTCAAAGTGCCCGAACCATGAGCGCCCCCCTGGGAGGATCTCGCGCAAGCTTGCTGCACCAATTCGGCCCGCGCTAGAGGCGATACAGTTGCGGTTGCTGCGTCGAAGGCGGGCGATCGCAAATCGTAGGTTTGAGGCGGCAGCAGCGGCATCCATTCGGGGTCTGCCGGCGCAATTCTGGCCAATTCTTCCGATCGCTTGACTGCGGAGGCGATCGCATCTTCATCAAATTCTGTAACAGCAGCAGAGGCGCTTTTGTTGCCAAAATAGCTAGTAATGCTCAGGCTAAATACAGTTTTGCTAATATTTTGGCTGATTTGATTTTCCGAGAAGCGGGAAAGAGATTCCTCGCCAGTAGAGAGACTGACAAACACTTCCTCTGCTTTGGATAGTTTGACTGCTTTTTCTACTACAGATAAGGCTTGGTCTTCACTTAAAAGTGCGGGCGATGTTGTTACAATCATGATTGGTAATTAGGCATTGCGAATTGGGCATTGCGAATTGGGCATTGCGAATTGGGCATTGCAAATGGGGCATTGTTAGCAATTAACTAATAACTAAGAACCGATCCCCCATGTCCCATGTCCTATTACCCAATTTGAATATTCCTCACTCGCACTGGTACACAAGCGTGAGTCATCTGAGCAACCTGCATCGGCTCGCCCTTGCCACATATATTCGTACCGCACTGAACCAGCTCCGAAGCCGGCCCGATCGCATCTATTTGATTCCAGAAATCAGTAGTCATCGCCTGATAAGTTACATCCTTCAACATACCGACAACTTTACCTTTTTCCACCTTCCAAAAAGCATCGCCGCCGAATTGAAAATTGCGCCGCTGCTGGTCTATGGAATAACTACCCATACCGTCGATTAAAATCCCGTCTTCCGTATCCGCAATCATCTCTGCCAAAGTAGCAGTATGGCTGCCGCCATCCGGGCCCGGCTCCAATCCCAAATTGGGAATTCTCACCATCGGCACGCTCGACCAACTGTCAGCGTAAGCAGAACCGTTGCTGCTACCGCGTCCGAGGCGATAAGCCGTCTCTCTGTCAGTGAGATAATCAACTAAAATTCCATCCTTGACAACGTACCAATCTTGTGACTTTACGCCCTCATCATCGTAACCCATTGTACTGCGGCCACCTGGTTGAGTGCGATCGCACTTAAAATTCACCCAAGGTGCAGCGTATTGCAGTTTATTTAACTTATCAGTAGTAGCAAAGCTCGTGCCAGCAAAATTAGATTCGTAGCCGTAAACCCGGTCTAATTCAGTTGGATGTCCTACTGATTCGTGGATGGTCAAATACAAATTTGTCGGCTTAAGAATCAGGGATTTGCAAATACCAGCAGGGATTTTGGTAGCGCGGACTTTCTCAATAGCTTCGGCGGCAACTCTTTCAACTTGACTCAACAAATCATCGGGATTAATATGTTCGTAACCGATATTAAGTGGGGGGCGTTCGTAACTGCGACTTTGGGCATCGCCGCCTGCAATTGCCGTACAGCTAAAACCCGGATAGCTGCGGTAGATTGTTTGTTCGATTAGCGAGCCTTCTGTAGAAGCAAAAACCTTGTCTTCGCGGCTTGACTGCAAAAAAGAATCAGCTTTTTTGATGCCTTGTGCGCCGTGTGCTAGCAGCTTCTCGTTGATAGTTAGCAGCAGTTCCGCTTTATCAGCAACCGGTACCGAAAAAGGGTCAATGGCGATGGGAGTTATATAGGTATCGACATATTTTTCGACTGGTACTAACCGCACCGGTTCCTTCTGAGTTAAGCGGCTGCCTTTAGCGATTTCTACAGCCAAAGCGACTATTCTTGCAACCTCTGCCGGCGTTTTGCTGTGACTGGCGGCAAACCCCCAAGCGCCGTCTAGAAGCACTCGCACGCCAAAACCGGAACTTACATTATCTGACAGTTGACTTAAAGATCGATCGCGCGCGTAAAGATTCTGCCTTCGGTAACTGCAAAAACGCACATCACCGTATTCGCAACCTGTTTTCCGAATCAAATCTACAGCCAAATTTGCTAACTCGTTAGCAGAGATTTTTGCAGTTAATTGCACCATAGTTATTTGTCATTCGTCATTAGTTGTTAATTATTATAGCGCTTTTTAATTATTTGAACCATTTTCAACAAGCCTTGTATGGGCGGGCAGGATGCCCACCCCACAATAAATTCACTCTTTGTGGAACAGGCATCTTGCCTGTTCTTAAAAATAGTACAAAGAGTGAGTTTAATCGCGGGCAGGATACCCACCCCACAATAAATTCACTCTTTGTGGAACAGGCATCTTGCCTGTTGTTTATTTTTGGGCAATATCTCAGTTTAATCTCACTCCATCTCCTGCAAAACCCCTGTCAAAATTTCCACAATGCGATCGATATGTTCCTTCTCAATAATCAACGGTGGCGACAAAGCAATAATATCACCCGTCGTCCGAATCAGCAACCCTTTTTCATAGCACTGCAAGAAACAATCAAAAGCCCGTTTCCCCGGCTTCCCAGCAATAGATTCTAACTCTATCCCGGCGACAAGTCCCAGATTCCGAACATCAATTACGTGCCGCACTCCCTTCAAAGAATGCACCGCATTCTCCCAATAATCTGCCATCTTATCGGCCCGTTCAAACAGCCTTTCTTCCTCATAAATATCCAGCGTCGCCAAAGCAGCCGCACAAGCCAGAGGATGACCAGAATAAGTATAACCGTGAAAAAGCTCGATCGCATTTTCAGGAGCATTCATAAAAGCATCATAAATGCCTTCTTTGACAAACACCGCCCCCATCGGCACCGTACCGTTAGTTATCCCTTTCGCCGCCGTCACAATATCGGGAACCACCCCAAAATATTCCGTAGCAAAACTAGAGCCTAGCCGTCCGAATCCGGTAATTACCTCATCAAAAATTAGCAGAATTCCGTACTTGTCGCAAATCGCCCGCAGCCGCTCCAAATAACCTTTCGGGGGAATCAAAACCCCTGTAGAACCAGCCACAGGTTCGACAATTACCGCTGCAATATTCGACGCATCGTGCAAAGCGACAATCCGCTCCAATTCATCCGCCAAATGCGCTCCCCATTCCGGTTGTTTGCGGCTGAAAGCATTGTGTTCGAGATTGTGAGTGTGAGGCAAATGATCGACTCCCGTCAGCAAACTGCCAAAAAACTTGCGGTTTGTACCGATACCGCCGACAGAAATTCCCCCAAAACCAACGCCGTGATAGCCGCGTTCCCTACCGATCAATCTTTGGCGAGTTCCTTCACCTTTCACCCGGTGATAAGCAATCGCAATTTTCAAAGCAGTTTCTACAGATTCCGAACCCGAATTAGTAAAGAAAACGCGATCGAAATTGCCCGGAATCATCTTTACTAAACGTTCCGCTAATTCAAAAGCCCCCGGATGTCCCATCTGAAAAGCCGGAGAGTAATCCAAACGCAAAACCTGCTGTTTAACTGCTTCGGCAATTGTCTCGCGGGCGTGCCCTGCATTCACGCACCAAAGCCCCGCAGTACCATCTAAAATTGAGCGGTTATCATCGCTTGTAAAGTGCATATCTTTCGCCGATACCAGCATTCGCGGATTGGCTTTAAACTGTCGGTTGGCCGTGAAGGGCATCCAGTAAGCGTCCATATTTGTCATCGTTTTTTTATCTTTTTATATTGATGATTCTCCCTCCAAACTATAACTTGCTACCGATTGCAGAGGGCCCGACACTTATTATAATTTTACAAACATCTCTTTTAAACGAACCGCGAAGACGCAAAGAGCGCGAAGGAAGAGAAGAAAGAGGTTTTTATCATTTTGAAGTAGAGTATTTGCCTGAAGACATCTACCTATCTTCTTCTTTCTTTTCCTTCGCGCCTTTGCGGTTAATTAAATAGATATTCTTTAATTAACGATCGCCTCCACAGACTCATGCTGCAACAAACCAGTTAGCATTTTCACAGGCCGCTCCCCGTAGGGCCAGGCGAAAGCATGGCGGAAAGCAGCTTCTTGACACGCTTGCAACTGCCGAAAATCAATGATATCCAAAGTTAACAAATTCTCGTACTCGAAAGGCAATCGCACGTTGTGCAATCCCGCGTTGTCAGTACAAATGGCAATATCGACGCCAGCTTCAAAACATCGATCGAACACAACCTTCAATTCGCGCATATCTTGCAAGGTTCCCGTTTTGAGATAGGTAGTCGGGCAAACTTCCAAGCATTGACCCCTGCGCGCGACTTCTGGCAGCAGTTCGGGATATTTTAAGGGAATTTGAATCCCGTGGCCGATACGCATCAGATAGGGCAAAAGTTCGGGATAACAGCCAGAGGTAGTTTCGTAGAGGTGGCCGGTAGTTTTGATGCCGATCGACCTCGCGTACTGGTACAATCCGACAAACTCCTCCAAACGTTCCCCTATACAATCATCGCCGCCAGCTATATCGATCGCGCAAACATATTCTCCCATCCCGGCCGCCAAATCTACGATCGCCCGATTCACCTCATAAGGTAAACGCGAGTGCATACACAAAATTTGGCTGGTAACAATCGGACAATCGCTAATTTGACTTGCCTTGCCCACAACCTTTACAATTTCTGCCATCAAATCAATGCGTTCTGACTGATTCAAATGTTCTGGAGTCCGCAAATAAGGCGTATAGCGCAACTCCAAATAAGCCAGATTTTCAAACACGTAAGCGCCCCGCATCAACCGATAGATAAAATAAGGCAAAGTCTCAACAGTTTGAACGCTTTCTACCAGTGTGTGCAGTTCCAAATACTCATTGAGAGTATTGCGCGGACGAGTGTAAAACTCCTCAAACTCCGAGTATTCTTGAAATCGATTAACCATCTCAGCATTGTGGCGATCGAAATACCGCCACAGCACCCTAGGAACAACAGAACCACCCAGATGGCGGTGCAACTCAGCGTGTAAAGTCATGGCAACAAAGCCTCTATTTTCTCAATCTTAACAAAAATTAATTTGACCGAAAATAATGGGGTCTGTTGCCCCCGGACTCGTCTGTGGCTCGCCTCTCACTAATATGCGTAGCCGATCGACCTGTGAACCGATGTATGCGGGGCGTAGCCTCTAAAATCTAAAATCCAAAATCTAAAATCTAAAATTGATTGACATTTTGGACGTATTCATACATAATCGGAGATTGTGTCAACCTGAACTGAACGCGAGAAACCCTTGGCTAACGTAGTTGTGATCGGCGCCCAGTGGGGCGATGAAGGAAAAGGCAAAATTACCGATTTGCTCAGCAAATCCGCAGATATCGTTGTCCGCTACCAAGGGGGCGTCAACGCGGGTCACACCGTGGTAGTTAACGGTCAGACTTTCAAGCTGCACTTAATTCCGTCCGGAATTCTCTACCCTGATAAAGAGTGTATCATCGGCTGTGGCACGGTCATTGACCCGAAAGTTTTAATTGCAGAGTTAGATCAGCTAGAGGCACTGAATATTTCGACAGCCTCCCTGATGATTTCGGAGACGGCTCACGTGACGATGCCCTATCATCGATTAATTGATGTAGCATCGGAAACCCAGCGGGGAAATTATAAAATCGGGACCACGGGACGCGGAATTGGCCCTACTTACGCCGACAAGTCCGAACGCACTGGCATTCGGATGCTAGATTTAATGGACTTGGAAGGGTTGCAAGAACAATTGGAATGGACGATTAATTGTAAAAATGTCCTTCTCGAAAAACTCTACAATTTGCCGCCTCTAAATCCGCAAGAGGTAATTGATGAATATCGAGTTTATGCGGAACGTTTGCGGCCGCACGTAGTAGATAGTTCGCTGAAGATTTATGAGGGAATTCACAAGCGGAAAAATATTCTGTTTGAAGGCGCGCAAGGCACTTTATTAGACTTAGACCACGGCACTTATCCTTACGTTACTTCCAGCAATCCCATCGCTGGCGGTGCTTGTGTGGGAACCGGAGTCGGCCCAACAGCAATTGATCGCGTAATTGGCGTAGCAAAAGCTTATACAACCCGCGTCGGAGAAGGCCCTTTCCCTACCGAAATGGTAGATGGAATAGGCGCAATTTTGGGCGATCGAGGTGCAGAATTCGGCACAACAACCGGTCGCAAACGCCGCTGCGGTTGGTTCGACGCAGTAATCGGCCGCTACGCAGTCCGCATCAACGGCCTTGACTGTCTGGCAATTACCAAACTAGATGTTTTGGATGAATTAGAAGAAATAAAAGTTTGCGTTGCTTACGAAATTGACGGCGAAAGATGTGTTGATTTCCCGAAAAGTTCCCGGATATTTGCTCACTGCAAACCTATTTACGAAAGCCTTCCCGGTTGGAAACAGTCTACGGAAGAGTGCCGGAATTTGGAAGATTTGCCGCAGCAAGCTTTGGATTATCTGAAGTTTTTGGCAGATTTGATGGAAGTGCCGATCGCCATTGTTTCTCTCGGTGCCAGCCGCGACCAAACTATTATTGTAGAAGACCCGATTCACGGCCCGAAACGCGCTTTGCTTTCTGCCGACGGCCATCCCGCCAAACCATTTTAGGTTTGAGATTTTAGATTGGGAAAGATTGATGGGGAGATTGGGAGAGTTGAAGAGGCCGAGATTCGGAGAATAGCCCAATTCGCAATTCCCAATTCCCAATTATTATTATCAAATATTCAGCGAATTTAATTAACTTCGATCGCTGTAGCATAAATTTGATAAAATGTAAAAACAATCAACAGAAAGTCATAAAATGGAACTCGCAGTAGAATGTCAAAAGCGGGCAGAAGGCAGCAAACCTAACGCCCTCCGCCGCTCTGGATTGATTCCCGCCGTCCTCTACGGCCACAAAGGCTCTGAATCCATTTCCCTTACCATCAAAGCCAAAACAGTTGAACACCTGCTCAAAAAGCACGTAGTCAACAATGCCCTAATTGACCTGAGCATTCCCGACCTCTCTTGGAGCGGAAAAACCTTGCTGCGGGAAGTTCAAGTTCATCCTTGGAAAGGCTATCCTTACCACCTGAGCTTTTTCTCCGTGGCGACTCAAGACAGCCTGGAAGTTGAATTGTCACTGCGTTTTGTCGGCGAACCAGTCGGCGTCAAGTTAGAAGGCGGCATCTTGGATACCGTGCTGACGCAACTGGCAGTTAAGTGCAAACCTGACAGCATTCCTGAAGCAATTGAAGTAGATATTTCTAATTTAAAGGTTGGGGATGCGGTGCACATTCATGAATTAGTTTTGCCTGAGGGAGTGGTAGCTCTCGGCGAACCAGATCAGGTGGTTGTTACGGTGCTGGGAATTCAAGCAGGTTCTGAACCAGAAGACGCAGAAGAAGACGCAGAGGCAGCAGCTTGATTAGTAATTGCTAATAGTTGTTAACTAATTGTTGAAAAAAAAAGGGCGATCGCTTTCTCCCAAAAGGGCGATCGTTTTTTGCTAAAAAGGCTATTCTCCTTTGGGTTGGCTCGCACATTTTCCGCCGTTTGTAATATTTTTTAGGCGGACTCCCTTGCCCAGTCCACAAGAAAGCCTCGCACAAGCAAGAACCGGCATGGTTTACTTTACTTTACAAAAGGGGCGATCGACCCGAAGGTACAAAAGTCGGGACTGGCGCACAAATCTCCCAGAAACCTTACTGATTCTTACATATTTAGCCGTACAATCAAAAAATCAGCCGAGAATCCCGGTTACTCGCCAGCACCGAGAGTCAAAAAAATTAAGAATTGGGGGAACAAGCCCGCTACTCTTAGTGTCAAACGCGAGTATAATTGTGAAACGTTTTGACTACCCTATTTAATTCCTGCCTCTGGAGCCGCCGCCCATATGCCATCAACAGTGAGTACAGAATCAACAGCGGTTCAATTTAACCAACAGGGAGAAATATACTTATCCCAAGGAAAAGTAGAAGAAGCGATCGCATCCTGCGAGCAAGCTTTGAAGATTCACCCCAATTTTGCACCAGCTTACAAGACTTTGGGCAACGCGCTGCAAGCTCAAGGCAGGATGGAAGAGGCGCGGCACTGGTACGCTAAAGCGATTGAAATAGAACCGAATTTTGCGGAAGTATACGCGAATTTGGGCAGCCTGGGCGCCCAGCAGCAAAAATGGCAGGAGGCGATCGGATTTTATCAAAAGGCGATCACGATTAAGCCGAATTTCGCGGGAGTGTACCGGAATTTAGCAAAAGTATTTGGACAAATTAGCAAACCGGAAGAAGCGCAGCAGTGCTGGTATCAAGCATTTAGTTTGGAACCGGAAAAAGTAGCGCCTGGGGAACACTTGAATATGGGCGACGCTTTTTTTCGGCAGGAAAAATTCCCCGAAGCGATCGCTTGTTACGATCGCGCCATAAAATTAAATCCTAATGTGGCGACTGCTTACCAAAATTTGGGCGAAGCGCTAAAAAAACAAGGCAAGTTAGAGGAAGCGACAGCATATTATCGCAAAGCAATTGAACTCAACGCAGCTCATGCGAGAAACGGTAGCGAGGGACAGCAAAGTTTAGGGGGTGCAACTGCGACAAACGGTGCAGTTAAGCAGCAGCCCGCAGCCACCCCAGTGAAGCCGCCAGTTAAGCCACCAGTGCAGCCGCCAGTGCAGCCGCCAGTTCAGCAGGCAGTTAATTCTACAATTAATATAGAAGATCCAGAAGCATACAAAATACTGGCAGAAGGCTATTTTGCTCAGGGTAAATTGGAACAGGCAATTTCTGCTTGCAAGAAGGCACTGCAAATTAAGCCGGAAGCACCGCTTTATAAAATGCTGGGCAACGCCCTACAAGCTGGTGGCAAAATTGATGAAGCTAAAAGTTGCTATGTCAAAGCAATAGAAATTAACCCAAATTTTGCCGAAGCATACGCTAATTACGGCAGCATCTGCGCGCAGCAGGAACAGTGGCAGCAAGCGATTTCTGCTTACGAAAAGGCGATCGCCCTGAAACCGGATTTTGCAGGTGCTTTCCGCAATTTTGGGAAACTGTTAAGTCAGTTAGGCAAGTCGGAGGAAGCGGCTGAGGCTTGGTATCGCGCATTGGCGATCGACCCGAAGTCTGCCACCGCCGAGGAACACGAGAATTTAGCCAAAACTTTGATCGAGCAAGGTAAGGTAGATAAGGGAATTGAGTGTTACCGGCGCGCGGTTGAGTTGAACCCAAATGCTGGCGCCGCTTATCATGAATTGGGCGAAATTCTCAGAAATCAAGAACAGTGGGAAGCGGCGGTAGATGCTTACAGCAACGCCATTAGAAACAATCCCGAACTTTCTTGGTCGCACAACAATTTAGCTGAGTCACTGGTTAAGTTGGAACGGTGGGAGGAAGCTGTAAATGCTTACCGCAAGGCGATCGAATTAAATCCTGATTTTAGCTGGTCGCACAACAATTTAGCAGATGTGTTGCTCAAGTTGGAACGGTGGGAGGAGGCGGTAAATGCTTATAGGAAAGCAACAGAATTAAATCCAGATTTCAGTTGGTCGCACAACTATTTAGCAGACGCGCTAATTAAACTAGGAAGGTGGGAGGAGGCAATTTCGGCTTACCAAAGGTCGATCGAACTCAATCCCGACCATTTTTGGGCGCACAATAATTTAGCAGAAGCGCTGGTGAATTTGGAACGGTGGGATGAGGCGGTTGTTGCCTACCGGCGTGCTAACGAAGTTAATCCGAATTTCTTCTGGTCGCAGAGCAAATTGGGCGACGCGCTGCTAGAAATGGAAAGGTGGGAGGAAGCGATCGATGTTTACCGACGCGCAGCCGAGTTAAATCCCGATTTTCCGTGGACTTATTACAACATGGCAACGGCTTGTGAGAAGCTGGAACGGTGGGATGAGTCGATCGCCGCTTACCGCCGCGCTGCGGAAATTCAGGCTGATTTGCCGTGGCTTTCGCAAAAGTTGGCTGATGCTTTGAGGATGCGATCGCAGTGGGATTTGAAGGAGGCGATGCGTTTGTACCGGCGGGCGATTCAAGAGAATCCTGATGACGTGCAGTTGTATCACAAGGCGCTGGAGATTGCGCCGAATGATGCTGACCTTTATGTTGAGTTGGCTGATGCTTTGGTGCGGCACAGTTGGCCGGATGGGGCGATCGTCTTTTATCAGATGGCGTTGCAGATTCGGCCTGATGACAAGGCTATTTCTGGGCGGTTAGAAGAGGTGTTAAAAAAAAAGGGTGTAAGTAGGGGGGCGGAAAAGAGCGATCGCGGTGTTCGCGGACACTCTGGAAAGGCGATCGAACACAGCCCTGGGATAGCTGCGGAGTACCACGAATTAGGGGCGTCTCTGCAAGAAGAAGGTAAATTGACCGAGGCTGTGGCCGCCTACCGCAAAGCAATTTCAATTAATCCGAATTACTTTGGAACTCACCACAATTTAGGCGATGTCCTGAAATGGCTCGGTAAAGTTGATGAGTCTATTAAAAGCTATCAGAAAGCTGCAGAACTGAATCCAAGTTTTGTTTGGGCGCACCACAACTTAGCTGATGTATTTCAAGAAGAAGGTCGGCTTGATGAAGCTGTTGCTGCTTATCGGAAAGCGATCGAGGTTGCTCCTGACTTTGGCTGGTCTCACTACAATCTAGCGAAAACTCTAGCTAAACAAGATAAGCTTTCGGAAGCTTTGGAAGAGTATCAGACGGCAAGCAAACTCGATCCGAAACTTTTTGGTTTGGATTATCAAAACGTACGAGATTCGCTATTCCTCGGTCAAGACCCAGCTTACACCAAGTGGCGCGCTAAGAACAGCCCCAGAGAAGCTGACTTGCGAAAAATGGCGGAAACATTAGAAATCTTTAACTACAAGCCGCTGATTAGCATTGTCATGCCGGCTTACAATACGCCAGAAAATTATTTGCAGGAGGCAATAGAATCAGTTCTCAATCAGATATATCCTTATTGGGAATTGTGCATTGCGGATGACTCATCAACCGCGCCTCATGTCAAGCAAGTTTTGCAAGAATATGCAGCCAAAGATAGCCGGATCAAAGTAGCTTACAGAACCAAAAACGGTCACATTTCTCACTGTTCTAATTCTGCTTTGGAGTTGGCGACGGGTGAATTTGTATCTTTATTAGACCACGACGATACGCTGACACCAGAGGCTTTGTATGAAGTGGTGCTGCTGCTGAACCGCCACCCGGAAGCGGACATGATTTATTCAGATGAAGACAAGATTTATCAGGATAAAGAACTGATAAACCCTTTCTTCAAGCCAGAATGGAGTCCGGATTCATTTTTATCTCGGATGTACACTTGCCATTTGGGAACTTACAGGCGATCGCTAATTAATGAAATCGGCGGTTTTAGAGCGGGTTTTGAGGGAGCTCAGGATTATGATTTGGTTTTGAGGTTTACGGAAAAAACTGACAAAATCTTTCACATCCCTAAAATTCTTTACCACTGGAGAATGCACGCAGGTTCAGCGGCTGGCGGTGTAGAGGCTAAACCTTATGCCTATGACGCAGGGCAAAAAGCTTTGCAAGAGGCGATCGAACGCCGGGGCGAACCGGGGAAAATTGAAGGCGTTCCCTACTTTTTGGGACACTTTATTGCACGCTACAAAATTGCCGATTACAAGCGGGTCAGCATCATTATTCCGACGCGGGATTTAGGCGATGTTTTGGACAATTGCTTGGAGTCTATCTTTACTAAGAGTGTCTACCCCAACTACGAAGTTATCGTCATCGATAACGGCAGTCAAGAGAAACACACGGCGGAAATTCTGGCTAAATGGACGGCTAAGGAATCAGCGAGGTTTAAAAGTTATCGCCTAGATATTCCGTTCAATTTCTCTAAGATTAACAACTACGCTGCTAGCAAGGCGGAGGGAGATTACTTGCTGTTTTTGAATAACGATACAGAGGTAATTACTCCCGATTGGATTGACGGGATGGTTGAACAAGCTCAGAGAAGCTCGATCGGGGCTGTGGGCAATTTGTTGATATATTCAGACAACAAAATCCAGCACGCGGGAGTGGTGATGGGACTCGGCGGCGGAGTTGCCGGTCACAGTTATTACCATATGCCGCGATCGATTCCTGGCTATTTCGGGAATGTGGTAGGCATGAATAATGTTTCAGCGGTAACTGCTGCGTGTTTAATGTGCCGCCGCGAAGTATTTGAAAGTGTTGGGGGGTTTGACGAAGAACTAACAGTGGCGTACAATGATGTGGATTTGTGTTTGAAAATGCTAGAGAAAGGGTACCGAAATATTTACCTGCCTCATGTAGTTCTCTACCACCACGAATCTAAAAGCCGGGGTTACGAAGACTCGCCTGAAAAGAAAGAGCGGCTGAGGAAGGAATCGAAGCTGATGGAAAGCCGGTGGCAAAAATATATTGAGAATGACCCTTACTACAGCCCTCATTTAACCAGAGCTTGTCAAGACAGCGGTATTAGATTGGAGGACGAGAATTGGCGGCCGACGAATTAGGAACATCCCCATGAATTAAGGGTGTCAATTTAAGACTGAAACCCTCTGTATCTCTGGTTTGTACCAAAGTCTTGATGCCCCTCGCATCCCCCTTAAGAAGGGGGAATTTGAACGCTTATTGTTCACCCCTTGTAGAGGCCGGGCCCCCGTACCGGGTCTGGACTAGGGAAATAGAGAGGATTGTGACTCAGACTCAAGAAGAGGGACGTTGAACGCTCTTGTCCCCCCCTTGCTAAGGGGGGCTAGGGGGGATCGAGAGGATTGTGACTCAGACAGAAAACCGATACAATTCACCTGAGGGTACCAATGTCAAAAACCTGTAGGGGCGGGTTCACCGATAGCTTCAAGGAATACCCAAAGACTAAAAAACCCGCCCCCACCCCGCGCGAGAATCCTGAAGATTGACATTGGTGCAAGTTCTCAGATACAAGGTAGTTATAAACCCAGCCTCAACCAAGCTAAAAAAAATGAAATCTCCGGTAGAAAATTATGAATAACTCATTACAAGTGCATGAAGAGACAGCTTCTAATTATTTTCATAGAGGCAACCTCCTAAAGCAGTCGCATAAATTAGAGGAAGCCGCCGCCGCCTACCAGCGCTGTACAGAACTCAACCCGGATTTTTCCTGGTATCACCACAATTTGGGTGAAGTTTTGGCGAAATTGGGGCAGCGGGATGGGGCGGAGAAAAGTTACCGCAGGGCCTGCGAACTTAACCCGAATTCGGCTTGGTCTTGGCATAATTTAGGGGAGGTTTTGGAACAGCAGGGCAATCTTGATGAAGCGGTGGTGGCGTACCGCAAAGCTGTGGAAATATATCCAGATTTTTATGAGTTTTATAACAGCTTGGGTAAGGGTTTGTGTTTGCAAGGTCAACTGGATGAATCTATAAGTTGTTTGCAAAGAGCGATCGAGCTTGACTCGGAATCGGCTTTGCCTTACCAAAATTTGTGGGAGGCTTTGGCAAGACAGGGACGGGTTGATGAAGGGATTGAGTGCTTGCGTCATGCGATCGAGCTAAATCCGGGCGAGGGAGATTTGTACCTGAAGTTGGCAGAGGCTTTGCAAGGTAAGAATGAATTAGCAGAAGCCGTGGGTTATTACCGAAAGGCGATGCCGTTGAAGCCTGATTTCCATTGGCTTTACTATAAATTGGGAACGGCTTTATCGGCTCAGGGTCAATGGGAGGAGGCGATCGCATCTTACTCGAAAGCTGCTGAGTTGGAGCCGGGTTCGGCGATCGTCCACCACTATTTGGGGCATACTTTGTCGATCGTGCAGCGCTGGGAGGAGGCGATCGCATCTTATCGGAAAGCGCTTGATATCGTACCGAATGCGGCAGTGATTTACCAGCATTTGGGCGATGCTTTGGCGAAACTGCAAAAGTGGGAGCAAGCTGTGGGGGCTTACCGCAAGTCGGTTGAGTTCGAGCCAAATTCGCTGGAGGCTCAGGATCATTTAGGGTTTGCTCTATATCAGTTGGGGCGTTACGATGAGGCGATTTCTGCCTATCGCAGAGCGCTGGAAATTGCTCCTGATTCGGATGTAGTTCACTGTCATTTAGGGGAAGCCCTGCAAAAAAGAGCTCGCGTCCAACCGCTTCAGAAAGATGTTGAGCTGGATTTAGATGAGGCGGTAAAGTGTTATCGCAGGGCAAGCAAATTGAATCCAAGTAATTTGGAGGCGGCTCAAAAGGCTGTGGAGATTAAGTCTGAGGACTCGGAGCTTTATTTGCAGCTAGGTAAGGCTTTGGCAGAACAAGGGCAGTTTGATGGGGCGATCGCTCAGTACCGCCGCGTTCTCGATCGAAATTCTGACTCTTGGGAGGCGCAGCATTATTTAGGCGAAGCTTTGGCAAAACTGGGGCGGTGGGATGAGGCGATCGCTTCCTACGATCGGTGTGTGAAGCTTCACTCTGAGGATTTTATGTCTTACGCTGGTTTGGGTGATGTTTGGCTGGGTAAGGGAATGCCAGAGAGGGCGATCGAGTTTTATCAAAAGGCGATCGATCTTAATCCTAATTTAGCTGAGGTTTATGATAAGTTGGGTGATACCTTGGCTAAGGTGGGGCGACAAAAAGAGGCTAGTGTTTGTTATCGTCGGGGGCTGGAATTAAAGGCGAAGTAATAGACTTGAGCTTTTTTGTGAAACCCGGTTTTTGGCAAAAACCGGGTTTTTTGGGCTAGGATTTACCGATGGGGAAAGCCGATCGATCTAATTGTGACTGGGCTTGTTTCAGTTTTGAGCGCGATCGATCCAATTCTATCTGCATTTCTTCTGCTGTTTGTTTCCAGCTATTCAACTGAGATTTCACCCCTTCCTTTTCCGATTGAGTCGCCTCTAATTTAGCTTTTACCTCCTGAGTCGATCGCTGCCAAATTTCCACTTGCGCTGATAACTCAGATTTTTCTGCTTGATTTTGCTGTAAATGTGACTCTTTTTCTTCTAACTGAGACTGTAATTTATCCAGAGATTGGGTAAATTGTGCTTGTATCTGCTGTACTTGCTGGGCTAACTCTTTTGCTTCTGCGATAAAAGCCTCTTTTTGAGCCTCTAAAATAGCGGGGTTAGCCTCAGCATAGTGGCGATATTGGTTAAAAATAATCTCCCTAGTGCGAGTAAAATCGCCTCGATTATGGCTACTGGTGTTAGTGCCATCATTTCTTTGGGTAAATTCGCAGGTAGTTTCCTTAATATGGGCTATGTCAAATTTGCGAGATAGCCGAATTATTAAATCCCAATCTTCATGGGTTGATAGGGTTTCATCAAATAAGCCCACTTCATCTAAGCAGGATTTTTCGTGCATTAGACATAAGTTAGGAGTGCAGTTACTCACTAAGATTTTGTCCTTGTCAAAGTCTAGGGAGTAGGGCACACTACGGTGAAGTGTCACATATTCACCATTTTGTTTTTCCTGTTGCGCCATGACAGCATCGGTGTAGGCGATTTTATATTCGCCATTTTCTAGGAATTTGACTAGGGTTTCGATGTGATTGGGGTAGTAGTTATCGTCGTCGTCTAAGTAGGCGATGTATTTACCACGGGCGGCGCGGATGCCAGTGTTACGGGCGGCGGATCGCTCGAGAGTGCGATCGTGTTTTTTATAGACAATGTTACCTTTCGCATTGAGGCGTGAGATGACTGATTGTACGTCAACGCCCCCATCGTTGACAACAATGATTTCTAATTCTGTAAAGGTTTGATTGAGAACGCTTTGGATAGCTTGGGTAAGCATTTCGGGGCGGTCTTTAGTGGGGATGATGACGCTCACAAGCGGGCGACCTATGTTAACAGTTGATTGCCCTATTTGGCGATAGGGTAGTGCGTTTAGTTCTGATGGAGAAATAGCCACAGGGATGGAAGTTTTTGGGATGACACCCCGTTGGGTAATACCATATTCTTCTAGTATCTTTTGTGTTTCTTGTTGTCCGACGCTTGAAGAATGTTCTAACCCTTGTGGATTTTCGTAGTATAATCCCAGGGGTTCGGGAATGCGAGCAAAGTTTTCTGTTTTGCCAATTCTCAGCCAAAATTCGTAATCACCAGCCGATGTAAATTCTGGGCGGAAGTAACCATATTTTTCATGCAGAGATTTTCTCCACATTGGTTGAGAACCTATAATACAGCGGCTCTCTAATTCGTTGTAGTTAAATGATGGCCAATTCCAGCGCCGATTAGCCTTAGTTGTTGCCCAAGTATCATTGGGAGTATTAGTGATTAATTGATCTGGATATATTAGGCTAACTTCTAGGTGATTATCTAGGTAGTTAGCCATGATTTCTAAAGCATCTGGGCGCAGGATATCGTCCGTATTGGCATTAGTAATGTAAATTCCTCGCGCCATCTTAATTGCTCTGTTCCAGGAGGCGTAGAGGGTTTCCCGTTGCGAGGTTCGTTCATAAATAATGTTGGGATATTGCGCCTGGAACTCTTTGACAATGGATTCCTCGTTTTGTGGCGATGCACTATCAATAACAACAATTTCTAGTTCACCTTTTTGATAAAGAGTTTGGTTGACTAGATTTTCTAAACAACCGCGTATGAATTTAGCAGAATTGTAAGTCGAGACAATAGCTGACACTTGGATGATTTGTTTAGCTTGCTGTTTGACCGCGACAATTTCTTCCGCACTCAGAACTACTCGATGAGGTGCGGGTAAAGAAGTTTGATGGAGTCCACTAGCAATAAGAGCTTGTTCTTTCGCCAGCACTTCATCAATTTCCTCCATGCAACGCTCCCAAAACACTCTTGACCGTTGTTTTTCATGCCAACGAGCCCCGCCTAGCAAAGTATCAATGAAGTAAAGTTGTGCATGGCGAGAAAACCTCACCCATAGTTCAAAATCTGCTGTTACCATAGGCGGATCTAACTGCAACTGACCGCCTGCTTTGTTCCATAAACAGCGTTTCCAAAATGTACTTTCTTGTTGAATCCACTGACCGCAGGATTTCCATGTTTTACCAAGGAGAAACTCTCGTGACCATTGTGGTTCATATTCAGCAATAAACTGTGCATTGCCATTTAGTCCATCCCAAGCATTCGGACGACCCATTAGCCATTCCATTTGGGGGTACTTATTGAAAGCTGCTGCTACTTTTAAAAAGGCATCAGGGTGATATTTATCATCAGAATTAATCCAGGCCATAATCTCGCCATTTGTTTTAGCGAAACCCTGATTAATCCCGGCATACTGACCCCCATCTGGTTGACTTTGCCAATAATTCAGATGCTTTTCATACTTTTTAATAATCTCTACCGATCCATCTGTGCTACCGCCGTCCATAATTACATATTCAAGATTGGGGTAGCCTTGACTGAGCACCGAATCAATACATTCTTCTAAATACTCTCCCTGATTAAAGGACGGAGTAACAATTGATATTTTCGGCAAATATTTGCTAATACGAATATTGAAACTAGAGGCTAATTTTTTAATTTCCTTGGTGGCAATAATAGCACTATCACTGCTAGATTTATTAGTAGCATTGAGTAATGCTTCTCTAACTATCTCTGCCATTTTAGACCAAGAAAACTTCTTAGCCTGTTCTAAGCCAGCAGAAATTAGTTGATTGCGTAATTCGGGTTTTTGTACTTCTTGCAAAGCATTAACTAATTCACTGACATCAAAGCCACTTATATATAAAGCTGCTGTCCCTGCGACTTCTGGAAGTGATGCCCGTTTAGACGCAATTACTGGACATCCACAAGCCATCGCTTCTATAACTGGCATCCCGAAGCCTTCATAAAGTGAGGGATAGACTAAAACAACCGCACCCGAGTAAGCAACTCTTAGCTCTTCATCCGTCAAATACAACTTATGTACTTGAACACCAGAAGTGTACTGCCAAAATTGCTCCTCAATAGTCGGTTCCCCACCTGTGCAAACAATTTCAAAATCATGCTTGTTAGCTAATTGGGCAAATGCTTTAAAGAACAATATGCCATTTTTGTACCCGCACCAGCCCGCTCTATCTCCTACCAATAAAAAGTATTGCTTAGAAATGCCATATGTACTCTGAAAAGCAGAGATCTCTTGAAAATTTGCAGGGAATAAGTTGGTTTTTACACCGCAATGTGCGACAGTAATAGAACTTGGTGAAATGTGGGGAAAACAACCAGCCAAGTTATAGGCGGTATTTTCAGAAATGGTGATGTATGCAGATGCGTGTTTAATCCCATAATGCTTTTCTCTCCACATAGGCTCATTATCAAGATTCTTCCCAATTAGTTCTGGAATCATGTCATATCCCATGAATACAGAAGGGGTGGATAGGGGAGTTGTATAGTATGTGGAGATAAAGATATCTGCACCCTCTTCATCACATATTTGCTGTAGGATTTGTCGATCGGCATCAGTAGCGCCATAATTATAAGCTTCTACAGTTCGATATTGGACACCATTAATCTTAGGAGCCGTCCCTGCGCGATCGAGAACTAGCACCTGTTTAGCAAATCCACTGATTACCCACTCTTCTAGCAATGAATTCCACAGACGGGCAATACCCGTGTGATTTAGCTGGAAAAAGACACCATCAACTATTACCTTTATAGAATCTTTAATCTGAGCTTTACTCTGTTCTGAGATGGCAATTATTTCACTATCTTTGGCCAAGACTTCTTGAGAGCCTATTTTAAACCGCCAGTTAATCCCATCTGCTGCTTTGGATAGAATTGGTAACAGCCCCATTGAAGTAGCTGTGTTAACCATTGTCTCATCGTGTACCCAACCCACATACTGACGCAAAAGAACTGGGAATTGAGTTTGTTTCTGTAATTGACTCCATTGCAAGACAGCATCTTTATAACCGTAGTATATTTCTTTAAACTGCAATTGCTTAATCATCACATAAGCAAAGTGTTGAAACACTAATCCCTGTTGTTCTGTTTCCTCATGTCGGAATGGATTAACAGCAGCTACATCATGCCATTCTCCATCACCACCTAATTCTTCTAAGCAGGGCGGTTCATGTTTTTGCCACTTCATACATGGTTTGAAACGCCAAGTTCTTAACCACTCTTGATTAGGATTATGAGCGTAACAGTTCCGGGTACTGATTACCAGGTTTTCTCCCACAAAATACCAGCACCAATACCATGCTGCTGTTTTAGTTGGGTTATCAATGAACATCTGTCGTGTGGTGCAAATCTGCTGTGTTGTCCATAGTTCATCTACATCTACTTGCCATAGCAAACATTCCTCATTTATGCGACCCAAAGGAGCATTTACCATTTCCCGTTTACCATCCCAAAAGATACCTTCCGGCTTGCGGTAAATTGTAATATTGTCTGGATACTCTTGTTTGAGTTTGTCTAAATATTCAGTAGTGCCGTCATTGCTACGACCATTTCGATGAATTTCATTAGTAACTTTTCCCCCCAGTGATAAACTCCAAGCTGTGTCGTGCTTGAGTTCTGCCACACCTTCAACTATATGCCAATGCCATTTGAATGGGAGTTGCTTGAATACTTGGATATGATAGCGGATAAATGGTTCACCGTTAAGGACTATCGTGAAGAAATTAACAGGTAGAGATGGAGAACTTAAAACTGTATTTGCTCCCCTTGCTTCTGCTAAAGAATGTTGAGCGATTAAACTTTCCCGCAAAATTGGGTAGTCATTCCAAGGATCAAAAGGAATTAGTTTTTCTTGAAACAAGTGAGGTCTAACAAACAACTTGCCCTCCTCATTAAGCATACAAGCTGCGAAGGAAAACGAGCTATTCGAGATAGCGACTATATCACATTGACTCAATAAATAGAAATCTGGATAAAAGGGGGCTTCGGGTAACTCAATGCCTAAATCTTTCGAGGTAATCGGATTATACTCTCTAAAATCACCGATAACTTTGTCAATTTCATCACTAGCAATAAACAAGACGGGCTGTTCTAAATTTTCCCATATTTCTTGCAGCCATTTTTTGTACCATTCATTGGGAGTAAGGAAAAATTCATTATATCCATAGTCACCCCGACGCAAATGCAAACCAACTACTGTTTTACCTTTTGCATGAAGAGACTGGACAGCTAGTTGCAACTTAGTTGTGACTCCGGGTACGGGCTGAAAAAGACTACAAAAATAATCTTTGTGGGGTGCGTAGCAACTTGTATGGTATTGGAAATAACCCCAAAAGTCCACATTAGTGTATGGTGTTGTAGAGTTTTCCTTGAGAGATTTAGCAAGGTCATCAATCTCACTGTATGGGTCTTTAACTTGAGGTAACTCACGCGAAACTACTGGTTCTTGATGACCAAATAAATATTGACCAATCCATTCAGAAGTTTGTAGTTTTAATTGGTGTTCTTTAGCATAGATTCTTAGGAAAGCATATTGAAATATTTGATTAGCAAAACGCCCATTTGTACCAAGAGTTGACATAGTGATTACTGCTGGCAAGGCAGGTGGAGTGATATCTCCCCATGAAGGATAAAATAATTCAGAAGGATAACATGGATTACTCTCTATTAATGAAATTGGACGTGATTCCAACACCTCAGAATACCAAATTTCTTTCCCTTCACCCCAAATATAATTAATATCTTTTTCACTAATTAAGTATTTAAAAGGAAGAAGAACCTGTGCTATTTTTAGGGAAATCTTGTGTTCTTTTGAATAGCGAATATAATAAGACTCCCAGCCTTGACGATGATAATAACAAGAATTTGGCATCGACATCATTTTCGTACCAGTTGCCAATTGCCGCAAACCAAATCCGTGGGTATCATAACCACCTGCAAACTCTGGATAACCACCCGCCCGCATCCAACTTTGTTTAGTAAACAGATAGTTACCACTAGCTCCTGGAATCATGTGAGTTTTAAGAGCATCAGCCCACGTAGTGATATCTTTAAACTCCCACTTGTTGCCTTCTGCATAGTTTTCTATTCTTTCGTTAAAAAACCTTTTTTCCTTAAAAACAGCAACATCAGCTCCTGAAGTCAACATAAACTCTTTTAGCTTTGGTATACTTCCTGGTACTAATATATTGTCTGAATCTAAACAAAAAATAAGTGAGTGTGTAGCGTTTCTAACAGCAGTATTTCTCGCTGGTGCCCCACCCCGGTTTTGAGGATGGTGAAAAGCTTTGATCGATGGGTAATTTCTTCTTAATTTTTCTAAAACCTTCTCGGTATTATCTGTAGAACCATCATTGACAATAATTAGTTCATCACCTGCGATGAAATTACCATTCATTATCGAATCAACAGACTCTTCTATTGTGTCGGCGCAATTATAGGCTGGCATGATAAAACTGATATTTGTTTTCATGTCCTGAACCTGCTGGTTGTGAGTTGTCAACTGATTGAGTCTGGCTTTAGACTTTGCTAATTCAGCTTTAATTTTTTCTAAATTAGACGCATCTTTCCTATTAATTGGTATTTCCTTCACGACAGGGCTTGGGATGGTAATAGTTACATCGGGCCGATTACCTGAAACAAATGAGTGGACTCGCTCGCCTACGGCTAAAAAATTATTGTACCCATAGTTTTCATGTTGCTCCAAAAAAAATGGTTTATCCTCTAATCCTTGAGGCAATATTTTAAATATTGAGAAACCGAATTCATGTAAGTAATCAAAAACATCCTTTAACGTTATTGAGGCGTCAATGAAAGTTGCACCGTACTCGAACTGAATGTAATCCACTTCGCCTCTGCGTAATAAGTTCCTTGCTCCATAAAGCACATCTAACTCAGCGCCTTCCACATCTATTTTAAGAAAGTTGATTCGCTGAATGCCGAGTCGCTCGCAGTAACTATCAATATTTAATGTCGGAACAACAATTTCATTGGGAGCTTTATGCCATCCCATTTGTTCTACAACCTCTCTGCGGTAAAATGTACTCCAAGCGGAAGCATTCTCGTAGTAATAAAATGTCTTATATTCATCATTTTCATTTTTAGTTAATGCTAAGTTGTTAGCGGTAATTTTTGGCGCGTTTGTATTTTCTGCGAGGTTTTCTAAAAGGGTATTATATACTTGAGGAATTGGCTCAAATAAATGCACTTCTACATCTGTGAGTCTACTCAAAACTTCTTTTGTCCAATCACCAACATTGGCACCTACGTCAAAAACAACAGATCCCTCGGAAATAAACTGTTGGATAATCGCAGTTTCGCCGCTGGTTTCTACACTGCCTTGGGAGCTTTGATTAGACTGGGGCTGTTCGATTTTCATTGCTATTTTCCTGTTTTTAAGTTTATAAAATTAAAGCCTTGGTTTTTGACCAAAAGTGAGACATCCTACTTGATGGCAATTAAGTAGTAGTGGTTTAGCTTTTTCTCGCCCAACTCGTCATGGCCAGAAGAGTGGCTAGGCCCACGTCATGAGCCTCCCCCATTAGTGTCAAGGGTTGACATAGTGATTACTACTGGCAAGACAGGTGGAGAGATATCTCCCCATGAAGGATAAAATAATTCAGAAGGATAACATGGATTACTCTCTATTAATGAAATTGGACGTGATTCCAACACCTCAGAATACCAAATTTCTTTACCTTCACCCCAAATATAACTAATATCTTGGTCGGAAATTAAATGTTTAAAAGGCAAAAGAACCTGTGCCATTTCCAGGGAAATATTGTGTTCTTTTGAATACCGAATATAATAAGACTCCCAGCCTTGACGATGATAATAATAAGAATCGGGCATCGATACCATTTTCGCACCAGTTGCCAGTTGTCGTAAACCAAATCCGTGGGTATCATAACCTGTCAACTCTGGATAACCACCCGCCCGCATCCAACTTTTTTTGGTAAACATATAATTACCACTAGCTCCTGGAAATATGTGAGTTTTGAGAGCATCATCCAACGTAGTGATGTCTTTAAACTCCCACTTGTTGCCTTCTGCATAGTTTTCTATTCTTTCTGTAAAAAACCTTTTTTCCTTAAAAACAGCAACATCAGCTCCTGAAGTAAACATAAACTCTTTTAACTTTGGTACAGTTCCTGGTACTAATATATTGTCTGAATCTAAACAAAAGATAATTGAATGTTTAACATGACTCACAGCCATGTTTCTAGCTGGTGCCCCCCCTCGGTTTTGAGGATGGTGAAAAACTTTGATTGAGGGGTAATTTCTTCTTAACTTTTCCAAAACCTTTGCTGTATGATCCGTCGAGCCATCATTAACAATAATTAATTCATCACCATCTGTAAAGTTGCCGTTAAAGATTGAGTTAATAGACTCTTCTATTGTGTCGGCGCAGTTATAGGCTGGCATGATAAAACTGATATTTGCTTTCCTCGCCTGAATTTGCTGGATGTGAGTTTGGAACTGATTAAGTCGGGCTTGATAACGTGCTAACTCAGCTTTAATTTTTTCTAAATTAGACTGTGAATCTTTTATTTTAATTGGTATTTCCTTTTGCATTGCTATCTCCTTGCTTTTAAGTTGATAAAATTCAAGGCCAGCTTTTTGACCAAGCCAAGGCATCCAAAGGGATTACCCTTTATTAATGTACAAACTGACTAATTGCTTCATCTCCTCTCTTTGAACAGGGTCTACGATCTCTTTTTGCAATTGCCCAATTTTTAATAGCATATCATCTGATGGAACACGATGATATCTGTCAATGTAATTGAGGAGTAGAAAGAGGGTTTTATTCCACGTTATACCATGTCGCTCACATATTATTTTTTGAACTTCTGTTGCAAAATCAAAACGCTCTGATGGCTCTAAGCATTCATATATAGGCGAAAAAAGAATGTCATTAAAAGCCGATATTGATGTACTCAAATGTGGATACTCTCCCTGAAATCTTGGAAGACCACTCCGCGCAGCCCCATGTTGGTAGCCACCATTTGTTGGGCCATACTTTGAAAGATGAATGTGTTCAACCATAAATCACAGATATTGCATTGAATGAACAATTAACTGGAATTAATTAGAGTTGAAAGTTTTTAGGACATTTCAATTTCTAAAAAAATTACCGGGAAAGTTTTATAGTTGCCTCCCATGAAAAATCATTGACGTGATCTCTTAAGAGAGACATTTTCCAGGGTTTTCACTTTCCCCAAAAAAGCAATTGATGCTATAAACAGCCAATCTCCTCCCATTGTATGATTCATAGAACCCCTCAATAATTGATTGCGACGATACAGACCATAAAACACTCCATTATCTAATACCTGTTGATAATAAGCTTTAACTCTTTCTGTTGCCTTCTCCTGCCAGAGATTGAGTCTTTCACCTTCAAAAATAAACTCTTTTTCACTGAAGTCTTGTTCGTTGTTTTCTCGGAAATAGAATGTTTGTCCACAGACTAAAGAATAATCTGGATTTTCTTGTAAAAAATTGACACACTTGCTGACATAAGAAGAATCTAAGTAATCATCATCAGCAAGCCACATAAAAAACTCTCCATCAGAATGAGCTAAAACTTCTTTAAAGTTCCTTGTTGGCCCATAATTAGTAGGTTGACGTATATATTTAATTCTTTCAGATTGTTTACACAATTCTTGACACATCAATGAAGTGTCATCCGTTGAGGCATTGTCTGAAATGACTATTTCAATATTATCATAGTCCTGGTTAATAAGTGAATTAATAGAACGTTTGATTAGATGAGCACGATTGTAAGTTGGAATGCCAACACTAACCAAGGGCTTAATATTTAGCTTTGTTTTTGGCACATGACTAGAGGATGCGATCGCATCTTTTATCCTACCTACTTTAGCTAAAGCAATACCCAATTGTTGGTAATATTTGTGACAGTTAGGCTCAATCTCTATGGCTCGTTGGTAGTAAAGTATAGCCTCTGACCATCTTTCTAAATTGGCTAAATTATCACCAGCCTTCACCCAAACTTCCGCTTTATGATAAATATCCTCACTATCGTCTAATTTTAGCTCTAACGCGAGCGCTTTTTCTAACGAGGCCATCGCCTCTGTTTTTTTGTCCAACTGTAACCATACTTGCGCTAGTTCAGCATAAAGCATCGCCATTTCAGCATGGGCTTCCGCTAATTGTTGGTTTATTTCCACGGTTTAATCACTGTGCGAATTACTTAGTTTGTTGTTTGTTTTTCCCAGTATATTGACGCAATCGCGACCCGAAGATGACTCAGGCATGACTGATAGTAAACCTCCCTTGCATCAGTTGTTTCCACTCTTGTGAGTTAGTCAAAGTGTAGGTATCAAAGGGCTGTCCCTTTTCCTCCGATAATTTGCCAAAACTCTCTAACCAGTTGACTACACACTCGGTTCGTGAAATAGGTGTGACTTTCAAAGACTCCTGCAAACACTGTTGCATTCTCTTTAAATCACCACTTTGATAAGCATACCACGCATCCCAGACTAGAAGTGTGTACGGCATCTGACTCTCGACACCTCGATCACTAACCGCATATTGCTGGAAATGCGATCGATCCAACTCTTCCTGAACTTGGACAAGTTGAGACTGATAATGCTGGGACTCTTCCAGAACTTGGGCAAGTTGAGACTGATAATGCTGAGATTCTTCCAGAACTTGGGCAAGTTGAGACTGATAATGCTGAGATTCTTCCTGAACTTGGACAAGTTGAGACTGATAATGCTGAGATTCTTCCAGAACTTGGGCAAGTTGAGAGTAGGAACGCTTCAATTTATTTTGAAGTTGATGCTTTTGAGACTGTGACTGCTGCAATATTGCTTCTGCCTGACGCTGCTGAACTTGGGACTGTTCCAATTCTCCTAGAACCTGGACAAGTTGAGAGTGCGATCGCTTCAATTCCATGCTGCTGCTGCGAAGTTTAGACTGCGAATGTTCTAATTCTCCCTGAACTTGTCCAATTTGAGAGCCCAATCGCTCCGCTTCCAACTGAATATGCTCTACTTTGGAGTTGCACTGTGCTAATTCTGCCTGAGACTGTGCTAATTCTGCCTGAGTTTGATGCAGTTGAAAACGAGTTCGCTCTAATTCCCACTGACTCTGATGCAGTTGAGAATTCTTGTGTGCTAACTCTGCTCTATTCTGATGCAGTTGTGACTGCGACTGTTCCAATACTACCTCAGTGGAGTGCAGTTGTGACTGCGACTGTTCCAATACTGCCTGAGTCGAGTGCAGTTGTGACTGCGACTGTTCCAATACTGCCTGAGTCGAGTGCAGTTGTGACTGCGACTGTTCCAACTCGGCCTGAGTCGAGTGCAGTTGTGACTGCGACTGTTCCAACTCTGCCTGAGTCGAGTGCAGTTGTGACTGCGATTGTTCCAACTCTGCCTGAGTCGAGTGCAGTTGTGACTGCGACTGTTCCAACTCTGCCTGAGTCGAGTGCAGTTGACCTTGATACTCTTGCAACAGTGTCTCAGCTTGTTGAATTTTATCTTGGAATTGTTCCAATACTTCCTGAGTTTGATGCAATTGACTTTGATACTGCTGCACTTCCCCCTGAGTTTGATTTAGCCGAGCCTTATGCTGTTCCAACTCCTCCTGAGCCGCGTGGAGTTGACTCTGCGACTGCTGCAATTCCTCCTGAGTGGCGTGGAGTTGACTCTGCGACTGTTGCACTTCCCCCTGAGCCGCGTGCAGTTGCGCCAGATAGTATTGCCATTCCCCCTGATTATGCTGGGGAAGTCCATAAGGCATAGTCGAAAACTTATTTTCTGAATCACTCATTATTATTTCCCCACTCTACTCAATGAATTGATGAATTGATGAAATTAGTTTTGTAAAATACTGTTGATCTTTCCAGTCTTTACTGTTTTGCGGGTCTTCTACCAGTACGTCTAGGGGAAGTGTTCGCCATAAATCAAACCATTGAGGACGTTTTGCATCTAGGAGATTTCGCATCTCTTCGTAAGAATAACCCAGTTGAAGGAATTTTTCCACTCCTAAAAATTCTAAATAATCATTTACTATTCTCCAGACTTGAGGATTTTCTAGAGCCATAATCCATTTATCTAAATTTTGGGAATCTGGTTTGGTGTCCTGGTAAACCTTATTCTGATCTCCGTATCTCCACACAGGCTGATCTTTGGTCCTTCCATAATCTATCATTTCTGGTGAAAATTGAAGTCCTAACCAGCTACAAATCTTATTTACTTCCGATTCGGGATTCAACAGTAACCATTCATAATGTAATACCATGCAGTTATTATTTAATAAGTTTCTACCAGCGATTAATCGAGCGGGAGCTTCTAACAAATCTTGCTTATACAGATGGAGTCTAAAGTAGTCGTCTTGCGTCCAAGTATTGATCATCGAACATAAAACTGCTAAAGGATTTCGCAGTAAAATAATAAAATGCGCTTCTGGAAAAGTTTTGTAAAGTTCGGATATTATCAAATAGTAGCGCGGTGTTTTATCCAAAAAAAAATTTTTTCCTGAACTGGTGGCTGCACAGTTATACAAGTAAGAATACATTCGGCGCAAACCATTGAAATAAGCTTCTTTCCCATCTGGTAATTCGTCCACAAAACCTTGGACAGCATTCCTAGCCCATTGAGCATTATACTCTACTTCATATCCCTCTGAGCGCAGAGCATATAAAGGATGAAGCATTAACCAAGGTTCAGAAACTGTATGAATTTCACAGTGGCGGCCCAACATCCGTTGTGTTAATGTTGACCCAGCACGAGGCTGAGAAATTAAAAAGATTAGGTTTTTGCCTTGTAAGAGACTCTCGTCAGAAAATCCAAGTGTCATATTTTTTTTATGTTTCCCGATGCTTTCACCGTATATTCCTGTCAATCCAACCCCAAACAACGAAACGCTTCGGTCACAAAATCCTCTAGAGTATAACTTTCCCTATTCCCCCCGAGCGCACTTTCGTAACCGATTCTACTACAACCTCAAATAACGACCTCTACATATCCGTCTCAAACTCATTCCCGATCAACAGAAACATCACCTAACAGGAATTTTTCAACTCCCTGTCGCCCTTGGACAACCTACTCCTAAACATGGTTTCTCAAAAGCTTACCACAAATGAGGGTAATTTTTGCCCGATCGCGCGCAATGAACTCAAGCCATCGCCTCCCCAAGAATATCAGACTTCAGCTCTCTGAGGATGTTCCCGCACGCACCAGGCATTATGCACAAGCGATTTGTGCGAAGCGCTAGGTACTCTAGCTTGGCGCAGTAAATTTATCCACAAAATAAATAAGCGATTGACGAACATCCGCGATCGCTACATTCAGCGCGATCGGTGCTACAACTTATGAAACAGTCGTTTGGGCTAAGGCTATAGATTTACACATATCACCAGTCGGAGCGGGACTGATTTATCCAGTATGGATAGGTCACCAACCAGGGGTGTTATATGCACACACTCAAATACTTAATGACTTTGGACAATCCTATTATGCGACCTCAAATGCACCCCATTTGGAAAAAATGTTAGCACAGGTATTTATACCCAAGGATAGTATCGTTGATTTACCAGGCTTTAACTATAATTGTAATTGGCAGGCAATTTATACAGAAGTTATTAAAATATTAAACCAGTTGAATGAGAAAAAATAACCATATGATAAAAAATCTTGTGAGAGGGGTATTGACTTTTCAACCATCCCCTCTATGAAACACTCTTAAGGTCAGTCTAACTTCTTCTCAAGCCCCCATTTTTTTCATGGAGATGCCAAGCATTTCGTTAAAGAATCCGTAATATAGTTGACTTGCTCTTGAGTGAGATTCAGTGCTGAAGGTAAATTTATGCCGAAGGGCGATAGACTCAAAGATACCGTATTTTGGGGTTGAGGTTTTCGTAAAACTCCTTGGTACGCTGGTAGAGTGCTGAGGGGATTAAAGAAAGGTCTAGCATCAATACCTTTTTCCTTGAGCCTCTCAATCAACTCTGGGTTTTGAACTCCCAACTTTTCATCCAGAATTGCTGTCACCATCCAGTAAGTATTTTTTACCCACTCTGCCTCATGGTTGAGATTTATACCCGAGAAACCGCCTAAAGAGTCTTTGTACCAATCAAAAATCTCGCGCTTGCGATTAATCAACTCTTCAATCCGCTCAAGTTGAGCTAACCCCAAAGCTGCTTGCATACTGCTCATTTTGTACTTGTACGCCACTTCGGTATTCCAAAACATTTTACTGTGGGGATCTCTACCGTGATCCCGAAGGAAAAGACAACGCTGATAGATATCGTCGCTGTCTGTTACCAGCATCCCCCCTTCACCAGTCGTCAAAGTTTTGGAGCCATGAAAGCTAAAGGTACTCACTTCACCAAAACTGCCAGCTTTTCTACCCTTATATTCAGAGCCGATCGCCTCTGCTGCATCCTCTATCACAGCAATACCATGTTTGTCAGCAATTTCCTGAATCGCATCCATATCTGGCATATTGCCATATAAATCAACGATGATGACTGCCTTAGTTTTCGGTGTAATCCGATCGGCAAAAGATTGAGCTGAAAGACACCAAGACAGCTCATCAATATCTGCAAAAACAGGAGTAGCACCCACATAACTAACAGGTGCCGAGGTGGCTATCCAAGTAATATCAGGAAGAATCACCTCATCTCCAGTTCCTACGCCAACAGACAGTAATGCTAAATGCAGACCTGATGTACAAGAAGGTAAACTAATCGCGTATTTTCGCCCTACATAATTCGCAAAAGCTTTTTCAAACCGATCGTGGTAGATATTAGCGTTGCTGTACCAAGCATTAGTAACAGCATCAGTAACATAGTCAATTTCTTTTTGAGTGATCCAAGGGCCAGCAACAGGAATACGTTCCATTTTTAATCCTCCAGACACTTAAGATAACCGTCAGGCGCAACACTAATTAGCAACTTAGCTTCTATATCTTTATCAACTTTAAAACGTTTATTCTTCTTAAGAAATTCCCAGACAGCGGTTTTAGGATTGTTGCCTTTTCCCCAAGGTCTATCTGGGAAAAAGTCTTCAGGCATATCCTCTACCACTGTATCGAAAACGACTAAGTAACTATTTTTAGTTACCAGTGGCGAGTAAAGTTCCAATTCTTTCAATACATGGTCATGGGTATGATTGGAGTCCAGCACTAGCAGTATCCGACTTTTGCCTTTTGCTAAATCATAAACCTGCTTTGCTATTTCTTCATCAATGGACGAACCCTCAATCATTGTAATGCGTTTAAACATCGGATGTTGTTCAATTTCCACCCGATTGTGCTGGCGGATGTCAACATCAATACCCAAAACTTGCCCTTCACCAATCAGCTCAAGCATTGAGGCATAAAATATCAGGGAACCTCCATGAGCAATTCCTGTTTCGACAATCAAATCCGGCTTAACCTGCCAAATAATTTCCTGCATAGCCATAATATCTTGAGGAAACTGAATGATTGGACGTCCCATCCAGCTAAAGTTGTAAGAGTATTTGTGTTTACAACTTTCAACAAACCACTGATTCGTTAGTTCTTGTAAATTGTCCTTGTTATTCATCGTATTCATCATTTTTTGAATCCTTGTTTAAACTTGTGCATTGATTACTTTACTTTCTTGGGAGTTCCTTAATAACTCTAGCTGGATTTCCTACAACAACACTATAGGAAGGAACATCTTCTATGACTACAGCACCAGCACCAACTATAGCCCCTTTACCAATCCTGATCCTTGGCAAAACAACTGCACCAGTACCAATCATCGAATAAGGTTCAACCTGGACGCAGCCAGCTAAAGTAGCGCCCGGACAGACATGAACACCATCATCAAGATAGCACTCATGGTCTACAATTGCACCTGTGTTGACAATACAACCGCGACCAATTGTAGTTTCTACACAAAGTGTAGAATTTGCTAATATCTGAGAACCACTCCCAATTTTTACATTATCTGCTATGACGGCAGTTGGATGCTTAGCAATCAGTGCAATCAAACCATAGGACTCTAAGTATTCTTGTATTTCTATTCTATCTTTACCCTTGTCTCCTCCGATAGCCACCAAGAAACCAACAGGGTTGTTGAGTTTTCTTCCTGTTATCCAAGCTTCCAACTCTTTTTTCCCGAAATATAGGGGGACATCCTCAAATGGTGCTACCAAACTTTCATTATTGTCAAATAAAGAAACCAGTTTTATTCCCGATAATTTTAGACACTCTCTTAAAACTTTAGCTTGTCCAGTGGCCCCCCAAAAAATCATTTCTTTAAGCATGGTAACTACTCATTCTCACCAACCACAAAATCATTGAATAGTGAATGACATCGATCCGGGGCTGAGATGACTAACACTTCGTTGGGCCATTCCACTCCAAAAGTAGGATCGTCCCATCGCAGACCCTTGGCAGACTCAGGATGATAAAATTCAGCCATCTGATAGAAAACCTCCGTATTATCCATTAAAGTTTGAAACCCACTGGCCATGCCTTTAGGAACGTAAAGCATCTTACGGTTTTCAGAAGTTAGCTCAACTGCTACCCACTGCTTAAATGTAAACGAGTCTGGTCGGATGTCGATCACTACTTGATAAATAGCACCTCTTGTACACCTAATCAACTTCGCTTCTTGATAGGGCTTAGCCTGGTAGTGCATCCCCCGCAAAGTACCTTTCTTCAGGTTAAAAGAAATATTGCACTGCACTAGATTAGGATTCAAACCATGTTCTGCAAACTCCTTTTGACACCAACTGCGGCCAAAAAATCCTCTCTCATCTGCTAGGGGTTCTACCTCAATAACATAAGCTCCCTTAAGCTTCGTTTCAGTAAACTTCACCCTATCACCTCCACTTGAGGAATCAGCACCACAAACTTACCTCCCCACTCGCGGATATAATCCATCTGACTTACTATCTCATCTTTAATGTTCCAAGGCAATATCGCCAAATAATCCGGTTTAGTCTCCCGAATTTTGTCGGGATGATATATCGGAATCTGAGTTCCAGGCAAAAACAAACCCTGCTTGTGCGGGCTTAAATCCACCGTATAATCAATCAAATCCGTGCGGATACCGCAATAGTTCAGCAGCGTATTAGCCTTCGCCGGCGCACCGTAGCCCGCAATTGATTTGCCCTGGTTTTTGGCATCTATTAGGAACCTGAGCATTTGGCGCTTCGTAGACTTAACCTGTTCGCAGAATCCTACATAAATTTCAATCTGATTTAGCCCTGCTTGCACTTCCTTAGCTTTCAGTTGGGAAATGCGATCGCCAGCTGCTATACTATCAAAACCCTCATGCCTCCCGTAAATCCGCAGAGAACCGCCGTGCGTCGGCAATTCCTCCACATCAAACAAAGTTAAACCGTGACTTGCAAAAACTTTCTCAACCGTCAACAGCGAAAAATAAGAGAAATGCTCGTGGTAAATCGTGTCAAACAGATTGTATTGAATTAGTTGCAATACATGAGGAAACTCCATTGTCAAGACGCCGTTTGGTTTCAGGAGAATTTTCATCCCCGCCACAAAATCATTCAAGTCAGGCACATGAGCCAACACATTATTTCCCAGCAACAAATCTGCCTTTTTGCCTTGTAACACCAACTCTTTAGCCGTTTGAGCGCCAAAAAACTTTACTAAAGTGGGAATCCCTTTTTCCTCAGCCACCTTAGCTACATTTGCAGCAGGTTCAATCCCCAATACGGGAATTCCTTTCTGCTGAAAATACTGGAGTAAATAGCCATCATTGCTAGCGAGTTCAATTACCTGACTGGTTTCGTCAAATCCAAAGCGCTCTACCATCAAATCAGTGTATTTCTGAGCATGACGCAACCAAGAGTCTGAATAGGAAGAAAAATAAGCATAATCGCTAAAGATGCTATCCGGGGATTCAAACTCTTCTAACTGCACTAAAAAACAATTAGCACACACATAAGTATGAAGCGGATAAAATTTCTCTGCACAATTCAGATGCTGTTGAGATAGAAAAGCATTCGCCAGCGGCGACATCCCCAGATTTACAAAAGTATGCTCCAATGGGTGACTGCAAAAACGACATTTAGATGGCACCGAATTAGCCCCCTTGACTATCCAATAAGAGAAAGAAAATTAAAACCCCAGTCACAGAACTCCTCCATCACACGCTGATGACACAGGTGTTTTCCTCCATCAAAAAGTTTTTATACCATTCAATTGTTTCTTGCAACCCTTCTTCTAGAGGATACTTAGACTCCCAACCGAGCATTTTTCGCGCCTTATCTGCCGAGAGATACTGATGTTTGATTTCATTCTTGGCCCGATTCAATATGACAGGCTCTAAATGAGTCTTATCCATCAATTCCAAAACCTTATCTACCATGCCCCGCACTGAAATTTGCAATTCGTTGCTGAAATTAAAGGCCTCTCCCAAAATTTCTTTCCTGTCCATTTGTTCAGCCAAATGGAGATAAGCTAAAACCCCATCCTTCGCATAGAAATAGTCCCGGATAAAAGTGCCATCACTGCGAATGACTACCGGCTTGTCTCGTAATGCTGATCGAATAGTAGATGGAACGATGCGATTAAAATTCAAGTCTCCGCCGCCGTAAAAGTTGCCGCAGCGAGTAATGCACACAGGCAAACCATAACTGACGTAATAAGCCCGACTGATTAAATCAGCACAGCTTTTAGAAACATCGTAAGGGTGTTCTCCTTGCAGCGGAGTTGTTTCGCTGTAAGGCAACACTAGCTGGTCTCCATAGGCTTTATCGCTGGATGCTATGACAATTCGACTCACACCACCGACGCGGCGACAAGCTTCTAGAATATTCCAAGTACCTTTAATGTTCGTTTCAAAAGTTGCCAGGGGCTCTCTATTTGCAACTCCCACAATTGTCTGAGCTGCTAAGTGAAACACTGTATCTACTTCATACTCATTAATCGCTCGTTCTACCGTTGACAAATCTTCGACACAACCGCGAACGATATTAATTTGCCGATACCACTCTCCAGCATAAAGTCGGGATTGGGGCACCAAGTCACGGACTAATCCCGTTACCAAGGCTCCTCTTTCCAGCAACTCAGCCACTAACCAGTTACCCAAAAGGCCTGTGCAACCAGTCACCAATACCGATCGATCACGCCAAAACTCACTCATTCCCACACCCTCCAAGGAGCCTCTCCATTATCCCAAAGTTCGTTCAAATATTTATACTCGCGGTAAGTATCCATCGCAAAAAAGAAACCTTCGTGGCGGTACGCCATCAATTGTCCCTGGGCCGCTAACTGCTCTAGTGGCTCTCGCTCAAAAAAACAATCATCCCCGCTCAAAGCCTCAAATATGCTGCGGTGAAGTACCAAAAATCCTGCACTAGCCCAGCCATCTATTTGAGGTTTTTCCGTAAATTCCAGAACTTTGCCTTGGCTGTCCACATCTAAAATACCATATCGGGATATCGGACGAACTGTACTAACAGTTGCCAGCTTACCATGAGCCTTATGAAAATCCACCAAAGCTCCAATATCGATATCAGCAACTCCATCACCGTATGTCACCATAAAGGTATCATCAGTGATGTATTTCTCCACCCGTTTCACCCGCCCTCCCGTCATAGTGTCCGAGCCAGTTTCTGCCAGTGTCACCTTAAAATCTTGTTCTTTATGATCCTCGTGATAAGTAATGCAATTCTGGCGGCCCAAGCAAATAGTAAAGTCATTATTCATCGCTTCATAATTGAGGAAATACTCCTTAATCATGTTGCCTTTGTAGCCCAAACACACAATAAAGTCTAGGAATCCGTAGTGGGCATAAGTCTTCATAATGTGCCAGAGAATCGGACGCCCGCCCACATCAACTAGGGGCTTGGGACGAAATTCTGTTTCTTCTCGGAGACGTGTCCCCAAACCGCCGGCTAATATAACTACTTGCATTGTTTCACCGTTTTAAAATGGTAGATAATTTTCAGTTCCTAGTTGCCCTGACACAAGCGACTGGCACAAATCTTTTTGAGGAGTCTACCACAACTTTGGGGGAATTTTGTCCGATCGCCCCAATGAACTCCCAATGAACTCAAGCCGTTGCCTTGCCAAGGATATCAGACTTCAGCCCTCTGAGGATGTTCCCGCACGCACCAGGTATTATAGATGGGCGATCGCCCGCAAGCCCTAAGCCATCGAGCTTAACAATAGATATTACCCCAAAAATCAACACACGAAGACGATCGTACTCAAGCGATCGACCAACACGCGCGATCGGGTAAACTAGAAAGGTCGATCGGGCTCCACCCTGTACTGAGGAGTCAAATCCCAAATCGCAAGACAAGACAATAAATTATGGATTTGTACGCAAAAAGAAGAGAAATAGCTTCTCAATACTTAAAAGGTGAGGGAATTGAGGTGGGCCCGCTAAATGCTCCCCTCGAAGTTCCAGCAGGCGTTAAAGTTCATTACATAGATCGGATGTCGGTACAAGAATTAAGGAGACACTACCCGGAGCTAGCTGGGGTCAATCTCGCAGAGGTTGATATTATAGATGACGGTGAAACTCTTGCAGGCACACCAGATAACTCCTGGGATTTTGTCATTGCCAATCACATGATAGAACACTGTCAAAATCCGATCGGCGCTTTGGAAAACTTTTTGAGAGTTGTCAAACCCGAAGGAATTGTGTACATGGGCGTGCCGGAAAAACGTTATACATTCGATCGCGATCGGCCCCTGACTTCCCTGGACCACCTAATTCGGGACTACAAAGAAGGGCCGGAATGGTCAAGAGTGCCTCATTATGAAGAGTATGTCAGGCTCGTGGACAAATTTCCTGAAGCACAGGTGGCTGAGCGGATGCAGTATTTACTTGACATAGATTACAGCATTCATTTTCACGTCTGGACGGCGGAGACTTTCCCAGAATTTCTCGACTACTGTCAAAAAAATCTATTTTTTAGTTTTGATATTCAACTTTTCCAAGAAAATTTTGGAGAACTTATTTGTATTCTCAGAAAAAGAACAAAGGAGTAGCTTGTGCAATATCTTAAACTGGATATAGACTGTGGTGGCAACAAAAAACCAGGAACACTTGGATTGGATTATGTTCAACAACCGGGTGTTGACTATGTAATAGATTTGCAGACTTAGAAATTACCCTTTGCAAGTCTGAGCGTTGAATATATTCACTCTTCTCATTTTTTAGAACAATGGAAATCCTAGATTATTATGTTAAGTCCGCCCCTAGTGTACAGAATACGCTGGATATTTTTCAAGGTGAATGGGCATCTAAGTTGCCGGGGGATTTGTCATTACTAAATGCAGGACAAAGCGGACTGTTTGAAGATGCTCGCATCACTTGGGCTATTGAGCAATTAGGGGGAGTTACAGGTCAAACAATCCTCGAACTCGGACCACTGGAAGCGGGGCATACCTATATGTTGGAGAAACTGGGAGCAGCATCGATTACGGCAGTTGAGGCCAGCACTCGCGCTTATCTAAAATGCCTAATTGTTAAAGAAGCTGTAGGACTTCGCAATGCTCGCTTTCTGTGCGGTGATTGTGTAGAATATCTGCGGTTAAATCCCGGCAAGTTTGATACTTGCTTCGCCAGCGGCATACTGTACCACATGACAAACCCTGCTGAGCTGATCGGCTTGATTGCTAAAGTTTCAGACCGAGTTTTTATATGGACTCACTACTATGACGGGAATATAATGCGCAGCACTCCTTACCTTTCCGCAAGGTTTGCCGAGAAGACTGCTGCTGAGTATCAAGGCTTTAAACATATGCTTTACCGTCAGGAATATGGAGAATACAAAGGTGAAGTAAAAGCTACTGGTTTCTGCGGGGGCAGCAGTCGATTTAGTAACTGGATGAGCCGTGAAGATATCATGTCATGTTTGACCTATTTTGGGTTAACCGACATCCGCATCAACTTCGATCAGCCTCACACTCCTCACGGGCCGTGCTTTGCTTTAGTAGCAATGAGGCGGTGAGTTCTAGATTGGTGCTGGAAGTTCGATCGCTTTTTGAGAATAAGCGATCGCTTTACCCTACTCCCCAACAACAGACATAACTTCACTTAACTTGTCATGAGCCTCAGACAAATTTGGGTTTAAATAAACAGCCCTGCGGTAACATACGATCGCCCGCTCCTGCTTACCTTGCTGTAACAGAGTATTGCCAAGGTTAAAGTATTCCTCTGCCGTTGTTTCCGGTTCCAAAATCACGGCTGCATAACAACACTCGACAGCTTCATCTGGCTTGCCAATTTGCGAAAATACCCTAGACAAGTTCCGGTAAGCGCCAGCAAAATTCGGTTGAATCGCGAGTGCTTTTTGGTAACAGGCGATCGCCTCTTGCCAATGTTGCTGCTGTGCGTTAATAGTACCCAGGTTTGCTAAAGCTGGAGCAAAATCCGGCTGAATTTCCAGAGCGCGAAGGTACCAACTCTTGGCCTCCTCCAGTTTACCCTGAGCTTGCAAGGCATTCCCCAAAGTCTTGTAGGGTGGAGCAAATGTGGGTTGAATCTTTAATACTTGCTCACAAACTGCGATCGCATCTTCTAACTTTCCTTGAGTCAAATACAATTCGGCCAGTTGACTTAACGGAACCGCTGCGCTCTCAATCTCTTGCATTTTAGTCTGAATTGCCCTTAGCTGACACTTAGTTTTTTCTAGTTCTTCCTGAGTAAGACGGTCCTTAACCTGCCGGCATTCCAGTTCCTCTTTAATTGGTTCAAGTTCATCTTTAACTTGTTGCAGTTGAGTTGTAAATTGCTCAAATTCCCCCGAAGTTTGGTATGGTGTTGTCAGAGATTTTTCTAATTCAATTTGCATCTGGTACAGCTTAGATTGCAAGCACCACTGTGCCCTTAAAATCTGCGCTATTCGAGATTGAGATATAATTGAATCAACAGCTTGCCTCAACTTAGGAACAAAACGTTGAATCGTTAAATCTTCAACTTCATTGCGATCTGTGGTATCAAACATCCAAGGTCGGGGAACAAGTGCATCGGCTATACCTCGAAGCATTTTTTCTTTGTTTTCTTGTAACGAGCGAGTCGTATAATGATTTATCCGTATCTTTTGCACTGAATTTGTTGTAGACCAAGGCCCCACTATTGGTTCTTTATTTTCTGTGATGGCAACCCGATCGTTCAAGTATGTAAAATCGTGAGGTGAAAGAGGGCGCATAGCCTCTACAGGACGCACGATTGATTTGATATGCTTGTTGATTTCCCACTCGTTTACACCTCGTTTAGTAAAATTTTCTATTTGCAAGCCCTCAGGTCTAGTTTTGTGACCCGAAGAGCCAAAAACCAGCCAATTAACTGCTACTGCTGGACAATCATAAAACTCCTCTAATACCTCTTTGAGATCGTCCTTTTCTGTCGGAAATAAAAACTCATCCAAATCAATAAAAGCTATCCACTCCGAGCCTTGTCTGTAGGTTTCTAGACAATGTTCATAAGCTTGAAGTTGTCCGGGTATCAACGGCCAATCGTGCCAAATAACTTCCCCTGATTTAATGTAAGGTTGAACAATATCAAAAGGGTTGTCTGTGCTGTTGTTGTTGTATAAATAAAACCTTTCAACACCAACTATTTTATGAAACTCCAACCACTCTATCAAATATGGAGCTTCATTTTTAAGAATCGCGCATACACTCAGTTTGCACTTATTTCTGATATTTTCTTGATCCGGCTGAGATGCTGGTTCCCCATGAGGATTATCCCGCAGCAACGGCTCGCTATTCCAAGGGTCAAAGGGAATCAGTTTGTTTTTTTGTAAATTCGGCCGGAAGAAAAATTTGCAGCGTTTGTTCAGCATTGCTGCAGCAAAAGAGAACGTGCTATTTGAAGTAGCCAAAACATCGCATTGACTCAATATGTAAAAATCCGGATAAAAAGGTGCTTCTGGCATCTCTACACCCAAATCTTTGACTGTTATGGGGTTGTAATCCGCAAAATCCCCGACCACATTTTCAATTTCATCGCTAGCTATAAACAAAACTGGTTCATCTAGCGTTTCCCACAAACCGTCCAACCATTCTCTGTACCATTCATTTGGAGCAATAGAAAGATATGGAACTATATCGCTTGCCCAGCTATAGTCGCCGCGACGCAAATGCAATGCCACAACTGTTTTGCCTCGTTCTCGCAAGCGGTTGACAGCTTCTTGCATCTTAGCTTCAACTTCCGACACTGGTTTGAACAGCGAACAGAAATACTCTTTGTGCTGAGCGTGATACTTAGTGTGAAACTGAAAAAATCCAAAAAAATCAGCGTTCCTAATTGGTTCCGGTGAATTCAGTATTGCCGATTCTGAAAGTTTATAGGGATATTGTTGCTCCACAACTTGAGGTAATGGATGAGCAATTGGCGGCTCATTGTGACCAAAAAGATATTGACCGGGCCACGCTGGCAACTCAAGCCGCATCCCGTGTTCTTTGGTGTACATTTTCAAGAAAGCATAGTCAAATATCTGATTGCCAAATCGCGCTATCTCAAATGCTGCCATCGTAATCAGAGGCTTCTTGACATAGAAAGCATCGCCCCAGTAGGGATGGTGGGTTATCGTCGCCACCCGCTGAAAGCCGTGCTTTTCGAGAAATTCGTCCAACTGGTCAATTAAAGCGCAGCCGTCATACAGTTCTTCATAATTAACCTCGGTGTTAATTCCTGCCACATATTTCAACCAGTTAGCTGCTCCTTGCAAAGCCAACAGTTCTGCCCCTTGAATATCTATATTTAAGATATTAAAGTCATAAGGGTTGAGTTGCAGTTCTTCCAGCAGCGTATCAATCGTTCTTGACTGTACTTCAACTTGATGCGTTTCTTGAATGCTTGGATAAAGTTCTAGATGACGCTTCAGTTGCAAAATAGAACTGCTTTGATCGATCGAAGTCACGCGCAAGTTTACCGTACCATTTTCATTGCTAACAGCACAGTTCACGGCTTGAACATTTTGCACCCCAACAATATTAGCTTGCAACCGTTCAAACACAACCGGGTTAGCTTCCACAAACAGCACTTTTTCCACACCCATTGCTTGATAAGTGCTGATTTCTGTGCCCTCGTGAGCTCCAACGTGAATAACTCCGTGCGGCACGATTCCATATTGGCGGAAAATTTGCTGCAAGTCCAGCATTCGGGGTACTTCACCCAAAACATTTTGGCGGAATCGCTCATTTACTGCCAAAAAATTACTGAACTCAAAATTTTCATCCTCTGGCTGCCAAGTAGGTTTGTATTCTAACTTATCAGGGAAAATTTTGAAAAGTGAATACCGGAATCTTTGCAAATACTCAAATGCTTCTTTCAAGCTCGTTTTAGCATCTAGATAAGTTCCTCCATATTCAAACTGCACATAATCTATTCGGCCTGTTTCTAGAAAATATTTTGCTCCATAAAGAACTTCTAATTCGCCACCCTCAACATCTATTTTGAGAAAATTAATTCTCTTAATGCCGTGGCGCTGACAGTAATTGTCGATATTAGTGGTCAAAACAGTAATTTCTTGGGGTGTATTGAGCAACCCTTGTTTTTCAACATCTACTCTGCGGTAAAAGGTACTCAATAGTGGATTGACTTCGTAATAATAAAATGTCTTAACTTCTTCCTTCTGCCCTACAGCTAGATTGTTGGAAATTACTTGTTTATCCAGGTTCTGAATCAGCTTTTTGTAGACATGAGGAATTGGTTCAAACAGGTGAATTTCTACGTCATGTCCTTGGCTCAACACTTCCGCTGTCCAATCCCCAGCATTAGCACCTACATCAAAAACCACATTCCCTGCATTAATAAATCTAGCGATAACTTGGCTCTCACCACTACCTTGAAAGCTGCTATTTATTATTTTTTCTGTTTCTTTTTTCTCTTCTGGATGCTTTGGCAAAGCAGTAGCTACCCGGAACTCACCTGTTCGCGAAAACTCTTCCCATGCCTTAGTATTAGCATCTTGACAAAACTGAGCTAAAACTGATTTTGCTCGTTCAGGCACAGAAACTATGGCATCTTCAAAAATAACGGTATATCTGCTTATTTTCGCCGATAGTGTAGCCATTATTTCATTAAGGCTTGGCCACTGTTCTATACGGTGAGGACTTGGTGGGGGAGACAAAAACAATCGAGCATCGTCAATCAGGATAAAATGTTCGCATTCAGAATTATTGATTATTTCCAATTCTTCAAGTAGCGGACACTCATCATTTTCTCCCGCTGTACCACCGCCCATCCAATGAGCATCCAACCAAAACAGAGCAGGCTCATTGAGTTGAGGAACGACTAATTTAAGTTGTTCTTTTGTATGACCCCACAAAAATTCTATATTTTTTACATGGCTATAAGCACTGGATGTAGATTCGTATATATGCTTAGCAAATTCTATTGTGAATACCTTTTGAAAATGCTCTGCCGCCCACACAGATGTGCTGCCTTGAAAAGTCCCCGTCTCTACAAATGTTGGCAAATTATATTCATTTTTCAGCACCAATATTAGCTGTTTGCAATCTCCCAAACCCATCTCAATTACTCCTATACATTTTTTTTCAACACATAACTACAGTCTTTCTGAACCAGCTTTTTTTTTGCACTGTTTAGAGATTAACATATCTTGGCTGCCAATCATGAGATTTCAAAGACCTCATCGTGACAGGATAAAACCTAACTGGTTCCACAAATTCACTTTCATATACGCGCTCGAGCGCGTAACCCAATTTATTATGTAGATCAGCCGGAATCCCGTCCTTCATCTTTCGATAATCGCGATCGCGACTAATCACCCCTTGATGATTATAAGCTATCCACTCACCTGGATATTTTTTTAACTGACGGCGATTGGCTTTATACCACTCCTTAGCCGTTGGATATTCGCCCTCCATATTTTCACCCCATACTTTTCCCTCACATCATCCTCGCTTCGACCATCATCCGCACCACATCGGGCATTTTATATTTTGCCTCCCAGCCCAATTTTTCTTTTGCCTTACCCGGATTTCCCCTCCCAACTGCAATCTCCGTCGGTCTGTAAAGACTCGCATCGGTTACTAAATGTTCCTGCCAATCCAAACCTGCAGAAACAAACGCTGTCTGCACAAACTCCTCCAAAGGATAACTTACACCCGTGGCAATTACATAATCGTCCGGTTCTTCCTGCTGCAACATCAAGTACATCGCCTCCACATATTCCGGCGCCCAACCCCAGTCCCGCTGCACTGAAATATTTCCCAAATGCAGTTTTTCGGAACTACCCGCAGCAATTCGGCACACAACAGATACAATTTTTTGGGTGACGAACCTCTCCGGCCGCAGCGACGACTCGTGATTGAACAAAATACCAGAACATGCAAACAAATTGTACGCTTCCCGATAATTCGCTACTTCCCAAAATGCCGTTGCTTTCGCCACCGCGTAGGGACTTCTGGGGCGAAAAGGCGTATTTTCATCGGCTGCACTGCCTCCGGTATCGCCAAAACATTCGCTAGAACTGGCATTGTAAAGTTTAATTTTGCCACCTGTAAACCGAATTGCTTCTAACAGATTCAATGTGCCTGTGGCAATGCTTTCGAGGGTTTCTACGGGTTGTTCAAAGGACAGACCGACGGAACTTTGACCCGCTAGATTGTACACCTCATCTGGCTCTATTTTGGCAAGCACTTGCAAGACGCTGCGAAAATCGTTGAGAGACATGGACTCTAGTTTTACTCTGTCTCGGATGCCCAAACGGGCCAGGTTTCCGAAACTAGACATTTGGGCGTCCCTGGAGGTGCCGCAAACTTCATAACCTCGATCGAGTAACAGTTTAGCTAAATAAGCTCCGTCTTGACCTGATACACCACAAATTAGCGCTTTTTTCATATCAGATTTTGTTGGCAAAACTACACGGTAGCTGTTGCTATTTTTCCAGTTTTTTAAATTTTATAGTCGGAATTTTTATTTTTTTAATATTTGGGGTTGTCCGAGAACTTAACTAAAGCAATTTTAAGCGCTTACTACAAACAACAAATTTATCATCCAGCAGACCCGAAAGGCCGAGCTATTATGGCAAAAAGTTCGATAGCTGGGAGTAGCAGCTTACCACTATCGTAGGGACACGGGACTGCCCTGTCCCTACGATATTTCATCTTCTACTCGCCAACTATCAACTGCCAAAAGTCTCTACCGCTCGAAAACAGAAATAACCAGTCACCTAGAAATCGACTCAAAAGTACAAAATATCAGGATTTTTACCTTCTGCCGAATGACTAAAGCCTTCTGCCTTCGGGTACTAGGCTTCCCAACGTTCGGCAACCAATTCAGCCAAGTCAACCACCCGCTGACTGTAGCCCCACTCATTGTCGTACCAAGCCAAAACCTTTACCATGTCGCCATCCATCACCAGCGTTAAGCTGGAATCCAGAATCGAAGAAGCATCACTTCCGCGATAGTCGCATGAAACTAAAGGCAAATCGTTGTACTCCAAAATCCCTTTCATGGAGCCAGAGGCAGCTTCTTTGAACACTTGATTTACTTGCTCGGTAAAAGTCTTTTTCTCTACCTGAGCCACAAAATCAACTACCGACACATTAGGAGTCGGGACGCGCATGGCGATACCATTTAACTTGCCTTTCAATTCCGGAATCACCAAAGCCACAGCTTGGGCTGCTCCGGTAGAAGTCGGCACAATATTCATTGCTGCCGCCCGGGCCCGCCGCAAGTCGCGGTGGCTGGCATCCAGCAAGCGCTGGTCGCCAGTATAGCTGTGGGTAGTGGTCATCATGCCTTTGACGATGCCAAAATTTTCGTGCAGCACTTTCAGTACAGGAGCCAGACAGTTGGTAGTACAGCTAGCATTGCTGATGACTGTGTAGTCACTGTGCTTGTAGTTGTGGTGGTTGACTCCCATCACATAAGTGCCAACTTCCGAACCCTTGCCGGGAGCAGTAATTAGCACTTTTTTAGCGCCGGCAGTGATATGCTTCGATGCACCAGCTTGGTCAACGAAGACGCCGGTCGATTCAATAATCAGATCAATACCCCAATCTTTCCAAGGCAAGTTTAGCGGGTTGCGATCGCTCACGCATTTAACTGTCTTGCCGTTGAGAGTAATGGAATTTTCATCCGCACTGATGTCCACATTCTTCAACGTTCCCATCATGGAATCGTATCTCAGCAAGTGAGCATTACTTCTGGGATCGGAAGTGTCATTAATAGCTACCAACTCTAGCTGGCTGTTTTCTCTGCCCAGCCAGCAGCGCGCAAAACTGCGCCCGATACGTCCAAAACCATTGATCGCGACTCTAATCACCTTGTACCTCCTAACGATGGCAGCCTCTAGCTCAGGCTTAAATTTTGGAAAAATTTAAGAATTGACTTATGAGACAAGATCATATCGCAAAGGTCGATCCTTTCTAACTTTTTGTGTCAATCAAAAAAGCTTGAACTTTTCTAGAAGGCTGAAATTGCAAGGCAGAAGGCATTAGGCTTTCTGCCGCTGGTTACTGGTAAAGCTGATGGGCTGCAATATAAGTCCCGACAACTTCCGGGACTAAGTAGCGGAGGTCGATCCTTTCGGCGCAGCAGCGGCGGATGTGGCTCGACGAAATCTCGATCGCAGGCATGGACAGCACCTGCCAGCGAATTTCCACGTCCAAAAGAGCCATTTGTTCGGCAACTCGTCGGCCCACAGCATTTGCCTGAACCTGCATCCTGTCCCCCGCGGACGCGAGGGGTTTTCCACCCGGACAATCTCCCCACTCGGACAGTTCCTCAATCTCCCCGCTTTTTGCTGTCTCTCGATCTCCCTGAGTCGGACGTGGGGCCACCAACCAGTCGCACAACCCGGCAATTTCGCCGCACCGGTGCCATTTGGGGAGAGTAAGGAGTGCGTCACTACCAATAATCCAGTACCAGCGATGATCGCCTGGATACAATTTTTGCAAATACAGCAGGGTGTCGATCGCAAAAGAACTGTCGGAGGGATTTGCCGACCGCGGCGAAATTAGGAAGTCGGGGCGATCGCCGATCGCCAGAGCGAGCATTTCCCGCCGCTGCTCAAAACTTGCCAAATCCGGGCGCCACTTGTGAGGAGGAGAGCGATCCGGTACCCAAATGACTCGATCAAGAGCAAATTGACTCGCAGCCGTCTCGGCTACCAACACGTGACCCCAGTGAACCGGATCAAAAGTCCCCCCCAAAATCGCTATTTTCCCCATATTTCCCCAAAATCAGGATTAATACAGACATCGCGCCAATTTTATGTTTATACACTTTTAACCATAAGCTCGTTTATTAGAAAACCCTCGCTTTACATCGGGGACCAACCCCTGGACGACCCTAGTTTCGACGATCGTCCTGGACGCTAAAACCGATTTTGTTAACCCCCTTAATTCGTTCAAACCTTCAATCCGAGTTCAACAACCCGGTTCTGAGCGTCGGAGTGGTTCCGGGACTCGGTGATTAACCTTGGCAATATTAATCCCAACTTGTTTTGATTGCGCGATCGACCGCCTGAGCATTCGTTGGTTGGCGGGTCAAAAAGTTGTGACAGTAGATATACTTTTTAGCGCAATGGTAAAAACTTTCAGGGCTGCCAAGAGGGTTCATCGGCTTCTCGATCAAGCCCATGATTTGGTTTGCTCAATGGGGTAGGGTCGAGAGAGGATATTACTACCCTCTCCCTCCCATTCGGAACCGTGCTTGCAACTTTCACTGCACAGGGCTACTCGGGTGTACTCTTGTCATTTGAGGGCTTCCCCTTCTTCCGACTTGCTTGAGATTTCTTTCCTGAAGATACGATTTCCAGGTTGTGTTTCCTGATTGATTCCAAGTCGATTTTAGTTTTAACATCGTGACAATGCCGATGCAATAGTTGAAGATTTTTGTACTCATCCTTACCTCCAATGGCTCTGGGGACGATGTGGTCAACTTCCATTACATCTTCATTTCTGAAAATAAATTCGCAATGAGGGCATTTCCCTTTTTGCCATTTTAGGAGTTTTGATACTGACGTAGGCAAATCAGGATTTTTCCCCATTCTTGAACTCCAATAAACTAGGTCGCCATCATAGGGACTTTTATCACCTTTAACTTTCACATAGTCGGTGCTGCTACACTCGAATTTACCATGTCTTAGTAACCGAAGGGGGTTCGATCCCTCTTCTCTGGTTGAGAATGCCCAGTTTTTACCGCCAATGGTGTGCCAATACAGTTGATGTCCTGTTTTGATGTTTCCACATCGGCGTTTTGCCCAACGTCGAAGTTTCAGGTATGTGAGGTTATCTTGTTTAGATAGTTCTCCAACGGTTTTAGCGTCAGAGTTTGTATAGAAAGAAGTCCATCCCCTTATTACAGGGTTTAAGTCTCTAATTAACGCCGATTGTGGCGATGACCTATGTTTTTTGATGATTCTTCCGATTTCCTCTTGGTGTGCCTTACTTGACTTCTTATTTGGGGTAATGAGTGTGTTAAAACCTAATATTTCACCGTGCGTACCTAAACTGCTTCGGTGTTTTCCGGCAGGGTATTGCCTTATGTGATGACCTAAAAAGTCAAAACCAGCTTTACCATCCTCACTTAATTCATCCTTGAAAGTGTGAGTTAGCCTCGTCTTCTCAGGTTTTAATTCTAAGCCCATGCCAGCTAACCATTCCGAAATTATCTCTCGGCATCTTTGGACTAAGCTTTTTTCTTCACATAGAATTACAAAGTCATCAGCGTACCGGATAATATTTGGTCTGCCTACAAATTTCCCAAATCTGGAAATTGACTTTTTTAAGTATCCATTTCCATTTACAGGAAACTCTTTTTCTATGTGTTGCTCCAAACCGTGGAGGGCAATGTTCGCCAGTAACGGAGAAATGACCCCACCCTGTGGCGTACCCTCAGATGTTGCAGTGAATACTCCATGGTCAATTACTCCAGATTTTAGCCAGGATTTTACTTGCCTCCTGACTTTGCCTTTTATGTTCAACTTTTGGAGTAGTTCATAATGGTTGATGCGGTCAAAACACTTAGCTATGTCTGCATCTAATACAAACTTCGCTTTATGTTGAATACAGGCTTTAATTTGCCAAATCGCATCGTGACATGACCTGCCGGGTCTAAAACCATAGCTGTTTGGCTCAAAAATTGCCTCCCATTCCGGCTCAAGTGCGGATTTTACTACGGCTTGTAAGCCTCTGTCGTACATTACAGGTATTCCTAGTGGGCGTTTTTCCTTACTTCCTGGTTTTGGTATCCAGACTCTTCTAGTAGGTTTGGATTTTCCGGTTAGTTTTAATTCCCTTGCCAGTTCTAGGCGAGCTACTGGGGATAGGCTTTTCAACCCGTCCACTCCTGCCGTCTTTTTTCCCTGGTTGTCCTGAGTTACCCTTCTGACTGACAAAATCCTATTAGACCATGACCTCATCAGCGTCTTCTGAAGTTTACGAACTTTCTTGACATCTCCACAACGGTTAGCCGCGAAAATGCGCTTTTGTAACTTGAAAACATATCTTTCGGCTTGACGCCAATTGATAGCTTTCCATCCCTCTGTATTTGTTTCCAAATCAGACTTAGGTTTGTGCATTACTAATTACACCTTTTCACTTAATCACCTTAGCGGTTTACGTCAGCATATCCTGGGCATTACCCCATCCCTTTTTCGGCATTACCTGTTATTTCAGGTTAGGCATTAGCTTCTTAAACCATCCCAGCCTTTTGCAGCTTGTAGCCTGACAGCCTACCTCAACAATGATTTGATGGGGAGCGTACAAAAGGATTACTTCGTTCCTACTATCCATTGATTAAATCCGTTAGGGTTTATCTCTCCGCCCGGGTTATAGGTTGTGCGCTATCTCGGTAGTAGAATACTGATAGTCCTTACCCTTTTCAGATATTCCTGATCCAGAAGCTCAGATTTCTCTGATTAGCTTATATCCTCTGGTAATAGTTTACGACGGTTGTATTGATAATTCGTTAGCTTGCGCTTCTACCCCACGACTTCATTACTTTCGCAATGATTCGGTTATAGGATTTTTGCTTGCGGTGTCGGTATTCAGCTATCCCGATTGACCGCTTTCACCCTCGCTTTACATAAAGGTTGTCAATCTTTGTGTAGAGGAAACCAGATTTTATCTCTGGTTCTTTGTGTGCTTTCAATCACGCACCATGATGTCAGGACTTGATTTATTTTGGATTTTGGTTATGATGTTGGTTTGCACTTTCATCTTTCCCGTTTTCCCCTAATTGTCTTAGCTAGATTGCTCGACTAGGTTTTCTCACCTGCATGGATAGTAAGTTGTCGGCGATAGGGGATTAAAGTGCGAACTCTAACCCTGATGGGTTTACCCTATCACTGCTAGTCATCCCCCCTTTCGGGTTTCGACTAAACGAATCGCACCTATTCGACTATTCCGACTAACTACATAACTTATATATACAATATAGTAAAAATATATACTATAGCTGCGTTCGTGTCAATCTCTGACTTGGGGGAGAAAAGGACTGTAAAGGTAGATTTATCACTATAAAAGGAGCGAAATTTGGTCATACGTGGTAGTGTTTGTAAATCCTTATGGGTTTTACCCTCAATCTTGGTAAAAAGGTTGTGGGGCTTTTGCTGCCGTATCCGAGCACAGCAGGCGGATAGAAATAGAAAGAATGCAGGAGTATGCAAGCACCCAAAATTAGTCTGTTGGGCCAGACCCCAGACCCCGTTTTCTGTTACCTGCTATTTTCGAGCTGTGACTGTTCCGGAAAACTACTCGGTACTAAGTCATATAGGATACAAGACAAACATCTCTACAAGTCCCGCAAATCAAGGGACGCGCAGAGAATTTTGTACAAAATCTCTAGCGAACTGTATCCTGAAAAAACAATTCTTGATATGATATCGCGTGTTATTGGCGTGGTGTGGTGTGTGAGGAGCAAAGATGCCGAGTTCTGTTGATTTTAGCGGTAGACCATTTCATTTCATCGGCATTGGTGGGATTGGGATGTCAGCCCTTGCCTACATTCTAGCTAAACGCAAGTTGCCTGTGTACGGCTCCGACATTAAATCGAGTCACATAACCGAGCGCTTGCAAGGAATGGGAGCTCATATTTTTTGGAGTCAAGACGCCAGCAATTTTGAATTATTTCAAACGGCTCTTAACGGTAGCAGTCCCGACTGCGGCCAACAGGAAAGGGCAGTATCCTCGATAGTCGCGGGTACGGTAGGGACTTCTGTCGCGACAGCCGAAACTCTCCAATTGAACGGCAACGGTTCAAGCGCCCAAGCAATTGGAGGATTGCCTCAAGTAGTATGTTCGACGGCTATTCACCCAGCCAATGCCGAATATCGAGCTGCTTTAGATTTGGGCTGTCCGATTTTTCATCGATCGGATGTGTTGGCAGCGTTAATTCAAGATTACCAAAGCATAGCGGTAGCCGGGACTCACGGCAAAACTACTACTAGCAGCTTAATCGGCTTCATGCTGATGGCGGCGGGTCTAGACCCGACGATCGTGGTAGGAGGCGAGGTAAATGCTTGGGAAGGCAATGCCCGTTTGGGAGAAGGCCCCTACTTAGTTGCCGAGGCTGATGAATCCGACGGTTCTCTCGTCAAGCTGGTTGCCAAAATTGGCATAGTGACGAATGTGGAACTGGATCATCCAGACCATTACGATACCCTTGACCAGGTAATAGACACATTTAAGGTGTTTGCCCAAAACTGTCAAACCTTGGTGGGCTGCATTGACGACCAAATCGTCAAAGACTGCCTTCAGCCTCATGTCAGTTATAGCTTGCAGCCGGACAGCGGTGCTGACTACACGGTTTCGGGCGTGGAGTACGGAGCAGAAAGCACCAAAGCACGGATTTGGGAGCGAGGAACTTTCCTAGGGGAAATCGAGTTGAAGTTGCTGGGCACACACAATCTCAGCAATGCCCTAGCTGCGGTAGCGGTAGGCCGATTGTTGGGGTTAGAGTTTTCGGCGATTGCCAAAGCGATTGCTGGCTTTGAAGGAGCTCGTCGCCGTTTTGAGGTGCGGGGTTTTCACAATGACATCCTGTTTGTGGACGACTACGCCCACCATCCTAGCGAAATTCGTGTCACCTTGGCGGCGGCTCGCTTGCGGATCGAAGGTAGCGAAAAAAATCCCAAATCCCGAAGAGTAGTGGCAATTTTTCAACCCCACCGTTACAGCCGGACTCTGACATTTTTGCCAGAATTTGCTCAATCTTTTGGGGATGCTGATTTGGTTGTGGCTTGCGATATTTATAGTGCTGGGGAACCGAATTTAGGAGAGATTAGCGGGCAGCAGGTTGCTGATTTGATTGCTAAAGAAGGCCGAGAGGTTGAGTTTGCGCCTTCCCTGGAGTCAGTCACTAAGTTTTTAACCAAAAATCTGCAACCGGGGGATTTGGCTCTGTTTTTGGGTGCTGGTAATCTGAATCAGATTATTCCAGAGGTTATGGCTTTTTATCAACAAGCCGAGCGCCCCGATTAGCTCGCGAACTGAGTAGAGTTGATCGACATTATGGCGTGGCACGTTGTGCCGAAACTTCTGTCGGGCGGCTCGCTCAAACGGGCGACATAAGTTAGCTAAATGGATTTTCAACCACGTCTTCGAGCGAAGGTATTTTTAAGGATTTTCAAGATGGTGACTATCTCGAATGACTCCTCTGTTAAGGACAATCGGCGAGTGTATTCTCCTATTTCTTTGCGGGGAACTGATTGCAAGATTAACTCCCAAGTTTCGCTGGCTGGCCTGACTTCCTTCCGAGTCGGTGGCCCCGCCGAGTGGTACGTTGCTCCCCGCAGTATGGAGGCTTTGCAAGCGAGTTTTGCCTGGGCTGACTCTGAAGGACTGTCCGTGACTCTGCTGGGTGCGGGTTCTAATTTGTTGGTGAGCGATCGGGGTTTGTCCGGTTTGGTCGTCGGCACTCGCTACCTGAAACAGGTGAATTTTAATCCAGAAACAGGTCAAGTTACAGCCGGGGCCGGGGAGTCAATTCCCCGCCTTGCTTGGTTGGCGGCTAAACGGGGCTGGAAAGGTCTAGAATGGGCAGTTGGCATACCGGGCAGCGTGGGAGGGGCTGTGGTGATGAATGCAGGCGCTCACAGAGGCTGTACTGCTGATATTCTAGTCAACGCTCGCGTCCTATCCCCCGGCGGCAAGATGGAAATTCTGACTCCCCAAGAGTTGGAGTACCGCTACCGGACTTCGGTGCTGCAAGGGGGCGATCGGCTAGTAACAGAAGCGACTTTCCAGTTGCAGCCGGGATTCGACCGATCGCAAGTAATGGCAGAAACTAATGACCATTTCAGCCAGCGGCGGACAACTCAACCTTACCACTTACCGAGCTGTGGCTCAGTCTTCCGTAACCCTGGCCCCAAGACGGCAGGTTGGTTCATCGAACAAGCGGGACTGAAGGGATATCAGATCGGTGGCGCACAAGTAGCTCAGCGCCATGCTAATTTTATTCTTAACTGCGGGTCGGCAACGGCCAATGATATTTTTCAAGTGATCCGCCACGTTCAACAGCAAGTCGAGCAGCGGTGGTCGCTGTTGTTGGAGCCAGAAGTTAGAATACTGGGAGAGTTTCCCTTCTAAGGCATCATTGAAGTAATACGGAAACGGCAGACTGCCAGCCCACACACCATCACAAAGTAGTTATGACAAAATCAGGACAAGGATTTGGCTTCGGCCTGGGAAAAATGAAAGAACTGACTGAAGCTTTCAAAAAAGCTCAGCAGGTTCAAGAAGGAGCTAAAAAGCTCCAAGAAGAGTTGGATGTAATGGAAATTGAGGGAACTGCCGGCGGCGGCTTGGTCAAGGTTTTTCTCAGCGGCAACCAAGAACCCCGCCGCGTGGAAATCTCACCGGATGCCCTCGGTGAAGGTGCTGATGTGGTTTCTGAACTCGTCACGGTGGCGATGCAGGATGCTTACGCTAAGTCTACGATGACGATGCGGGAGAAAATGGAAGAACTCACCGGTGGACTAAATCTCCCCGGTTTCGGTTAATCATGAGTCATCAGTCATGAGTCATCAGTCATTAGTTGTTAGCTATCTCTGTTTAAAAAGGAATCTATAACTAATGACTGATTGATTTCTATGATGCACGAAACTTTGGGAAAAAGGGGAAAGGAAAAATTTTCTTTCTTCCTTCCCATTAAAAATTACTAATTATCAATTAAATGTCTTATAAATTATTGTTTGTCTGCCTTGGAAACATCTGCCGATCGCCCTCAGCAGAAAATATTATGAATCACTTAATTGAACAAGCTGGTTTGAGCGATCGCATTACCTGCGATTCCGCCGGAACTGCTAGCTATCACATTGGCCGTCCCCCTGACAGGCGGATGGCCTTAGCGGCAAAGAAGCGGGACATTGAATTGTTAGGCGAAGCCCGCCAATTTGCCAGGAAAGATTTTGAAAATTTTGATTTGATTCTGGCTATGGATCGAGACAATTATCGCAATATTCTTGCCCTGGATGGGGCTGGAAAGTATAAAGATAAAGTACGGCTGATGTGCGAGTTTTGCCAGAAATACGACCTTAAAGAAGTGCCTGATCCTTACTACGGTGGCCCGGAGGGATTTGATCGAGTAATTGATTTGCTGCTGGACGCTTCCGAGGGTTTGTTGGAGTACGTTGCCAGTCAAGAAAAATTAAGAGTTGGCGGTCAGCAATCAATTTAAATTAAAAAAGTTCCTTTTTCCGCCCGAATATTAGCAATGCTGTAGGGGGGACAACGCTAACAAAACTCGTAACTAGGGATATCACAGTTGTTCCCGATCCCGCGCCCAAAATGAGACTGGGTGACAAAGAAAAAGTTAAACTTGTCAATACAAAATGGGGATAATTGATACTCAAGGCAGCAATTGGCAACAAAATAGATGGATACCAAGGCATTAGCCAAGGTGTAGCAAACAAAAACAAAGTCAGAGTCGTCCATCCAATATCTGATACCAAAGTAATTTCCGAATCTTTTTTGCGGAATAAGGATTTAATTAACGTCCCTGCATAGTAAACAATCCAGCTTAAATACGCAAAATATTTGAGGAATGATAGAATACTTTCCCTAGTTTCAACACTTACACTTGGCAAAAAATTCAGAAATAAATTGATCCCATGGTGAAAAGATCGAGCCGTCGCCCCGGCGGTTCCCGGATTTAAAAGACTTCTCCAAGCTGAAACTGTTGGCATAAATGTATAAGTTATCACCCCGATAATTAATAAAGAAAGCAAGACTGATGCTGCTAAATCTTTCCACCGACGCTGCTTGCAGAGGAAAGCAAAAACTAAGGGTAGCCAAATTATAGGTAAGGTTTTTACTAAAAAACCTACCCAAATTGCAAAAATTGCCAAAACATAACGTTGGTAATAAATACATCCTATTAAAACGATCAATGTATTGGCAAGAAGAACGTCAAGGTGAGCATTAGCTATTTGCTCGTTCAATAGCATGGGATTGACTAAATAGGCCAGTGTTATGAGGTTACGGTTTTCAGCATTTGTTAGCAACCGCCAAATTAAGTAGCCATTGAGCGTGTGTACCAACACGCAGATTATTTTAAAAATATAAACTGCTAGTAAAGGGCTAATTGATCCACCAAGTGCTGATAGGGCAAAAAAGAATAAAGAAACGGGGCCGTAGGTAGAAGTTTGCCCCCAGTGGAGGAAGGGAGATACGTTAGAAATTAAGGTATCAGGATTATTCAAATAAGGATTAATTTTTTGTAAGCTCATCGCTCCGTAATGCAAGTACATATAAATGTCACTGCTTTGGGGATAAGCTATGAGGGCAAGTGCCAGAAAGGGGATTGCATACTTGCAAATGTCTAGAAAGCTGTAACTTGTCTGTTTTTTTTGAATTAACCAGATAATATATGTAAATGTTGCTATCCAGTAGGAACCGTTAATTAGAACTCGGATGAGGCTGAAACCGCTGGTAGGGAAATCGTTATAGTTGTCTCCACCCTGTAAAACGCTGTAATACTTGGTGATTCCCATGGAGGTCATGGCTATACAGAAAATTATGGAAGCTGCTAATGCTGCAGCATATAGAATTTTCTGATTTTTTAAGTAATTGTTGACCATGATGTTATTTATTCAGCGTGGTAAGTGCAGGTAATTTTCTTGCCCAGAGCGTTGGCGGTTATCTGACTAAATGGTGTTCCATCGCAAAGCGAACGAGTTCTGCTCGGTTGTTGCTGTCAGTTTTTCTGAACAAGCTGCTGACGTGCTTTTCGACAGTTCGAGGGCTGAGGTGGAGTGTGGAGCCTATTTGAATATTAGAAAGACCTTCTGTCAGCAAATCTAGCACTTGTCGCTCTCGCTGGGTCAAACTCGGGGCATTTTGACTTGGAGATGCCCGTGAAGCGGAGCTATCCCGTAGGGAATCGCCTGTGTTTGACTTTTGAGTTAAAAAATCTTCTTCTGGCTTGTCATTAGCTCTGCTGCGTGCCTCTGTTGGCGTCGGTTCGGGTTCCGGGGAACGAGAGGGTGCCTGAGCGATTAGAGCGTAGCGATCGAGCAAGGAGCGAATAACGGCCCCCAATTCCTGGAGTTCAAAAGGCTTAGCCAGATAATTGTCGCACCCCATCTGATAGCCGCGAATCCGTTCTTGCGTGCTCGTGCGTTCCGTCAAAAAAATCACCGGCAGCAAGCGGAAAGCGGGACGAGTCCGAACTCGCCGCACGAATTCGTAGCCATCCATCTCGGGCATTGTAATGTCGGTAACAATCAAGTGAGGCTGAAATTCATCTACCAAGCCTAAAGCTTCTTTGCCGTTCTCAGCAGCGATTACAGAGTATCCGGTAATTTCTAGATAATCGGTAATTGACAAGCGAGTCGCGAAATCGTCGTCAGCAACCAGAATAGTTAATGGCATGGGGGAATTAAAAATTAAACATTAAAAGTGACTAATTTCACTTTTAATGTTTAATTCTACTGTTTAATTTTCTTGATAACTTGCAGTTAAAGTAGCCGGTTGTCCTAATTTGCCCTCCAAAGCTACGCCACGCCCGTTGGCTGCTAAATGTCGCAGAGTTTTGTAAATTGTCTCGATTTGCTCTGGTATTCCTGCTTTTTTGGCTAGTTCTTCTATAGACAGAGGTGTTTGAGCGTCTTTGAGCACTTGCAGTACCCGCTGCTGTAAGTCCAATACAGCAGCGGCAGCTTTTTTGCCTGCTTCGACGCCCGGCTGGTGATAGGCATTGACATTCACCAAGGAACCGTAAAAACCTACGGCTCTTTCGTAGAGGGCGATTAATGCTCCTACTGTCCGAGGGTTGACTTGGGGAATTGTGACAGTAATGGAATCTCGGTGATTTTCGTACAAAGCTTGTCGAGTTCCCTGCAACAAACCTGACAAATAATCTCCGGAAGTCACGCCGGTTTCTACTTCTGGGGAAATGCCTTGCCTGTCTTGCAAAACTTCGATAAATGTTAGGAAGAAATTCGGCACGCCGTCTCGCAGTTGCTGGACGTAAGCGTGTTGGTCGGTGGTGCCTTTGTTGCCGTAAACTGCGATACCTTGATGAACTGTATTGCCGTCTAAATCTTCCTGTTTGCCTAGAGATTCCATGACTAATTGCTGCAAGTAGCGGCTGAACAATAGCAGTGAATCTTTGTAAGGCAAAACTACCATATCTTTTTCGCCACGTCCGTTGCAAGCAAAATACCAGGACATTGCTAACAAGGCAGCGGGATTATGTTTGATTTCGGTGGTTCTAGTAGCTTCGTCCATGACTTTAGCGCCGTCGAGCATCGCCCCAATGTCGATGCCTTGCAAAGCTGCTGGCAAAAGTCCTACTGCTGACAGTTCCGAAGTGCGTCCTCCCACCCAGTCCGCCATCGGGAAGCTGCCAATCCAGCCTTCGGATTTGGCTAATTTGTCTAGTTTGCTGTCTGTTCCAGTGATGGCAACTGCCTGTTTGGCGAAGTCGAGTTTTTGGGCGGCGAAGGCTTTTTGAACTTCAATCATGCCGTTGCGGGGTTCGGGGGTGCCGCCGGATTTGGAGATAGTAATTACTAGGGTGCTGACGAGTTTGTCTTTGATTTTGTTAAGGATTCGATCGATCCCAGCCGGATCTGTGTTGTCGATAAAATGTATTGCTAGGGGCGGAATGTCTGGGGATAAAGCTTCGGAGACAAATTGGGGGCCGAGGGCGGAACCGCCGATGCCGATCGAAATTATGTCGGTAAATTGCGGAGCAAAGGGCGGTTTAATATCGCGGTTTTGAACTTTCTTGACAAATGCTTCGACTTGTGCTATGCCTTCGACTATTTCTTGTTTTAATTCTGGAGTGGGAGCTAAATCGGGGTTTCGCAGCCAGTAGTGGCCCACCATCCGGTTTTCGTCGGGATTGGCGATCGCACCTGCTTCCAAAGCTGCCATGTCTTTGAAAGCTTTGTCAAATTTGGGCTTCAGTGCTGCTGTGAAAGCGTCGTCGAATCCCATGCGGCTGATATCGAGGTAAAGTCCCAATCCCTCGTGATAGTAAAGCCAGTCTTGATAGCGTTGCCAGAGTGCTGCGGCGTCCATAGGAATTCTCTACAATTTTTTTAATGTTCGATCGGCGTCGTCAGGAATCCACCAATTGTAGTTTAAAACGATCTGATGTACGGCTTTTGCAGAATCCCAATAAATTTAAGCATTAGTCGTCTGAAGATAGCCGAAGCCAAAGGCAGGCAGAGCATTCGGCAGAATTAAACAATAAAAATATGACTTGGGCAACACTCTTAGTAGGTAGATCCCTCATTAATGGTCACACCCCATAGATAGATCCAAGCGGCACAGAGATTTAACTGTGGTCGGCGTTGGCGTTTGGGCCTTGGTTTCACAATATTCAAATTCGGGCGATCGGGATGTGTAAAATAGGCATTGCGGTCAGGTTAAATATACTTTTAGCTTCACTCAATAATTGGCTAAAAATATAATTAACAACTGTCAACTATCTGAAGTGTAGTATAATATACAGATATTATAATTAAAGTGCGATCGACTATGCTTGCTCTATCTCCAGAATTAAAAGAAAGGTTAGCAACTCCGCTCAAAATCGGCGATTTTGAAGTTAAAAGCCGCGTCCTGCAATCGCCCTTATCCGGCGTTACCGATTTGGTATTTCGCCGCCTGGTGCGCCGCTACGCGCCGGATTCGATGATGTACACGGAAATGGTGAACGCTACGGGTTTGCACTACGTGAAGCAACTGCCGAGAATTATGGAAGTTGACCCGAACGAGCGCCCGATTAGCATTCAATTGTTTGACTGCCGACCGGATTTCTTGGCAGAAGCGGCCCAGAAAGCAGTGGCAGAAGGAGCCGATACTGTTGATATTAATATGGGCTGTCCGGTTAACAAAATTACTAAAAACGGCGGCGGTTCTTCCCTGCTGCGAGATCCGGGAACGGCCGAGGCAATTGTGCGGGCTGTTGTGGAAGCAGTAGATGTTCCTGTCACCGTTAAAACTAGGATCGGTTGGACTGACAAAGAAATTAATATTTTAGAATTTGCGAAGCGGATGGAAGATGCGGGAGCAAAAATGATTACCGTACACGGCCGCACTCGATCGCAAGGTTACACCGGCCCGGCAAAATGGGAGTGGATTCGCCGAGTGAAAGAAGTTTTATCGATTCCAGTTATTGCTAACGGGGATATTTTTTCAGTGGAAGCAGCGATGCGATGTCTGGAAGAAACCGGCGCAGATGGAGTGATGTGTTCGCGGGGAACTTTGGGCTATCCTTTTTTGGTGGGAGAAGTTGATTATTTCTTGAAAACTGGTGTGGAAAAGATAGCTCCGACACCAATTGAACGCCTCGAATGTGCTAAGGAACATTTGCGGGCTTTGTGGGAATATAAAGGTGAAAGCGGTGTCTCCCAAGCGCGCAAGCACTTAACCTGGTATGCTAAGGGTTTCCCCGGCGCTGGGGAATTGCGGGGCGTGTTGGCTGTGGTAGAAACGGTTGAACAAGGTTGCGATTCGATCGATCGCGCGATCGAGCAATTGCCCGCATAAACCTTACCCGCAGATGTCAACTAGGGATTACAGAAACAAAACCCACCTCTGCGGGCTAAGATTTAAGACACAGTTAAAAATTTGTGTGTGGGGGAAAGCATGGACTCATTAAAAGGGCGAGATTTATTAAGTCTGGCAGATTTAAGCATTGACGAATTAAATTATTTGCTGGATCTAGCAGCCAGTTTAAAATCCGGAATGGTCAAGCTGAAACGCAATAAAGTTCTCGGCTTGTTATTTTCCAAAGCTTCAACGCGAACGCGGGTAAGTTTTACGGTGGCTATGTATAAATTGGGAGGGCAAGTGATTGACCTCAATCCCAACGTTACACAAGTCAGCCGCGGTGAACCGTTGGTAGATACAGCCAGGGTTTTAGACAGATATTTAGACATTTTGGCGATTCGGACGTTCGAGCAAAAGGATTTAGCAACTTTTGCTAACTATGCCAAAATTCCTGTGATTAATGCACTGACAGATGACGAACACCCATGCCAAGTGCTGGCGGATTTAATGACAGTAAAAGAGTGTTTTGGCAAGTTGGAAGGGGTGACTTTGACTTATTTGGGCGATGGTAATAATATGGCAAATTCCCTGATGTTGGGCTGTGCAATGACGGGAATGAATGTAAGAATTGCTTGCCCTCAAGATTTCCAGCCCAATGCTGAGATAGTGGAAAAAGCTAAGAATATTGCTAATGGAAAAACAGAAGTTACTGTGACTGCTGATGCGGAAGCTGCTGTGAAGAATGCTCAAGTGATTTATACTGATGTTTGGGCGAGTATGGGACAGGAAGAGGAAGCAAAAATCAGGATTCCTTTGTTTAAGCCATATCAGGTAAATCAACAATTGCTGAAGTTAGCAGATAAGAATGCAATTGTATTGCACTGTTTGCCCGCACACCGGGATGAAGAGATTACGGATGACGTGATTGAGGGCAGTCAATCGCGCGTTTGGGATCAAGCAGAAAATCGGATGCACGCTCAGCAAGCTTTGCTGGCAAGCATTCTGGAAAGCGATTAAGAATGGACAAGAGGAAGGGGAAGGATAAATCAAACAAGAATCAGCAGTTGAAACCGCGTCTCCACAAACTCTCATCCGCCGACGCTTACTGAAAAGGGGAAAGCCATTCTCTCTATCTCTATCTCTTCTCTTTCTCTGCGCCCTCTGCGCCCTCTGCGGTTAATAAAAAAAATCTTACTCACAAATGAAATAGAATTGATACAGCCGTTTTCAATTTGATACCAGAGGGGGCAACATGGCCTGAATTGCGATATTGAAAGCGGGAAATTCTATCGGTGAAATGCTCGCAGTTTCCCCTAAAATTACTTCGCTTTGATAGCCATTTTCAGTAGGTTCTCGAAAAACGTGGAGTTGTCGCTCATTCACATTTAATACCCAATAATCGGCAATTCCCGATCGCGCATAAGCTTTGGCTTTAATTTCGCGATCGAAAGTTAAGCTGCTGTCTGCCACTTCGATAATGAGATATACCTCTGAGGGAGTGGGATGGTGAGTCGCATAGTCAAACGGATCAATTCTGACTACGGCGATATCCGGTTCGGGTTCGGAATTGTCATCAAGGGCGATCGGATCTTGCATACGTACCCAGGCCAGATTTCTAAAAATGTATTGCAGCAATCTATCTGTACGCCCTAAAGCGGAGGTGTGAGCAGTTCCTTTTGCACTCATTTTGATGATATTTCCTGAAAGTAATTCGACTCGTTCCTCTGGGTGAAAGAATCCCAACTCTCCCAATTTATGATACTCTTTAACTGTCCATTTACGGAGCGTGAAAGCAGCTTCTGTTGTTAGCATATTTCGATTGATAAATTTATAATTTGATGTGGGATGATTTTATTTTAGCTTATGATATCAAGTGGTTCCCAGGGTAGGCCTGAGAACCGAGATATAGAGGCTCTGCCTCGGAAGGTTTTAAGGAAATTGGAGGCTCTGCCTCCGGATATGCTTTACCAGGCAGAGCCTGGGAACCAGTTGATACGTCGATCGCACTACAAGTTGATTAAGACGCTCCAAAACTGATTTTTGTGACTTCGCCCGCGACAACATTAACTGTTTGTTGAATTTGACTACCGTCAACTTTCAACTGATAAGTTCCCGGAGAAAGCTCGATCGCCCCAAACCATCCTTTACCATCGGCGCGCAGTTGACGCACCTGGGCACCAGCATCGATCGACTGCAATGTCAAGCTCGCACCGTCGCAAGTTTGAGCGCACCGCTGCAAATTTCCGGCGATCGCACCTGTAGTCGGCCGCGACTTCCAAGGCATATCGGGAACCGCTGCTGCTGTCGCCCACACAGGCTGAGTTTCATAGGTTTTGCCCGTCGCAGCGTCAACGTATTGACTCGGCTGCGACAGCGCGGTGTAAAACAAATCGTTGCTTTGAGGAACGTATTTCCAAGGCTGGCGGGGCAAATCACCGCTGCCGCCCGATCGCAGTTCCACATTCGTGTACACGTTGCTGCTAGCGTAGGAATAGAGCACCGTACCTGCGACGTGATTTCCTTTCGCAGACGGCTGTTCGGCGCGACGAATCTGGTCTAGAGTGTCTTCGATGTAGTTGAGGTAATTGCCGGGGCCGATCGCAATTTGGCGGTTGTACTGGTGGTCTTTGGCGTACTCGATCCAGTTGTCGTAAGCGAGTTTTTGCTGCCGTTTGTACTCGCGCTGGTAAGTCATCGGCATCGCCATGTCTACGATCCCTTCTTCCAGCCAAGCGCGCCAATCTTGCAATACTTCTTTGTAAGGCTGCGTTTGATACCATCCTGCATCGTTTGTTGGGCCGTCTCCCCAGGCGATCGTGGCGGCGGTAATTTTAACACGCGGTTTAATCGCAAGGCTTTCTACATAAAGCTTCCGCACTAAATTTGTCACCTGTTCGCGCCGCCACTGCATCCACGCGGGATCTGTGGGTGCGGGTTTGCCCGATCGACCTGTTTGCTGATTGAAACGGGCGATCGCAGTCGGATTGTAGCCCCAAGTCGGCCCACCGTAACGCACATAATCCAACTGTACGCCGTCCACATCGTAGCGCTTCAGCAAGTCCAAATAGACGGAAACAGTATAATCTACGGCGTCTGGATGGCCGGGATCGAGATAGCCTTGGGCTTCCCCACCGTAAGTCAGCATTGCCCAATTGTCGCTGCCGGGGGCCGAAGGCCCGTGTTGTTGCCAAACGTGACCGGCGGGAAGTTTGGTACCCGAAACCACAGGCAGCGTCACCATCCAAGCGTGTACTTCAATGCCTGCGGCGTGGGCTTTGTCAATCAAATCTTGCAGGGGATCGAAACCGGGGGGAACGTTGGGATCGAGGGTGCGGGGTTCGATCGCACTCGTGTAAAAAGCATCGCCACGGCGGCGGACTTGGGCGACGATGGCGTTGGCATTTGCCCGCTGCGCGTCTGCGATCAATTTTGTGACTTCTTGAGGGGTTTTGAAGCCGGGGTTGAAGGCGTCCACCCAGAAGGCGCGAAATTCGGCGGTTTGGGTTTGCGGGGGCATAGTTGCGTTAGCGCGGGATGGGAAGTTTGAGAACCAACCAGGAGCCAGCAGAAAACTAATTGTTAAGCCAATCAGGAACAAGCTTGACAAAAAGAATGTTTTGGTATTTCGCATCAGAAATGTGTGAGAGAGCGTTTAACAATCCTTTACGGACTTTTAGTTTGAGCGTCCGCTTGACATTTTCGCACATCTTTGCGTTAAAGCAACTTATGGGGCCAAGCTGTGTTCTGGAATAGCGATCGCTTATACTGAACTCTGGTATTTTGTATACGATCGCTCTATTTTTTCAATGTACGAACGCACTGATAGTGAGATAGAAGCAATTCAAGAACTTCTTTCGCCACACTTTGGGACTGGCTTTGAGCCTGGCGAAGTAGCAAATAGCGAACAGATAATAATCCAACAGGTATTGGAATACGTAGGTAGCCGATTTACCCGGATGAAGTATATCCTCGGTCTTGCCCTTGATTTTGCGATCGTCGCACAGCGTCTATCTAATGTTGATGACTCTGCCAAAGAATTAAGAGAGCAGCTTACAATTGAAGAATTATTTAAACGTTACCAAGTTGTCACTGAACGGGGAGAACAACAGGCAAATACACTAACTTTAAAATTTGCTCAATCTACTCAAGTAGGTATCCGACGTATAGAAGAGTCAATTGTTCAATTTTTTCACAGTCTAAATCGTTCTAAATATCCCAGTGCTTATGTTTACAATACAGGTCAATGGCAAAAGTTTCAAGACCTGCTGATTCTCTGTTTTCGTCTGTCCGAGTCTGGACGCTTTCAACTCTGCCAAAAACTTATTGATTTTGGTCTTGAACGATTGCAAAAGAACATATTTGTTACTAGAGAATCGTTACGAGTTCGTTTATTTCCCGAAATAATAAACAATTACCCGCGCAGCGATCCAGATGAGAATGGGGGTTTAGTTTTTCAAGCCATTGCTTGCGGCTATTTCAAAGCCGATCGGCCTCATCTCAGCTTTGTCGTTGATAAGGTACGAACAGGGTCGTCCAGACAGCGCCGTTTTGGAGATATTGACTGTTATTACGGTCTGGATCTAGAAATATCAATAGAAGTAAAAGACTGCCACATTTCGCTTAAAAACCTCAAGCAACAATTGGGAAGTTTCCAGAAACAAGTAACAGGTAATCAAATTCTTGGCGTGGCTTTTGTACTTTCCATAGACAGCGAAGCGCGTTCTCTACTTAGCGACGACGGCATCATTTCGTTCGCACAAGACGAGCTAATTAGATCCGTGAGGATCTGGGATTGGCAAAAGCAGGATGCTGCAGTGCATGAAATGCTTCACTATCTTGCTCACGTTGAACAGAATCCTAGTGCTGTTGCCAGGCTACTGGCATTTATCGGCGAGCGAGATCCCGAACACAACTCTCTTACTTATTATCAAAGTTAAACTATGATTTCAAGAGCAACCTGAATGGGAAACTTTAAGTCTGCATTGAGCGACTTTACTTTTTGCGATCGGGCTCTAAAAATTTCATCATCTGAGTGGCTTTGATAAGCCTTGACAACTTCCTTGCCTACCGCCAATCCTAGTAGTGGCGGTACGGCATTTCCGACTTGAAGGTACTGTGATGTTCTCGAACCCATAACCTCAAAATCATCATCAAAAGATTGCAGCCTCAATCCTTCGCGGACAGTCAATCCTCGATGCTGACTAGGATGAGTAGCTCGTGCAGACGAAGGTTTTCTCATGTTAGATGTTACAGCAATAGCTGGTTTATTACTAGCTAGTCGAGCATAGCTATTGTGAAAACCGCTGGCTGGTTGAAGGCGATCGGGAATAGACTTTCGGTTTCCACCATCTGGGATATACTTCAGAATTTCAATTAACTTTTGTGAATGATTGGCAGCCTCGTGATGTAGCAGTATGTTGGCGGTCTTGCGCCTAGCTATTTGATAGTCAGTTTGTGGCATACTCTGGTAAGATTTACATATTTCTCCAGCATTTAATGGCGGTAGATCTGAAATGGCATCAGCTACAGTCACATAATAGTGAGAAATTGGCACTGGAAACTCAGGCGGCAGCAATCCATCAAGCCAACCTATAAAAAAAGCACGTTTTCGCAGTTGGGGTACGCCGTAGTCAGCCGCCTTTAAAAGGCGACATTTCATGTGATAGCCGATATCAGCAAAGCTAGCGATGACTGAATCGCGCACTTTGCCTCCCTGCATTACCAGCATTCCTTCAACATTCTCGATAATGACATAAGCAGGACGAATTTCAGCCACCAAGTCGCGAAAATTGCGCCATAAAGAATTGCGAGGATCTGTTATCTCTCGCTTGCCAACAGTGCTGAATCCTTGGCACGGTGCTCCCCCCGTAATAATGTCGATTTCTGCTGCCGAAATTTTAAAGAATTCCTCTATTTCGGAAACAGTTGTCTGCGTTAAGTCAGATACCAGACACGGAAGGGGAGATAGGTTGCGTTCAAAAGTTTGTTTGGCGTTTTCACAGTAATCTATGCCGCCGATCGCTTGGATGCCAGCACGTTTAAAACCCAGAGTTAACCCTCCCATGCCGCAAAATAAGTCAAGGCTACGCGGAAAACGCTTGGTTTGAGTTTTTGTCATCGTCAGCTACCTCCTAATAGTTTCCACCGGGAAAGTTGTAGATTTTCGCGTCCGCTTGACATTTTCGCACATCGGTGAAATTTTGGGCGAAAATAAACTGAACTGGCGATCGGCAGCATCACCTAATTTTCTGGATACTTTCTTGAACTGTGAAGGATACGGAGAATTTCTACGTTTTCTTCTTTTACTCGATAGATGATGAGATAAGAGGTATTGGAAATGACAAGTTCTCTAGTAGCTTCTACGCGACCAACTCGACCCATAAAAGGAAATTCGGCGAGTTGACCTACAGCACTCTGAATCCTTAAAATTAATTGCCTTGCTGCTTCTGGATCGTCTTTGACAATATATGCGTGAGCCTGTTCTAGATTTCGCAAAGCTTGTCGCAGCCACTTAATTTTCATTAGTCAATTTGGCAAAAACTGCTTGAACTTCATCATCGCTGGCAAAGTCTCCAGCTTCGGCCTCGGCAACGCCTTTATTAATCTCATCAAGCAGCCATTGATAGATGTCCAGGTAAGAAGCGATCGCTTCGTTCAAAACATAAGTTAAATCGCGATCGGTGACAGTAGCGATCGCCTTCAGCGCCTCTTTTTTTTCGCTATCAAGGAGAAATGTAAAACTTTCTTGACTCATGGCTGCCCTTTGCTGTTATGGGAAGAGAGTAAACTGGTACTATGATAGCGTATAGAGTCCTATTTTGGCGAAAATAAACTGAACTCGCGATCGCACTTTTTGAACAAATGATAGTACAGAACTTTCAAACCCTAGCCCTTCCGGGTAACAGCTACTCAACTGCAAGCAATTTACTCGATCGAGTAGATGGCTGGCGCCAAGAAGCAACCCGAAAGTTGCAGCAAAGCCAGAGAGGAGAAAAGGGACAATTTTTAACACCTTCCTCAGTCGCAAGTTTGATGGCGGGAATGTTTGAATTTAACTGTCCCGATATATCGCTTTTAGATGCTGGTGCTGGTATTGGTTCCCTGTTAGCAGCCGTTGTTTGCGAACTTTGCCAGCGCCCAAACAAACCGCGCAGCCTGCACGTTACAGCTTATGAAATAGACCTTATTTTGATTGAATACCTCAAGCAAACTTTAGAATTATGCAGTATTGAATGTCAGCGTTTTGGGATATCTTTTACCTGTGAGGTTCGCGAAATAGATTTTATTCAAGACAGCGCCGATATGTTGCAGCCCAATCTATTTACACAACCAGTAAAACTGGAATTTACCCATGCAATTATCAATCCTCCCTATGCCAAGATAGACGCTAAATCCCAAGCCCGAACCTTGCTGCGTTCTATAGGACTAGAAACCAGCAATCTCTACGCTGGTTTTACAGTTGCTGCTGCTCACCTGCTCAAACCAAACGGTGAATTAGTGTCGATTACTCCCCGCAGCTTTTGCAACGGTTTATACTTTCGAGATTTCCGCAAAGTATTCCTTCAAATGATGGCTTTACGCCAAGTACATATCTTTGAATCCCGACAGTTGCAATTTCGCGATGATGCGGTGCTGCAAGAAACTATTATTGTTCGCGCCACCAAACAAATAGAACCACCAGATACTGTACTAATTACCTCAAGCAGCAGCGTGGGCGACGACCTGGTATTGTCTCACCAACTGCCCTATACCGCCCTAATTAATCCCAAAGACTCCGAGCAATTTATTCGGATTCTACCGGATTCGGTCAGCCAGAAAGTAGTCGATCAAATGGCTCAATTTACTTGCACCCTAGAGGAATTAGGTTTAACAGTTTCTACCGGGAAAGTTGTAGATTTTCGTGTTCGCTCTGACTTGCGGCTAAAACCTGAGAACGGTACAGTTCCGCTGATTTATCCCGCACACTTCTCGGCTGGCGGTGTTGAATATCCCACCGCAACGAGAAAGCATCAAGCTTTAGCTGTCACGGAAAAAACTGCTGCACTCCTCGTACCTAACGAACATTATGTTTTGAGCAAGCGCTTCTCGTCAAAGGAAGAGAAAAAGCGAATTGTTGCAGTTGTCTGGGATGCCAATAAAATTAATAGTTCTAGCGTGGGTTTTGAGAACCATTTGAATTACTTTCACCAACAGGGACGCGGATTAGACCTCACCCTCGCGCGGGGATTGGCTGTTTATCTAAATTCGAGCTTGGTAGATGCGTTTTTCCGACTGTTCAACGGACACACTCAAGTTAATGCTACGGATTTACGCACTTTGAAGTATCCTAATGTAGAGCAATTACTTTTACTTGGCGCTCAAATAGGAGAAATATTTCCTACACAGCGGGAGATTGATCAACTTGTCGAGAGACAACTGCTGAACGCGACAAATCCGTTAGAAAATAGCCCAATGACAATCAAGAACCGTATTGATGAATCTCTAGAAATACTTGCAGCGCTGGGTTTTCCAAAAGGTCAGCTTAACGAACGTTCCGCCTTAACCCTTCTGGCTTTGCTTGACCTCAAGCCAAAGGATGCTTGGGAATTGGCAAAATCTCCACTTCGGGGAATCACACCAATTATGGAATTTATGGAGCAGCAGTACGGTAAAAAATATGCACCAAATACGCGGGAAACTGTGCGCCGCCAGACTGTGCATCAGTTTCTAGATGCAGGTTTAATTGTTGTTAATCCTGACAGTCCCGAACGTCCGGTGAATAGTCCAAAAACTGCATATCAGATAGAAGAAAGTGCTTTGGAACTACTGCGAACCTATGGCACTTATGATTGGGACAAGAATGTTCGCGCTTACCTCGCCTCCGTCGAAACGCTGAAGAAACGATATGCACAAGAGCGAGAAATGGCGCGAATCCCAATTACAATCGCAGGTGATGTAAAAACTCTTTCGCCAGGAGGTCATAACGTCTTAATATCAAAGATTGTCAGTGAGTTTGCTGAGCGATTTACTCCTGCTGGCAGCCTCCTTTATGTCGGAGATACCGATGAGAAGTTTGCTCATTTCAATGAAGCATCGCTAACTGCATTAGGGGTTACAGTCGATGCTCACGGTAAGATGCCAGATGTAATTGTTCACTTCACAGAAAAAAACTGGTTGGTGTTGATTGAAGCTGTTACTTCTCACGGCCCGATTAATCCAAAACGCAAAACAGAGCTTGAGAATCTTTTTAGAAGTTCGACAGTACCTCTGGTGATGGTGACAGCTTTCCTCAGCCGCAAGGCAATGGCGGAATATCTATCTGATATTTCCTGGGAAACTGATGTCTGGGTAGCAGAAGACGCTACTCACCTGGTTCATTTTAACGGAGAACATCTTTTGCAGGCTTATTCCAAAAATGAAAATATTTGTGAGTCAGAAGGATGCTAAAATACACTGTTTATATGGCTGCCGCTGGCATCGGAATGACATATACTGTGATGCAAGCGGTTTAATTGACCGGAATTGTCGATCGCACTCAGTAAATCAAATAAGTAACTAGGTAAAATATCTCTGCAATGGAAAAAAAGCATAACGCTGGATTGTGGGTATCAGTATTATACTTCGCTCAAGGTCTCCCTTACACCGTCGTTAATTTAATGTCGGTGATTTTTTTGAAAGGTATGGGAACCAGCAACGAACTCATCGGATTGACAAGTCTGTTGTCTTTTCCTTGGGTTTTAAAAGGTTTGTGGGGACCCGTCGTTGATTTGTATTTCACAAAACGCAAATGGATTTTAACAACCGAAATCATTTGTGCTTTTCTGTTTGCTTTCCTAGCTTTTGGTGTATTGACGCCGACACCGATTATTATATCACTTGTGATCTTTACGGCGATCGCCTTTGTGTCCGCTACTCACGACATCGCCATTGACGGATTTTATTTAAACACTCTCAATAAAGACCAGCAAGCCTTGTTTGTCGGGGTTCGCAACACCGCTTATAGAGGTGCTGTCATTGCCGGTAGCGGTGTATTGGTGTTCTTAGCCGGGAAACTGGCCGAAAACCATTTAGTCACCGGAAATACAGGCGACACCAAAATATATCAAGACATTCCGCTGTCACTTTTCGGTTCCTCTTTTAGCGTGTCTGCGCTTAACTACGGATGGGCGACAGCCTTTGGCATGTGTGCGATTATGTTTGTGCTGATATATCTCTTTCAGCGGTGGTATCTTCCCTATCCTAGAAATTACGCTCTGGAATCCGACGCCCCCCAACAAACAACAAGCTTTCTCGAAGCATTTAAAACTTATTTTCAGCAAGATAAAATTGGTTGGATTGTGACTTATGTCTTGATTTTTCGCTTGGGCGATGCCTTGACGTTTAAAATGGCTCCGCCATTTTTAATGGATAAAGTGGAGAAAGGAGGATTAGCAGTTTCTACATCGGACATGGGTCTGTTATCGGGTACGATCGGGGTAATATTTCTGTTAATTGGAGGGTTGCTGGGCGGCTATTTGATTGCCAAACAAGGATTGAAAAAATGGATGTGGCCGACGGCAATTCTGCAAAATTCAACTAACGTGCTGTATTGGCTGTTGGCAATCAATCAACCGGGGATTGAATGGGCTTATGCTGTAAATTCGATCGAGCAATTTACCTATGGACTGGGCGTAGCTGCCTATACAGTGTTCTTGATGCGGACTGTCCGCCCGGAATACGAAGCATCCCACTACGCGATTACAACCGCCTTCATGGCCGCCGGAGTGCTGATTCCTGGCGTTTTTAGCGGCTACTTGCAGGCGAATCTCGGCTATCAAAATTATTTTTTGATGAGCGCGCTGGCTGTGATTCCCGGTATGCTAACCATTTTCTTTCTGCCCCTAGAAGATGAGAAAAAATTAGCATCCATGCCCAGGCCTGGACTGGACGATTTCGATTAATATCAAGTCCGGTCGTTATAACTATAAGATTCGGGCGGGGGTGGGTTTACCAATATCTGCACTACTTTTTCGATATTCAGCCGAACCTGCCCCTACAGGAATATGGATGTTTTTAATCACTAACTGGTATAAATTGTGCGTGCCTTCATAAGATAAAATAAGGACACAACATTGTTGTGTCCCTACGGAATATCTGTATTGCCAGCGCCCAACTAAATCGCAATAAAATCAGTGGCTGTTAGCGGACTACTTAGAATGCTAGGAATACTGGCAAGAAGTTGGCCGTTACGGGCAATTTCAATCGTCGTTGAAAAATCGCCTTCAGTAACTCTCAGTTGGTTGAAGGTCAAACCTCCGCTCAAACCCATTAAATCTTGACCCTTTTGAAAGTCTACAAGTGTATCTGTACCGGCACCTACTCCTAACACCAATACGTCGCGTCCAGCGCCACCAATTAAGAGATCTGTACCCCCTGCGCCAATGAGCGTATCGTCTCCTTCTCCCCCGCTCAAATTGTCATCCCCTTTGCCACCTAATAGCTGGTCGTTGCCGGTGCCACCGCTGATAATATCGTTGCCTTGGTTACCGCTGAGACTGTCGTTTCCTGCATTGCCAGTGATAATATCCTCCCCTGCAAAACCAGAGGCTGTATTGTTGGCACCATCGCCGACTAAATTATTAATTTGGGATGGACCGAGAGCAGTTTTCATTGCCACAACGTTTCCTAAAAAGGAGGTTCCCGGAGTGGTTCTTAATTGCTCTAAACTGCTGCGCGATTCCAGCGATGTTCCCAAGGCAGGCAGTGCAAAGTCTAAGCCAGCTAACAGCTCTAAATAATCGGAATCTGTGAAAGTGAAATCCGGGCGGTTCAACTGGTCTACAGAGATTTCAGTCTGAGTCAAGCCGGGAGGAGGAGAACTTAACAAACCGCTTTGGGTGTGCTTGTCTAAGACAAGTAGCGGGTCAATAATCGGGTTAGTAAATGTTTGAAGAACTACTTTTCCTGGGAGAAAAGCTTCTCCTCCCAAACTCACAAAATCGCCGCTAACGATGTAGTGAGTTACATTTTTTCCGGCACCGACTTTCTGCTTGAATGTATTGACAGTGTTCTGATCAACTCCGGGAGAATTGAAGGTGACAACATCTCCGATAGTAGAGGTAAATTCAGTGGCGGCTAGTTGCGTTATGGCGCCGCCCAAGCTGTGTCCGAGAAGGTCTGGTGGCAAGCGGCTGGGGTTTTTGGCTGTATCTTGACTGATTTCTGTCAACCAATTTCCTAATGCTTGTTTGTTGGCTTCAAATTGGTTGAAACCGGCGCCGCGCGGGTCTGCGTTGGCAAGATCGTCTACGGGCGAGTCGGTGCCCCGAAATACCAAAAGGGGCGGTTTGTCTGGGGTAGTGGAAATTAAGCCGATCGCGTGAAATCCAGTCGCCGGATCGTCAAAAGTGCGATCAATTTGGTAGCCAGCAGCGCTCAAACCTGTTTGAACTAAGGTTTGAGACTGGGGGTTGTTATCTATGTAAACAAGTTGCTTGGCTATAGTTTCGTAAGCGGCGGGGGATGAGGGCATATTTTTTTATTTCCTGTCGTTTGATGGGGAATTAGTTTTTCAGCTACTTAACTAAGTTTACAATAAACTTCGTTTATTAACCATATTAATGGGTCATTTTTAGTAGCTTTTTAGGGGGAATTCAAGCGCCATTTTTTTGTTAAAAACAACAATATCGCTACAAAACCCACCCGGGTTTCGCGCTACCAAAACTACAAATTTTTCTCGCTCTAAAGCTATACAAAATCTACCCGCGTAATATCGCTTGCCACTACGCCTCTGAGAGTAGCAAGAACTTCACCAGTAATCGGGATAGTAATTAAAGCTCCGTCACCCGCTTGGGTTACTCTAATTTGAGGAAAAGTTAGACCCCTCGACAGTGTAATTAAATCTTCACTATCTTGAAAATCTAAAATCACATCTTCTCCGCCGCCGGATTCCAATACAAAGCGATCGCGCCCCGCACCACCAATTAAAAAATCGTTGCCAAACTCGCCGGAAACCAAATCGTTTCCGTCGCCACCCTCCAAATAATCGTTATCTCTGCCACCGTACAAGAAGTCGTCGCCATCACCACCAGTGATGCTGTCATTACCTCGATTGCCTCTGAGAGTATCGTTACCGCGATTGCCGATAACTGTATCCTCTCCAGGGCCGCCGGTAGCAGTATTGTTGCGATCGTCCCCTGATAAGTAATTCGGTTGTAAGGGAGCTAAACCGTATTGCATTTGTCTGATTAACTGCACGAAAGAAAATTCTGGTGCTGTTCTCAAACCCTCTGCACCGCCTCTGGTTCTGATTGGGATTGACACATTGGCCAAGGGAAAATTTAGGGCAGCGATAAATTCGTTAAAATCCGAGTCGTTGTTATAAGTAAATTCGGGACTGTTTAATTGTTCTACGGAAATTTGCCTCTGCAAAAAACCCACGGGCGGAGTAGTTAACAAATTTTCAGCTCGATGTTTTGCCAAAACAGTTAAGGGATTAATACTCGGGTCTGTAAAACTTTGGATAAATACTTTACCCGGAATAAATGCTTCCCCAAACAAGCTAACTACATCTCCGCTGACAATGTAGTGAGTGACATTTTTGTTGCCTGCCCTGCTGAGATTTCTCCGAAAACTGGTGAATGTACTCGCTGACACTCCCGGAGAGTTGAAAGTAAAGATATCGCCGGTCAGAGATGTGTATTCGGTTGCTACAATTTGAGCGACTGCTCCGCCCCAACTGTGCCCGATGACATCGGGCAATAATTTGCTGGGGTTTTTACCTGTATCTTGACCGATTTCTGTTAGCCAGTTTTTGATATTATCTTTGTTCTTTTCAAATTCAGGTAAACCAATGTCTCGGGAGTCGGAAAAGATAGGGTCGCCGTCGATGAAGTCTGTACCTTTAAATACGAGGGCGGGCGGGTTTTCAGGATTGGAGGAACCGAACCCGATCGCATAAAAGTTTGTTTCTGGGTCGTCGAATATGCGATCGATATAGTAGCCATTAGTATCTAGGAAACGCGAAACTTCATTGGCTGCGCTTGGCTTTTGATTCAAAAAAACAATTGATTTAGCCAGAGCTTCATAAACAGCAGGCGAGGCACTCATAATATTATCTTTTCTGTTTGTTGGTATTGGCGATCGCTCAGGCTTGAGCTAATTGTCCAATGGCAGCCATTATAGCTGACAAGATTTGTATGGTACACTTGATAATATCAACTCAAGAATTAAGTTTTTGCGGTTATGGCTATCATTCGTCAATACATTGCTCCATTTATAGCGATATTAGTATTTTTCCTGGCTCTGGTAGCAGTCAGCGCTCGCATCTTTTTGCCTGCTGACATGGCTGCCCCGGCGCCGATTGAGGAAGCGATCCCCCAAAAGCAAGCGGCAGTAGTGAATCCAATTTTCTTGGGGCTAAATTATTCCGCTTTCGGTGTCCGGTGAGCTGATGTCTGGTCAACTAATACCGGGCTATCGGCTGCGCTCAGGATCGGGACTCGATCGAGCAAAACTGGTAAAGTTTATGCACCGGACATACCAAGAGCTTTACCCCAATGGCGAATTGGGACATTTGGCTCAAACTGTCGAGCAGTATTTTTCTAACCAGACGCCGGTTTGGTGGGTAGAGTGCCAGAAAAACAGCCAAGAAGAGGCAGAAATTTTGCCGGCGCTTCCCTCGCAGTATCTCAATCCCCAATCTCAAGTCCAAAATCTAACATCGGTTGTCGGATGTTTGTGGTTGGGAAATGCGATCGACCAAACCACGGGAGAACGCTACGCTCACATTTTTTTGCTGTACGTAGCACCGGAACATCGCCGTCTAGGAGTGGGTGCAGCTTTAGTTATTCATGCTGAAAATTGGGCGCGGGAAAGGGGCGATAGGCAAATTGGTTTGCAAGTATTTGTGAGCAATCAGCCTGCGGTGAATCTCTATCAAAAATTAGGATATCAAAGTCATTCCCTCTCGATGCTCAAATCCCTTTAAAATATAAATTCTACTGGTTTGGAATCAGGGCTAAAGCCCTGATTCATCCCAATTATGAGGACTTCAGTCCTCACTACCAACTTAAGTAACAGCAGAGATATTGGTTTGTAGTAAGGATTTTAGTCCTGATTCATCCAAATTATGAGGACTTCAGTCCTCACTACAAACTTAGGTGACAGCAATTGTGAGGACTGAAGTCCTCGCTACCAACTGAGGTGACAGCAGAGGTATTTGTTTGTAGTAAGGTACTGCGCGTGCACCCTACAATTATTGACTGCTGAGTGCTGACTGAGTTGCTTAGGAGCATCCTCTGTGCGGTAAAGTTTTTTTATGAACAATAACGACTACTCCAACGCCCTTGATACTGACACGGAACTGGAAAGCCCTTTGGATCAAATTTATGAATCCGAACCCCCGCTGCCAGATCCCGAGGAAATGCTGCCTTTGCTGGAATCCCCGGAACCTCAGCACCGGATGATTGCGGCGCGGGCTTTTTGCGAACTGCAGGACGATCGAGCAATTTCGCATTTAATTAATTTGTTGAGAGACGGTTGCCCCTTGGTGCGGGTGAGCGCAGCTTATGCGTTGGGGCGAAATCCGAGTCCCGATGCTGTGGAACCGCTGATTCTTCAGCTTAACTGCGACTGGAACGGTTACGTTCGCAAAGGGGTAGTTTGGGCCCTGGGAAATTGCAGCGACCACCGCACTTTGCCATCTTTAATTGATGCTCTGAAAACTGATATTTCGGCGGTGCGTTTGTGGGCGGCGAGTTCTCTGGGTCAAATGGCAAAAGTTGGTTACTCTGTGGTGATTGCTGCGATTCCGCCGTTGATTGAAGCGCTGCGCGGAGATTCTGTATCTGCAGTGCGGAGCAACTGCGCTTGGGCGATCGGGCAACTGGCTCGCGAATTACCGAATAATATAGTGTACGCTGGGGCGATCGACGGTTTGATTGAAGCTTTAGAAGAAGATGAAGACATGGGCGTGCGGGAAGATGCTAAATCTTCGCTCTTGCGAGTCGGCGACCCGCGCGGATTGCAGATAATTGAAGATTTAGAAATGGAAGGACTTTTGTGATATCATTAACAATTAAACACCACTTACTAATTCTCAATTATCAATTTCATCAATCCTAAGACCGAATTTGGTTTACCCCAGAGCAAAGACATTTTGATTAGCTTCCTCAATGCTATGCTGTATGACGCACAGCCAACCATTGAAGACTTAGAAATTATTGGCCCTTACGCCGCGCCGAGCGTTACTGGATTAAAAGACACTTACCTGGATGTTAAAGCCAAAATTACAGGCAACAAAACTGTGATAATCGAAATGCAAGTAATAAATGTAGAAGCTTTTACTAAACGGGTAGTTTCCAATGCCGCCCAAACTACCCAACTCTACTCAGACCCAGGGAAGGATACTCTAAATTAAATCCTTTAATTGCTTTAACAATTACTGATTTTATTCGGTTTGAAAATATCGAAAAGTTTCTCACCCCTTTTGTATTTAAAGATCTCGAAGAAAACTTCGAGTATTATAACAGAGAAATCGAATTAGTGTTTGTCGAACTGCCCAAGTTTAACAAAGAACTAGAACAAGTCGAAAACATAATTCAAAGCTGGATTTATTTTATCAAAAATGCTCCCCTATTCGATGCAATTCCTGAAAAATTTACATCAATTCCCGAAATTCACACAGCTTTCTCCATCGCCAGCAGAACTAATTTAACCCTTAAGGAATTTGAGGAATTGGAAAAGCGGGAAATGTTTTTTGAAGACCAGCGCGGTGCTATTCTTAAAAGCCACCAAGAAGGCATAATTGAGGGGCAAACAGCATTAATCCTGCGTCTACTCGTGCGCCGACTGGTGAAATTTCGCCGAAATTAAAACTCGCATCCAGCAGCTATATCCCGAACAATTGGATAATTTAGGAGAAATATTGCTAGATTTTACCAGTCAAGAGGATTTGATAGCTTGGTGGGAATCGGCTTCAGCATGAATTTATAACTTTTGCACTCCTGATACTAAATTAGGCTTTAATACCCCCTTCATTCTTTATTAGCCACAGGCGGGCTGTGTTTGTGTAGTAGCGGTTTCAACCGCCGAGGTTCTAATCTAATAAGTCGGGTTCCCGGCGCACTATCATGTCATAAAGGGGTTGAAAGCTAAACCATCCCATGCGGTGAGACCCTACTTGTTGCTGTGTCAAACGCGCACATTCTGGCTGGATGAGAATTGGTTTTCCCGCAGCTTCGGCCATTAACTGCGCTTGACAAGAACGTTCCATTGAAATAAACCACCAAGCCGCTTCATCTACTGTTTGACCTACTGTTAACAGTCCGTGATTTTGTAAGATAACGGCTTTTTTCTCACCTAAAGTTTTGGCAATGCGTTTAGCTTCTTCGATTTCCAAAACAACTCCGGTGTAATCGTCAAATAAAGCTTGGTCTTCATAAAAAGAACAAGCATCTTGCGTCAGCGGGTCAAGCAGGCGGCCCAAACTCGACCAACTTTTGCCGTAGGGAGAATGAGCGTGGGCTGCTGCGATTACGTCGGGGCGGGCGCTGTGCACTTGGGAATGAATGGCAAATGCTGCTTCGTTTACGGGTTTATTTCCTTCAACAACTTCGCCTTTGTGGTTGACTAAAATTAGGTCGCTGACTCGAATTAAACTAAAGTGCATTCCAAAGGAATTGACCCAAAAATGGTCGAGGTGTTCGGGGTCGCGGACGGTGATATGTCCGGCGACTCCTTCGCTGAATCCGAAGCGGGCAAATAATCGGAATGCGGCGGCTAAACGCTGTTTGCGGTGGCGGCGTTCTTCTTCAAGTGAGTTGAATGTTGGGGGTTGAAAAGTGACTTTTGGGATTTTTAGGGCAACCATATATTTTATTAGTGAAAAGACAGGAGGCAGAGCCTCCGAATCGGCATTCCCAGTCAGAGACTGGGAACGAGATAAATTTTGAATTGGGAAATTTGAATTGGGAACTGTGGGTCAGGCATCTTGCCTGCCTTACTAAACTGCGATTTCACTGAGGCGCAAACCTGCTATGTTTTTGCAGTCAAAGGTAGCGTTGTTGCCGGGGCGACGTTCTATTAATTCGATGATTTGTCCGGCGGGGTTTTGCAGAAACCACTGGGTTAATGAGCCGGAGTTTAAAGGACGTTCTGATAGCGGTTTAAAGTTTTTGTTTTGCCATATTTTAGCAGCATTCTGCACGTTTTCCACTCGAATCGCGACGTGGTGAACTGCTTCTAATCCTCTTTCTTGCTGGAAGCGGTCTGTTTGGTCGCCGGCTGCGTGGGGCGCATCTAATACTACTAAGCCGCCTGCTGGCATTAATAAGGTCATTAAATGCAGCCACAAGTCGGAGGGAACATTAATGTTTTCCGCACAAAAGTTGAGCGGGAACAAGTCGGGGCCTTCAACTGTTTTGGCGCCGAAAGGGCGGAAAGATGCGGCGTAGTTTTCGAGTTCGGTTCGGGTGGGAAATGTGATGACAAAGTGGTCGATTGAAACTGCTTCGCCGTACAGGTTTGTCTCAAAAATCCAGTTGGTTAAAAATTCAGGATTTGTAAATTTTGGGTTAAGTTCCACCAAGCCATTTTTTTCTATCAAAGGTGAGTCCAGATGGCTGTCAGTGGGGTTCGGGAATTTTAGGGTTTTCAGCTTAAAGTTTTTCATGTGTTTGACCCCGATGTGGAAGGAGGCAAAACTGCGAATTTCTTCTACAGGCTCAACAGAAATCACATTTTGTGCCTCTTAATTCAAAAATAACACAAAATTTAATAATTGCCCGTCTAAATCGAGTTCATTTGCCGATCGCCAAACCGGCCAACCACGCCGTAGTCCAAGCACTTTGGAAGTTGAAACCGCCCGTCACGCCGTCGATATCCAAGATTTCGCCAGCAAAGAAAAGTCCGGGACAGCGGCGACTTTCCATTGTCTTAAAATCGACTTCTTTGAGGTTGACACCGCCGCAGGTGACGAACTCTTCCTTAAATGCCCCTTTTCCGGCAATCTGATATTCGCCTTGAACGAGTTCTTGCAGGAGGCGATCGAGGGTTTTGTTAGATAAGTCTGCCCAGCGTTTTTGCTCATCAATGCCGATCGAACTTGTCAAACGTTCCCAGAGGCGGCGCGGCACCGGAAACGGACAGCTAGAGACAATCAATCGGTGCGACAACTGCGACTTAACCGCTAGCAGTTGCTGCCGCAAAACTTCCGCATTGTACTGGGGAAGCCAATTAATCAGCACAGATGTTTTATAATGGCGATCGTGCAAAAATCTCGCACCCCAAGCCGAAAGTTTCAGTACAGCAGGCCCGCTTAAACCCCAGTGAGTAATTAGCAAAGGCCCGCTTTGTTCTAATTTAGCTCCCGGCAATTTCACCTTAGCATTAGGAACAGAAATTCCAGCTAATTCTTTGATTCTGCTGTCGGAAATATTAAAAGTAAATAGAGAAGGAACGGGCTGTTCTACAGTATTACCTAACTCTTTTGCCCACTTATAACCCGAAGGATTGCTGCCTGTAGCGAGAAGAATGCGATCGCACTTCAATTTCTCCCCGGATTTCAACTCAATTTCAAAACTAGGGGCGGTGTCTCCGTGTTCGCCCTCTGCCGTATTTCCTGTTAATTTCTTTACAGAAACTACTGCATCGCCGGTGCGAATTTTTACGCCTGCATCCTCAGCCGCCCGGATCAAACAGTTAACAATTGTCCCCGAATCGTCGGTGGTCGGAAACATTCGGCCGTCTTCTTCTGTTTTCAACTTCACACCGTGACCTGCAAACCATTCTACAGTATCGCGCGGTTGAAATCGAGTAAAAGCACCGCGCAGAGCTTTTCCACCTCTGGGGTAATTCTGCACTAAAATACCGGGATCAAAACAAGCGTGAGTAACGTTGCAGCGCCCGCCACCAGAGATGCGAACTTTTGCCAGAAGTTGCCGGCCAGCTTCTAGTAAAGTGACGCGGGCCTGCGGGTAGGTTTTGGCACAGGTAATTGCACTAAAAAAACCAGCAGCACCGCCACCTATAACTGTAATTTTGAGCATTCGATCGGACAAATTATTTCTCGCTTATTCTGGTTGAAAATCGGATTTTTTCGCCCCGCAAGTGGGACAAACCCAATCGTCGGGGATATCTTCAAAGGGTGTACCGGGAGCTATGTCTCCGTCGGGGTCGCCTACTTCTGGATCGTAGACGTAATTGCAAACTGTACAAACGTATTTTTGCATTTGCTTAACTCAATTTTATATTGTAAGCCTATAGATTGTACTTGACAACGCAACCTAGTGCAATACCACTTTCAAAAAGTAATGAGACTTTCGACCCTTCCCAAATTATTAAAAATTTAATTTTTCACAAATCTAAAATTTAAAATCTCATTAAGTCTTGCACAATTATAAAATCTCAAGTCTCAAATCGTCAAAGCCTCCAGAACCGCAGTTCTAGAGGCTAGATTGTATTTTTTATTAGTTTACTGCGATTGGAAGACTAGACTTTCGCTAAAGGCTTAGTCCAAACGCCGCTTTCATCTTCTTCGTACTGCTGGTGAATGGCGTCCCAAGCGGTGTGTTCCGCTTGTATCGAGTCGTTGCTTTCGTCAAATGCGGCGTTGTAGGATTCCATAAAGGTTTTTTGAGCTGCTTCCGACAGGTGCGATCGCGCTTCTGGAGACAAATCTGCCGGACTATTGCAGCGACCTTTAACGGCGCGCGGCAGGGTCATCTCGCTAACTGAAACTTCTTCGCCACCTGCACTTTCTAGCAAGAGTTGAAATTCGCCTGATTTATCTGCGGCAACTTCTGCCATCACGAGAAATTCGCCTGCTTCAACGCGGGTTTGATAGATAGTTGCTTTGTCTTCGGGCATTCCCAAAGTGACTAAAGCGGAAACTAGACCAGCACCGGCCGAACCTGCGATCGCCCCGCTAGCTGCACCCAACAGTGCAGCACCCAGCGGGCCCGCCGAGACTACTGTACCGACAAAGGGAATAACCAGCAGGCCGACGCCAGTTAGCAAAGCCAAAAAAGAACCGAATAAGGAACCAAAAATCGCCCCGCTTCGCAGACCGCCTAATATCACATCTTTTTTAGTAATAAAGCCGGCAATTTTAGTTTTAGATTGAAAGTTTTTTCCCATTACTGAGATGTGGTCGCGGGAAACTCCGCGATCGAGCAACCGCCGAATTACGCCGTCTAATTGTTCTTCTTCCTTAAATACGGCTGAAACTGTGCGTTCGGCTAAATATTCCTCGGTCATTTTTCCTCCTTGATGATTGGTCGATTAGTTTTGATAGTGTTCAGTATAGGAAGACACGGTAGGGCAAGCGCATCGACCGCGAGATAGAGGTCGATTTCTAGGATATACTTTGAGGATCTATCAAAAGACTTAAAGATTTTTTGAAGTGCGATTGCTCATCTATTAGAGACAGTTATATAGATACAATCTAACCTTTTAACTATTGCTATTTTACCCTATTTTAACGGCTTAAATTTATCGTACATTCCGATTACAAGCGCTTTTCATCAGCGTTGTCGGCTGCTATATCTGCGTCAACTTGTCTGGCTTCGCCTAATATTAGGCTACTACACCATAAATTTGCGATCGAGTCAAATGCGGTTTTTCATCAAAGATTTTTTCTGGAGGCAGCCCAGCATTAAAATCAATAGCAATATTTTTTACGGTTATTCGGGTTTTGGGGATGCGGGGGCGGCAGTCGCCAGTTCCCGGCGTGCTGACAATTAGCGTTCCAATATCAACGGCAGTTGTCATATTTACCTCGATTGAGTTAACTTTATTCTATTGTAACGCAGCTTCATTTCTACCCGATCGCATTTATCAAGGTTAATCAATGCCCTTAGCACCTTTGTTTCCTGTCGTTCATCCCATCCTCAAATCTGCTTTTCCCAGATGTCTGTGGACGGGAGATATCAACAGCCGAGAAATTGCCCTCACATTTGACGACGGGCCGCACCGTCAGCATACACCTCAACTGTTAAAAATTTTAGATAAATACGACATCAAAGCTAGTTTTTTCTGGCTAGGTTTTTGCGTTGACAGGCATCCAGAAACGGCTAGAGAAGTGTACGAGCGCGGACACTGGATCGGCCTCCACGGCTATCAGCATATATCGTTTCCCAAACTCAAAACCCACGAACTCAAACAAAGTTTAGAAGACACGCAACAAGCAATTGCCAAAGCTTGCGATTTAGACCCAAAATTAATCCTGGACGTGCGACCGCCGAACGGCATTTTTACGCCGCGAACATTAGAGTTATTGCAACAGTGGGAATATCGCCCCGTAATGTGGAGTGTGGTCCCAGAAGATTGGGTGCGACCAGGGGTTAAGAAAGTTATTAGTCGCATCGTGCAGCAAACTGAAAACGGATCTATTATTGTACTGCACGACGGCTATTGCGGCGGCGAAGATGTTGCAGCTTCGGCGGATAAAATAATTCCATTGCTTTTGTATAAAGGTTACAAATTCGTGACAGTCGATCGACTGTGGGAACAGGCCAACATTCCAATAACAGGAAAATAAATCCATGAAAAAAACACTGTTTCTAGCATCTCTTTGTTTGGCGAGCGCCGGATGGGCGATCGAGCTTTCTCCTGCTTCTATAAGTGCAGAAACTCCCCTTGTAGTGCAGCAGCCAGCCCCTGGCGTATCCGCGCCTGCCGCCAACTCGAAAACCCCGCAAGTGGAACTGCTAAATCCGGGAGTGGAACCCCGACAGCAACTGCGTTTAAAGCCAGCTATCGATGTCAAACAAACAACTGTGATGACCGTAAAAATGGATATGGACATATCCGCGTCCGGTCAGTCTTCGGCGGCGGCTAAAATTCCAGTATCGGTGATGACTTTCGAGACCAAAGTCACTAAAATCGCTCCCAACGGCGATATTTACTACGAGTTTGCTTACACTAATGCAGATATCGTCGGTGATACTGGAAATACCCAGCCCGCCGCCCTAAATGCCATGCGTTCTGCACTCAAAAACATGGTGGGAGTGAAAGGCTCTTTCATCATGGACAATCGCGGTTTTCATAAAGGAGGCGACATTATTTGGCCCGAAGGAGCTGACAATAACGTCAAACAAATGGTTCGACAAATGTCTAACTCTATAGAGCAACTTGCCTCGCCGCTGCCTGCCGAAGCCGTCGGAAAAGGAGCCAAATGGCGCGTTTCTTCTTCCTCTAGTTTCAGTGGTATTAATGTGAAGGACGTTGCTACTTATGAATTGGCTAGCTGGCAAGATGGAGTTGCTTCTATGAATGTAAGTATAGAGCAGCAAGCAAACCCCCAAAATATTACCTCTCCCCAACTGCCTCCGGGAACTACCTTAACCCTAAAATCTTTTGCTTCTCAGGGTCGGGGAGCAGCCACAATGCGCTTGGATAGATTAATTCCTTCTCGCTCTACTGTGTCTCTTAGTTCAAATAGCGAAATGAGTGCTAAAAATGCTGGCAGTTCTCAAGAATCAACAATCAAAACAAAAATGGCGATGGAGATGACTTTAGAGTCGAAGTAAGCTTGATTATACCAGCTCTAAAAAGTAGGGGCACGGCAGTACCGTGTCCATAGTCGTCGGTAGATTTTTAATAAATGGTATTAAATCTGGTTAATATAGCTGATATTATATAAACAAAGTTTCCGAAAGTTTCGATCGCCAATTTGTAAGTAGAGGAGTCTGTTCTATGATTCGATCGCACAGACGGCAAGCTATTATCGGTTTAGTGGTAGCCCTAGGGATAATCATCGGGAATTTAATGTTTCCGGGCCTGAATGTAGCGCCGGCATTTGCTCAAGCCAAATTTAAGGATGTTAACGACCATTGGGCGCAAGCTTGTATTGAGGAGTTAGCAGAGAAAAAAATCATCAGTGGCTACTACGAAGACGGCACTTTTCGCCCGAATCGCCCAGTTAGCCGCGCTGAGTTTGCGGCGATGGTTCGCATGGCTTTTCCCGATGCCAAAACCGTCCGCGCTCCGATCGACTTTGCAGATATTCCTACAAATTACTGGGGTTTTAAAGCAATTCGAGAAGCTTATCAGACGGGTTTTATGTCTGGATACAGTGGCAGTATCTTTAACCCGACTTTGAATATTACCCGCTGGCAGGCTTTGGTAGCTTTAACCAGCGGCTTGAAATATACACCTACGGGGTCGGCGGCTGAGGTTTTGGAGGCGACTTTTGAGGATGCGTCGCAAATTCCCGAACTGGCAAGAAATGCGATCGCCGCCGCCACAGAAAAACAACTTGTGGTCAATTATCCGGCTGTTAAACAGCTAGAACCTACTCGGAATGTTACTCGCGCAGAAGTCGCAACTTTTTTCTGTCAGGCGCTCGCTAAACCCGGCCAAACTGCCTTAGTTCCTGCCGAATATATTGCCCAAGTTCCGGCGAATATCGGCCCGCCGAGAACAACAGAAATCTCGGAAGCGGGGAAAGTTAGGGCGGAAGTTTCTTTCGTAAAAGAAGCAGAAAATGCTAAAAATCTCCGCATCACAATTATCCGCGACGGTAAAAGTTTATTAGAAGAACCAGTGCTGATACCGACTCGTTCTCTAGTAGATAATCCAGACAAAAGAGCCAGCGAAGAAATATCAGAAGGACGTTTTTTATCGCTGCGAATCCGTGATTTGGACGGCGACAAGGAACCGGAAGTGCTGGCAGATTTAGTGTCAATCAAAAGCGGCGTCCGCTGCTGCAATTATTCGTTTATTTACCGCTACGACTCAGCAGCTAACAAATACACTCATCTCAAGCATTTCTGGGGCAATGTGAGTTACGAAATAGTGGATTTTGGCAAAAATGATATCCCAGAGTTTAAGAGTCAGGACGGCAGATTTTCCGAGGCTTTTACAAATTACGCTGATTCTCGCTTTCCGCTGCAAATTTGGCAGTACCGCCAAGGTAAAATGCAAGATGTTAGCAAAGAGTATCCGGTGGAAGTATACACGAATTCTGCTGAGCTTTGGCTAGAATCTAACAAGCGTTTGAGTGAAAATGGAGATGTGAAGGGGGTTTTGGCTGCCTTCATGGCGAACAAGTATGTCATGGGCCAGGAGGCGGAAGGTTGGCAGTTGTTGGAGAGAGTTTATCAAGGGCGCGATCGCACTCAATTCTTTGGGAAGTTGCGGGAGTTTTTGGTGAGCACGGGTTATGCTAGTAAGTAGATTTGCAGCTCTTTAAGCGCAGATGAACGGGGATTAACGCGGATAGTGTCTGTAGGGCGGGTTTTACGAATAATATCTAATTTTCACTAACAATATTACTAAACCCGCCCCCACACAACAGATAACCCACGTCAATTTTTACTTCGATACTAATCCAAAAAATGTACATGATGATTTACCGCTTTGTGGGGCCGGGTTTATTTAAATCTTTAGTTACAGGCACGTATTGTGGGTAAAACCTGCTCTTACAGATAGCAGGAAAGTTGACATTTCGATTTAAATCGCCGAGTTATATAAAAAAATAATTTTCCCCCCAAGTTTAGTATTAAGCTAATCCGCATTTAAATTGCATGGTAAAATAAATTTACACTCTTGTGGGTGGGCAGGAGACCCCGCTCTCAACATACAATTTAAATGCACAACAGCTTATACGTCCAGATAGTACCGTAAAATACATACTTTTTAGCAGCTAAATTCCCTCTTCAAATATTCATCTAATTTATGCCCACATATTAATTTCTTTAAATAAACTAAATTTACTAACCAGGTGTGAAGAAATGCAAAGGGCTGTCGCTTTTTAGACCCTAAGCTAAAATAAAGATAAAATCTCAGATATTTAATGAGTGAAAATGGTATATCCACCTGCACCTTGGAATCTGCAAGGTTATGCTGTTCAGACTTTACAATTGGTAGATGTGGCACGAGTGCGCCCCTTGGTTCCCTCTGAGTTAGAAATTGTCTCTTTATTGCCAGGAAAAACCCTAGGTGGCATTTATATATCCTCCTACGGGTTGGGTTCGGTGATGGAGTACAATGAGTTAATTGTAGTTAGCGCGATCGCCAATTATGCAGGAAAATGGGGCGCTTGGATTTCCCACATCTACGTAGACAATCCTAACTCGGTAGCCGGCGGGCGCGAAATTTGGGGGCTTCCTAAAGAATTAGCTCAATTTAGTTGGGAAGGTAGCCATTCGGTAAAGGCAGCACCGCTAGGCTACCGCGTCACAGTTCGCCAAGAAAACCGTCAACTGTGCAGCCTCAATTACAGCCAGCAAAGTTTAGCCTTACCGCTGCCTTTTAGCGGAAATGTTTTCAGCGCTGACCGCAGCAATTTGCTGTTGTTTAAAGGAGGATTAGAGTCTCGCATCGGTTTGATTAAAGGCGAATTAGAAGTGGCAGAAGAAAGTCCTTTTGCCAGTTTAAACTTAGGTCAGCCCTTGCTAACAGTTGCCTGCGAAGATATGCGTTTAACAGTCGGTGCGCCGGAATTGGTGGGAAACAGAGCCGTTGAATTCAGTTATTAGCTGTAAAGTACGGAGCTTCCCCGTCAACCTAAAAAAACAGAACAGCCAGAAAGCCGGTTTCTTGAAGAAGCCGGGTTTCTGGCGCGGCGTATTAGTTTGAGCTACTTACTAATCTTTTTGAGGACTTACGCATCAAACGGCTAAAAACCGGGTTTCTTCCTAAATGCGTCGTTGCCACACCCAATATTCTCCGAGAAACCGGGTTTTTTTTCGTAAGTCCTATTTTTAAATGCCAGCCCCCGGAGCGGCTTCAGCACCCATTACTAAAACTGTACCGCGAAGGAAATCAATTTGCTGCTGAAAGTCCATCGCCTGAACCTTTCCTAATAAAGCTTTTCCTGCTTCTGGAAATTCATAGTCGGGAGGCATGGGTATAATAGTTCCTTCGTCCATTCCTAATGCTAGAAAATACCAAAAAGCCAGCTTGGTTTCAGGACTCATTGAGCCGTACATCCGGCTGATTTCAGTATTGGCTTTTGAGGCAATGTCGCGCATTACTTGTAGTTGTTCTTCGTGGGACAGCGGTTTGACTTGATCGAACAAACCCTGAGCGATTTCGGAACCGGAAGCACCGGGAGCCGCTGGCGTTATTGACTTGCCCATTTCGGTGTAAACAAACCACAGCAAAGCTAATTGGTCGTCTACACTCAAGCTCTGAATATCTGCTTTTCCTTGGTCGTAAGCACCGGAAGTAGTAAATGTCATTCAAGCCTCCAAAATAATATGTATTGCTCAGCTTTCTTAGTTAGAAAACTTTTTTTTTGCTACTTAGTTAAAGTACCTAATAAATAGTGATGCTAGAATCTTGCTTAAGGCAGATATGATCCCGGACATAAGTTCGTCGAGTAAACTCACCAAAATTTGGGAAATTTGCAACCAAAGGATGAGGCAAATTTGACAAGATTGTTGTGAGCTGTGCTCATGATTAGCATTGTTTAGCCGATCGACGATCGCCTATAATCGCCACAGACCTGTATAGAGGTGGCTGTTATGTCGATCGCAACTGCCAAACGCTTCACCATAGCGGAATATCAGCGCCTGACAGAACTGGGGTTCTTTGGTGAGAACGAGAGCGAGTTGAGTTAATCAAGGGAGAACTTGTAAACATTGCTGCTAAAGGTACCGCCCACATTGAATTATAAAAAACTTTGATATCTTTCCAAAGAAAATAGGCTGGCAAACAGCCAGCCTAGAATCAGGAGAACTTTAATTGAAACTGGTTTAAGCTCTAGCTAAACAAACCAGAAATACCGTTGACTGCTATTGCTCCAGCCAAAGCGGAAACAACCACAGAAGTCAGAGCCGTACCGAACAGCCACCAAGCAGCAGTTGCTGCGGCTTCCCGCGCATCTTCTGCTTGCTGCTTGGTCTTGTTCTTGAGCTGTTTAATGCGTTTTTTGGCTTCATTTTGCAGGCGCTCCGATCGCAATAAAACGCTGTCCCGGGCTCCTTCCATTTGGTCAACAATTCGGTGAGCGTCAGTCTCGGAAATATCGGAACGAGAACTCAGCAGGGCAACTAAAGTACCACGATCAAACTCACCTAAACGCTCTTTAATCGCGTCAAATCCGGCCTGCGGGTCGTCAAACACTTTGCGGAAGTCCCGCTTGATGCCTTCGTAGTTGAGCTCTGGTCGATCGAGCGAATTCAGGTAATCCCGGATTTTCCCGAAGATACCATCCATTGCTGACTGAAACTTGTCCTGAACCATTTGAACTTGTTCGACAATTTGGTGGCGGACAGATTCCATTTGGTCGGCAATTCTGTTAGCTTCCTCTTCCGAGATGTCTTCTCGCTGCGACAGCAATGCTACCAGAGTCGATCGATCGAAGTGCTTCAGGCGATCGCCCAAACTTTGCATCCCCATTCCTGGCTCGCTAAACAGCAACTGCAAATCGCGTTTGATGCTTTCAGGATTGAGTTCTTCCTTGTCCGTATTCCGCAAGTAATTTTCCAAACTACCTTGGAAATCCCGGACTGTTTTTTGAGCGCGAGATGCCAAGCGGCGGGGCGATTTCACGATGCTGCGAATCGAATCTTGCACGCGATCGATCGTCCGATTGATCTGTTCTTCGCTCAAATCTTCCCGCTGAGACAGCAGCTTGACCAAAGTTTCGCGATCGACCTGAGAAAGTCTATCCCGAAGTGCCAAAGCACCCTCTTTGGGATTTTCAAACAATTTGGTCAAATCTCGATTGATGCCTTCTGGATCAAGTTCATCGAGGTTTGTATTCCGCAGATACTCGCCAATTTTTGCGGTAACTTCCTCGTACTGCTCCTTAGCTTTATCTGCTACCATTTGTGGCGCGTGGATAATGTTATCACGCACAGATTCCATCCGGTCGATCGCCTGATTGATCTGTTCTTCACTGAGGTCTTGGCGCTGTGACAGCAACTGCACCAGCGTATCGCGGTCGAATTGAGATAAGCGTTCTCTCAGCGATTTAAATCCGGCTTCCGGGTCGCTTAAAAGCGTTTGAAACTCGCGCTCGATCGCTTCTGGATTGAGTTCTTCCTTATTAGTATTGCGGAGATAGTCTTCTACTTTTTGCCGCAATTCTTGCGCTTTGGATTTCGCTTGCTCTTGCAATTCTTGAGCTTGAGAAATCACGCGATCGCGCGAACTCTCCAGTCGCCCGATTAACTGATCGGCTTCCTCGGGACTGAAATCTTCCCGCTGACCCAGCAACTGTACCAAAGTATCGCGGTTAAACTGCGAAAGGCGATCGCGCAAAGCCTCAAAACCAGCATCCCGGTCTTCCAAAAGCGCTTGGAAATCCCGCTCTATACCTTCAGGATTCAGCTCATCTTTGCCAGTCGATCGCAAATAATTCTCAATCCGGCTCCGCAAATCTTGAGACTGTTCTTCACCAGCAGCAGCTTGCACAATTTCCAACACTTCTTGTCGGACACCTTCAAGCTGTTCGGCAATTTCCGTCACCTGTTCCGGAGCAAACCCCTCGCGGCGGCCTAGAATCCCTACAAAATAATCGGGATTAAACATCTCTAACTGGCGCAAAACAGCCCCAGGAGAGGCTTCCGGGTCGTAAATCACATCCCTAAATTCTTGCTTGATTGTCTCCCGGTTGAGATGCCACGGTTGGGCATTCATCAAGTAGTTTTCCACATCAGCCTTAGCTGTATTGAAAGGCAGCGCAGGCACTTTGTCGCCCACCTTAGAAGCCAAAGATTTAGCTTGTTCCGTCCCTTTGGCTGTCAGTTGCTGCAACTGACCAGTGATTTTTTCAACATCCAAATCAGACAAATCCGTCCGCGACAAAACAGTGTTCACAAGAGAACCCATACCCAACTGCATTGCTCGCTTCATGCCGCTGCTGGATTCCGATTTGTTTTCCCTACTTTCCAGAATTTGAGACAGCTTGGCGTTGAGTTCGTCAGACTTCAGCAAATCGGGAGCCGCAAACTTGAGAAAATCAACCAACTCTAAATTCGGGTCTTTCTGCTCTTGCTGCTTGCCAAATGTTTGCTTCCAAACCCCTTCGAGTTGGTCAGCAACTTGAGTTATTTCCTCTTGAGAAAAGTCTGTGCGACTCTTAACTAAATCCACAAAAGTCTGGCGGTTAACATTCTTCAGAACGTCGCTTCCCGCAAGAGATTTGATATCTGCATCGCCCAGCAACTTTTCAAATTGACCGCGAATTTCCTTAACATCTAGTTTCGGTAACTGCAAAGAACCCACATAATCTTGCAGTGTTTCGCGAATGCTATCCGGGTCTACCGCCGAACTCAACTCGCGACGTACAGCGGCAACAGATGCCTCTACAGTATTGACCATTTGGTCGCTAGCCATCTTGCCACTGATGGCTGCACCAGCAGTACCCATGACGCCTTGAACGCCTGAAAAAGCAGTTTTTATCAAGGAACCGATCATGGAACCAACGGCGCTAGAACCGAGCCACACCAGCGTTAAAAAGTACGCAGCCCAGATTACCACACCAATAATTGCCGCTCCGTCTACCGAGGCAATTGAAGTTAGTTTGACTGCCAGAAAACAAGCCAAAAATAAAGCCAGGTTAACGGTGACTAAAATCCAACCCCCGACTAAACCTTCGATTTTCCGAACTTTAGTGCCTAAACTTTCGGACTCATCATCATCGTCACCGTCGGGTAAAGCCTCGTCCCAATTTGAGATTTTGGCAGCTATCGAGAAATTTGTTAACAGGAATTGGAAGCCGAAAGCCATAATGACTCCGGCGATTAAGGCTACGAAAAACTGAGGGCTTAAAAACATCAGCCCTCCGATATCGGGGTGGTCAAATGGCACATCTATTTCTACTGGCATTTGGGAAATATTGAGTTTGGGACTGTACAGCGACATTAATAACTCGCTTTCTAACATAAATTACCTCCTACACTTTTATGCCGAGTTAGGCATAGCAAAACTTGACCCCAACTTTCTTTAGAGGGGATTTTGTAATCTTTAGATGATGGTTTGTTTTGGTCAGGCTTAATCTTACGGAAGCCCTTATTAGTGAAATTGGGATGAGCCGTAAATCACTTCTCTAGTGATCTCATCCTTAATTGTTATTATGCCTGCAGAAGGTAAAAAATAAATCCGTCTAAAGTCAGAAATTAGTTTTTATGCGACTGGTAGCAGCAGAGTTCGCATAAAAGGGGCAAGTTTGAGGCGGGGGGCGATCGCCACCCATTATCAATAGTAGTAAAGTGATCTTCGGTGCACCCAGATATCGTATAGTGCGTTACCGATTTAGGATTCAGTTTGATTTTTAGGCTCAAAACGAGCTAATAATTCCGAGCGATCGAGCTGCATAATCACTCTGGTGCGATCGAGGGTTTCTAAATCTAATTACAGGCAATTCAACAAACATGATATCGGGTGCGCCGCCGCCTAGGCTACGAATTTTTGCCGCAGCATTTACCCTCACAGTTCCGAATGCTGCGAATACAGCCGTACTCCTCGAAACGTTGACTGTGTTTGCGAACAGTAGGATAGGCTAGTAAATATAAGGGAATTCCGATTATTTTGTAAAGCAATCGACCAGCAGCATGAACAATATCCCAAATTTCGCTGAAATTAGGTTCTCGAACAAATTCTCCTATTTCATCTTTTAAGGCAAGCCACTGAGATTGCACAGTAGGAGAGTGACAATTATCAAATACTGCCATACCTTTTTCGTAGTTTGCCCAAATTTTATTCATATATTTAATCAAATCCGGCTCACGTCTGATAATATCAGAAGTTAATCTAAGATTACAATCATCCGGTATTTTAAGGAAATCAGCCATGCGACTCTCTCAAATGCTTTTTGTTACCCTGCGTGAAGACCCGGCAGAAGCAGAAATTCCCAGCCACAAACTATTACTCCGTGCCGGATACATCCGGCGCATCGGTAGCGGTATTTACGCTTATCTCCCATTAATGTGGCGAGTTCTCAAAAAAGTATCTCAAATTGTGCGCGAAGAAATGGACGCTACCGGCGCTCAAGAATGCCTCCTCCCGCAATTGCAACCGGCCGATTTGTGGCGGGAATCCGGCCGCTGGGATACCTATACTCAAGCTGAAGGTATTATGTTTGCAATGACAGACAGGCAGCAGCGAGAATTGGGACTGGGCCCTACTCACGAAGAAGTGATTACTACAATTGCTAAAGATATGATTCGTTCCTATCGGCAATTGCCTTTACATCTTTATCAAATTCAAACTAAGTTTCGCGATGAAATTCGCCCGCGTTTTGGGTTGATGCGCGGTCGCGAATTCATTATGAAAGATGGCTATTCTTTCCACACTAACGAAGAAAGTCTGAAAAAAACTTATCAGGATATGGCTCAAGCTTATAGCAATATGCTGCGCCGATCTGGCTTGCAATTCCGAGCAGTAGATGCCGATTCGGGAGCAATTGGCGGCTCTGGTTCTCAAGAGTTTATGGTGCTGGCAGAAGCGGGCGAGGATGAAGTTCTTTATACTGAAGACGGTCAGTATGCAGCTAATGTGGAAAAGGCTGTATCGATGCCTGCTGACGCCGAACCGTCGCCCTTTGCAACTTTTGAAAAGCGGGAAACGCCGGGAACGGAAACAATTGATAAACTTTGCAAATTTTTGAAATGTTCTCCGACGCAAGTTGTCAAAAATGTGCTTTACCAGGCTGTTTACGATAATGGCATTACAGTCTTGGTATTGGTAAGCATTCGCGGCGACCAAGATGTGAATCAGGTAAAGTTACTGAATGAATTGACGAAGTTAGCGGGTAATTATCAAGCTAAAAATGTTTTATTTTTGACTGTTCCCGATGCGGAAGCTCAGCGGAAATGGGCTGCTAAATCTTTACCTCTCGGTTATATGGCTCCCGATGTTGCTGATGATTATATCGCTGGAAGCAAGGAGGTAAACTCTAAGTTTTTGCGTTTAGTCGATCGCACTGCAGTTGACCTGACAAACTTTGTCACCGGTTCAAACGAATCAGGATACCACGTTGTCGGGGCGAATTGGAACAAAGAATTTCCCCTACCCGCAACCGTTGTGGGTGTCAGAACAGCCAAAAAGGGCGATCGGGCCGTGCACAACCCCGAACAAACCTTGCAAAGCGCCAGAGGCATCGAAGTCGGCCACATCTTCCAATTAGGAACCAAATACTCCCAAGCAATGGGCGCCACCTACACCAGCGAACAAGGCGAAGAAATGCCCTTTGTTATGGGCTGCTACGGCGTCGGCGTGTCGCGGCTAGCTCAATCGGCCGTAGAACAATCCTACGACAAAGACGGGATAATTTGGCCAGTGGCGATCGCCCCGTATCACGCCATCATTAGCATCCCCAATATTTCCGACGCCCAACAAGTAGAAGTCGCCGAAAAACTCTACGCAGAACTCAACCAATCTGGCATTGAAACCTTGCTAGATGACCGCGACGAACGAGCCGGAGTTAAATTCAAAGATGCCGATCTAATCGGCATTCCCTATCGCATTGTTCCGGGTCGTTCGCTGAAAGCCGGTAAAGTTGAAGTCGTGGAAAGAGCAACTCACAAATCCCAGGAAATTCTCATTGATGAAGTAAATTCTACTTTAAAACAGTGGATTGAAGCCGCCATCAGCTAAGACTTTTTAACCAGTAAGGTGCGCGCTGCACCTATATTTAGGCTCGCAATGTGCGCGGTATACACCCTAAATTAGCTCCCCTCTTGGGAGCATCTCAATGAAAGCACCCCCGCTAGAAATTGGAGTTTGGAGGCAGGAGACAGGAGGCAGGATGCAGGAGGGAAAGAGGAAGAAAGAAGGAGCCAGAAGGAGTGTTTTTACCAATATGATATGCTCCCCCCCTCTTCCTTCTTCCCTCTTCCTTCTTCCCTCTTCCCTCTTCCTTCTTCCCTCTTCCTTCTTCCCTCTTCCTTCTTCTCTCTTCCCTCTTCCTTCTTCCCTCTTCCTTCTTCCCTCTTCCCTCTTCCTTCTTCCTTCTTCCCTCTTCCCTCTTCCTTCTTCCTTCTTCCCTCTTCCTTCTTCCTTGAGATGTGAAATTATCTAAAACTTAAAACTCGGTATGAATCTGAACCTAAATCAGTTTCTTCGATTCCCTCAATCCCGAATTGGGCGGTACTTAGTTCAAGTAACTGTCGTTGCTGTCGCTTACGCCGTGGGGGCGAGGCTAGCAATGTCAATTCAAGGTGTTAGTCCCTTCGCTTCCTCGGTGTGGCCACCCGCAGGAATTGCACAAGCTGGACTTTTATTGTTTGGGAGAAAAGTCTGGCCTGCCATAGTTTTGGGTACATTTCTGCTAAATTTTGTTAACCCAAATGAACAGATATTCGCGGTTTGGCTGGGAGGAAACGCCGGGGCCATTCTGCAAGCTGTTTTTGCAGTAACTGCCCTGGGCAGGATGGGGTTTCGTCCATCTCTTGCTCGCTTGAAAGATGTAGTTAATTTAATCTTGTTTGGCGGTCTAATTTCTACTCAAATCAGTTGCACTATTGGCGTGTTTTCCCTATATTTAGCGGGGAAAGTAGATTTGGCAGAATATTGGTCGGTTCGATGGAATTGGTGCTTGGGAGACACAATGGGAGTTTTAATCTTAACTCCCTTAATTTTAATATTTTTTCGCCCTAAAGTAAGCGTAAAGCGTTTAAAAAAACCAACAAAAATTCAGCATAAAAAATATTTAATTTGGCGGGGAGTATGGTTAATATTATTAATTGGGGTGAGCTGGCTTGTTTTTGACTCGAAAAGTGAAGCTTCTATTTCTCGTTATCCCCTGGAATATTTGCCGTTTCCTTTGATAATTTGGTCTGCGCTCCAATTCGGTCAACGAGCCGCTGTCCTAGCATCGTTCATTGTCTCAAGCCTCGCAATTATGGGCAGTTCTCAGGGAGGGGGGCCGTTCATAGCCAAAGCCGACAATATCACTCAGGCTATCTTATTTTTGCAAGCTTTTATGGCTGTAGTTACAATTACCTCGCTCTTATTGGCAGCGACGGTAGCTGAACGCGCCGAGGCAGAAAATTCCCTGCGAAAAAGCGAAATTAAATATCGAGAATTGGTGGAAAATGCTAGCAGCATTATTCTGAAAGTGGATGCTAACGGCAATATTACTTTTTTTAACGAATTTGCGGAAATATTCTTTGGCTACACTCAGGAAGAAATCATTGGTAAAAATGCACTGGGAACAATTATTCCCCAGACAGACCTCGAAGGGAAGAACTTAGAGTTGGTTTATAATGAAATTTTACAAAATCCCGATCGCTTTACCAGCTATGAAAATGAAAATATCCGGCGCAGTGGCGATCGCGTTTGGGTATCTTGGGCAAATAAACCGCTGGTTGGTTCAGCGGGAGAAATCCTGGGAATCCTCTGCATCGGCACAGATATCACCGATCGCCGAAAAGCTCAAATAGCGCTGCAAAAGCTGAATGAAAAGCTGGAAATCCGAGTTGAAGAGCGGACAAATGCCCTAAAACAAAGCGAACTTCAGCTACAGAAACAGAAATCGGCATTAATTGATTTAGCCAAAAATAAAGCGCTGAATCAAGGCGACTTAACAAAAGCGCTTCAACAAATAACTCAAACTGCTAGCCGTACTCTGGAAGTTGCCCGATCGAGCGTATGGCTGTACGATCGCACTAAATCCAAGATGGAGTGCCTGGATTTGTTCGATCGCACTCTCAACCAGCACTCACACGGTTTGAAATTAACAGCAGCAGACTATCCTGTCTATTTTCAAGCACTGCAAGAAGAACGCGCAATTGCTGCCTTTGACGCGCACAAAGATTTTAGAACTAGAGAATTTGCGGAATCTTACCTAATTCCCTTGGGCATCACTTCTATGCTAGATACGCCGATTCAAATAGGCGGAGAAACAGCAGGAGTTCTCTGTTTAGAACACGTAGGAATCCCCCGCCCTTGGACGATTGAAGAACAAAGTTTCGCTCTTTCTCTAGCAGACTCTGTAACTTTCGCAATGGAAGCGCGAGAACGCCAGCGGGCGGAAGAAGCGCTGCGGCAAGCTGAAGAAAAATACCGCAGCATTTTTGAAAATGCGATAGTCGGCATTTTTCAAACTACTCCAGATGGGCAATATCTCAGCGCCAATCCTGCTTTGCTTCGCATTTACGGTTACAGTTCACGCGAGGAATTGCTGGGTACACTAACTGATATTAGCCAACAACTTTATGTTGACCCCGATCGCCGCGCCGAGGTAGTCCGCTTAATAGAACAACAAGGCAAAGTATCGGATTTTGAATCTCAAATTTACCGCCGAGATGGCAGCATAATTTGGATTTCCGAAAATACTTATACCGTGCGCGATTCCTACGGAAATTTGCTTTATTACGAAGGTACTGTTCAAGATATCACAACTCGCAAACAAGCTGAGGCAGCTTTGCGCTTAGAACAAGAAAAATCCGATCGTCTCCTACTCAACGTTTTACCGCAAGCGATCGCCGATAGATTAAAACAAGACCAAAGCATTATCGCCGATACATTTTCCGAAGTAACAGTATTATTTGCAGATATAGTCGGTTTTACTCAAATTACTTCCCAAATTTCTCCGCACGAATTAGTTTCCTTGCTTAACGATATTTTTTCCACATTCGATCGCCTAGCAGAAAAGCACGGATTGGAAAAAATTAAGACGATTGGCGACGCTTACATGGTAGTAGGAGGATTGCCAATGCCCCGCAGCGATCATGCAGAGGCGATCGCCCAAATGGCCCTGGATATGCAGCAGGCAATGATTGACTTCAGCAATACCCACAACAAAACTTTCAGCATCAGAATCGGCATCAACAGCGGCCCAGTTGTCGCCGGAGTAATCGGTATTAAAAAATTTATTTACGATTTGTGGGGAGACACAGTTAACACCGCTTCCCGCATGGAGTCTCACGGCTGGCCGGGGTGTATTCACGTAACAGAGACAACTTATGAGCGATTGCGAGAAAAGTATTTCTTTGAAAACCGCGGCGCGATCGAAGTCAAAGGCAAAAGCCAGATGAACACTTATTTTCTTACAGGTATCAAGTTATAGCATCAGGAAGAATGAAGAAGGAAGAAGCAATATAAGAAGTCATGTTTCACAATTAAGAATTTCCTAATCTTCGGGCGCGGTTGCTATAGTTAGTTAAAAATATAACACTCAGTATGATTCCCCAAAAAATTCACTTTCGGCGATTCCCTCAATCTAGAAACTGGCAATACTTAGCAAAAGTAGCTGCCCTTGCTTTTGCTTATGCTTTGGCAGCAAAAATAGCAGTTTCAATCCCAGGGGTAAATAAATTAGCTACCTGCGTCTGGCCACCCGCAGGAATTGCACAAGCGGCAATTTTATTATTTGGGCGGCGTGTTTTGCCGGGAATAGCTTTAGGTGTATTTTTTTACGATACTATTAATATTAAGGTTTCCTTAATAAGTGGAATAATTAGTGCTTTTTGTGCTTGTTTACAAGCTTTGTGTGCATTTACTTTGCTGCAACAGCTAAAGTTTCGCCCCTCACTCGATCGGCTGATCGATGTAGTCAATTTAATTTTCTGCGGGGCTGTAGTTGCCACTCAAATTAACTGCACTCTCGGGACGCTGCGCCTCTGTGTAACTGGTTTAGTGGACTGGAGCGAATATTGGCACATTCGATGGAATTGGTATCTCGGAGATACATTAGGAGTTTTAATTTTTACTCCCCTGCTGTTGATTATATACAACCACCAACAAGTGCCAATCCCTTCACCAATTACAGGTTCTCAAACAATTGTAAATCGCATCGGTGCCGGAATATGCCTGGTGTTATTAGTAACAGTCAGTTGGCTAGTATATAACTCAAAAAGTGAAGGTAGTCTCTCCGGTTATCCCCTCGAATACTTGCCATTTCCCTTAGTAATTTGGGCAACCATTCAATTCGGCCAGGGGGGGGCTGTTTTAGCATCTTTCATTGTCTCCACTATCGCCATTTGGGGCGGTTCTCAGGGAGGGGGTCCCTTTATTTCAAAAGCCGAAAATATCAATCAGGCAATCTTATTTTTGCAGGCTTTTATGAGCGTAATTGTAGTTACATCCCTGCTGTTGGCTACCACTGTAGCCGAACGCGCATCAGCAGAGGATTCGCTGCGGCAAAGCGAAATTAAGTATCGGGAATTAGTCGAGAATGCTAACAGCATTATTTTAAAACTAGATACGGAAGGAAATATTACTTTTTTTAACGAATTCGCACAGATTTTTTTTTGTTACGATGAAAAAGAGATAATTGGCAAAAACGCAGTGGGAACCATCATTCCCCAGAGAGATACAGCAGGAAATGACTTGGCAGCAAAGTTGAGAGATATTTTGGAAAACCCAGAACAATACACGCGAAATGAGAATGAAAGTATCCGGCGCAGCGGCGATCGCGTTTGGGTATCGTGGGCAAATAAACCGCTGTTTGACGCGGCAGGAAAGTTCGCGGGAATGCTGGCAATTGGTACAGATATCACAGACCGCAGGCGGGCTGAAATGCAGCTTGTAAAGCTGAATGACGAGTTAGAGTTTAGAGTAGAAGAACGGACTAATGCTCTTAATGATACTTTAAAAGCACTGCGATATCAGCAGGAACAATCCGATCGCTTGCTGTTGAATATTTTGCCTGAAGAAATAGCAAATCGGTTGAAGCGGGGAGACAGTACGATCGCAGACACTTTTGCTGATGTTACTGTCTTATTTGCGGACATAGTAGGTTTTACTCAACTCAGTTCGCGAGTTTCTCCAACGCAATTAGTTGCTTTGCTGAATGACATTTTTTCGACATTTGACAACCTAGCAGAAAGGCACGGTTTGGAAAAAATTAAGACGATTGGCGACGCTTACATGGTAGTTGGAGGGCTGCCCATCCCTCGCCCGGATCACGCAGAAGCGATCGCAGAAATGGCCATCGATATGCAGGAGGCAATTACTGACTTCAGCAATACCCACAATCAAGATTTCAGCATCAGAATCGGCATCAACACTGGCCCGGTTGTCGCCGGAGTCATCGGTATTAAAAAATTTATTTACGATTTGTGGGGAGACACCGTTAACACCGCTTCCCCCATGGAATCTCACGGCTTGCCGGGGTGTATTCAGGTAACAGAGACAACTTATCAGCAGTTGCGAGAAAAGTATTCCTTTGAAAACCGTGGCGCGATCGAAGTTAAAGGCAAAGGCCAGATGACTACTTATTTACTGCAATGCCGAAAATAGCTGTAGTAAAGGTTTTTTTCTAAAAATAAGGGCGATCGCACTCTCAAGTGTGCGATCGCCCTCATTTTAATTTACCCAAGGTTTTTAAAGCTTGTACAGGTTAATTCCAGCTTCCTTCGCCATGATTTCCAAACCCTTGTGTTGCAAGGTTTTAATTGCCTTTGTAGAAAGGTGCAATCTTACCCAGCGCTTCTCCTGCGGCCACCAAACCCGCTTCCACTGCAAATTGGCGTCTTGCAATTTGTGAGTGCGGTGGTGCGAGTGAGAAACTGCAAAACCGTTATTAGCCTTCTTCCCCGTTAGCTGACATTTCCGTGACATACTTCCCTCCAGATTACCGTTTTTTGCGTGCAGCATTTCATTATACCCGAAGGAAGAAGGAAGAAGGAAGAAGGAAGAAGGCTTGACTTATCCCTTTACCAATAGAAATAAACTCTTGCTTCCCCCCTTAGCAAGGGGGGGTTGGGGGGGATAATTACATTGCACGTTCAGTCAATTTTGTCAAGACTTGATTCGATCGCTCGACAAAATCTTTCATCCCTTCAGCATCGAAACCCTTCTGGGCCATCAAAGCCAAGTCGTAAACGTGGTGACAAATCATACTCGCCAACTGACTTGACGGAGACTCCCCGCCGCCTTGAATAATCGCACCCTGACTCAAACTAGCCAGATTTTGAATCAGCGGGTGAGAGGTATTCACCAGCAAAACGTGTTCTTCGGGGAATTCGGCGGCTTGCTGCTGCAAAAGCGCCGTCATATCGCGCATCCGGCGCAAAGCTTCCGGCAAAAGTACGATCGCAGGTGGCGTCGCCTCCGCAGAGTCAGACTTCAAAGCTTCTGTGCGAATGTTCACTTTCGGCTTATTGAGAGCTTTTTGGAACATTTCTTTAACTTGTTCGCTGCGAGTCTTATTCGTCGCCGGATCGACAATTTCCGCTTCTTTCTCTTTGTCAATTAGCGTTTCGTCGATGTCGGAATCAACCCGCGAGAATTTGACATCTGAGTATTCTCTTTCCAAGAAGCTGATAAAGTGCGTGTCGATGAAAGAATCCATAAACAGCACTTCTAAACCTTGGCTTTTGTGCATTGCCACGTAAGTTGCTTGAGAGGCCGGATCGGTACAATAAAACACGCGATTTTCGTGGCGTTTTTGATTGCGTTCCAAATACTCTTTTAGAGTCGTGTAAGGCTGCGTGGAACTAGAATTTTCCGACTTCGGAGTGACATCTTGCCACAAATCTCCTTCCTCTGTTTGCACCTGAACTTCTGGCGTTACAGTTTCTGGCTTCTCGGCGGTTGGTTCGTAGGTGCTGCGGTAGATTAAGATATCTTCGACTTGCTTTTTGAACTTGTCATCGTTGAGAGTTCCAAACTTGACAAAAGTGCCGATATCTTGCCAGCAGCGGATGTATTCGTCACGGTCGTCGCGGTAAAGTTCTTTCAGCCGATCGCCCACTTTTTTCGCAATATAATCAGCGATTCTCCGCACAGTGCGATTGCTTTGCAAAGAACTGCGAGAAACGTTCAGGGGAATGTCGGTACTGTCAATGACGCCCCGCAGCGGCATCAAGAATTTCGGGATAATTTCTTCGCAGTGGTCGCTGACAAAAACCTGGTTGCAGAATAGCTTAATATTGCCTTGCGTAACATCGACATCCGGCCGCAGTTTTGGAAAGAAAAGAATTCCGTTGACAATGAAAGGATAATCTGTATTCAGGTGTACCCACAGCAGAGGCTCGTCTTGGAACGGGTAAAGGTAGCGGTAAAGTTCTAAGTAATCTTCTTTTTGTAAATTGCTGGCTGAGTCCCGCCAAATAGCTTTGTGCTTGTTGAGTTCCTCTCCCTCAAATTTGATGGGAACGGGCATGAAATCGCAGTAAGTTTTGATTAACTGCTTAATGCGAGTGGGTTCTACATATTCTTGTTCTTCGTCTTGGAGGGTAAGAGTAATAGTAGTGCCGCGTTCCGTGCGGGAAGATTCTGATAGTTCAAAAGCGGGAGAACCGTCGCAAGACCAGTGTACTGCTTGGGAGCCTTCTTGGTAAGAAAGAGTATCAATGTCTACTTTCTTCGCCACCATGAAAGAAGAGTAGAAACCGAGCCCGAAGTGACCAATGATTGCGTCGTCGCCGCTGCCTTGGTATTTTTGAATAAATTCTTCTGCGCTGGAGAAAGCGACTTGGTTGATGTATTTTTTTACCTCGTCGGCGGTCATGCCGATCCCGTTATCGGAAATTGAGAGGGTTTTGTTTTCTTTGTCGATCGCTATATTGATTTGCGGTTCGCCCATCTCGCCGCTGTATTCGCCGGAACGAGAAACCATTTTGAGTTTGGCAATGGCATCGACGGCGTTAGAAATTAGTTCCCGCAAGAAGACTTCGTGGTCAGTGTATAGCGACTTCTTGATAATCGGGAAAATATTTTCGGTATGGATTGAGATTGTTCCCTGTTCTAAAACTGTCATAATTTTTCTCTCTGATGACTGCTAATTGCTTAGAAATAGCTATTTAATGATTTTCGGCGATCGTGCTCTCTTCTGCAAAAGGGATTACCACAAAAAGATGATTCGGTTTTCCCCACATCTTGCACAATTCTCAATCAGCCTTTCACGGGCGGGTTCTCCTGTCCAACCCCTACTCCCCACAAGATAATTCACTTTTTGTGGAACAGGCCGAAAAGCCTGTGAAGCGAACATGGTGCAAGATGTCCGTTGCCCTCACATAGTAGCTCACAAAGGCAACTGCAGGAGAAAGGTGCTGCCGGAACCCAATTCGCTGCGGGCGCTGAGGCTGCCGCGGTGTGCGCGGGCTATGGTTTGGGCGATCGCCAATCCCAGTCCCGAACCGCCAGTATGGCGCGAGCGATCGCTGTTGACTCGGTAAAAGCGATCGAATATTCGTTCTAAATCTGCCGCCGCCATCCCAATACCGGTATCTTGAACCTGAATGAGCGCATCTTGGTGGCTGCAATCTAAAATAACTGTTACTTTCCCGCCCGCCGGAGTGTATTGAATGGCATTAACAATTAAATTAGCAACTAAGCGATAAAGTTGGTCGGAATTGCCGACAACATTTAATTGCTGCTGCACTCGCATTTCGGATGTTAACGCTACCTTAGAAGCGATCGCCAAAGCTGCCAATTCTTCTACTAAATCGCTAACAAGGTCATTCAAACAACATAATTGAGGGCGATCGCGTATCGCTTGATTATCCATGCGAGCCAGCAGCAGCAAATCAGCCACTAACTGAGTTAATCGTCGGTTTTGGCGATCGATCGTCCGTAAAATTTCCCGCGCCTCTTTTTCATCCAATTGAGGCGTCAACAGCGCCGATTCTACAGTCGCTTGCGAAGCCGCTAAAGGCGTCCGTAATTCGTGAGCAGCATCCGCTGTAAACTGTTGAATTTGTCGGTAGGAAGAATAAATGGGCTTCATGGCTAATCCTGCCAATAACCAACTAGAAAAGCCTATCAAAATCAAGGCTGTAGGCAATCCTAATTTCAAAACCCATTTCACTGTACTGAGATAATCATTGAAGTCTTGCAGGCTCCGCCCAACTTGAAAATATCCCCAGTCTTGCTGGGTTTGGGTGTGTAGCGCTACAGAAATTTGGTGATAAACATTGCCTTGGGTGTCAGTTAGTGTTTGCCAATATTGCGAGTTAAATTCGGATTGTAATTCTTCGGGATAAGCGCCTGCTGTAGCAATTAATTTACCGGAATAATCAAATAAACGAATATAGTAATAGCCTTGGTTGATAGCGCTTAAAATATGACGGCTTGGCAACTGTTCTTTAATGCCTTTAACTCCAATTAGGCGGAGGTTGGGCAAAAGTTCGTTTACTATAGGCTCCAAGCGTCCGGGCTGCTGCAATTTGAGTTCTAGGCTGTCGTGTAGCGTCCCCGCTACCGATTCTAATTCGCGGTCTATGGCTACCCAGTGAGCGTGGGCGATCGCCTTATATACGCCCAATCCTAACAAGCTTAAAATCAAACCCATTACAGCCGCATAGGAAATGGCTAATTGCCAGCGAGTCCGGTTAAATAGTTTATTTTGATTCACATTGAGTCGAGCGCTTTTTTTTAAGGTAAATATCCCAAGGTAAATAGTACATTATTTTCTAATTGTACCAAGATATCTGAATTAACTTCACCAATTTTATTTCGCCAGCGTGTTTTATCCAAAACTCGCATTTGATGGCAAAATGCAACGGAATCTTGAGTCAATCCTCCCTCACCGCTGGGAATGAAAACACAGGAAGGGAGAGAGGCACGGCGCAGATTAGTTGTTAAAGGAATACTGAGAATAGTAGTCGTGTATCTCGAAATAGTATCGTTCTGGAAAATAATTATGGGACGTACACCAGCCTGTTCGGAACCTTGTGTAGGATCTAGGGCTGCAATCCAGATTTCACCTCGTCTGACTGTCATGCCAAATCCTTATGTTTTAGGAGTTCTGCATATTCGCTTATTCCGAGTTCCGCAAGTTGTCGGTCTTCTTCGGCAAATTCGCCGTAGAGTGCAGCTAAGTTAGTTTCATCGATTGCTGGAATAGTAGCTAATCTGGCACGGAATTTTAGGAAGGCAATAAATTCAAATACTTGTTTGAGTTGTTCTAGATCGAGCTTTTCTAACTCTTGTTGGATTAAATCTTTCATAGCAGCCATTTTTACGATCGAGTTTTCTATATTATAGCCAGATACTGGAAACGAGATATAATCCCCCCGCCGTTGCCCCTACAGCTTTAATGTCTCATGCGGTATCCGACGCCGTGAACGGTTTCAATTAAATTCGCGCCGCCAACCGACTCAAGTTTGCGCCGCAGCAAGCGCACTTGAGCTGCTACCACATTGCTAAAGGTATCTGCACTCGCCTCCCATAGTTGAGTCCGAATTTGGTCAGTGGTGATAATTTGGTTGGGATGTTTCATAAAGTATTCTAGTAGTTGAAACTCTTTGTTGGTCAGCGAAATTATCTGATTTGTGCCGTGGGAATCGAGATGACAAGCAGTGCGATTTCCGCAGTCGAGAACGAGATTACCTACCTGTAGCTGTTGCGGTTGAATTTGGGGCGATCGCCTTTGCAAAGCCCGCAATCTTGCTAACAGTTCCGCCATCCCAAACGGTTTAACTAAATAATCGTCAGCCCCTGCATCTAGTCCCGCAACTTTATCTTCCATACGGTCTTTTGCGGTCAGCATCAAAACGGGCAGTGCGCTATTTTTAGCACGCAATTTCCGCAGCAGTTCCAATCCTGACAATCCTGGTAGCAACCAGTCAAAAATAGCGAGGGTGTATTGCGTCCAGTGACTGTCTAAATATTCCCAAGCTTCATTGCCATCTAGGGCCCAATCAACTATATATTTTTCCTGCTTTAAGGTTCGATCGATCGCTTTCCCTAAATCTGGCTCATCTTCAACTAGCAAAACTCTCATAACTCTAATTTATAGCGGTAAATCCTTATACATTGTTAGCGATCGGCAGCATCTACCCCAACATCTAACCTCACATACTAAGATGAAATCAGCATGAAATTTTATGACCGAAACTAATTGGATCGCAAGCCCCCGGATTCATTCCAACGCGCAGGCTGACTGACGGGAATAAATCTAAAATCTAAAATCTAAAATCTAAAATCGATTGACTTTCCAGAAAAAGATAACTGTTGACAATAATTGACAACAAGCTAGTAATGTCTTATAATCAACCATGAGTAAATTTTTGAGAAAAATTATCAATAAGTATGACAGATTTATCCGATCGTCCCGCTATTAAAAAGGCTGGGCGCTGGAGTCGCCGCCAACTGCTACAGCTAGGAATAGCTGGGGCTGGGGTAGCGGGCGGCGCGATCGCACTTCAAAACTTGACTCGCAAACCGACATCAGTCGCGAGAATACCGCCCATCCCCGCAGATGCACTCACCGTCAGCAATATCAACCCGATGCAAATTGCGCGGGATTTTGATTACGGCACGGTGACGCGCGAAAATGGGCGCACGGTTCGGGAATTTCGCTTGGAAGCTAATACTTCGATCGTCCAACTTAATAGCGCCGTCACTTTCAACACCTGGAACGTCAACAATCGCGTGCCGGGGCCGACATTGAGGGCAACAGAGGGCGATCGTATCCGCGTCATTTTTTATAACAAAGCCGGACATTCTCATTCGCTGCACTTTCACGGCGTTCATACCAGCGAAATGGATGGCGTTAAACCAGTGAAAAACGGTTCTGTATTTATTTATGAATTCGATGCCAATCCTTACGGATTGCATCTATATCACTGCCATATTGAACCCGTAACTCGCCATATAGGTAAAGGACTCTATGGAATGTTCATCATCGATCCGCCAAAACCCCGTCCCCCCGCTGATGAAATCATGCTAATCATGGGAGGATACGACGTAAACGACGACGAAACAAACGAACTCTACGCTTTTAACGGCTTGCCTAATTATTACATGAACAACCCCATACCTATTTACAAAAATCAGCTAATTCGGCTGTACGTTCTCAACCTAATTGAGTACGAACCTGCCGTAACATTCCACTTGCACGCAAACTTTTTTGACGTATATCGCACGGGAATGACTTTGACTCCCAGTGAAAGAACCGATGTAATCACAATGGGAGTAGCTGAACGGCATATTTTAGAATTTACCTACGGCTACGCTGGAAAATTTATGTTTCATCCCCATCAAGATGCGATCGCCGAAGCTGGCTGCATGGGTGTATTTGAAGTCATCACTTAAACCCAATCCTACTACCAGGGTGTGGCGATTCAAATAAAGTATGAAATTATTTGACAAGCTCGATCGCAAATAGGTAGAATGAATAGCTCGCAAATAATTGAGAATTATTCTTAATAACTTGCGAAACCAAATGCACATAACGTAAAAATTAGCAACTGCCATGTTCTCCACATTTCGTTTATTACCTACAGTCACTGCTACAGCCATCCTCGTTGCTCTTGCTGGTTGCGCTTCCCCCACAACCAGCAACACCGACAGCACCACCTCACCCGCTGCCACAGCCAGTCCCGCATCCACAAGCGGTCACAGCGGGCATCACGGCGGCAAAGGCGGCATCAACATCAATACTGCCATTCTTTCAGAGTTAGATAAACTCGAAGCCAAGTTAGGAGTGCCGGCCCTTTCTAACAAAATTCAAGCCAGCCGCCCTTACGGAAAAGTCGAAGAATTGGTTTCCAAAAATGTCATTACTCAAGCGCAATTCGACCAAATCAAAGACTTGGTAACTATTGAAAATGTGGTGCTGACAGGCGAACCCAAAGATGTAGACTACATGACTAAACTTGGCTTGATGAAAGGGCATCTTATCGTAGCCCAAGAACTCTTGGATCAAGGCAAACCAGACCAGGCAGAACCGCACATCGGGCATCCAGTCGAAGAAATTTATGCCGATGTGGAAGATCAGCTAAACGAGCGTAAAATTCCTGAATTTAAGGCTACTTTAATTAAATTGCAGGATTTAGTTAAAGCGGGTGCAAAAGATCCGGCTCAAGTCAAGGCGGAATTTACCACATCAATGCAAGCAGTTGATGGAGCAATTGCCGCCCTTCCCGAAACGCAGCGAAAAGATCCGAAGTTCGTGCTGCAAGTGATTAACGGCTTGCTGGATACAGCTAATTCCGAATACGGAGCGGCAGTTGCTAACGGCAAAATTTCCGCAATTATTGAATATCAAGATTCGCGGGGTTTTGTCATGTACGCGGAAAGCCTGTACAAAGATATTGCCGCTCAAGTGGCTAAAACTAGCCCGGAAATTGACAAAGCAATTGTTGCCAACATGAATGAACTTAAGGCAAATTGGCCAACTGCGATCGCACCCGCCGCCCCCGTAAAAACCACCGAGCAAGTCAACCAGCTAGTTAAAACGATCGAAAGCGACAGCCAAAAAGTTGTCAAACCCGCATCTTAAAAAAGTTAACTCCAACCACCAACGGTAATTGGTAAAACAAATTATCAATTACCTCCAGATATTACCTCAACTAAAAAGATGACTTTTAGCGAAGCATTGCCCACATTTGTAATTACTCTCCGCGAAGGAGTCGAAGCCGCCTTAGTTGTCGGAATTGTTCTCGCTTGCCTCAAAAAGTCGGGACAAAGTTATTTAAGCCCTTGGGTTTTCGCCGGTGTTGGCGTTGGACTTATTGCCAGCGCTTTGATAGGGGTACTTTTCGGCTGGACTATTCAAATTTTGTCCGCATCCAATCAGCCTTTTGCACCGATTATGGAGTCGCTGCTAGAGGCAATCTTTGGGGTTATAGCAATAGCAATGCTGAGCTGGATGCTGATTTGGATGACCAAGCAAGCGCGATTTATGAAAGCCGAAGTCGAAGGCGCTGTGAGTGCCGCCTTAACGCAAAACTCTCATGCCGGTTGGGGCGTATTTAGTTTAGTTTTTATTGCCGTTTTGCGCGAAGGGTTTGAAACTGTTTTGTTTGTCGTCGCCAAGTTTCAACAAGGGATTATTCCGGCAATTGGCGCTTTGGCAGGCATTCTCTCAGCCACCGGACTTGGTGTCCTGCTGTTTAAATGGGGAGTCAAAATTAATATCCGCCTGTTTTTCAAATATATGGGCATTTTATTGCTCTTCATTGTAGCAGGCTTAGTGGTATCTACTTTGGGACTTTTTGACAGCGGGATGAATATTTTATCGCAAACAAATCGCGAATCAGCAGCACTGTGTTTCTATTACGAAAGATTTACTAAAATCCACTCTTGCATTCTCGGGCCGATGGTCTGGAATACGTCGCAACTGCTTCCCGAAGACAAGTTTCCAGGTTTGTTGTTGAGTGCGCTGTTTGGCTACACGGATAAGCTCTATGTCGTGCAGGCGATCGCTTATTTCGTCTTTTTAATTACCGTCGGTGGCATCTACTTCCAAAGTTTGGCAGGTCGAGTGTTTTTCCCATTCAAAAAAACCCAGGCAAGTAAATAGGAAATTAAGTACGATCGAAATACGATCGGCTTTTTAGCCTGAACTTCCCCCTGCAAATATACTTACACAAGCTCAAAAGCCTCTCACCACAAAGGTTTCAATTGTTTAGTAAAAAATTGTGTACCCATGTAGATGATTGATATCTGTTGGTAATCGGCAATTATAGCAACCGCCAAGGCGGTTAGGGTGTAAACTGGAAGTAGTCTCGGATGCTGCCCCGATCGCACGACCCATGCCAAAACCCTACAGTTACGACCTACGTCAGAAAGTCATTCAAGCTATCAAACTAGATGGCTTAAAGATTAGTGAAGCGAGTATACTGTTTAATATCAGTTGCAACACAATCGGCTTATGGTTGAAGCGACAAACCGAAACAGGAGACTTTTTAGCATTACCTAATAAGCCAAACGGTAACGGTCATAAAATTAGTGATTGGGACAAATTTCGTGAGGCAAGCCAAGACTCATGGGGATAAAACTCAAGTTGAAATGGCCTCACTTTGGGATGGAGAAATTAGCTCACGCACAATCTCGCGGGCTTTGAAAAAAATTGGTTTTACTCGAAAAAAAAGACCTACGGCTACCGTCCGCGGGATGAAGTCAAGCGGCAGGCTTTTGTAACCTCCTGGTCCACCATTCCCTCGGCTCAGATTGTCTATGTTGATGAATCTGGCATGGATAATAGAGACCAGTATGATTATGGTTGGAACGAACAGGGGCAACGGTTTCATGCACTGAAATCTGGGCGACGTGAGGGTAGGGTAAATATGATTGCTGCTCTATGTAACCAAAAATTGCTCGCCCCTTTTACCGTCGTTGGAGCGTGTAATCGAACAGTTTTTGAAATTTGGCCTTAAACTTGTTTACTGCCAACACTTGTGACAGGACAGGTGGTGGTGATGGACAATGCCACGTTTCATAAAGGTGGTCGAATTGAGGAATTGATTCAAAGTGTAGGGTGTAGATTGTTGTATTTACCGCCGTACTCCCCTGATTTGAACAGGATTGAACAAAGAAGAGTCTTGGCTCAAAAGTCGCATCCGCAAACAATTAAAGCGCTTTGACTGTTTACGTGATGCGATCGATGATGTCCTACGCCTTGCATCCTAACCGCCTTGGCGGTTGCTATATATTGAATCTACAACAATTGAGCGCGATCGCCTGCATCAGCTATTGCTGATAAATGGGTACAAATTGTCAGCTCAACAGTTGCATCCTTTGTTGAGTAAGACTTTTAGGACGGTTAGTATATTTTTATGGGGGAAGTCCAGTCTATTGGTGGCCGGAGGCAAAAGTTTAATCATGATTAATCGACCGGACATGATATAAGGTGGCGATCGCATCGCATCTAGTATCCCGCGCTCACCCAGTCTCTTAGAGAACCCATTTGGGTTCTCTATTTACCCCCATAAGCATGGATCTATCCACCGCCGATTCCAACCGTAAGCGGCAGATCACAAATGAGTTTCTGCCTGAGCCTTATCTAAGCAAGCTTTCAATTTTTCGGCTAGCACCTGTACATGAGGTTCTTGTAACATACCAAGGTGCGTACCAGGAACTTCATGGAATTCTAATCCTCCAGCAGCAAGTTCGCCCCAGCCCAATAGAGGATCTGCGTAAGAGCTTACACCGATAATCTGATCTGTAGACCGGAAGAGGACTACTTGACCAGGGTAGACTTGCGGTACATAGTTTCTTGATGCCTGAATGTTTTCCTGTTGAAAAGTGAAGTCTTGAAGATCCTTAGGCAAGGGTCGTCCGATACCTATGTAAAACTTGCAGCCAATCTCGTTGAGGCTATGATTAAGCTTATCGTTGAACCTCTGGATTTTTCCCTTCACGTTATCCTTCGCCTTCTTTAAAACATATGTTGGTCCGAGTTGTAAAAAGTTACTCCAGTGAGCAGAGAGGAGCTCTGTGCTTGATATTTGTTTGAGTGCCTCTGAAGTGTGTGTATCCAATAAGGCTAGTAGAGCTACCTTTTGACCTTGCGCGACTAGCTGCTGAGCCATCTCGAAGGCTACACTGCCCCCAAAAGATACGCCAGCCAGAAAATAAGGCCCATCGGGCTGAAGAATCCGCATTTCTTTTATATAGTGAGCGGCTAAGTCCTCAACCCGATTCGGGGGAGCATATTTTTTATCCATAATTTGTGCGGCTAGTCCATAAAGGGGTTGTTCTAGACCCAAATGATTTACCAAAGGGCGGTAGAATTTGAGACCTCTGCCAAGCACATGGATACAGAACAGAGGCGGTTTGGAACCCTTAGGTTGAATCACTATCAGTGAGGAACAAGGTGATGCCGTTCCAGACTGATTCAGAAGGTTAGATGCACTCTCAAGCTGCATTGTTGATTTCTTCTGTTCTGAGCTATGGTCTTCTTGGCTGAAAATCCTAGCTAGTTCCTCAATAGTCGGTGCTTGGAAGAGGTTAGCCAGAGGGAGATTTCTGCCCAATTTCTTCTCGATTTGTGCGAATAGGCGTGCAGCCAGCATGGAGTGTCCTCCCAAGTCAAAAAAGTTGTCTTTCACGCTGATGGGGTGGACACCTAAAACTTTTTCCCAAATCTGTGTGAGCTGGAGTTCTAATTCATTGCGGGGAGCTACAAAGGTTTCTTCTGGCTCTTTCCTGATTTGGTCGGGTGCTGGTAAGGCGCGGCGGTCTACTTTGCCGTTGGGAGTCAGGGGCAAAGCCTCTAGAAGTACGAAAGCTCCAGGCACCATATAGTCGGGCAGTTTCTGCTTGAGGAAGCGGCGCAGTTCATCGATTGTGGATGCTTGCTCTTGGTGGGAAACGATGTAGGCGACTAAGCTTTTGTTGCCGGAGATATCTTTTCTAGCTGTGACTACGGTTTCTTTTACAGTAGGGTGTTGTGCCAGCACCGCTTCAATTTCTCCCAGTTCGATGCGAAAGCCGCGAATTTTCACCTGATTATCGATGCGACCGAGAAACTCGATGTTGCCATTGGGGAGGTAACGGGCTAGGTCATTGGTTTTATAGAGGCGTGTTCCTGGTTCATCACTAAAAGGGTTTTGGAGAAATTTCTCTTCGGTCAAGTCTGGGCGGTTGAGGTAGCCTCGGGCTAAGCCGTCGCCGCCGATGTACAACTCGCCGGGAACTCCCATGGGGACAGGCTGTAGGTGGCTATCCAACAGATAAACCTGGGTATTGGTAATGGGGCGTCCAATGGGGACGGAGTTACCGAGTTGGTCAGGCTCTGTTATTGGGTAGCAGCAGGTGAAGGTCGTGTTCTCGGTTGGACCATAACCGTTGATTAGCTTACAGTCTCCTATTTTTTGGAGAAATTTCTGGACATGGGGAACAGATAAAACATCACCACCAGCCAAGAGTTGACGCAAGGGCTTTAAATCCTCCAGTCGCTCATCCACCATTAGGTGAAACAGACCCGCTGTGAGCCACAGAGTTGTGATTTGGTATTGCTGGATAACTTGTCCCAACTCTTCCAAGGATGGCGTATGGGGGGGAAATATCACCAGCCGCGCACCGTTAAGTAGGCTGCCCCAAATTTCTAATGTTGAGGCGTCGAAGGAGATGGGAGCTAGCTGTAGGAAGACTTCTTCTGCTGCTAGGTTGGCATAGTTGGCTCCTTTGACTAACCGCACTACACCTCGATGGATGACGCTAACACCTTTGGGTCTGCCTGTAGAACCGGAGGTATACATTACATAGGCTAGGTTGTCAGCCGTCACGCTGCTAATGGGGTTTTCCCGGCTCTCTCGGTTAATGGCCTCCCAGTCAGTGTCTAGGCAGACTACTTTGGCTCGATGTGAGGGAAGTTTCTCAACCTGCGGCTGTTGGGTCAATAGGACTGGGACTTGGGCATCCTCCAGCATGAAGGTGAGACGCTCTTGCGGATATGCCGGGTCTAGGGGTAAGTAGGCTGCACCGGCTTTGAGGATGCCTAGGAGTCCTACTAATATATCTAGCGATCGATCTACACAAATCCCCACGCATGTCTCTGGTCCTACCCCCAGCCCTTGCAGGTGGTGTGCTAATTGATTGGCACGGTGATTTAGCTCTCGGTAGGTAAGTTGCTCGCTTCCCAAGACTGCGGCAACAGCGTTAGGAGTTTGCTCGGCTTGGGCTTCAAATAAGTGATGAATACAGGTGTTACTTGGGTAATCTGTTTGGGTGTTATTCCACTCCACCAGCAACTGATGTTGTTCGGCTGCTGTCAACAGCGGTAAGTCTGAGAGACGCTGTTGAGGGTTGGCGACCATGCCTTCGAGTAAGGTCTGGAAATTCCCCAGCATCCGAGTAATGGTGGCGGCATTGAAGAGGTCGGTGTTGTATTCCAACGAGGCTCTCAGTCCTTGCGCCGTCTCCATTATGAATAGGGTTAGATCGAATTTCGCCGTTCCACTGTCAATATTCAGGGAGTTGACGGTCAAACCTGGTAACTCCAAGGCTGAGCTTGGAGTGTTCTGTAGAACGAACATCACCTGGAACAGCGGCGTGCGGCTTCGGTCTCGTTCGGGCTGTAGTTCTTCTACGAGCTTTTCAAAAGGTAGGTCTTGGTGGGCATAGGCTCCTAAAGCAACCTCGCGCACTCGACCTAGCAGTTCTTGGAAAGTTGGGTTGCCACTGAGGTAGGTACGCAGAGCTAGGGTATTAACAAAAAATCCAATCAGACCCTCGGCTTCCACTTGGTTGCGACCGGCGATGGGAGTCCCTACGATAATGTCTTCTTGCCCGGTATATCGGTAGAGGAATGTCTGGAATGCTGCTAACAGGGTCATGAACAGAGTGACCCGCTCCTGCTGGCTCAGGGCTTTGAGTGCCTGGGTTAGGTTGTTGGGTAATTCCAGAGATTGGTACCCACCCTGATAGGTCTGAACTGGTGGGCGCGGGTAGTCAGTGGGCAGTTGTAGTATGGGGAGGTTGCCACTTAGCTGCTGTTTCCAGTAGTCCCGCTGAGACTCTAGGACTTCAACCTGTAGCCACTCGCGCTGCCAGTGGGCAAAGTCAGCATATTGGATGGGCAGTTCGGAGAGGGGTGAGGGCTTGCCACTGGAGAAGGCGTCGTAAAGCGCTGCCAGTTCCCGTAAGAAAATATCGTAAGACCAGCCGTCGTAAACAATGTGGTGCATAGTCACGAGCAGCATATATTCCGCTTCTTCTAGGCGCAGAAGTTGGACGCGAAACAATGGTCCAGTAGCTAGGTCGAAGGGTTGTTGAGCCTCCTCGGTGGCAAGGCGTTGAGCTTTAGAAAGCCGCTGGTCTGGAGAAAGTTTTCTCAGGTCTATTATTGGCAGTGTTAAAGCTGTATCTAGCGAGATGACTTGCTTTGGTTGCCCATCCACCGATGGAAAAGTGGTTCTGAGGACTTCATGGCGTCGGACAATTTCACTCAGGCTCTGCGAGAGTGCGGTTTCGTTGAGTAAACCGATTAAGCTAAAGGCAGCGGGAATGTTATAGGCAGGGCTGTCTGGTTCCAATTGAGCGAGCAACCAGAGACGCTGCTGGGCAAATGAGAGGGGGAGGTTTCCATCCCTTGGGACAGGCAATATCGGAGAAAGATTGGAACTGGTGGCAGCATTAGCCTTGTGCAGAAATGCGAGGATTTCTGCTTTGCGCTCTTTTAGCTCTTGCAGCAGAGCGGGTGTCAGTGTTTCTTTGGGAGCTTTATAACGCAAGCGATCGCCTTCGTTCCATAGCTTCACGTCTAGACAGCGAAGCTCAGACAAAAACTCATCAATCGTTTTCATAGTTCTCCCTCTTCATAATCACCCATTGTGTCGCTCTCATGAGCTTGTAACTCTTGCACTGCCCAACGAACTGTCTCAAGGCGAGTGCCTAAGTCAGCCACGGTAGGTGCTTCAAATAAAGTACGCACGGGGAGTTCCACTCCGAAGGCTTGGCGCAAGCGAGAAATAACTTGGGTAGCCAGCAGGGAATGTCCCCCCAATTCAAAAAAGTTGTCGTGGATGCCGACCTGCTCCAGTCTTAGGACTTCAGCCCAGATATCAGCTAGCTGCTGCTCGATCGGGCTGCGAGGAGCCACAAACGTGACTGACTGGTCGGGTCGTGACTGGTCAGGCGCTGGTAGAGCGCGGCGGTCTACTTTGCCGTTAGGGGTCAGGGGCAGGGCATCTAGCAATACGAAGGCTGATGGCACCATGTAGTCAGGCAGTTTCTGCTTGAGGAAGCGGCGCAGTTCATCGATGGTGGGTGTCTGCTCTGGGTTGGGTACGACGTAGGCTACTAGACGTTTGTCGCCGGGGATGTCTTCTCTAGCTATGACTGTGGTTTCTCGCACGGTGGGGTGTTGGAGGAGTGTTGACTCAACCTCGCCCTGTTCGATGCGGAAGCCGCGAATCTTTACCTGATGGTCGAGGCGACCGAGAAACTCAATGTTGCCGTCGCTTAGGTAGCGGGCTAAGTCCCCAGTTTTGTAAAGGCGTTGCCCAGGTTCATCGCTAAAGGGGTTAGGGATGAACTTCTGGTTGGTTAACTCCGGGCGGTTGAGGTAGCCTCGGGCGATGCCTGCGCCGCCGATATAGATCTCGCCCGGTACACCAATGGGAACAGGACTCAAATATTTATCCAGCAGATATATCTGCATATTTGCAATGGGGCGACCAATCGGAACCTGTGTTGTGAGTCCCGAAGGCTGACAATGATATACACTGCTCCAAACCGTTCCTTCTGTTGGACCGTATTCGTTGAACAAAGATGTGTGAGCCAGCAGCTTAGTATGGCGTTCAACCAACTCTCTGGAACAGGGTTCGCCTGCCACAATAACAGTACGAAGACAAGTGAGCTGTTGTGGTTCCGCTTGCTCCAAAATCAGGCTATAGAGAGATGGAAGACTCAATAAATGCGATATTTGATGTTGAGCGATGAACTTTGTAAGCTGTAACAGCTCTTGTTGGAACTTATCTGGCGGTAGTACAAGGATGCCTCCCTGGCACAATGTCCAAAAGATGCCCGCGATCGAACTGTCAAAGCCAAACGACGAAAGTAATAGGAAACTGGTGACGGGTTCGCTGTAATAAGAAATACGAGCACTGGTGGAGTGGACTAGGTTTTGATGGGTTACCAACACTCCTTTTGGTTTCCCTGTAGAACCCGATGTGTAGATTGTGTAGGCGAGGTTATCGGTCATTACGCTGCTGACGGGTTTTTCCTCGCTTTCTTGGGCGATTACTTCCCAGTCGGTGTCCAAGCAGAAACGCTGTGCTTTGTACTCGGAAAAACCTGCGACTAGCTTCTGTTGGGTTAATAGCACCGACACCTGGGCATCTTCCAGCATGAAGGCTAGACGATCCTGGGGATACGATGGGTCTAAGGGCAAATAAGCCCCCCCAGCCTTGAGTATGCCTAGGAGTCCTACGACCATCTCTAGCGATCGCTCTACACAAATTCCCACCAGCATTTCTGGTTCCACACCCAATTTTTGGAGGTGGTGGGCGAGTTGATTTGCCCTTGCGTTCAGTTCCCTATAGGTGAGTTGTTCCCCTTCAAACACCACCGCTACAGAAGAGGGTATCCGTTCAACCTGTTCCTCAAATAACTGATGGATACATTTATCCTGCAGATAGTCTGTTGTGGTGTTATTCCACTCGACGTGGAGCTGGTGGCGCTCCGTTTCTGTCAGCAGAGGCAAGTCTGAAATTCGCGCTTGAGGATTAGCGACAATTCCTTCTAATAGAGCCTGGAAATGCCCTATCATGCGAGAAATTGTGCTGCTCTCAAATAAATCCGTACTGTACTCAATCCGCCCAATAATACCTTCTGGTCTTTCATCTAATTCCAAAGTCAGATCGAACTTAGTTGTACCAGTAACCACATCCAACTGACTCATGTTCCAACCAGAATCAAGGGCAGGCATGGGAGGTTCGAGGACAAAGGAAACCTGGAACAGGGGGTTCTGGCTCGAAGAACGTTCTGGTTGCAGTGTTTGCACCAGATGTTCAAATGGCAAGTCGCGGTGAGCGTCTGCCTCTAAAGTAACTTCCCGCACCCGCTCTAATAGCTGTTGGAAACTAGGGTTCCCCGATAAATCTGTACGCAGCACGAGAGTGTTGAGGAAAAACCCAATCGACCCCTCAAGCTCGGGTCGGTTGCGGCTTCCGGTAACAGTACCTACAGGAATGTCATCAGCTCCCGTATAGCGGTACAGTAATGTTTTGAACGCTGCCAGCAGCGTCATAAAAAGCGTCACCCCTTCATGCCGCGAGAGTGCCAATAGTTCGTCGGTCAAGTTCCTAGATAGCGCTAGACACTGCCGAGACCCTCTAGAGGATTGACGAGCCGTTCGCGGGCGGTCTGTGGGCAACTGTAGCACGGACAGGCCGGCTAGCTGCTGCTTCCAGTAAGCAATCTGTGGTTCCAGCACCTCTGATTGCAGCCATTGCCGCTGCCATACAGCAAAGTCTGCATACTGGATGGGTAATTCTTTTAGCGGCGAGGGTTTGCCAGCACAAAAAGCTTGATAAAGCGTTTGCAGTTCGGGAAGGAAAACACTGTAAGAGGAAATGCCATCGTCTACAATGTGGTGTGCCGTCAGGAATAACCTGTAATCTCTTTCGTCAAACCGCATTAAAGTAGCTCGCAGCAGTGGCCCAGAAGTGAGATCGAAGGGTTGCCGTGCTTCTTGTGTCGCCAGTCGGAAAGCTTCCGCCTCTCGCTCTGAAGTTGGAAGCGATCTCAGGTCTACTACTGGAAGTGGTAGACTCAAGGATGGGGCGATCGCTTGCATCGGTTGCCCATCAACCATCTTATAGGTTGTCCGCAGTATTTCGTGACGCTTGACAATCTCATTGAGGGCTTTTTCCAGGGCTGCTACGTTGACATTCCCAGGCAGGCGAATGGTTGAAGGTTCGTTATAAACGGCAGTATCTGATGCGAGTTGATGAAGAATCCACAGTTGTTCTTGGCCAAAAGACAGAGGCAGGTTCTGGGTTCGCTCGACAGGTTGGATAGGCGGAAAAATCAATTTGGGGTTTTGCTCTCCGACTGTCTCCATATGCTGGGCCAGTTCTGCTACTGTAGGCGCTTCCAACAGACAGCGCAGAGATAAATCTACCCCCAATGTGTCGCGCACTCGAGAAATAACCTGGATGGCTAGCAAAGAATGTCCACCCAATTCCAAGAAGTTGTCGGAAATGCCTATTTTTTGTTGAATTCCCAGTACATCTGACCAGATGTTAGCTAGTATTTCTTCAATCGGAGTACGAGGGGCGACAAATGTGAGTTCTTTGTCTGGTCTAATTTCAGGTGATGGTAAGGCACGGCGGTCTATTTTGCCGTTGGGGGAGAGAGGGAATTTGTCTAGTGTAACAAAAACACTAGGTATCATGTAATCTGGGAGTTGCTCTTTGAGGAAATGACGAAGGTCGCTAAGGCTGGGTGCTGCTTCTGATTGGGGGATAATATAGGCGACTAATTGTTTATTGCCCGCGAGGTTTTCACTGGCGATGACTGTTGTTTCTTTGACGGAGGCATGTTGAGAGATGGCGGTTTCGATTTCGCCTAATTCAATGCGGAAGCCACGAATTTTCACCTGATTATCGATGCGACCCAAAAACTCGATGTTCCCGTCGGGTAGATAGCGGACTAGGTCGCCTGTTTTGTAAAGGCGAGAACCCGGTTCGTTACTAAAAGGATTGGGGATAAATTTTTCATCAGTTAAATCGGGACGGTTGAGGTATCCTCTTGCTAGTCCATCACCGCCAATGTGCAATTCTCCCGGAACGCCAATTGGTACGGGTTGTTGATACCGATCTAATATGTATGTTTGCAAATTAGAAATTGGACGACCGATCGGCAACTCTGTCGATGTTAGGTCAGCAGTCGATAACTCGCATATCGTTGCCACCACAGTCGCTTCTGTAGGGCCGTAAGTATTCACCAGGGACACTCGCTGTCCTACATACTCAAGCCAAGTTTCGCATCGTTTGGGCAGTGCTTTTTCTCCGCCAATGATTACCAAGCGTAATGATGGGGGGAGTGCAATAGTTTCTTTGCTTAATATTGCTGTCAGTTCATGCCAGTACGCTGTCGGTAGACTTAGGACGCTTAAGTTCCAAGTTCTGCATTTTTGCAAAAATCCACCCACTGAGTCCAGCATGGAATCGGTTCGCAAGACGAGTGTTGCGCCAGAAGTCAGGCAGGGGTAGATTTCTTCGGCACTAGCATCGAAACTAATAGAGGCAAACTGGAGGATGCGATCGCCTTCAGATATTCTATATTCAGCACTCGCAGCCGTTGTGTAATTGACTAGCGACCCCTGTTGGATTAAAACGCCTTTGGGTTTTCCTGTAGACCCTGATGTGTAGATAACGTAGGCTAGGTTATCGGGGGTGACGCTGCTAGGGTTATCCTTGCTTTGTTGGACAATTTCTTCCCAGTCTTTGTCCAAGTTGACGAGACGCGCAGAATGGGGGGGAAGCTTCTCGACCAACTTCGACTGACTCAGCAGCACTGGTACAGAAGAATCTTCCAGCATGAAGCCTAGCCGTTCAGAGGGATACGCTGGATCGAGAGGAACGTATGCTCCACCGGCTTTGAGGATACCCAGAAGTCCCACCATCATCTCAAGCGATCGCTCTACGAAAATCCCCACTAAAACCTCTGGTCCTACCCCCTGTTTTTGCAGGTAGTGCGCTAGCTGATTCGCTCTTGCATTTAGTTCCCGATAGGTCAACTGTTTGTCTTCATAAACTACCGCCACCGCATCAGGTGTCCGCTCGACCTGCTCCTCAAATAACTGATGGATACACTTATCCTGGGGATAATCTACCTGAGTATCATTCCACTCCACCAGAATTTTGTGAAGCTCCTGCTCAGATAGCAGGGGAATTTCGGCAACGCGCCTTTCGGGGTCAGTTATAATACCTTGCAAAAAAGTAGTAAACTGATCCACCATCCTGGCAATGCTGTCACCATCTAATGCTTCGGTGTTATAGAGCCAACAGCATTCTTTCCCCTCTGACGGAATGACCAGGGTCAACTCATTCCCCAACCCAGCTTGGTGATTTTCTAGTTTTTCTACCCGTTCTACGACCACCGGAAACATCGGCTCACGACTCAGCTCAGGCAATGAACGAAGAGCCGGATACCTAGCTACGACATCACGCGCATAAGTCTTGTGAAGTTTGGTCAACTCCACTTGCTGCCTAAAACCTTTAAAAACTTCCTCAAAACTTTGCTCGTAGTCTATATCTACGCGACAAGGAACAATTGATGCAAAAAAGCCTTCCAGTCTAATCAGCTCCCGTTGCACCTCGACATCTCTACATCCGATATCAAAACATCTAGTTCCTCCAATACGGGCTAGATAAGTAGCAAAAGCAGCAAACAGGAAGTCGCCTTGATTCCATTCGGGCTGGCGCTCCTCCAGAAATGTTGTGACCTCATGCGGTATGGACATCTTTACACTTGTGTACTGCTTCTGTTCCAAGTGTGATGCCATCCGATCTGCATAGGGAACCGTAATTGGCTGTAACGTCGCCAATTTCTTTACCCAAAAATCCTCGTGCTCACCAATTAATCCATCAAACATTTCAATACGCCTCGCCCTATCTGGCTCCATGTCCTTAAACTGATACCCGACTTGCAGTCCAAATCTCTCGACAAAATCATGAATCGATAGCACTTGACCATCTATGGTCAGCACCTGGCGCAGCACCACCTCGTAACTTGCTGTAGAAACCGTCAGGAAGCTGGGTCCAATCGCTGTTATCGTTCCTGGAGACGACTTAGATAGGTCATCCTTAACTTCGAGTTTGGGGATAACGATCAAGTCGCTCCCTATAGCCAACTTCGCCACACCAAGGGTATTGGGGTAGGAACCAAAGTCCAATGCCCTAATGTCGGCATGTATATCATAGGCACAACGATTGAACGAGAGTACACCTCCAGCAAAAAGTCTTTTTGAGTGTCCCAAATAGGTTCGCTCATCCAGGTTCTGCTTGTTCGCTAACGCTTGACCACGTGAGATCTCATCAACTAACTCTTCAAACGAACGAATCGCCGCTTCATAACATTTCCCATTGAGAGAAAAAGCCGTATCGTTATCAGCAATATCGATAGCAACCTGCTTCAGGATATCGCCGCCCTCCACCATATCGCTTATCACATGCCATGTCACCCCATGACTCTTCTCCCGGTGCATCAAAGCCCAAGAGGTAGCATTGAGTCCCGCATACTTCGGCAGTGGGGCATCATGGTAGTTGATCGCTAACTGGCGCGGCAACTCCAAAATTTCTTTGGGTAATAGCGACCTGTTGACAATATTGAATAGGTAATCAAAAGGCTGTTGTCTTAAAAATGCTATGAGATTATCTGTTGGCTGGATGTGAGGTATGTCCTTTGCCTTCGCCCAGCTACTTATCGAGGCATCAGGGGAGATGACGCCGAAAATCTGATGACCCCGCTCTAAAAGAAGTTCAGCACATTGAATAGGTAAAGTTCCTTCTCCAATAAGAAAACAACTAAATTGATTCTGAAGATACATATTTGTATTGCTTATAGTTGGAGCCACTTAATATCACCAGTCTTTACTACGGGGTCTTTCCACTGCCTGGAAAATCACTTCATTGCGCTGATAATCATTCCCTGTTTCAGGAATGAAAGAGTTCGCCGCCCGCTCTAGACGCCTAGTGAGCTAATTTTAGATTTTAAGTAGCTAGGTTGACATCATCACTCCTCATTCGCCATCTAACGCCAGTCCCTCAGCTTTGCGATTGCCAAAGCCTAGCTTACCCTACCGATTCCTTTGATCCCCGTGATCCAAATCACAAGCGCTCGCTGCCCAGTCCGCGATGGTTCCTGACGGGCAATTGTCAGCGGAGTTTTAACCTGGACTTCCCCCATACCAATGTACTAACCGTCCTAAAACTATTACTCAAAAAAGGATGCAACTGTTGAGCTGACAATTTGTACCCCTTTATCAGCAATAGCTGACGCAGGATCTCGCGCTCAATTGTTGTAGATTCAGTATAATTGCCGATCGCCAACAGATATCAATCATCTACATGAGTACACAATTTTTTACTCAACAATTGAAACCTTTGTGAGGAGAGGCTTTGGAGCTTGGGTAAGTATATTTGCATGAGGAAGTTCAGTTTAGTGGAAATGCAGGAGGCAGTTGTTTGTTGCTAATAATTAATGCCGCCATAAGTGAGAGGGCATTAGGAAATCAGCTATCTATTGAGTGAAGGTAAAACGACCGTCAACTTTTTCGCCGTTAATATCCGCAGTCATTTTTACTGGATACTGACCGGGTTCTTTGCCGAGAAACACCACAGCGTAATGTTTGCCCTCAGCATCATACTTGAGAGCTAGGGTTTGCTGCTTTCCATCCGGCAACTGCACTTGAGCTGTCACTTTCGCGTTAGGAACTGGTTCCTTTTTATCACCTTTTAGCAAAAATAAATCTAAATGAGTTCCCGTAGCTTCTTTTTCAGTTACAAACTCTAAATGGTAAGCTCCAGACTCCACAACTTGCCCCCCTTTAGTTGCTTTTGCAGGAGCAGCGGCGGGAGCCGAAGACGCAGGTTGAGAGGCGACAGGAGAGGAGGCTGGACTGCTATTTGTATCGCTTGCTTGGTCGCCTTTATTACAGGCTACCAAAAATAACAATCCGACGCTGCCTAAAATAATTAAATTTGACTTGAGTGATTTCATTTGTTTGACTCCTTGCTGACAATAATTATACACTATCACACATTAACTACCTTGGCATCTGCAACAGCGGCTTGAGGTTTTTGAGGTCGTAAAAACGTACCAAATTGAGCATACAAAGCTGGCAAAACTAACAGCGTTAGTGCTGTAGAAGTAAATAATCCGCCTAAAACTACTACTGACAAAGGTTGCAGGATTTCCTTTCCGGGGCCGCCTTCTAAGACTAAAGGTGCTAAACCCAAAGCTGATGTTAAAGCGGTCATCAGGATGGCGTTGAGCCGTTCCATCGAGCCTTTAATAATTGCTTCCTTAAAAGGCATTCCCTCGGCAAATTTAGTGTTGTAGTTGTCTACTAAAAGCAAGCCGTTGCGGGTGGCAACGCCAAATAAAGTGACAAAGCCAACTAAAGAAGCTACAGAGATGATGCCGCCCGTCAAAGCTACTGCAATTACTCCTCCCACTAATCCGATCGGCAAATTAATCATAATCATAGCAGTTGAAGCGATAGACTTGACGGACAAGTACATCAATACTGTAATTACCAAAAAGGCGATCGCGCTAAATATCATAATATTTTGCGAAGCTCTTTGTTCGGCTTCAAATTGACCGCCGTACTGGATAAAATAGCCAAAAGGCAACTGCACCTCTCGTTTAACTTTAGCTTGAATTTCATTCACAACCGATCGCAAATCTCTACCTTTAGCATTAGCAGCAGCCACAATCAACCGGGAAACATTCTCGCGGTTAATAGTATTGGGTCCCGTACCGTATTTAACAGTCGCAACTTGGGCGAGGGGAATCTTGTTGCCGCTTGGAGTATCAACCAACAAATTCTGAATAGTTTCTAGGTTGTTTCTGGCTTCAGGCTGCAACCAAACCACTAAGTCAAAAGTTTGCTGCATTTCCAAAACTTGAGAAACAACTTTGCCGTTTAAAGCTGTCTCAATTATTTCAGAAAGCTCTCCGATTTTCAAACCGTATCTACCCGCGGCTTGACGGTTAAACTTAATTTGAATTTGTTGCACTGGCACCTGGGGTTCGAGTTGCAAATCCACAATTCCCTCAACTGTTTTCATTTGCTCTTCAACTTGGGCACCGATGCTGCGAAGTTGATCCAAATCAGGGCCAAAGATTTTGACAGCAATCTGACTTCTGACACCAGATAAAACCTCATCCATCCGGTGAGAAATAAAACCGCCGATATTTGGTGCAACTCCCGGCAATTTAGCAAATTCCTGCCGCAGCGACTCCAAAGTTTTTGGCCTGTTTTTCATCCCTGCCTCGCTCAAACCGATATCAATGTGAGCTAAATTGACTCCCGCAGCATCCGCATCTCCGGGAGCTCGGCCCGATCGCACTTGCACGTATTCAAACCTGGTATCATCCTTAAGTGCATCTTCAATAGCAAAAGCCGCGCTATCTGTTGTCTCCAAAGAAACCCCAGGATAAAGCAGAATAGTATTTACCAAAGTTTGCTCCTGAAACTCAGGCAAAAACACCCGCCCAAAAGATGGCAAAATAATTAATGCAGCCACCATGCTAGCAGCCGCTAAAGCTAAAATAATTCCCGAATAGCGCATTGACAATTGTATTAAAAAATGATATATTTTTTTGCAAATTCTTGGCAGCCAGGGTTCCGCAGCACTCATACGTTTGTTAGGCAACAAGATAGCGCAAAGGGCTGGAGATATTAACAGCGATTCCAGACTAGAAATCACAACAACTACCAGATAAGTAATCCCCATAGGCGTAAAAATCCGACCTTCTACACCGGGCAAAGTAAAAATTGGCGAAAACACCACAATGCCAATAACAGTCGCTCCAATTAAAGAATCGCGCACCTCTTGACTGCCGTCAAAAATCACATCCATCACCGGGCGCGGATGAAGAGAAGACGTATTTTCTCTCAAATTGCGGTAGGTATTTTCGGCATAAACGATCGCATCGTCGATCGCAGTGCCGATCGCCACCGACAAACCCCCCAAAGTCATCGTATTCAGCCCCAGCCCCAGCCAATACATCGCCAGCAGCGCCAACAGCCAAGTCAGAAAGAAATCCAGCAAAACAACCGCCAGAGTGCGCCAATTCATCAAAAACGGGATGAGAATAAGGGTGACGATAATACTGCCTTCAACTAAAGCCGATCGCACATTCTCCACCGAGGAATTAATATACTCTTCCTGGCGGAAAGTCACAGTAACTTTAATATCTTTGGGCAGAGCTTGCTGCACCTCAGCCATTGCTGCCTCAACCGCTTTAGTTACCGTCGGAGTATCAGCAACTGGCTGTCTGTTTACCATCACAATCACAGCTTTTTTGCCGTTAAAACTGCCATCGCCCCGCTTGATTGCAGCACCAATCTTGACATCAGCTACATCACCAATTCTGACGGGTGTTCCGTGGCGAGAGTCGATCGCCGATTGCTGCAAATCTTCCACAGACTCAATCCGCCCCACCCCCCGGATTAAAGTTTCTCGATCCGGCGTAATTAAATACCCCCCCGGCGCGTTAACATTCGCAGCCGCCGCCGCTTCAGCTACTTGCTGCAACGACACATTAAAAGCTTTCAACTTGGCAGGTTCTACTAATACTTGATACTGCCTTTCTTCGCCTCCGTAAGCCACCACTTGAGCAACCCCAGTTACTGCCAAAAGGCGATTTGTGACTTGCCAGTCAACCAGACGGCGCACTTCCATCAAAGGAGTAGTTTCTGATGTAAAAGCATAGGTAATAACAGTGCCGACAGGAGAAGTTGTGGGAGAAATTTGCGGTGTTTCTACCCCAGCCGGGAGTTTGCTTTGAGCTTGCTGTAACCGTTCTGTTATCAACTGGCGCGCTTGATAAATTTCAGTTCCCCAATCAAAGATTACCTTAACCGCAGAAAGACCCACAGCCGAAGATGAACGCACTGCTGTCACCCCAGGAGTTCCGTTAATCGCACTTTCGATCGGCAGTGTTACCAAAGACTCGATTTCTTCCGGCGCGAGTCCCGGTGCTTCCGTCTGAATTTCGACTTGCGGGGGTGCAAAAGGAGGGAAGACATCAAGCGACATTTGGGGGATGATAGAAAATGTCCACAGACTAACAATAATGGTGGCGACAACGACTAGCCACCGGCGGTTAATTACCCATCTGAGAATTGTGCTGAACATTTGAGTAACTTTGAGTTAATAAAGGCATATTTATGAAATTAAATTGTTATTTTCAAGCAATTGTTTACTTCACAATCTTGACTTCTGCCTCTTGAGTTTTAACGTGAGGCTTGTCATTGTGTAACAGCAGTTGATTGTCCAACGCCGATGCAGAGGCGGAAAAACTATTGTTTCCGGCATTGTTTCCAGAATCCGCTGCTATTGCTGGCAATTTGCGCCGATTTCCCCACAACACGCCGGCGGTGAAAGTCAGTGATGCGATCGCAACTGCTCCCCCTATTCCCGCCCACCATAAAGACACGGGTAAATTATTAAAATTAACCTCTGTTAGCTTGGGAGATGTCTCTTTTTTTGCCTCGTCTTTTGAGGGCTTGCTGTCCCCCCGCAAAGATTGTGCGTAAAGTTGAGGTGCTCGCTGCGTTACTATCAAATCTCCCTCGAATAAACCCCTCTTAACTTCAACTAAATCTCCGGCCGTTTGACCGAGTTCAATTTCAACAGCTTGATAAGCATTGCCATTTTGGACGTAAACGGTTTTTTTACCGCTAACATCCACTACCGCCGCACTCGGAATTGCTAAAATATTTGTTGCAGTTTTGTCGGTTAAAATCTCTAACTCAGCAAACAGTCCTGGCTTTAATTCGCCGTTAATATTATCTAGTTCTGCTTTCACGGGCACAACCCGCGTTTCTCCTTCCACGGATGACCCAATTAAGGCGATTTTTCCCTTGAAAGTGCGATCGGGTAAATTAGCGACTTTTACCCTGACTTCCTGACCCTTTTTTACTTGATTCAGGTCTTTTTCGTAAATATTGGCGGTGGCAAAAACGCGGCTGTCATTTAAGAGACTCATCAACGGTTTTTCAGCGTTTACTGACTCTCCTGGGGTGATTTCGCGATCGGCTACCGTCCCGGAAATCGGAGCAACTACGGTAACGAGTCCTCGATCGTTGGCAGCAGTTCCTAATTGTTGCAGCCGCGCTTGATAGGCTGCGTCAGCCAAGCGAATGCGCGAGTGAGCGACTTCGACGGCAGTTTTGCCGCGTTTGAGTTGGTTCTCGGCTTCTAGGACTTCCCGGCGGCTCAGAGCTCTGGTAAGTTGAGCTTTTGCGTCTGCTACTCTGCCTTGAGATTCCCGCAATTCCCGCATTGGCAGGTCTACTTCGGCTTGTTTAATTTCGGTTTCGGCTTTGATAACTTCAGGACGGCTTTTTGCCTTAGCAACAGCGGCTTGTGCTTCGGCGAAATGAGCTTGCGATTCCAGCATTGTGCGTCGCGCGATCGCCCCAGATGCCACTAATTCTTTGTCGCGATCGAACTGTTCTTTTGCCACAGTTAATTCAGTTTCGGCCCGCGCTATTTCGGCTTGCGCTATTTCAACTTGACGCTGATAGTTTTCTTTAGCGGCTTGCACAACTGAACGATTATTTACTAATTCTTGTTCTCGCTGGTACTGCTTAGTTACCGCTGTCAATTGGGTTTGGGCTTGGGCGATTTCTGCTGCGGATATTTGACTTTGGCGATCGTAATTTTCTCGTGCTAGTTTTAGATCGCCTTCCGCTTGCTGCAAATCTGCCTCAGCTTCGGCACGTTTCGAGAGAGATTCAACCCGCAATTGTCCTAATTCTGAACTCGATAAAACCGCAACGGGTTGACCTTTTGATACTTTGTCCCCAGGCTTAACCAGCAACTCTACTACTTTCCCAGCAACAGGAGCAGTAACTTCTACTTTTTCGTTGGGTAAAGTTTCTATTTGTCCTGTGGTTTTGATGCCGATATCTAGTCTCTTGCGGGCGGCAAGGGAGACTTTAATTCCTAATCGTTTTGCTGTTTCGGCATCGACAGAAATAGCAGTAGGAGTTTGAGTTGTTTCGCCGCTATGGTGAAATTCATTTCCGTGGCCAGCGTGGGCAAAAACAGCGGCAGGAGAACTTAGCAAAATTAGGCTCAAAAAACTTCCCGAAAAGCTGCTAATAATTGCCGGAGATGGAGCATATTTGGGGAATATCATCGTTGGCATTGTCCTTGAAATCAGGTTGAGTGCCACAGGTTTAGCAGTTGGTATTTTGCCAAGGTAAGTAAGTGATACCCATTAAGTAAAGTTACTTATTAGCATTTTCCAAGAAGCGACCGCTAAGCAATGACCAAGAGCTAGAAATGCTCTACTCAACCTAGTATTTCACGGTCAAATGAAATTAGGATGAAATTTCGCCTCAGCAGCCCAGATGCCCACCGGCTGCTAAAATACCCATATAAGTTGCGCCTAATGACAAGCCATTGTGCTGGAGATTTTTTTCCGCTTTTTTTATCTCTGCTTGCCCTTCAATTTCGTTTGTCAATGCGCTCACTAGCTCATCTACGGCTGCATTTGATTTATAAGTGGTGTTTAATTCCAAGCTATTCAATATCATAAACTACCCTCTCTATTTATATAGCTTTTTGCTGAGTTATCTACTACTTTAGAGGTAGGGCTGCTCCCTTGTCTACAGTATTCTTACGTAAATTTCTACTACTTTAGAGGTAGGGCTGCTCCCTTGTCTACAGTATGTGTAGGTACTCTCAGGAAACTGAGGTGGAGTCAGACCAATGCTGACAGCCACTGTCGAGCTACATTACTTTGTCTACCAAGGTTGTCGCCACTTTTTCATTTGCTCAATTTCTTGCTTTGGTGAAGCAAGTATTTTCGGAACTCTTGAGCTACTGTGATTAATGTCACTCATTTTCGGGATTTGGATCACTTTTTGTTGAGGTGAGCTAAATTACTGTTTGTACCAAGCTTGCCGCCACTGTTTCATTTGCTCAATTTCTTGCTTTTGCGAAGTCAGAATCTCTTGAGACAATTTCTTCATTTCCGGGCGTTTTGACTTCTTCAAAGCATCTTCAGCCATCACTAAAGCTCCCTCGTGGTGAGGAATCATCGCATTGATAAATCGCAAGTCAAATTGGTCGTCAGCAGCACCTAAATCCATACTCATCATCATGCTTTGCATTTGTTCGGGAGTCATTGCCATCATGTGACCCATTGGAGCGTGATAAGCCATCGGGGTACTGCTGGCTTTGGGATACCAAGTTTTTCGCCACTCTTTCATTTGATTGATTTCGCGGTTTTGAGCAGCAATTATATTAGTGGCAAGTTTTTTCATTTCCGGGCGTTTTGATTTGTTAAGCAGCTCTTTTGCCATGTTTACAGCACCTTGATGGTGTACTGTCATGCCATCAATAAATCGCAAATCGTAGTCGGCATCCGCAGGGCCTAAATCCATTGACATATCGTGATTCATGCCATGATTCATGCCATGATTCATGCCACCGCCTTGTGCTACGTTTTGCTTGTTGTTTGCTTCGGTTGCAGCCGTAACATTTGGGGCTGGAGTTTCACTGGAAGGGGCTTTTGAACAAGCTGCAAGCACTCCACTGGTTAAAGCGGCTGTGGCGGTCAACATCAGCGCTGCAAAGCCTGTTTTCAATGAAATTGGTTTCATAGAGCTTATATCCTTAAAACTGCCATTTATCTTCAGCTTTTCACATATAAATGAAATTAGGATGAAATTTTTTAATCGGACTTGTAAAGAATTATTGCTGTGCCGTCGCTCGCACTCAAATTTAAGATTTACAGAACTCACTTGAATCTAATTATGTAGGGTGCACAGTGCGTGCCTTACCCCTATGGGTAGCGTGTCAAACCAGTTTTTTCATAATTCCTGATTTATTTCGCAATTCCCATTGACTCTCCAGTTTACTGGAGACTTTACAATGGAGTTAATTCATTGATTGAGTAGAGTAGTTTCTGCTGAGGTTCAAATTATGACTTTAAAGCTAAAAGTTCCTAAGATGGCTTGTTCTGCTTGTGCGACTACAATCACAAAAGCAGTCCAAGCGATTGACTCAGTCTCAACGGTTGAGGCGGATCTCAAGACAAAATTGGTCACGATTCAAACCGCTAAGTCGGAAAGTGAAGTTAGGAAAGCGATCGCATCGGCGGGCTATCCAACTATTTAAAGACAAAGGGTAAATGTCTCATTCAGGATGGCATATATGGACAATCTCACACTTAAATTGCGGGGCATGAGTTGTGCTTCTTGTGCTTCCTCTATCGAACAAGTAATTCACTCTGTTCCCGGCGTAATTGAGTGTCATGTCAACTTTGGGATGGAACAAGCAAGCATCCAATACGACTCCAAGCAAACCAACTTAGAAACAATTCAATCGGCGGTTGATGGTGCGGGATACCAAGCTTTGCCACTTCAAGAAATGGCGGCGACAGAGGATGATTCCGAACAAGCCGATCGCAAATCTGAATCTCAAACCTTGCAGCGGAAACTCTGGACAGCAGGTATCATAAGCATCCTGCTAGTTGTGGGCGCTATTCCAGCGATGACCGGCTTGCACCTGCCATTTATTCCCGCATGGCTGCACAATTTTTGGCTGCAATTAGTCCTGACATCCCCCGTACAATTTTGGTGCGGTAAATCGTTTTATGTAGGAGCTTGGAAATCCCTAAAACGGCGGGTGGCGACAATGGATACCTTGATTGCCTTGGGAACGAGTTCTGCTTACTTTTATTCTGTATTTGTGACATTTTTTCCCAGTTTCTTGACGGCCCAAGGTTTGACTCCTAGCGTTTACTATGAAGTAGCCGCCAGCGTTATCGCCTTAATTTTATTGGGAAAAACCCTAGAAAATCGGGCGAAGGGAGAGACTTCGGAGGCAATTCGCAAACTCATGGGTTTGCAAGCAAAAACTGCTCGGATAATTCGCAACGGGGAAGAGTGGGAAGTGCCGATCGCCCAAGTGGAAATTGGCGATGTCGTGCAGGTGCGGCCGGGAGAGCAAATCCCCGTAGACGGAGAGGTAATTGAGGGTGCTTCGACGGTAGACGAAGCAATGGTTACGGGAGAAAGTTTGCCTGTCAAAAAGCAGCTTGGCGACGAAGTTATCGGAGCCACAATTAATAAAACTGGCAGTTTCAAGTTTCGGGCGACAAGAGTTGGCAAAAATACATTTTTAGCTCAAATTGTCAAGATGGTGCAGGACGCACAGAGTTCAAAAGCACCGATTCAAAAGTTAGCCGACCAAGTGACTGGTTGGTTCGTTCCGGCAGTAATTGCGGTCGCTCTAGCTACTTTTATTATCTGGTTTAACGCGACAGGAAACTTCACTCTAGCCACAGTAACAATGGTAGAAGTGCTGATTATTGCCTGTCCGTGCGCTTTGGGTTTGGCGACTCCAACTGCTGTGATGGTTGGCACGGGGAAAGGGGCAGAAAACGGAATTTTAATTAAAGGAGCCGAGAGTTTAGAATTGGCTCATAAAATTCAAATTATTGTCTTAGATAAAACTGGGACTCTCACCGAAGGCAAGCCGACTGTAACTGATTTTGTGACAATTAGGGGAACGGCGAACAGCAATGAGTTAAAGTTGCTGCAATTGGCGGCGTCTGTCGAGCGAAATTCGGAGCATCCTTTGGGGGAAGCTGTTGTGAGGTACGCTCAATCTCAAGAGGTTAATTTGACGGATGTTAAGGATTTTGAGGCGATCGCGGGGAGTGGCGTGCGCGGGGTTGTAGCCGGAAAGTCGATCGCCCTAGGAACGCTGAGGTGGATGCAGGAACTAGGCTGCGATACTGAATATCTCGAACTGCGCGGGAGAGCTTTGGAAGCTGCGAGCAAAACGGTTGTTTGGATGGCTGTAGAAGGCAAAATTGAGGCAATTCTGGGCATTGCGGATGCCCTCAAACCGTCGTCAGCGCAGGCGGTGAAAGCGCTTCAAAAGCTCGGTTTGGAGGTGGCGATGCTGACTGGGGATAATCGCGCGACTGCAGAGTCGATCGCCCAATCCGTGGGCATTACTAGGGTTTTTGCCGAAGTTAGACCCCACCAAAAAGCAGCTCAAATCCAAGCCCTGCAAGGGGAAGGAAAAATTGTCGCGATGGTGGGAGACGGGATTAACGATGCACCGGCTTTGGCCTTAGCAGACGTGGGAATTGCGATCGGCACCGGCACCGATGTGGCGATCGCAGCCAGCGACATTACCTTAATTTCAGGAGATTTGCAAGGCATAGTTACAGCAATTAAACTTTCCCGCGCCACCATGCGGAACATCCGCGAAAATCTGTTTTTTGCGTTTATTTACAACATCGCTGGAATACCAATTGCCGCTGGCATTTTGTACCCCATTTTTGGCTGGCTGCTAAATCCAATTATCGCCGGTGCAGCAATGGCATTCAGTTCAGTATCTGTAGTTAGTAATGCCTTGCGATTGCGGAACTTTCAAGCCAAATCTAGTGCATAAATTAGGATGTTTTCCCAACATCCTGGTAAGCAATGCCCACCATCCACCGATTTATCAAAAACAAGCTCTTGCATAAACTAGGAAAAATAAAAAAATGTTGAAGCAGCGCCAAATCTTAGGAAGCCTCGGAAGTTTAGGAATTCTGCTCGGAATTGCCTCGGGAGTGCGAGCCAATCAAATATCCATCCCTCCTGCAAATTCAACCTCTCAATTTCGCCATATCGAACAGCCGTTAAGTTTAAAAATTGGCGTAACAGCAGGCGGATTGACATTAATTAGTTTAGAATTATGGTGGTTTTTGTTCAGTAAAAAGCCAGCTAAAACCCGGTAAACTTTGCCGACGCGGTTTTTTTCAGCAAGAAATGGCTAAAATTGAGGAAGCTTAAAAAATTTGGAGTGAGCTAAATGAAACTACTACACACGATGCTCCGAGTCGGCAATCTGGAAGAATCCCTCAAATTTTACACCGAGGTTCTGGGCATGAAATTGCTGCGGCAAAAGGACTATCCAGACGGTAAATTTACTCTGGCTTTTGTCGGCTACGGCGATGAATCAGACACTACAGTTTTGGAGTTAACATACAACTGGGGCGTCACAGAGTACAATTTGGGAGATGCTTACGGTCATATTGCGATCGGCGTTGACGACATTTACGGTACTTGCGAAGAAATTAAAGCCCGTGGCGGTAAAGTCAGCCGCGAACCCGGCCCGATGAAGCACGGTTCAACAGTCATCGCTTTTGTGCAAGACCCAGATGGATATAAAGTTGAATTAATTCAACTGGCAAATCAAGGTAGCAACGCCCAGAAAGTAAGTGCGGCGAGCGCATCTTAGAGTTCGTCCTTCTAGTCCTGGTAGGGTGCGTCAGAAACAAACTTTTTGAGTTAAGTTGAAACTCTTTCTGTGACGCACCCTACTGAGGGGATTTAGGGGTTTTCAACACTTTTAATTCGATCGCACCGACGGTACAAACTGCTGCAAGTAACTCTTTTGCCACAAAATAGAAAAACTGGTGCCTATTTGGTTTAAGCTATCAAATTTAGGAATTAATCTAGATTCTCGGCGCTTGTCTAAAGCAGCGATCGCCGAAAAAAATACAGCTAATACTAACAAAAATACCACTATCACAATAAAGAAAATAGTCCAATAAACTACAAATTCGCTTGTGTAGCTGACGGTAAACATCGAGTTAATCACTGAATCCGATAAATACAAGAGCAGCCCTACTGAAAACCACACCCCCAACAATACCCATGTCAACTTAAACATATCTGTTGCAGTCTTATTATTCTTAGACACAGAAAGTTCTAAATCTCTAATGAGGCTGTTAATTTTGGATGTGACTTCATACAAAGTATATTGCAAAGAATCTCTGATAGAATTTAGCTCATTGTCGAGGTTTATGCACTGCTCGGAGGTGCTTTTGTCCAAACTGAGGTTTTGGAGTTTCTTGCGGTGCACAGACAGTTTATGGCCTAGGGTGTAATCCCATTTTTGCAGCCGCTCTATAGTCAAATACAAAAGTTCCCTATTAGCATCTAACAAGCTCTGGCAATCTACGATCGACTTCACTAACTTGCTCAGATTGTTGATCTGCTCATCTACCGTATTTTTGTCTTCACTCTGTTTAGCTGACAAGAAACTTGCCATCTCGACATCCCGATCGCCGCACAGCGACAAAGCCTCACTATACACCTTGTCAATTTCCATTTTATCTAGATACAGTGACGCTTTGCACTCCTCTATTTCGGGAATAGTCAGAAATTCTAAGGGGTGATGTTTTACTACATTAAATTTATATACTAGGGCCGCCAGAATCAGCGCCGATTTCCGGTCAAGCTTGTCTTTGTAAGGTTCTAAAATAATTACAGCTAGATTTTTGACTCTCGCTTCCGGGTGGTGCAGGAACTCAAAAATTTTGGCAAGTATTTTGGAGAATTCCAAGTCATTAAAATTATTTTCCGCAGCTTCCAAAAAGTTTGTTACGGCTGCATCCTTGTTGGGATTCAATTTGTACGAGCCCGTAACTGCTATCACAGCAAATACTCTCTCGATCCAAAACAGATATTCTTCGCAATCCATTGGCATAGCCGGCAGCAGCCAGCTCGGGCCGTACACCCAAAAATCTAGACAATTCTCATATTCCTTACTGCTATCATTTCTACTGTCGCCCAAAGCAAATTTGTTGATTGCTAACAGTTTAATTTGCTCTTCTACAACCAGCCGCTCAATTTCCCCTGCATTGATTGTGACATTGACAGCACATTCCTTGCCTTGTCGTTGCCCTGCTTCATCCAACCAAATTGACTTAATACTAACAGCCGCAGACCACCGAATTAAAGGAGTCGATCCCCCTCGCGCTTCCTGCTCTAACGCCGCCAGCAGATTTTTGCTAAAATCACTTGCTCTAGCTTCTCTCTCACTTGATATCAGCTCCTCTCGCACCTTCCCCAATGCCTGAATCCCCAAAGCGCGAAACAGCAAATTCGGATGGGGTTTTCTGACGGATTCGGGTATATTTTCTCTGAATATTCCGCTTTTCGCTACGCCCACAACTTCAGCAAAAGGCTCGCTCCCGCACTGTTGCAGGATTTTTTCAAGTAAGTTTATTCTTTGCCAGGGTTGAGTATATTTAGTGAGAATGAAGATTAGCGCTGTGCCGCTGCACCCGATCGACTCAGGGATGCTACTGCGATCGACTTTCCCCAGATTCCTCGTCATAATTGGTCGCCATGACAATTGGTAGATATGGACGCCATTCTTTGATGCTGAATTCAACTTTACATCTACTGGTGCTTTTTGTCAATATTAGTCCAGGACGCCTAGGGAGTTATAAACCCGGTTTCACGGGTAAATTTCTCCTAACTAAAGCCCATATTTTTCTTATAAACCGGCTTGAGCAAGGCAAATGTGCGTCCCGAACTAAATATATAATTTTGCAGTAATCGGTGAAATGTCAAAATTTTAGGCTGGGTCACGAAACCCAACCTACTATATTCATTTTTTTGTCGGAAGTTTTAAGATTTTGTCGCTCACCATTTCGTCAATGATTAAGTCGCTGATAATTTGAGCCCCGTGGGAGGTAAAGTGCAAGCCGTCATTATTTTTTACATAACCTCGCTTACCCGATTTATTAGCAACTACAGGAACAAATTTTCCGGCTTTTCCAAAAGTCTCCCAGGTCGAAATATATTCAATTTTTGATGAAGATTTGCTGGCATTTTGATAAATATCGTTCATAATGGGAAAAACTTTGATATACGAAGATTTGTTAGGTAGGGATTGACCGACCCAATACACTTTTCTCACCGATGAGGAATCTAGTAAATTAGCATATCTTTCAACTCTTTCTTGATAAGCTTTTTGCCATTCTTGGGTCATAATTTTCCAGGCTTTTCCTTGAAAATCTGTGATATTTTGACGGTCATTTGCTCCGAACAAAACTATCACTACATCCGGCTGATAATTATTAATAATTTGGCGAGTTCGGGCATACCAGTCATAATAATCTATCCGATTTAATCCGGTCGATACTTTGTAGTCAATTTTCGTATCGGCGATATTGTATTTTTTCTTAAGAGTGTACTGGAGTTGAATTCCTAAGTCGAACAGTACGGAATCTCCAATAAATAAAAATCTGCGATAAGGTCTGGTCAGTTTAGGTTTAGCTGGGGTTGTTTTTTTAGCCGTAGCAGGCTTTGGGGGTTCAACGGCCGCTTTTGTTTCGGTTTGGACAGGAGGAATTTCTGGTTCTTTGGGGAGGCTATCGAAGTTAATATCTTTAATTTGGCTCCAAAAAGCTTGTTCGGATTTTCTGAAACCGTCTATTTCGATCTGGCGCGCTGCTTCTTTGATTTCTGGACTGGCGAAAGGAGTTGAAGCAAAGCTTTTGAGAAATAATGAGAAGTTTGAAAATATTAAAGTGAGAATGACAGAAGTAACAATTAGCAAAAATTCCCGGTCTTTCATATTTCTTAGAAATTAAAATAAATAAAAGGCGGAACGGTACTTGGCCCCAACATCAAGATAGTATACACGAGCAGCGAAACTAAGACAACTCGAAAGAAAATGTTTTTTAATGACAATAAGGTTTGCAATATTTTCGCGATGCGATCGCCCCACAAGTTGAGCGCGCCAATGACTGCAATTACTAAATACAATTGCCAAAAGTTAAATTGAAAAGTTGCGACGGCTGGATGGACAATTCCTTCAAAAAAACTCACCGCAGTTTCCCAGTTTGGAGTGCCGAAAAATACCCAGCTACAAGTAACAAAACTAAATGTTAGCAACCAACTGCAAAATTTAGCAAATCTGGGAAAGGCATAGTCTAATTTAAAGTGGATAGCTTGGGGGATATCTTTACATAAATGGTTGACAATTAATCCTAAACCGTGAATTGCTCCCCAGAAAATAAAGTTTAAACCTGCGCCGTGCCAAAATCCGCCGATCGCCATTGTTAAAAATAGATTTAGGTACTTTCTCAACTTGCCGTATTTGTTGCCGCCCAAGGGAAAGTAAAGGTAATCCCTCAGCCACTCGGAAAGACTGATGTGCCACCTTTTCCAAAATTCTTGCAGACTGAGCGATCGGTATGGCATATTAAAGTTGGCAATGGGTTGGAAACCCAGCAAACAGGAGATGCCGTTGGCTAAATCTGAATAGCCACTGAAATCTACGTAAATTAAACAGGAATAGGAAATTGCCGCGAGGATTAAATCGATGCTGCTGTACTGCTGGGGGACTTTGAATGGCAAGTCAGTGAAGTTAAACAAAAAGCTGGCTAAAGTATATTTTTTGAAGAGTCCAGACAAAATCAAAACTATAACTTCTTCAATTTGATAGTCGTATTTTTTCGGTGAATTTAGCTGCAAGTAAAATTCGCGAGCTCGCGAGATTGGCCCGGAGGCAATTTGCGGAAAGTAGGTAATGTAGGCGGCATAGTCTATAAATTTTGGACAGGGTATTTTTTGCTGGTAGCAGTCGATTAAATGAGAAATCATTCTAAAAGTGTAGAAAGACACGCCGACGGGGGCGATTATTTGCAACACTGGAAAGCTGGCTGGAATTTGTAGCTGGTTCAGTATCTCAAATAAAGAAGTTACAAAAAAGTTGCAATATTTAAAGATTCCGAGATAGACAATGTTGAAAACTAAGCCGGAGATTAAAGCAATTTTTTTATACTTACTGTTGCAGAGAAACCGGATAGTGATATAGTTATAGGCGGTAGAGAAAACGAGGAGCAAGAGAAAGTCGAAACTCCAAAAGGAATAAAATAATAAACTTGAAACTAACAAGACAATTTTATACAAATCGACTTGGGGTTTCACAGAGACGATCAGGCTAAAAATAATTAGGAAAAAAACTAGAAATTGGTAAGTGGGAAATAGCATAAGTCTCAGCCGATAAAAAATCTTGTTTGTGGCAATATTTTTATAAGTACGGCCAGCCAACCTATCCCGAAGGATATCGCCAGAGTCGGTCTGACCGCACCAAATTTCGGGGTGGATTGCGGAGTGTAAGCTTTTGTAAGAGGTCAATTAGGTCACAACTTCCGCCCTAGTTAACCGCACTCATAAATTCATAATCCTGTTTAAAGATTATGATGGTTGTGAGACGATGTATTAACGGATAACAACAGGAATCCCCTTGATTGCGAGGAACCAACGTGCAGCCAACAGACCCTAGCAAATTTACAGATCAAGCCTGGGAAGCCATTGTCAAATCCCAGGATGTAGCCCGCCGCTTTGCCAATCAGCAGCTAGAGGTTGAACATTTAGCCATCGCCCTTCTCGAACAGCAAGGTCAGGCCAACAGCATTCTCAGCAAAGCTGGAGTCGATGCGCCCCGCTTGGCGCAGCAGTTAGATGCTTTTGCCAAACGACAGCCCAGAGTTGCCAACGCTGACCAACTATACCTCGGTCGCGGCTTAGAAGTTATGTTAGATGTTGCCGAGGCCACCAGGGCGACTTGGCAAGATAATTTTATCGCCGTTGAACATTTATTAATTGGCTTAGTAGAAGATGAACGAGTCGGTCGCAGGTTGCTGACAAAAGGCGACGGCCCGCCGGGCCGCCCCGGTTACGATCGCAAACCCCCAGCCGGTACGCTTGATCGACCCAAACTCGAAGAAGCAATCAAATCTGTCCGGGCCACTACTAAAGCTCAAGAAAAAAATTCCGAAACGGGGAAAGCCAGCCGCAGCAGCGCTAAAGCCCAAGATCAAGATGGCGAAGCTAACTCCGACGCCCTCAGCAAGTACGGCCGCGATTTGACAGAAGCCGCCAAAGCCGGCAAACTCGACCCAGTAATCGGCCGCGACGAGGAAATCCGTCGCGTGGTGCAAGTTCTTTCCCGCCGCCAAAAAAACAATCCGGTGTTAATTGGCGATCCCGGAGTCGGAAAAACTGCGATCGCCGAAGGTTTAGCCCAACGAATTGTCAACGGTGACGTACCGGAATCTTTGAAAAATCGCCAGCTATTTAGCCTCGACATGGGCAGTTTAATTGCTGGGGCAAAATTCCGGGGCGAATTTGAAGAACGATTGCGGTCTGTTCTGCGGGAAGTCATCGATTCCGACGGGCAAATTGTCCTATTTATTGACGAATTGCACACCGTTGTCGGCACTGGCGGCGGTGGCAGTTCCGGTTCGGGAATGGATGCGGGAAATTTGTTAAAACCGATGTTGGCCAGAGGCGAATTGCGCTGCATAGGCGCTACAACTCTCGACGAATTCCGCAAGCATATCGAAAAAGATCCTGCCTTGGAACGCCGGTTTCAACAAGTATTTGTCGGCGAACCCAGCGTTGAAGATACTGTTTCGATTTTGCGCGGATTGAAAGACCGTTACGAACGCCACCACGGGGTAAAAATTACTGATTCGGCCCTGGTAGCTGCTGCAACTCTGTCTTTTCGCTATATTTCCGATCGCTTTTTGCCGGACAAGGCGATCGACCTCGTAGATGAAGCGGCTGCCCACTTGAAAATGGAGATTACTTCTAAACCCGTGGAATTGGAAGGAATCGACCGCCGGGTGATGCAGTTGGAAATGGAAAAATTGTCGATCGAAGGCGAAGGAAAAGGTGCTCTCGCCCCTGGGCTCGGCTTCCGCGTCGAACGCATCACATCTGAGATTGACATCTTAAAAGCTAAGCAAGAAAAATTGTCTTCTCAGTGGTTGGGCGAAAAGCAGTTGTTGGATGCAATCAATAAATTGAAAGCAGAAGAAGACCAATTGCGAGTGCAAATCGAACAAGCAGAAAGGGCTTACGATTTGAATAAAGCCGCACAGTTAAAGTACGGCAAGTTGGAAACTGCGGTGCGCGATCGCGAAGCGAAAGAAGCGGAACTTTTGAAACAGCAAGCTCAAGGTTCTTCCCTGCTGCGCGAAAAAGTTACTGAGGGCGATATTGCGGAAATTGTCGCTAAATGGACGGGCATTCCGGTTAACCGGTTGTTAGAATCCGAACGCCAAAAATTGTTGCAATTGGAAAAACACTTGCACCAAAAAGTCATCGGTCAAGAGGAAGCTGTAACAGCCGTGGCGGCGGCAATTCGGCGCGCTAGGGCGGGCATGAAAGACCCCGGAAGGCCGATCGGCTCTTTCTTGTTTATGGGCCCGACAGGCGTCGGCAAAACTGAGTTAGCGCGGGCGTTGGCGGAGTTTTTGTTTGACAGCGATGATGCGATCGTCCGCATCGATATGTCGGAATACATGGAGAAGCACAGCGTCTCCCGGTTGGTAGGAGCTCCCCCCGGATATGTCGGTTACGACGAAGGCGGACAACTTTCCGAAGCAGTGCGGAGACATCCTTATTCGGTAGTGCTGTTTGACGAAGTGGAAAAAGCGCACCCCGACGTATTTAACATTTTGCTGCAAGTGTTGGATGACGGCAGAATTACCGATTCTCAAGGTCGAGTGGTTGACTTTAGAAATACTGTAATTGTGATGACTAGCAATATCGGCAGCGACCACATTTTAGACGTGTTTACTAAGAAGGAAAAAACCGTCAAAAAACCTGCTACTCGCAAGCAGGAAACGAAAGATTTGTCAAGTCAAAAGACAGATTATAAAGTGGCTGCCGACGGTACTGTTGAGGTGTCGGCCCACCGAGTCGATACTGCCGAGAAGAGTGAAAATGAAAACTTATTGACTCAAGAACGGGAGACAGACCAAGAGTACGAACAGATGTTAAAACGGGTGATGACAGCGCTGCGATCGCACTTCCGGCCCGAATTTCTCAATCGGGTGGACGAGATAATTTTGTTCCACACTTTGAGCAAGATCGAATTGCGGCAAATAGTCAGCATTCAAGTGAAGCGGATCGAGCGTTTGTTGGCAGAGCAAAAAATTACTTTGGAACTGTCGGATGCTGCGAAAAACCATATCACAGATGTCGGTTACGACCCGGTTTACGGCGCTCGTCCCTTGAAACGCGCCATCCAGCGGGAGCTGGAAAACCCGCTGGCCAACAAGATTCTGGAAAATGCGTTTGTGGAGGGAGATACAATTGCGATCGACTGCGAAAATAACACTTTGCAATTTCGCAAAAAAGAATCTCGTCCGGCGCTAGTAGGTAATAGTTTGTAGTTGCGTTAGGAACAGGCTTTCCGGCCTGTTCCACAAACAATTAATTGTCCAGTGGAACAGGCCGCAAAGCCGATTCTTGAAAAGGGTGTCTGCTGTTGCAAAAACCATTAATCTTCTGGTGGAACACGCCGGAAAGCCTGTTGTTGAAAATGGTGAAATATGTCAAGAATTAGACATGGTGCGGCTACCATAGGCATCCATGCTGTAGGCAGGAACGCGAACGCGGTAATCAATTTCTGTTCCCGTCACTGATTTTGCCAGTTGTTCAAAAGATTCATCGTTCCAATTCCGCTCGTGGATGGGCTTTGACTGTTCGCCCAGGAAATATGCTTGAGTGCCAATCACTGAGGCCGCTACCCAACCGACGATTAAAAGAGCGATTACAATAGTCATTTTTGATTTTTCCTTAAGTTTTGTTGCTTTATGTAAACCAATGTAACAATGCTCAGCAATTAACGTCAAGGTAGTGTACTGTCGTGGCAACCGTCCGGCAGGTAGTAAATACCGCACCTTTGAGGGAAGCGGGAGAGGTCCAGAGGGGAAGGAGCCAGAGTATGTAGGGTGGGCACTACCGCGAATCGGTAGTTAGCACCGTACTCGGATTGTGAACTGTATCCTAAATAGCAAAACAGATTGTGGAGATTTTAGGGTTAAGAAATTATAAGTTTTGCGTTAATAAATTACGATTAAAACTCTGCGGCTCGCATGAGGAATTGCGACCAAATTATGAGTTATGATTTATCGGTTTGGATGGGAACTAACAAATCCCAATTACCAAATTTTAAGTACAAATTACCACTGACCAATTATCGCTACAAATCATGCCAAACTCAATGTTAAATAACGACCCCTTGTGGTTCAAAGACGCGATTATTTACGAAGTACCAGTTCGGGCTTTTGCCGACAGCAATGCAGACGGCATCGGCGACTTTAGAGGACTGACAGAAAAACTGGATTACCTGCAAAACTTGGGAGTAACAGCAATTTGGGTACTGCCATTTTTTCCGTCGCCGCTCCGAGACGACGGCTACGATACATCTCACTATACTACCGTCAACCCGATTTACGGCACATTAGAGGACTTTAAAGACCTTTTAGAAGCAGCGCACCAGCGGGGAATTCGAGTCATTATTGAGTTAATTGTTAACCACACTTCCGACCAGCACGCTTGGTTTCAGCGAGCGCGCCGCGCCCCGAAAGGCAGTAACGAAAGAGATTTTTATGTGTGGAACGACACCCCGGAAAAATATCAAGAGGCTCGGATTATTTTCCAAGATTTTGAAACATCTAATTGGGCTTGGGATCCGGTAGCAAAAGCTTATTACTGGCACCGTTTTTATTCCCACCAACCCGATTTGAATTACGACAATCCGGCCGTCCGCCAAGCCATCTTAGATGTGGTAGATTTCTGGTTGGCATTGGGAGTAGACGGACTGCGAATGGATGCGGTGCCTTACCTGTACGAGCGCGAAGGTACTAACTGCGAAAACCTGCCCGAAACTCACGTATTCCTGAAGCAATTGCGGCAGCACGTAGATGAGAAATTCCCGAACCGGATGCTGCTGGCTGAGGCGAATCAGTGGCCGGAGGATGCGGTTGAATATTACGCTGCTGGCGATGAATGTCACATGAACTTTCATTTTCCGCTGATGCCGCGTTTATTTATGGCTTTGCACATGGAAGATAGCTTCCCAATTAGCGACATTCTCCAGCAAACTCCACATATTCCCAATAATTGTCAGTGGGCATTATTTTTGCGGAATCATGATGAATTGACGCTGGAAATGGTGAGCGATGAAGACCGAGATTATATGTATCGGGTTTACGCTCAAGACACTCAGGCGAGAATTAATTTGGGCATCCGCCGCCGCTTGGCTCCTTTGATGGGAAATAACCGCCGCCGCATCGAGTTGATGAATGCTTTGCTGCTGTCTCTTCCGGGTACGCCGGTGCTTTACTACGGCGATGAAATTGGCATGGGAGACAATATCTATTTGGGCGATCGCAACGGGGTGAGAACTCCGATGCAGTGGAGTGGCGATCGCAATGCCGGTTTCAGCCGTGCTAACCCGCAGCGGCTGTACGCACCGCCAATTGTTGACCCTGAATATCACTACGAATCTGTTAACGTGGACGCGCAGCGGGCGAATCCGAGTTCTCTGTGGTGGTGGATGAAACGCCTAATTGCAATTAGGCAGCGCTTCCAAGCATTCGGCCGTGGAACTTGCGAGTTTCTGTACCCGGAAAACCGCAAAGTTTTAGCTTTTGTACGCACTTATCAAGACGAACACATCCTGGTAGTGGCTAATTTGTCACGCTTTGTCCAGACGGCAGAATTAGACCTTGCGCCCTTTAAAGGTGCTGTTCCAGTGGAGATTTTCGGCCGCACGGAGTTTCCTCCAGTTGGCGAGTCGCCTTACTTTTTGTGCTTAAGTCCTCACACTTTTTACTGGTTTACTCTTACTGTTAAACACGAAGATTTTTCGCTGCACGGTGTTCCCACAGACTTGCCTACTTTGGCGGTGATAGGCAATTGGAAAACTGCTTTTGCTACAAGTCAGTTAAGCGATATGCTGCTTAATCTTTTGCCGGTATACCTGCGGCGCAATCGCTGGTTTAGCGGTACAGATCGGACAATTCAATCATTAGAAATAAGTGAGGTTGTACCGATTGAATGTAAAGATAATGCGGGGGAGCAATCTCAAGTTTACATTCTGTTTTTGCAGTTGAATTATACTGAAGGTATGCCGGAAACTTACGTTTTGCCTTTAGGTTGGGAAGAGATGAAAGGCGATGTGGACGATCGGGCGATCGCGCGCCTGCACTTCCCAGAAACCAACAAGGAAATCGGGGTACTATTTGACGCTGCCGGGGACAAAGGTTTTCTGAGCGCGCTGCTGGGGGCGATCGGCAATTCTCGCAGTTACAGAGGTGTTGCAGGTCAACTGGTAGGAATTGCCGACAGTGCATTCAGCTCAGAAGAAGATTTATCCCACCTCGACCCCCACGTGTTCAAAAAAGAACAAAGCAATACATCCGCAGGTTACGGCGACCGCTTCGTCCTGAAAATATTGCGAAAAGTCGAGGAAGGAATCAACCCCGAATTAGAAATCGGACGCTTTTTAACAGAGCGCAACTCGATCCAACACTACGCTCCAATTGCCGGAGCATTGGAATATCACACACCAGCAAAACAAGTCCTTACAGTCGGAATCCTACAAAAATTAATCCCCGACAGCGTAGATGCTTGGTCTTATACATTAGACACACTGCGCGACTATTTCGAGCAAGTAATGACAGTAGAAGCAAAGCATTCGGGCGAGAATTTATCTACTGCCCCCGAAAATTATTTACCGAACGCTTTGACCGGACAAACGCAGCGGCAGCAAAACTCGCTAGTAGCCGATTTATCCCTAGAAATTCCGGCATTAGCTCGGGAACTCATCGGCTCTTACTTAGCATCAGCAGAACTTTTAGGCCAACGGACAGCCGAACTTCACCTCGCTTTAGCTGCTGACACAGAAAATCCCGCTTTTGCCCCAGAAAGCTTCACCTCCTTTTACCAGCGTTCCATCTATCAACACATGAGAAATCTGGCCGGAAGAACTTTGCTGGATCTGAAGAAACGGATGTCTAAACTGCCGCCAGAAATACAAAAATCGGCTCACAAGCTCCTCAACCGCGAAGAGTTGATCATGGAACGTTTCAAGTCTATTTTGAACTTGAGAATCACGGCCGATAGAATTCGGTGTCACGGGGACTTTCATTTCGGGCAAGTTCTTTATACAGGCAAAGACTTTGTAATTATTGATTTCGGAGGAGAACGGAATCGACCGTTAAGCGAGCGGCGGATGAAGAGGTCGCCCCTGCGAGATGTTGCAGGAATGCTGCAATCTATAAGTTACGCTGTTACTTTGGCACTCCGCAATGAAGTAGAAAGTGGCATGATTCGCCCTGAAAATCTCCCGGAGATGGAGCAGTGGGCGAACGTTTGGCACCGCTGGGTCAGCCTCACTTTTCTTAACAGCTATTTGGTAACAGCAGGCGATGCCAATTTCTTGCCCAAATCTATACCGGAACTACAAGTTTTGTTGGATGCTTACATTTTGGAAAAAGCGGTTGGCGAGCTAGCCTACGAACTTAATTACCGCTTGGATTGGGCGGAAATTCCGATGAAGCGGATTCTACAATTGCTGAATTTATAAGGGTGGGTTTATCTATACTCATTAGGGTGCGTGGCTTTTTAGTTACTCAATTAACAGCGAGATGCTGGAGAGTCACGCACCTTACATGACACCAAATCTGCTTTGATAACGATTTTCGGCGAATATAATTCGCTCTTCTACAAACAAATTCCGCGCCCAGCGAGGCTAGAAGAAAAAATGCTAAAAAACTGATTTCCTATTACTTAAAATAAAGAGCGGCTTGATATAAAACTTGTTCTTGATGAGTTAACAAAGTGCAGTCAGAAAGCGGGTAAGCCACACAAGTAACAGCGTAGCCAGCTTGCAATTCTGACGGCTTCAAAAACTTTTGTTCGCTTTGGTCGATTTCACCGTTCAGCAATTTGGCAACGCAAGCAGAACACTCTCCTTGCTTGCATCCATTCGGCAAGCGGATGCCAGCATCTTCTGCGATATCTAAGATATACTGGTCGTCTGGTACTGCGATCGTGCGATCGAGCGCGAGAGCCTCATTCACCAACCGAACTTGATAAACAGCCATTTCCACCTCTTATATTTGGATTGCTGGTATTCAACTAAAATAGATGATTACAACTTACAGAAAAAATCAAAATGTAGGGTGCGGACAGAGGATATGCCACTATACATGATAGCTAAAAAACCCAGTATTTTCAAAACACCGGGTTTTTGAGAAACCACAACTTCGATCGCTATACTAGACAAGCGCTTCTTGATAATCGAGATTTTCATCTAGATAAATAGCTCGAATATCCTCCGGCAAGTTGGATTCTAAACTTTGATATCCTTTTTGCAGCAAAGCCTTTACCTGAGCGGGGGAAATAGCTTCGCCTTCAGCTTGCAAATAAGCTGCAATTCGAGTTTCGCTCCAGCGGAAAGTCTGAGCCATCAACACCACTAAACGCGGCAGCGGCGCTAACAATTCCAAGGCTTGTTTGACGTAACACCACAGCGGAGGCGGAGCCGATTGCAAAGAGTAGTGAATCGACTCAACAGGCGGCAATTCAGCTTGATTTATGCAGACTGCGGTGACATTAATCAGCCAGTTTTGGAGACTGAGATTTCCGCCATCAGACTCTTGGATCTCGCGGCGCAAATCGAGGCCTCGGAGTTCGTGATAGATGTGCAGCCAAGTGTGGGCAAATAGGTAATCGCCTTGTACGGGCGATCGTACGGAATGGCGAATCAGGGAGTGTACAATTTGAGCGTAGCGGCAAAAAATCGCCGTGAAGAAGCGACCCTGATCGGGATGGTTTTGAAACAGAGTCAATAATTCCTGGTCGCTGTGGTGAAACAGGGATTTGACCACAGGATGGTTGAGTTCGGAAAAATTAGGGGTTTGCACAATAGTTATGGAATAGCTTTGAGAATAAATGCTGGTGCAGCCCGATTCTACACGATTTGTCGATCGACATTCCAGAGTTGAGGATCATTTTCTAGCGGTGCGGTGTCCGCAGAGCGGTATTTCTACCATTTTGTCCCTCTTTCAAGATAATATATACTTTTCACTTCGGCGATCTAGCTTTTCACACATCAGAAAAGTTATGAATAACTCTGGCTATATTACTCCCCATAAAAAAGAACCTTCACCGGAACAATGCGTGTCGGTTCATGACGATAAATGAAAAGCGAGGGCTTACTTATATCGTTTTCGGTAGCCTCAGAATGATACCGAGGACACGGGAGTGCCGTGTCCCTACCCGATTAATTGTAGGGGCACGCCACTGCCGTGTCCTGACTGTGGGTAATATTAATTCCGATGCTACCGGAGTTGATATTACTACTATAAATAACCATATCCTCCGCCCCCAGGAGTCTCAATTACAAACACATCCCCCGGCTGCATTTCCACAGTCGCCGTACTCCCCAATTCCTCAACTTTACCATCAACCTTTTCAACATAATTCCGCCCAACTTTCCCCGGTTCCCCCCCATTCAAACCGCAAGGAGAAATCACCCGCCGCCCCGATAAAATTCCCGCCGTCATCGCCTCTCGAAAGCCCACTCGCCGCACAACTCCATTCCCTCCGCGATGAGATCCATTACCGCCACTATGAGCCCGAATTGCAAAACTTTCCAACAACACCGGAAACCGCCATTCTAATACTTCGGGATCGGTTAAACGCGAATTAGTCATGTGAGTTTGCACGGCATCAGTACCGTCAAAATCTGCACCAGCGCCCGAACCGCCGCAAATTGTTTCATAATATTGATAGCGCTGATTTCCAAAGGTAAAATTATTCATAGTTCCCTGAGAAGCCGCCATCACTCCCAACGCACAATACAAAGCATCGGTAATATTCTGCGAGGTTTCCACATTTCCGGCAACTACCGCCGCTGGATAGCGAGGATTCAGCATGCAGCCTTCGGGATTGATGATTTCGAGAGGTTTCAAACAGCCCGCATTGAGAGGAATATCGTCATCAACCAAGGTGCGGAAAACATACAAAACAGCGGCTTTGCACACGGCGGCGGGAGCATTAAAATTGTTGGCTTGTTGAGCTGAAGTGCCAGTAAAATCTATTTTTGCACTGCGCGCAGATTGGTCAATTGTAATCGCTACCTTAATTTGTCCGCCACTATCCATCGGATAAGTAAATTCGCCATCACTCAAAACCTCAATTACCCGCCGCACCGACTCCTCAGCATTGTCTTGTACGAAGCCCATATAAGCTTGCACAGTCTCTAATCCATAATGTTCTACCATCTTGCTCAGCTCTTCTGCGCCGCGCTTGTTAGCAGCAATTTGTGCTTGCAAATCTGCTATATTTTGAGCGGAATTGCGAACCGGAAAAATTCCCACTGTCAGAAGTTCTAGTAATTGTTTTTCTCTAAAAATTCCCTCGCTTACTAGCTGAAAATTATCTAGCAATACACCTTCTTCGGTTACTGTTGTACTGTTAGGAGGCATGGAACCGGGAGTGATGCCGCCGATGTCCGCGTGGTGTCCCCGCGAGGCTACATAAAACAAAGGAAGGGAGGAATCACGAGCAAATACTGGAGTAATAACGGTGATATCTGGTAAGTGTGTGCCGCCGTTGTAGGGATTGTTAGAAACATAAACAGCGCCCGGTTGAATCGCATCGCCTTGTGCTAAAATTAAAGCTTCAACGCTTTCGCTCATCGAGCCCAGATGTACGGGAATGTGCGGCGCGTTGGCAACTAATTGCCCGTTTTTGTCGAAAATTGCACAGGAAAAGTCGAGGCGTTCCTTGATGTTGACTGAGGAACTTGTGTTTTGCAATGTGACACCCATTTGTTCGGCGATCGCCCGAAACAAATTATTAAAAATTTCCAGCAAAACTGGATCGGATTTAACCGCCGATAAACCCGAATGAACGCGGATATTATCTGCCTCTATCTGCGTGCATCGGCGGTTCAAAATTAAATCATTATTTTCGGTGATTTCCGCTTCCCAGCCCGGTTCTATGATATTGGTTCCCGTTGCCTCAACAATCATAGCAGGGCCGCTAATGCAGTCGTGCGATCGCAAATCTTCTCTCTGATAAACAGGCGTTTCCCGCCACCCGCCAGCAACATAGGTTTGCACCGTTGAAATTGGTTGCACAGGCAAGATGCCCGTGCCACCAGAGGGGGAAATTGTGGATGCTTCCGGCACATCCATTCTTTCTACAACTTCCACCGAAACCGCTTCCACAATCAGCGGTTTTTCTGGCATAATAAAACTGTAACGCTGTCGGTGGGCTGCTTCAAATTCAGCCTGCATGACCTCAATATTGTCAGCAAAATCTACCGCCAAAACCGAGTCACTTCCCTGATATTTTAAGCGCAGCTTCCTAATAACTAAAACCTCTGACTCTTTCTCTGTGTCCTCTGCGCCTCGGCGGTTCAATTCCCTCTTTCCATCAGCCTCCAATGCAGTTAAAATATGATGCAAATCAGCTAATAATTCTGCATTTAAGTGTTGCTCGATCGCCCTTTCGCGAATAGCCCGCACATCAGCCAAACCCATACCGTAAGCGGACAACACACCCGCATAAGGGTGAATAAATACCCGTTTCATCCCCAAAGCATCCGCGATCGCACAAGCGTGTTGGCCGCCCGCACCGCCGAAACAGCACAATGTATACTCCGAAACATCGTAACCGCGCTGAAGCGAGATTTTTTTAACGGCATTTGCCATCTTTTCCACAGCGATCGCCAAAAAACCCTCCGCCACCTGTTCCGCCGTCCTCTCGCCCCCAATTTCCCCCGCTAGTTGCCCAAATTTTTGCTTTACTACGTCAGGGGCGATCGGCAAATCTCCATTCAATCCAAATACTTTCGGGAAAAAATCCGGTTGAATTTTACCCAACATCACATTGCAATCAGTCACCGTCAAGGGGCCGCCTTTGCGATAGCAAGCGGGCCCAGGATTGGCCCCTGCAGACTCCGGCCCGACGCGGTAGCGAGCCCCGTCAAAAAAGACAATTGAACCGCCGCCGGCTGCTACAGTGTGAATTGCCATCACGGGCGATCGCAATCTCACCCCAGCAATTTCCGTCTCAAATTCGCGTTCGTATTCGCCGTTAAAATGGGCAACATCTGTCGAAGTTCCGCCCATATCAAAGGTAATAATTTTATCAAAACCTGCCTTTTTGCTCGTTTGAACTGCACCGACAATTCCCCCAGCAGGCCCGGATAAAATACTGTTTTTTCCTTGAAATTGTGCCGCATCCACTAAGCCGCCGTTCGACTGCATAAACATTAATTTAGGGGGCGGGCACGGGGAGGGCGGGCACGGGGACACCGCCCCTACAGGAGATAACTGACTGGTTACTTGTTCGACGTATCGACGTAAAATCGGAGATAAATAAGCATCGACAACCGCAGTATCTCCCCGCGAAACTAATTTCATCAGCGGGCTAACTTCGTGAGATACTGAAATTTGAGTAAAGCCAATTTTTTTGGCTATTTTAGCAACTTGTTTTTCATGTTCCGAGTAGCGGTAGCCGTGCATGAATACGATCGCACAACTGCGAATTCCCTCATCGTATGCTTGCTGCAAAGACGGGATAAACTCAGGATTGACAGCAGTTAACTCCTCACCTTGAGCGCTGTAGCGTTCTGCAACTTCAATAACTCGATCGTACAGCATCTGGGGCAAAACAATGTGACGCGCGAAAATATTGGGGCGGTTTTGATAGCCAATTCTCAGCGCATCGCGGAAACCTTTGGTGATTAACAGAATTGTGCGATCGCCCTTTCGTTCCAGCAAAGCATTTGTCGCCACCGTCGTCCCCATTTTAATCGCTTCAATTTCGGCGGCGGGTATCGCTGCGTCGGCGGGAATTCCCAAAATGTCGCGAATTCCTTGGACTGCGGCGTCGGTGTAGCGTTCCGGGTTTTCCGACAGCAGCTTGTGAATGACTAATTTACCGTCGGGGCGCTGGGCGACAATATCGGTAAAAGTACCGCCGCGATCGATCCAGAATTGCCAGCGAGTGCGATCGGGATAAGTAGGATTCATATCTCTTTTTTTTGATATTTTTGCTTGATTAATTTACAATTATTGACCCAAATTCTGTTCGAGTCAATTCATAAAACTCATAACTTTGGCTCATAAAAGTCATAATTTCTGGTCGCTCAAACTACCAGGCGATCGCTCGCGTTAATTATAGATGTCGAATGCCCTTGACTAACCCCTGACAAACACCAGCCAGAAAATCCAAATCCAAAGTCTCAATCCTATCACTTTCTCGATGATAATGCGGATTTCGCATATTAGCAGTATCAGTCACCATGATAGCCGGATAACCATTATCCCAAAAAGGAACATGATCGCTGCGGCGAGTATCCGGCACAATTAAACCTCGATTCGGCACCGGCAGCCACTCGCAGGGCTGACCTGATTTGCGAATTTTGCCACTCAAATTAATCAAATCGGGAACAGTCCGCAAATTGCCAATTAAAGCAATAAAAATACCACTATTTGGATAAAAATATTTCAAGCCAGCGGGATAGTTTTGAGAATTAGGATTAGGGTTGCAATAACCCAACATTTCCAAAGAAATCATTAACCGGATTGACTCTTGCTGTTGCTTGTATTTAGCTGCATGATGACTGCTTCCCAAATAACCGTATTCTTCCATATCGAAGGCGACTAATTGCACTGGATATTTGAGCGGCCCAGATGCGATATCCCTTGCGAGTTCCAGCAAAACAGCAACACCAGTAGCATTATCATCGGCGCCAGGTGATCCGGGTACAGTATCGTAATGAGCACCAATTACGATCGGCGGCAACCGCTTCTTACTCGCCTTTTCGGAGGGGGGTAAATCTAAAATCAAATTGTGATGAATTCGCCCGCGCACCGCAAAATCGTCAATTTCTACACTTCCCCACTGGGCCAACTCTTCGCGGATGTATTGCTGAGCATAAAAATGCCCTTGGGATGCGAGGTATGGGTTGCGATCGCGTACAATCTGAATCAGATGGCTGTGCAGGCGTTCCTTGAGATTCATGCGATCGGAGATACAATGAGTACACTAAGATTATATGGGATTGAATTATGATTGGAGAAGTCAGAATCGAAAATTATAAGTCCATTCAAAAGCTGAAGCTAGAATTAGGACGAGTCACCGTATTGATCGGTGAAAATGGCTGCGGCAAGAGCAATATTCTAGAGGCGATCGCCCTTGCTTCTGCGGCGGCTGATGACAAGCTGGATAACGAGTTTTTAGCTTCTCGGGGCATCAGAGTTACAGAACCTCAATTGATGCGATCGGCTTTTGAAATTGACAATTTGATTAAAGATATCAAAATTGAGTTAAGAGGGAATGAGGTACAACCATTCAGTTGTATTTTACAAAATGATAATTCTCCCTATTCTCAGTGGGTTAGGAAAAATTTTTTGGGTGATCTTGAAACCTTTCTAAAAAGTGCTGTTAAGAGTGTTGTTGACAAATACGGTGGGGAAGAAAAACTCCGGTCTATTTTATTAGAAGAAAAAAGGGACTTCTCACAACAAGAACTATCAAGATTGACCAAAGAGTTGCACTCATTTTCGCTGATAATTTCCCTCACTAATTTTATAATTTATTCTCCTGAAAACCAAGCCTTAAGAACTTTTGAAAAAGAAGGTCAAATTCAACCATTAGGCATTAATGGAGAAGGTTTGTTTAAGATTTTAAAATTTTTGAGTTCAGATAACCAGCAGCAGCTTAATGAAATTAAAAAAAAGCTGCAACTGATAGATTGGTTTCAAGATTTTGAAGCTCCTCCAAATTTATCAAATATTCAAAGCTCTCTCCAAATTAAAGATAGATACTTAGACCATGATTTAAGTTACTTTGACCAAAGAAGTTCTAATGAAGGCTTTTTATTTTTGCTTTTTTACTTCGCTTTATTTATTAGCGATCTCACGCCTAAATTTTTTGCAATAGATAACATTGATGCTTCTCTAAACCCCAGATTGTGTCGCAGATTAATGCAAGAATTAGTCGAATTAGCAAAAAAACACGACAAACAAGTTATATTCACAACCCACAACCCGGCTGTTTTGGACGGTTTAGATTTAGATGATGACGAACAGCGACTGTTTGTCATTTATCGTAACCAATTAGGACATACTAAAGCTAGACGGATTCTCAAACCTAAAACTATCGACGGACAGGAACCTGTTAAATTATCAGAGGCTTTTTTGAGGGGCTATATCGGAGGACTTCCTAAGAATTTTTAATATGACTAATTTTGGATTAATTACAGAGGGATTAACTGACCAGATTGTTATTGAAAGTATTTTAGCAGGATATTTCAATAACCCAGATATAGATATTAGACCGCTTCAACCAGAAAGAAATAAAGATGATGAGAATAAATCTCATAACTATGGAGGTTGGAGTCAAGTTTTTGCTTACTGCGAGTCAAATAATTTTAAGGAAGCATTTCAATTTATCGATTATATTATTATCCAAATAGATACTGATGTTTCAGAAGATTATCATATCGCCCACCAAGATGAAAAGGGTGAGTTTACTCCTCAGCAGTTGATTGCAAAAGTTATTGAGAAATTTAGAGACGGGATTGGTGAGGATTTTTACAACACCAATCAACAGAAGATAATTTTTGCAATATCTGTACATTCTATTGAGTGTTGGTTGCTCCCACTGTATTATACAGATAAACAGAAAAAAGCTAAATGCAAAAACTGTCTTAATACGTTAAATTATGAGCTTTCCAAGCAACAAAAATTTACAATTGACCAGAATGCTAAAAATCCTGAATATTATCGAGAGATTGCCAAACAATATGGCAAGCATAAAGTTTTAATGAAGCATTACCAAGATAATCCTAGTCTGAAAATTTTTATAGAAGAGATTGAGAGTAGAAATATTCAAATTATTGAAGAGGATGACTGGTAACGATCCAGATTTTCATGTCGTATAATAGAGACAAAACTTAGGAGATTACTATGCAGCCATACAAACTGAGAGGTAAAATCGATGCAACTGGCAACTTGGTAGTTTGGGAATCCGTGGATATGCCACCCGGAGATGTCGAAATCATCGTTTGGCCAGTGGCTGATGCGGTTACACTAGCTAGCGAGTCGAAAAGTGCGATATCTGAGACACCTCAGACAAAATTTAAAACGAAGGTGAGAGCATTTCAAGCTTTGTTTGAGCGAGATGCTGTACCGGAACCGCTGGATTTTGACGATCCAGACAAACAAGCAAAATGGGAATATTTGAAGGAGAAACATAACTTGTGAAAGTCCTCATAGACACCAATGTGATAGTAGATGTTGCGCTTGAGCGAGAACCTTTCTATGCTGAGAGCGATCGCATTTTAACTTTTGTTGAAGAAGGCCAAATTCAAGGCTATGTTTCTGCCTCAACTTTTAGCGACCTTTACTATATCCTTCGCCGAGACAAAGGTCGCGATTGGACACTTGAGTTTTTGCGGCAGTTAGCCACATTTTGTCAAGTAGCAACAGTAGATAACTCTGTTATTTCAATTGCATTAACTTGCAACTTCAAGGATTTTGAAGATGCGATTCAGTACAGCACTGCTGTCATCAATCTAATTGATGCCATTGTCACCCGCAACCCGCGATATTTTCCGGTTACTACTCCTAGGATTGTAACTCCAAATCAGTTAATCCTTGAATTAACTGATTCTCCCTAAATTTCTCAAAGCGCTAAACTTCTGATTCCAATTCGCTAACCCGCAACTGCACGGGTAATTCTCCAGAATTTAACTCAGACCACTCTAACAATCCTGTTGCTTCAACTTCTGCACTCGCTTCACCGTGCCGCATTTTGTTCAATTTCTCAGCCAAAGTATCCCGCTGATTAATCAAATAAATACTAACCAAAGTCAGCCCCACCCCCATCGATTGCAGCGGATTCAGCACTTCCCCCAAGAACAAATTGCCGAACAGCAAAGCAAAAACAGGCGTAAGAAAGGTAAGAGAACTTAAACTTGTTAGACTGCCACTCGAAGCAAAATAAAAGAATAAACCGTAGGCGATCGCACTTCCGAACACGGTAGAATAACCTAACGCCATCCAGCCGGAAAAATCAATATTCACAAACTGTTCGGACTCAGTTGCAGCCGAAATTGCCAACAGCGGCAAACCGCCCAAAATCATGTGCCAACCAGTCGCCACCACCGGGTCAACATAGCGGCAAACCCAGCGCACCAAAACCGTACCCACAGCCATCGACAAAGCAGCCAATAGCATCAACCATTCTCCACCCTGAAACAACTGTTCGATACCCCCAGAAACCTGCCTGTTTTCAGGATGAAAAAGCCCCACAATCCAGCCATCCGGCAACCCGATCAAACTGATGCCGACTACGCCAATCACTAATCCCAACCAGCCCCAAAAACCAATTTTTTCTTGAAACAGCCACAAACACAAAATCGCCACAGCTAGCGGTTGAGAATCAATCATCACGGAACCCAAACCCGCACCGGTTCTCGCCAAACCTTCAGCTAAAAAGCCTTGAAACAAAGTAGCGTCAACCAAAGCAAACAGCGAAATCCACAGCCAAGCTTTCCAACCCTGCGGCTGTGGCTTTCCCATGAATGCCGCCGCCAGGAGCACCAACGCACCCGCAGGTATCAAACGCACGACGGCCACAAACAGCGGCGTTGTGTGTGGCATCACCCCCTTCATCGCTACCATCGCGGTTCCCCACAGGAAAAACGGCGCAATTAGCAACAGCGGGGCAAAAGGCAATTTTGAATCGGTAAGTTTTAACTGCATGGCGGAGACTCCAAATAATTGATGAGAGTGGCTCTCATGAGAATGATGTAGATTTGTTAAGCAATTTTTACAATTATATATCGCTGTTGAGTTAAATTCGATCGCACCAACCTCGGCAATTATGAACAGGCAAGATGCCTGTTCCACAACAAAATCAAGGTGGGACAGGCATCTTGCCTGTTGCCGCCATTATGAACAGGCATCTTGCCTGTTCCACACAATCAAGACTTTTCTTGTGCAACAGGCATCTTGCCTGTTGCGAACACAGGCACAACATCTACCCCGATGAATAAGGCACACTATAAGAAGTTAGCTACAAAAATCCGTAACATTGCCTGTACACTGCCCATGATTTGGCCATTCAAGCCCCGCTACCGCAAACAAATCGCCCGTATCGAAATCACCGGAGCCATTGCCGGAGAAACCCGTAAACGAGTCCTAGAAGCTCTCAAAACCGTTGAAGAACGCAAATTTCCCGCCTTGCTGCTGCGGATAGACAGCCCCGGCGGCACTGTCGGCGATTCCCAGGAAATTTACAGCGCACTCAAGCGTCTGCGCGAAAAAGTCAAAATTGTTGCCAGTTTTGGCAATATTTCAGCTTCTGGCGGAGTTTACATCGGCATGGGAGCCGAGCATATCGTTGCTAATCCCGGTACAATTACCGGCAGCATTGGCGTGATTATCCGGGGCAACAATCTAGAACGGCTGTTAGAAAAAGTAGGCGTTTCTTTTCAGGTGATTAAATCGGGGCCGTATAAAGATATCTTGGCATTCGATCGAGAATTGACCGATCCTGAACAGCAAATTCTGCAAGACTTGATCGACACCAGCTACCAGCAATTCGTGGAAACCGTTGCCGAAGCCCGGAAATTGGCTGTTGATAAAGTGAAAAGTTTTGCCGACGGTCGGGTTTTTACCGGCCAGCAAGCCTTAGAATTGGGTTTGGTCGATCGACTGGGAACAGAAGAGGACGCCCGCCGCCTTGCCGCGGAACTCGCAGGGCTCGACCCGGAAAAAACCGAGTCTTGCACGCTAGAAAAACAAAAACCTTTCCTAAATCGCGTCTTGGGGAGTAGTCTGGATATATCCGGGCTTTCAGCTTACAATAATTTGCTGGAATTCGAGCTTTCTACTAGCGGTTTGCCGCTGTGGATGTATCGCCCGTGATTAAATAAATTAGTCATTGGTCAGGAGTCAGTAGTCATTAGTTACCCCCTGAATGATTGGGCGATTGAAATGTGTTGACCTCAAACTCCAATGTGGCGCTTCGCCCGTCATAAGCGCTTCGCGCTGGCTTCGCCTACGAGTTCGAGGTCAAACTACACAAACGAAGTCCACTCAAGCGGGGACTAAGAAATAAAGTGGGTATTTAAACCTAATTTAGTATGACTGATGACTAATAACTAATGACTAATGACTAATGACTAATAACAAAAATATGGAGGAAATTTGCGTGGAGTGGCAAGTGCGGGGTATTCGTGGGGCAACAACTGCCAGCGAGAATTCGGTGGAAGCAATTCGAGAAGCGGTGAGAGAATTGTTAGATGAATTAGAAGCAAAAAATGATATAAATCCAGAATTAATTATTAGTGCTACGTTTTCTGCAACTCGTGATTTAGATGCTGTGTTTCCGGCCGCGATCGCCCGCGAACGTCCTCACTGGTGTAATGTTCCTTTGTTGGACGTACAACAAATGCACGTTGAGGGTGCTTTGGAACGCTGCATCCGGTTTTTAATTCACGTCAATTGGCCGGCACATACTGAAATTTATCATCCTTATTTGCGGGGAGCTCAAAATTTGCGCCCCGATAGGAATTTAGCGGTGGCGGTGGCTGGGGAAAAATAATAGATTCACTTTGGGCTTGATTTAAAAGTTAACTCACCATTACAGGTGGGTTTATTTTTTACGGGACTTGATACAGTACAAAACCTGCCCTGGGGATATATGGTTAAAAGCTTTTATAAAAAAAACCCGGTTTCTTTGAGAAGCCGGGTTTTTTGTCAATTAGACGCTTTCTTGTGATGCAGCCTAATCCCTAAAAAGATGTCATATATAAAATTCCAAAAGTCCTTTTTCCCTTCCAATATTCCCAAACTTTGAGGGGAACCTTTCTCATCCAACAGCGGCTTCACAGCCTCATAAGCAGGCTTGTAATTGTACCAAGGAATGGAAGGCCACAAGTGATGAATTAGATGATAATTCTGCCCCAAAATCAAGATATTTAGAATAGGACTAGGATATACTCTGGCATTTTTCCAACGATCGCGATCGTGAAACGGACGGTGCGGCAAATAATCAAAAAATAACCCCAATGCCAATCCCACCACCATAGCGGGAGAAAACCAAAAATTCAGCACGTAACCTAAATGGTCGTACTGAATCGAGATATACACGATCGTGATCACAAACGAACGGCTGAGAAACCATTCCAATAATTCGTATTTCCGCCACAGTTTGCGCTTAAAAAAGAAAATCTCGTGGTAAAAAAACCTCGCAGCAATCAACCACAAAGGCCCGCCCGTCGAAACATAATGGTCTGGATCGTTATCTGGGTCATTAACGTGGGCGTGATGCTGCATATGTACCCGCGTAAACACCGGGAAAGCAAAACCCAACATCAGCGCGCTACCGTGTCCCAAAATAGCATTGATCGTGCGATCGCGATGGGCTGCATTATGAGACGCATCGTGAATCACAGTTCCAGCCATGTGCAACGCCAACACGTTCAGCGAAAAACAGCACCACTGCGGCCATCCCCAACACCAGAAACCCAAGTTAGAAATCACGAGAATCGCTACTGCACTCAAAAATAGCAGCAGTGTCGGATTGAAGTCACCGGGAGGACTCAGAAACTCTTTCGGCACTGTCAGCGGCCGTCCTGCCTCCGACATCTTTGTTAAGACTCCTTAATATTTCACACTTGCGTAGTATAAGATACAAGCCAGACAATAGTAAAGTTTTGTCAGGAACCTCAGCCTAAAGGCATGAAAGAACAGAGTCCGATCGCCAAACACAAGCGTCTGCACAAACAGCAAAGTATGGCTGTTGTACAGGGATACCAGTCCTAGATTAGCCAAAAGATCTCAGCAGAAGAAACAAAATCAATGGGTATGTCTGTATTTATGTCAAGCCTGAGAGCGGAAAAATTTGCAAAAAAGGGCGCTCCCCAAGAAAAGATTACCGATCGGTAAAAAGTCAGATATTCTATATATTGTTCAATACCTGCTTTTTTGACGACTATCAAAATTTTTAAGACTTGAGACTAGCGTCATTGCTTGTAGTGCAAAGATGAAACGTTAGCCGAAATTTAAACAAGAAATCCACCTGCCTCCCCAGAACACCGCTGATGCAATTGCCAAAAGCCCTACGCCGGACTAAAATCGTCGCCACCATTGGCCCAGCAACTTCGGACCCACAAGTGCTGCGCCAGCTCATAGAAGCCGGTGCCACAACTTTGCGACTCAACTTTTCCCACGGAACAGAAGAAGACCACGAGCGCAGCATTCGCTTAATCCGGCAAACATCCTTTGAACTCAACCAGCCGGTTGCCATCCTCCAAGACCTCCAAGGCCCGAAAATTCGTTTAGGGCGCTTTGAGACAGGCTCTATAGTTCTCAAAAACGGCGATCCTTTCATTCTCACCAGCCGTCAGGTTCCAGGTACCGAACTCATTTCTTCCGTCACCTACGACCCCCTAGCAGACGAAGTTCCAGAGGGAGCAGTGATTCTGCTCGACGACGGCAAAGTGGAAATGCTGGTCGAAAAAGTAGACCGCGCGGCGCGGGAATTGTACTGCCGCGTCGTAGTCGGCGGGCCGCTTTCCAACAACAAAGGCGTGAATTTTCCGGGAGTTTACCTGTCAATTAAAGCGCTGACTGATAAAGACCGCAAAGATTTAATGTTCGGCCTCGACCAAGGTGTCGATTGGGTGGCCCTGAGCTTTGTGCGGAATCCCCAAGATGTACTCGAAATTAAAGAGCTGATTGCCAGTGCGGGCAAGCAAGTACCAGTGATTGCCAAGATCGAAAAGCACGAGGCGATCGAACAAATGGAGGAAATTCTCACCCTTTGCAACGGCGTGATGGTCGCCCGCGGCGATTTGGGAGTGGAACTACCCGCCGAAGACGTGCCGATTTTGCAAAAGCGGCTGATTGCTACCTCCAACCGCCTGGGCATTCCGGTAATTACCGCTACCCAGATGCTCGACAGCATGGTCAACAATCCCCGTCCCACCCGCGCCGAGATTTCCGACGTGGCAAACGCGATTCTCGATGGAACTGATGCGGTGATGCTCTCGAATGAAACTGCTGTCGGCAAGTTCCCCGTCGAAGCGGTGGCGACGATGGCGAGAATTGCGGTGCGGATGGAGAGGGAAGGAATTAAGCGGAATATTAGGAATGTAGAAGATATTGGTCGATCGATCCCCAACGGAATCAGCCAAGCAGTCAGCCAAATCTCCGAACAGTTGAACGCGGCGGCCATCATGACGCTGACCAAAACCGGCGCCACAGCGCGAAATGTCTCGAAGTTCCGACCCAAAACTCCGATTTTGGCAGTTACTCCTCACGTAGACGTAGCCCGACAACTGCAATTAGTATGGGGAGTAAAACCCTTGCTGGTGCTGGATTTGCCCTCCACCGGCCAGACATTTCACTCTGCCATGACAGTCGCCCAGGAAAAAGAGTTAGTGTGCGACGGAGATTTAGTGGTAATGACCGCCGGTACTCTGCAAGGGGTTGCCGGATCGACGGATTTGATCAAAGTTGAGGTAGTGACAGCAGTTTTAGGCAAAGGCACCGGTGTCGGTTTGGGCTCGGTGAGTGGCATGGCCAGGGTTGCTCGCACTGCTGCGGATGTAGGCAATTTCCACCCTGGAGAAATTTTGGTAGTGGAACACACAAGCGTCGCTTTTGTGGAGATGATTCGGAAAGCAGCAGGTGTGGTGACGGAGGAGGACAGTTTGACTTCTCACGCCGCGATTATCGGTTTGCGCTTGGGCGTGCCGGTGATGGTGGGCGTAAAGAATGCCACGCGGGTAATTCGGGACGGAACTATGCTGACGCTGGATATGCAGCGGGGTTTAGTTTATTCTGGGGCCAGAGGCGGCTCAACTGACGCGGAAGTGACCGTTTAACTGTTGGTGAGCTAGGAGTTGTGGAATTTTGAATTAAATTCTACAACTCGTTGCTTTTTTCGCTTAAGTTGTTCTATAATTCAAAATTGTCTGTGCCGATGTAGCTCAGGGGTAGAGTATTCGATTCGTAATCGAACGGTCGTGGGTTCAAATCCCACCATCGGCTTTGGGTTTCAGCGATTTTTGTCTACGCTTTCGTCTATGACTGAGCTCAAGCTGAGCTCAAAACGCAGTTTAACTGTTCAAAAATGCTCTCGGCAAAGTAGCCGAGAGCATTTTTATTTGCCCTAAATCCTTGTGTGGTGGATATGGTGAATTTTTTAAATCAACAGTTAAACCTGAGTTCGTGAAAATGGCGATCGTCATGAACCCAAGTTAATGACCTGGCAGTAACAAGTTCGAGCCACAAAATGCGTGAATGGCGATCGCGTGCATCAGCCAAGCATCGCGCAAAAATAGGGTAAAATTGCGATCGAAGCATCACACTCTGTTGAACATTCAGCAGCCCAGGCAAAAAGCATCTGAGGTGAGAGTAGAAAACTTAGATTATCTGGGCTTAGTAGCAGGTCTAATTGATCACCTAGGAATCTTCCCAAAAATCGGTAGTCCTGCATAGTCAGTATAATTAGGGGTTTTATTTTATAGATAAACTGGCGTTACACTCATCAATAAAATACCAAAGAGATCCAATGTGATTGGAGAGTATTTTAGAGAATTAAAGACTTTTTTTGACCCTACGAAATATTCTTTGTCTCATCGTATTATTAAATCTTTCTAGAGAGTTTGTCAGACTCGTATCCTTTCCTACTAATCTGTGTCTTTTTTGAGGAAAAAGTATCCCATAAGCACGCCAAAAGTCTGTAGAACTTACAGCACATTGACGATATACTGCGAGCAATACAGTGTCCTTACGGGAAGCTTTTTTAGATTGGTATTAGTTCCGATCGCACAATTTCCACTGCAAAAACGCGAGCAAACTCAGCGACAAGGATCGATCGCACTTGATCGACCTCAATTCCCGGGATAAACTGCTCTAAACTTCCAACAGGTCGATCGGGAATCCCGCAAGGTACAATTTGCCCAAAACCTGCGAGATCCGGACAAACATTTAAGGCAAAACCGTGCATCGTAATCCAGCGGCTGACTTTAATGCCGATCGCACCTACCTTGTACCCATCTACCCAAACCCCAGTCATACCGGGAACCCGCGAACCCTTCAACCCGCAAACTTCCAGCACCCCCAGCAGCACTTCCTCCAACTGCCGCAGATACCAGTGCAAATCTTGCTGGTGACGGCGCAAATTTAAAATCGGATAGCCCACCAATTGGCCCGGACAGTGGTAAGTCACCTCACCGCCCCGCTCAACTCGGTGTAATTCCGGCCCAGTTTGACTTGGGTCAAATTTCAGAAATTCCAACTTTGCTCCCATTCCCAAAGTGTAAACCGGCGGATGTTCCAGCAAAATCAGGACATCTGGCAAATCTGGCTTGTCGCGGCGTTCTTGCACGAGTTTTTGCTGGATTTCCCAAGCTTGGGAGTAGGACACGAGTCCCCAATCGAGGAGCAAGCAGGGTTGTGCATTTAGCTGTTGAGGGGTGAGAGGGGAAATCATGCAAAAAATCAATAGTGTTTTGACGGAATATTGGCGCTGTTTAAATCAAGAATTGTCAACATATAATAAAAGATTTGGAAGATAAGTGTTTTCTAGAATACATGGTGCTACTGTATAAAATATACCCACGTTACAGAAGGGAGGGAGCTCTATGAAGCTTGTTATCCAGGGTAAGAATATAGAAATCACCGATGCGATTCGCGAGTACGTCAATCAAAAGCTTGAAAAGGCAGTTAGCCATTTTCAAACTTTGACTACTGAAGTGGACATACATCTATCGGTGGCTCGTAACCCCAGGATCAATCCTAAGCAGACTGCTGAGGTGACAATTTATGCTAACGGCAGCGTGATTCGGGCTGAAGAAAGCACGGAAAGCCTTTATGCTAGCATCGATTTGGTTGCCGACAAGATAGCTCGTCAACTGCGGAAATTTAAGGAAAAACGCCACGACAACAAGACCCAAAGTAGTGCCAAAACGGTTACGGTAGTTGATGAACATCCTGTAGTAGCGGATCTGATTGGCGATCGAACTCCCGAACTTCCTGCTGAGGTGGTGCGGACTAAGTATTTTGCCATGCCTCCAATGACTGTGCAAGAAGCTTTGGAACAATTGCAGATTATTGATCACGATTTCTATATGTTCCGTAATGCGGAAACAGGCGAAATTAACGTGCTCTACGAACGCAAGAGTCACAGCGGCTATGGAGTTATCCAACCCCGCCACAGCAACGGTAACGGCAATAGCAAAAATGGCAAAACTGCCGAAAGCGCTACATCTGAAAAATCGAGTGTTGCGAAAAGCTAAATAATTGCTGAGTGCTAATTGTTAAGGGCTGCAAGCCGTTAGCAAAAAAGGACTAAAGTCCTTACTACGAACCACGGGTTTTTAGAAAGGACTTTAGTCCTTTCTTGTTTTTTTAGAGAATCAGGACTGAGGTGTTCACTACGAACAGGTGGTAAAATCTGTCTTTACCAGCTAGCTGTATCTCGCGACTAAATCTTTCGCTGCTTGTCGGTGTTTTTCTACCAAACTCGGCGGGGAAAGCACTTGGGGGCTATCCATATATCTTTGCACCCACAGACTGAATTCGTTCAGGGAGCGATGGGGCAAATCTATCTGATAATTAACATACAGCACCTTGCCAAAACTGTCCCTCGGCCGTTCCTTAATTTTTTGTCGCGGGTGTCGCCGATCTCCCTCTAGACTCCTTGCGCTGTCTGGGGTGTAGAATGGAGGTGAAACTAATTGAATGGAATGTATGCGGAAGTTAGTTTTCTCAGATACAGAAATGTTTTATCGTGAGCTAAAGACAGCCTTGGAGCAAAGTGAGCAAGTTGAAGTTATTACAGACTACGAGCGATATTCAGACCTTCCAGAGAAGTTAAAAACCATTTTTGAGTTACACAAAAACAAATCGGGAGAGTGGGTAAATATAGCTACAGGCGCATTCATCCCTTATTCTGCTGGGGTTACTACAATTAACTACTCTGCCCTCTATATTTTTGCTGGTGCTGGTGCAGGTGCTATTCTTGGATTTATAGTTGGTGGCCCTGTTGGAGCAGCAGTTGGCGGTGGTATCGGAGCCATAGTTGGAACTGTTGCTGTTGTGACATCAAGCGGAAGGCATCATGTAGATATAGAAATTGATGCGAATCGTAAACTCCGGCTTAAGATTAGCCCAATCCATTGAACAACGCGACACTCCCCACTCGCTGGGGAAACTAATTGAATGGGAAGTTTGTTAACTCTGGGGTCAAGTTTGATAATCTGTGTTGGTGCTCCCCACTCGCTAGGGAAACTAATTGAATGGAAACTGACCTGCATCGGCGCAAGGGTCGCACCAAATTAGTTGGCCCAACTCCCCATGGTTCTTCAGTATCTAGTATGCTAAACTAACAATTAAACTGCCAAGTAAGCAAACATCTAACTCGAAAGTTTTCAAAGTTTCTAAATCCGTAAGCAGAACGTTTAATCAACTTGAGCTTATTGTTGATGCCTTCAACCACACCACTCGTAGTCTTATAATCAAAGTAAGCAATAATCTCATCTAGCCAACGAATAATAGTGTTCTGACTATCGGGAAAATATTTTTTGGCTCCTGATAGCCATCTTCCCAGTTTAAATAAACCAACCAACCAATTATTAGTCTGTTCAAAAATCTTTCTGAGCTTTTCTTTTAATTCATGCATGAGCTTGAGAGTAGGAGATACATCTTTAACTTGCACGAGTTTAGTTTTTTGCTCTTCACTCAGGTCTGTTTCGTTCTTCAGCAACACATATTTACTTTTCTTCAATCCTTCTAAAACTCTCTCCTGCTCGACTTTTTCTTCTGAAGAGCCTGCTTTTCTAATTAAATCTTCTACCTGTCTTCTCTCGCGCTTTCTTTCGGCGTCTAATTCCCTGTTTATTTGTGCCATTACATGAAATCTGTCGGCGACTACTTGAGCATTTGGCATTAGGTCTATTACTACATTTTTATAACCTTTCCATAAATCTATACTTACTTCTTCTATTTGCTCTAATACCTCTTTTCCCCACTCCAAGAGGACTTCCCTAATTTCTTCTTGTTTTCTTCCTGGCAACACCCCGATTAGCTTAGACTTCTCTAAATCTATTAATACTGCACAGTAATTCCCTTTTCCTTTAATTACAGCTATTTCATCAATCCCTAATCTCTTCAACTCGCTAGGCTTGGCTTTCAAGTATTCTTTCGCTGCGTCTTTCAACATCCTTTCTATTTCTTCTGTTGTCACTACTCCTTTTTTGGCTACGCTGTGGATATCGTTCTCTAACACTTCTTGAATTATTTTCCTAGCTAGCCGTTTCGTATAGCTTCTTCTTTTTCTGACAAACTCTAACTCTTCACTAAATGGCTTGCTACATTTTTCACATTTAAACTGTCGTCTGTTAATCTCTAAAAATACGAAGTTCTCTCCCCAAGGTACATCTTTGACTAGGTATCGATGATTTTGATGTAATCTATGGCTTTTTGTCCCACAGCGGGGACAGCTACTTTCCTTTCCAATTTGTTCGAGCTGTAAAATTATTCCAATCCCTTCATGCTGGCGATGTGAGATTACTTTTATTCCCTCTATATTCAACAGCTTTGTTAAAAACTTTATCTCATTTTTCGTTCTCATGCCTGTTAAACCCACCTAACCCCTCTAGCTTGCGCTTATATTTAATAATAAATGAGCTTCCTCTGTCAACTCGGGTAATGACTCTACCAAATATTTTGCTAGCTTCATTTGTCTTTCTTTCCTGGCTTAGCTATTCATTTAGCATATTAACTACTGAAGAGCCCTCCCCATTCGCTGGCGAAACTAATTGAATGGAAACGCGCCGCCTGCACGACGAACTGCACATCACCAGCCTCCCCACTCGCTGGCGAAACTAATTGAATGGAAACTTAAAAAAGCAGCCAAGGTTTCCATCTTGACTGCTTTCAATTTTCCCATTCACTAGAAAAATACATGACTTACACACTCATACTAAAGAAACCGGGTTTTTTACCTAATATGTGGGTTCCCAGCAAGGATTTTCCTAAAAAAACCCGGTTTCTGACTTCCCCTGCATCCTAGACTAAACTAATTGAACAGACACTCCCTACAAAAGCAAATCCCACAGCAATACAAACCCTGTCAATATATACTTTTTTTTGACTTTTGCTGCTACAAACATTAACCTCCTGGCCGGGCACGGCAATGCCGTTTCCCTACGGATGAGAACCTCTAATTTCTATGTATCAATATTTTTCATAATTAGTATAATATTTTCTCCTGTCAATCAAGCATCCCAGTCTCAGTCCAATATTCTTCAATAGACTTGAGCTAGAAAAGGGCGATTTATCAAACCATGTAAACAATAGATTGCGGCTTCCGCGCCAATATCGAAGAAACCGGGTTTTTTAGCTAATCTGCTAGATACAGCAAATCATTTTCGTAAAAAAACCCGGTTTCTGGCCACCCGCGCGCCATCTAAATTTTGATGGTGTCTAAAGTTTTGAGTGCTTCTGCAACGTGTGCTTTGAAGTCTAACATGGAGTCAAAAATATGCTTGACCACGCCTTCTTTGTCAATGACATAAGTTACTCTACCGGGCATAATCCACAGTGTAGGTGGGACTCCGTATAATTGCCGCACTTTGTTGCCAGTATCGCTCAGCAGTGTAAAGGGTAGCTGATACTTGGAGGCAAATTTTTGGTGCGATTGTTGCGAATCTTCGCTAATTCCTATGACTTCTGCACCTGCGTCTTTGAAAACTTCATAACTATCTCGAAAAGCACAAGCTTGGGTGGTGCATCCGGGTGTGTCATCTTTGGGATAAAAGTAGACTATGACGTTTTTTTTACCTTTAAAATCTTTGAGGCTGACTGATGTGCCCGTTTGAGATGGTAAGGTAAAATCGGGTGCGGTGTCTCCTACTTTGACTGTCATGTTTTTTTAACTGAGTAGCTCTGTTTGGGTAAAAATTTAACTTTTGTTATTGTACAGTTTTTTTGAGCAATAGTTCATAGTTGCGATCGGGCAATTCGACAGCCTCCGATTTTTCCTGTCTCGCACTCCTAACAAAAACCATTTTTACAAAATCGGAATGCTGTCAGCGATTCACAGTTACGCGGATTAATTCGAGAGGCTTTTTTGAACGGCACATCCACGGGGATTAACGAAGATTCTTATTAAGAATGGGAGGGGCGGCGCTGAAGCGTTACCACAAAGTTAATTGTTATCGGCCTTTAGTTAAATTTTTTAATTCCCGCCATATTGGAGGAATTTGACCGGAGTGTGTGCGGGGCTGGGTGAGGATTCCTTGACTGGGACTGAACAGCAATGATAGCACAAATAATCCCGATGCAACTAAAACTATTGCGGGCCCGGATGGTAAGTTATAGAAGTAGCTGAGATACATTCCGCTAATGCTGGAAATAACTCCGATTATTGCGCCTAAAATCATTACTTGGTGCAGGCGAGTGACTAGGAGATAGGCGGTACTTGCAGGTGTAATTAATAGGGACAAAACTAGCACTACGCCAACGGCTTTGAGGCTGGCAACTATTGTGAGCGCGATGAGTACCATCAGTCCGAAGTTGAGCAGGTTTACTGGCAAACCTGTTGCTTGTGCCCCTAATGGATCGAATGTGTAAAATAGCAGTTCTTTGTAAAAGACTACTACAACTAATAAGACTACGGCGACAATGACGGCTGTGTCGATCGCATCTTGGGGGGTAACGCCGAGGATGTTGCCGAAAAGAAAGTGGTTGAGGTCGATTTTGTTGTCTTTTTGGACGATCGTAATTAGGGTGATGCCGAGGGCGAAGAAGGCTGAAAATACGATGCCCATTGCCGCGTCTTCTTTGATTGTCGATCGAGCTTTGATCCAAGCTATGATTACTGTACTCAAAACTCCGGCAATGAACGCGCCGAGAAAGATGTTTGCTCCGAGGATAAATGCGATCGCCAATCCGGGCAAAACCGAGTGGCTGATGGCGTCTCCGAGCAAGGCCAGCCGCTGTACCATTAGGTAGCTACCGACGATCGCGCAGACGATGCCGACGAGAATAGCAATTATGAGCGATCGCTGCATGAATCCGTACTGCAACGGCTCAATTAAGGTTTGTAGCATAAAACGATAAAATAACAGCTAATTAATGACTAACAACCAACGCAACCCGGTTTTATCCGAGATTTATGGTTGTCAAACCCAATATTATCAAAGAAACCGGTATCGAGAGCGTAACTCCTAGATTAATGACTGCTGCCTAATTAAGCTGCTTGTCCGCCAAAAAACATTACTTGTCCGCCGTAGGCGCGGTAAAGGTTTTCTTGTGTTAGCACTTCTTGACGGGAACCAGCGGCAATCAATTCTGTATTGAGCAAAATTAAATCGTCAAAATTGGTGATTGATTCGCCTAAGTCGTGGTTTACTACTAAGACAATTTTTCCGGCATTTGCTAGCTGGTGGAAGATGTCAAAAATGACATTTTGAGTTTTTTGGTCAACGCCGACAAACGGCTCGTCAAAGCAGAAAATAGCGGCTTCTTGGGCTAATGCTCTAGCTAGAAATACTCGCTGTTGCTGTCCGCCGGAAAGTTGTCCGATCGGTCTGTCTTTGTAAGCACTCATGCCTACTCTTTCTAAGGCATCGGCAGCGGTGCGGCGGCTAGCTGCCGAGAAGCGGCGAAACCATCCGGCTTTTCTGACTCTTCCCATCATCACGACATCCCAAACGGTGGCGGGATAGTTCCAGTCAATTTGCGATCGCTGGGGCACGTAGGCTACTGTTTCGAGTCGATCGGCGATCGCTTCTTCGCCCCAGGTAACAGTGCCGCCAGTTGCGGGAATTAAGCCCAACATTGCTTTGATTAGGGTGCTTTTGCCGGCACCGTTGGGGCCAATAATACCCGTCAGCCTTCCCGGTTTGACGGAAAGACTGATATCTCTGAGTGCCTCTACCGTGCGGTAGTTTACTGCTAAGTGTTTAACAGCGATAATTTCAGTGTCCGTAGCGCTGTCTTTGAGGTGGCAAACCATTTGAGACCAAGGATTCTCGTTGGGCAAGGCGGCGGTATTCATGGGGGCGACTAGATCTCCTTTTTATTAAGTTTACTGTAAAAATGAAAAGAATATGAAATCATCGGTAAATAGGAATAATCTGGAACGCAGGAGAGGTACATAATGCGACAGTGCAAGCTCGAAACCCCTCAAACCATAGGTTTTGTGGCGAAAATGTCAAGTAGGTTAAAACTTATATCTTCCACCATTCTCAATGATCGCGATCTGGGCGGGCTATTCGCCCATCCCACCAGAATATTGAATCATTGTGAAACAGTCATCTTGCCTGTGGTGGAGAAGAGTGCAAAATCTGAGTTAAAACCGACGGCAATTGTGAAGCAACTTGATAAAGGGGAGTTTAGGGGTGAGTTGGGGATTGAAACCGCCCGCCCTGGATTGGACAAGTCCAAGGTATTTTGGATCAGAACTATTGCCTCCGGCATTTTGACTGTGGGTTTATTTAGTTGCGCTCAAACCCAGACCAATCGCCTCTCTCCAGAGGCAGATGCTAAACCCAAGGTAGTTGCTACCAGCACAATTATTGAGGATTTGACCGATCAACTAGCGGGTGGCGAAGTTCAGCTAACAGGAATTTTGCAGCCGGGAACCGATCCTCACGTTTACGAACCTGTGCCAAAAGATTCTCAAGCTTTAGAGCAAGCTAACTTAATTTTGTATAACGGTTACAATTTGGAACCGGGATTAATTAGGATGATGAATGCCGCCGGAATTAAGGCGCGGAAATTAGCAGTGGGGGAAGTTGTCAAGCCTTTGCTACTGAATAAAGAAGGCAATACCGTACCCGATCCGCACGTTTGGGGAAATGTGGAAAATGTAGTTCAAATGGTGGAAGCAATTCGGGATGCGCTAATCGACCTGTCGCCAGAAGATCGGGAGAAGTTTACGCAGAATGCTGTGAAACTTACTGAAGAGTTAAAACGTTTGGATAGTTGGATCGAACAAGAAATTAAAACTATCCCCGAAAATCAGCGCAAATTAGTCACAAGTCACGATGCTTTTCAATATTACAGCCGCGCCTACGGATTGGGAGATGCTAACAGTTTAATCGGGATTAGTACCGAGGAACAGCCGAGCGCTCAAACGGTGCAAAAGTTAGTAGAATCCGTGAAAGCTGCGGGAGTGCCTGCTATTTTTGCGGAGACTACTATTAACCCACAACTGATTAAAACAGTGGCGGAGGAAGCGGGGGTGAAATTGGCGGCGCAGCAACTTTATTCGGATTCGATTGGGGCGGCCGGAAGCGAGGGCGATTCTTATGTGAAAATGATGTCGGCTAATACTCGCACTATCGTCGAAGCTTTGGGGGGGAAATACACGCCGTTTGAAGTTAGCAAGTAGCAAGTAGGGTGCGTCGGAAGAGTTTTATTTTCTGTGCGGATAGGGTGACAGCTAACTGATAGCAGTTTCAAATAATAATGCAACTGTAGGTAAACTCCAAACCCCGATAGTCATCCTTGATTCCCAATCTAAAATCTAAAATCTAAAATCTACAATTGTATGACGCACCCTACAAGTTTCAGTTTACCTGCTTCGACAAAATTAAATTAAGCACGTTCAACTCGTTGGAACTTAAAAGATATTTATCTGTAAATATTTTTCCCCTCATCTGCTCTAAACTGTAACTTCTAAACACAACAAACGGGAAATTTTGATACTTATCTCCTATAGGCAGAACATTACCAACAGGATATAGTGCCCGGACATATGCAGTCAAGATATCTCGAAAATGTTGGTATTTCGGTTCTTCCGGGTTGGTGGCAAAATATTTGCTGAATACTTCACCAGCAATAAATACAAACAATGGCAAGGCATAATACTGGTCATTACGCTGGCTGCTTTGCTCAAATCTCTGTGTTTTATTAACAGGCTCCATCAGTTTTTTCACTAACTCTATAGCATCCTTAATCGCAAATTGCAAACTCTCTGGATACGCACTGCTACGGCTAATTTCCTGCATATTTTGCCAAAGTTGACCGTTAGCATGGGTGGCGATATTGACGAGCGACATCGTGTAGGTTTCCTCTAAGATTTTGGAGGAAATAGGCACCACTAACAAACCACCACTAATGTAGCCGAGTTCGAGGTTGCTAAGGCTCAATAACTGCTCGAAACCTTTACTTACTAACTGGGAAAACTCACTGTTAAAAAAATCGCGCTGTGAAAGATACGAAGTCTGAGATTTACCGCTGGAGTCAACATTATCTCTCAATTCAAAATCAGCTTGACCCAGCAAATCTTCTAGACTGCTATAGACTTGTTGTAAACGCCGATCGCTCCTGTGACTCCTGTGTTCGCTCTTCAACTGATCGATTAACTTTTTCATTTGGGATGAGAATGTTTCACCAGCCGCTAACACAGACTTGCCACCGATCGGTATTATAATAAATTTATCTTGACCGATTTGCCCGCAACCATAAATTCGTGTCGTTATAGATGCTTTCAAAATCAACAGGATATTTAAAAGACTCAATTTGCTTTCGTGTATAGATATCTCCTGGTTGTCTTCAAAATAAACTGAACGCTCGCCCAAATAGAAAATTAATTCTTTGTCCTGATTATCAATCTCATCATCCCCGCGACCCCTATAAATCACCTGAATCACTTCCATCAGGTTTTTTTCTATTTCAAACCGGGGAATTTCAACCAAAATGTGTTTAGCCTTGGGAAAAGATAGCCCCCGACTACCTGAAGCAGTCATAAACACTACTTTCACCTTTTTTTTGCATTTTTGGATTAACTCTTTTTCCTCCTCACCAATGTTAACGTGTATTTCTATATAATCTGTTCCTTTTTGAAACCGACCTCGATGCTCTCTAATTTTATCTATTAATTTTCCCAATCTTTGTTTGTCCTGAATATAGACTATCAGTTGCTCAACATCAGAGCGTTTTAAGAGAGCTTCTATATCCTCTAAGATTTCATCTTGCATTTTGTTTACTAAATTATTATCTCGCTCTACCAAAGCGTCTTCAATAAACTTACAAGACTCGACAAAAACTTTATAGGTGATACCTAAACTTTTGGCAGGATAGGAGTTAGCATTGATAACAGTTGCGTCAGTACCTTTAAACTTAAAATCCTCCTCGGACAGAGGAAAAGCAGGATTTGAAGCCCTGCGAAAATAGATTTTATCAGGTTCAGCCGAGGGATCGTCCAAGTGTTGGTTAATTACAGCAGGATCAACTATAGAAGCATCTGCAACAATCACTTTTGTGTTAAACCCGTGTTGCGAATTATCCCTCAATCCATACCTGGCTAGAATATCGTTGATGCCGTTTAAAAACTCTACTCCTCCCTCATCTCCTGTAATTTCATCTATCATGATAAACAAATGCTTAAGGCGACTAGATATATCTTTCATGCGATCGGGAAGAACTAAATTTTCGCTTTCGATGTAAGCATTCCTAAAAATTTTTTCAAAATGTTTTAAGGTGTCGCCTGCATCCGTTTTCTTTAAAGATTGGATGGAAACAGTAGCGACAATGTTGTTTGAATGTCCACCATTTATCAGGGTAGAGATGGCTTCACAAATGCTGTTGAGTACGCCCTTAGTTTTCAGTCCAGTATCTTTAATAACATTTTCTGTTTGCCTGTTGAGTCGGTCCGATCGCCTACCTTGACGCTCATTTTGTCTCCTATCTTCAAACTGAACAGCCTGCAATCTAAAATTTTCTTGATGCTGATTTGAGAGATACTGCACAGTATATTGACCGTCGCTATCTTTAATTAGGTCGCTATGAGTATTGATGGCGAATAGTTTGTCATCGCACAAACAGTCAGTACCTGCTTTTTTAAAATTGTCGATGATATCTAGATTTACTTGCTTCCGGGGGCTGACATAAAAGAAGAGAAATCCATCGTCCATGTGATTTTTGAGAAAATTGGCGATCGCAGTTGTCTTGCCAATACCGGGATTGCCAGTCAAAAAGATATAAGTAGCGGCAGATTCTAGAGCTTTTTCTATGAGTTGAGCATGAGCATCCCGCAGTTTCACAGTGCCGCTCAATCCTAACTGCTGCATCAATTCATCCGGTACAATTCCCACCGAGTTGAAAAAATCCTCAAGTTGCTCTCTATGACGCACAACATTTATTTTGTCTGCTGAAATTGCTAACAGATCGTCAACAAACTCTTGACCGCGAGCGAAACTGTGGTAAGCACTCCGCTTGATTTTATTTAGAACTTTCCTGCGAGCATCGTTTATCTCTTCATCCTTTAAATCATGCTTGTAAATCAGACGACAAGTTTTCAAAACATCTAAATTTTCGGGACGGACAGACATAGCACTAATTCCGCGATCTGTATATCCCACCGCATTAAATATCACCTGCGAATCGTCAGCAAGTATCCCCGTCTCTCGGAGAAATTCATAAAAACTATGAGCGTAGCCGCCAGCCTGAATTAACTTAGCACTCTCCTTGTCATCATACTTAAAAGCAGTAAAGTAAGTCTTCAAGGCTTCTGAAAACTCGACTTTACAACTTTCAGTATCTATGCGAAGTTGAGAAAACACGCTTTTCGATCGCAAGTAATTAATATCTCGTCCCAACGAACGCCTGATAATCTCTAAATAGTCCAGATTTGTAACATCCTCAGATGTCCTAATCGAAAACACAGACAAGTCTACACAAAGAATCCTAAAGTGCTTCTGGCGATATCGCAGCAATATTAGAGTATCCGCTCTCAGAAACTCGCCTTTCTGTTTGTAACGTCTAATATACTGAGAAATATTTTCAATCGGGTCAAATTGAGATAAAACTTCTCCAAACCACTGTTCCTCACCTTTAGTGTAAGTGCCAATACTGCTCTCATCGCAAAAACAGCACTGGTAATACAAAATTTCCAGATGTCGCAGTTTGTTTGGCTCGTTCCAACCTGTAGATTCCAGGTACTCTCTAAAAAAGTTTAAACCTGATATAAAACCTTTTTGTAGGAAAAATACGCTCCACTTTTCAGCCATCTTCCTTTCCAAGGGACTGATTATTTTATCGGTAATTTTTCTCAGCATCTTCGGAAAGCTTAACTGCTGCAATTCCTGAAGGTATAAGTTGTCAAAATTATGCTTAATTTTCTTCTCTTTAATGCAGGCAATAATCCCAATATTAAACCCTAGTTCAAACAAACGCCCTAAATCTTCTGCTATCTTAGATTTCATGACTGTGTGCCTCCTTCCGGTGTATTTAATACTTCTTTAACTTTGGTTAAAAACGCCAAGGCATTAAACTCCGCATTTCCTCCCATATGCTTGTACAAAGATAGCGTGCCTACTGATTGATCTCCAATCAGGTTTTCATAAGGGTCTAGTTTAAAACTGATTTTACCAGTTCTACCACTTTCTTTTTCGTATCTCGAAAAGTGGAACAAAGTCAAATACTGCAAAATGTCATTTTTGAGTTGAGTATTAGAAATTAATCCCTGATGAATATGTTCATCATCTAGTATATCTTTATAGATATTTAACAAAGTAGCATAGGAAATTACACCCCTATAGTTGCGTTCTGCCTCTGAACCTACTATCAGTCCGTTAAACAGGTTAAAAAATACAACTGAGCGCTTGCTAGGATCTTTGACTAGAGCTGTCAATTCCAGCGTATCCTGAATGTACAAAGAATTTACTCCCAATGTTTCTGATAGCTTGACCGCATAGTATTTATCAAAAAACATCGGATAAATTTTGATATCTTTACAATTTTCCTTAAAATCCTTAAAATATTTAATCACATCTTTCGACATGAAGAATAAAGCATCTTCTTTTTGAGTCATGTGCAAGGTACTAGAATAGGGAGCTTTGGCAATATAAAGAAAGTGCCTGAATCCCAATTCGTAAACTTCCCCTATTTGATCCCGCACAACTGTAGGTTCTTTAAACATCTGTTCGTGTTCGTAGGTTTCAGAGAATGTTTTGAGCAATTGTAGCCTCACAGAACCATCCTTTTGACGCCTCGCTCCCACAATTTCTCCCTGCAAATTCGACAGCTTGTGCTCGCTATTCCACTTAGCATCGCTTTCCCGACTGGAAACTATAACTATAGCGAGTTTATCCAGTTCTTTAGGAGAGTCTGACTCGTTGTCAAAGGTAAACTTTTTAGGCAGCACAGAATACAGAGAACTCATCACATTGGCAGCTTTGTATTCTATATTCCTGATATCAACACCCTGAGAATTAGAACGATGTTCCTCATTTAGTAAATGCGACAACCTTTTAGATAAAGAACGCATAAACTCTTCTACGGGCGAATCAGACTGTTGGTTACTCAGTTGCAGTCGCAGTATGGGAATAAATAATCTACTTTGGTTTGGCAAAAGTAGCTTGAGGCAAGTATATGCAAGTAAATCGAACGTAAATCGATACACAAAAGTTTTTTTATCATCCCATTTATTACTAGCTAAACTGTAGGTAAATTCGACTAGCTTGCGCTGTTGATAAAACCGATTGTATACTGTCGTACACTGCTGCTCATTTGGTCTTAGCAGCACTGGCAGAGCTTTAACACCTGTGATATCATACTCCATACTAAAGCTTTGTAAGTCATCAGTAGAAAAATAATGAACATCACTGATTGCAATTTGAGCTGTCAGAGTACAGAGTGAATTTTGAGCAGCATTTGCTTGACCAATACCTATATATTTTAATACTTCTTTCGGCTTGGTTCGCAGAACAGGCTTAAAAAATGTAGAGTTTGTAGAAATATTTGTAATACTATCCTCTAAAATGCTGCTTTTTACCGAAATGTGGAGCGGAAATTCTTTCGGTAAATTCTTTTGTTTTAGAAGTTTTTGCAGGGAATTTTTGAGCCTGTCTATTTTAGAGGCAATATTATATTGTTCAAAACCTCTTTTGATACCTCGCAAAAGTTTGTGTTTTGCTACTTCATCAGACCCGTTGAAAGTTTTTAGTACGTTTTCTTCAAATACTGGAATCGGATCGTATCCTAAGTCTGAGTTAACTGTATAACCCTCCGAGGACGGGTCTTTTCCGGCAAAAACAAAGTAGTACAAAAATACTAACTTCAATAGCTTTCTGGCGAAAATATCTTTTCTTGCAGGGTCGGCAAGTTCAGCTTTGTGTTCCTCACTTTCCGGGTCGAGCAGATTGAGATAATACTCAAAAACAGTTTTACCGCCATAGGCCTGAACAGGGTTATTAAACTTGAGTTTGAGCCCAAAAATAAATTGGATCTCTCCCTTTTTTTCGTCTTTGGTTTCTCCTAAATATCCTTCTATTTTGGGAATAATCGGCAGCATATCGAATGCTTCAGCACGAGCAAAAGCATCTCGGTAATTCAAGTCGATGCCCGCATAGTTGACCGAGTAATGACCGTCGCCTTTTTCAAGACTGCTGATATATTTATCAATGAGCTTGAGACGCCGGATTAGGTCTTGTAAATAGATTATCCCCTCATTATTGGACGCGCCATTGCTTGTGCTAACGTTGTCTTGGAGAAATTCTAAATAACATATCTGTGCCTGTTTTTTGAGTTGGCCGATTGTTTCTGTATCTACAATTTCTTTGAGCTTATAAAAGTCTGATTTAGAGTCTTCCTCTAAGTCTTTAAGAATATAATTTAAATCTTCGCGCTCGCTCTCACTAGCGCTAGCAAACTTAGATTTGATATAATTTTCTAATCCTTGCTTTAGTTCGGTGTTGAACGTGCCCGTGTTTCCAACGGTGATAGTTAGTTTGTGAAATTTCAGCAGTTCCTTGTTATTAGGATTGTTGTGAAGACTCAACCGCTGCTTTTGCAACCCTGAATATTTTCCAAAGGGATAACTAAAGTCTAACTTGGCAGAGGGACTCTTTAGTTTCGGCAAATCTGTAATTAAGCGAGCCACAAACTGTTCGATATCAAGCTGTTGATTATGTTGCTTAATTGCCGAATCCAGCAAAGCTTGCAAACTCTTTTTAATCTGTATAATTTGACCAGGAAAACGTTCTTTGAAACCTGGAGTAAAATTGACTGTGGCAGTACGAACACTGCGCTCGGAAGCACCTAAAGGATTTTCTACCCGCAAACCTGCGACTTCTTCGGCTATGGTGTCAATGTCGATGAGCAGGCGATCGCCATTACCATGTATGCTAAAAGGGTTCTGAGTCTGCCGCTTCTCTAAAACTTCTAGAATCTTTTCCAATAAGTCGCCACAGTCAACCCCAACTAAATCCCCCTCTACCGTTCTTAGGGTATTCACTCTGCAACCTCCTCGCACCGCTTGACAACTTATGCAATTCAGCTATGATAGCAGACATTGATTTATTAGTCAAGTGGAGTACGTTCTGTGCCGACTTACCAAATAATTCCTAAGTTCTATATCCCTTCAAAAAGCTTGAATCCACTCTTTCACATCGTACTCAGTCCAAACCCCATTTATCCAATAAGGATCGGCTTCAACTAATTGTCGAACAGCCGCCTCATCTTCCGCTTCGTAAATTGCAAAAACTTTAGTTAAATCTTTTGTAGGCCCGATCGTACTTAACACACCCGATTCCTTCTGCTTAGCCAATCCGGCTAAATGAGCGTCTCGAAACGGAGCGCGTTTTTCCAGAACATCCTCGCAGTAACTTCCCCACATCACATATTTGGTCACGGTTTTGAGCCTTAGATGAATTTGTTTAAAAGTTATTGTACAATAGGAGTAACAGGATTTAACGAAAATTTTAAGGATTAAGATTAATTAACCGCAGAGGGTCCTGAGGAAGAGGGGAAAGAGAGTGGTTTGTTAGATAGGAGAAGATGGCTATGACTTTATTAGACATTCGTTTATTGACGGTTCAAGAATATCACCGCATGGCAGAAATTGGTATTTTTGACGAAGATGAACGAGTAGAATTACTGGCTGGACAAATAGTAAAGATGGCAGCAAAAGGAACGGCACATGGTGCAGCGGTGAAACGCACAGAGAAGTTACTGGAAAATCGTTTGGGAAATCGAGTTTTGGTGCGATTGCAAGATCCAGTTCGGTTAAATAATTTCTCGGAACCTGAACCTGATCTTGCTGTAGTTGTCCCAGATCCACTTTACTATGAAGACCATCATCCAACTCCTTCTGAAGTTTATCTGATTATTGAAGTTGCCGATACTACGCTGAGAACAGATTTGGGAATTAAAGCGACTATTTATGCTCAGTCTGGAATTGCAGATTATTGGGTTTTGGATGTTAATAATCGGCAACTTCACGTATTCCGAGAACCGAGTCAGGATGGCTATGAAAGTATAGTAGTTCTGGGAGATGATGCGAGTATTTCTCCTTTGCAGTTTCCCGATATTTCCTTTATGGTTCGAGATATGTTGCGGCCATTGGTGTCAATTTAACGCTTTTTTCCTGAGTCCGGCAGGGGTTGAAACCCCCACCTCAAAGCTGAAGTCCTCGCTAGGAGGACTGAAGAGCTCATTAGTTAGCAACTATGCACTTTAGACTTTTATTGCAAAAATTTGAGATTCTTCGCTTGGCTCAAAATGGCAAATTTACCTTGTAATCCGTAAGTCTTGTTAGTCCTCTTGAGAGGACTTTAGCTTTGAGCCAGGGAATTCATTCCCTGGCGGTTTCCATTGGTGAGTAGCGGCCTATTTTAGCTTCTCAAACTAACGCCGAATTTCTCAACTAAAACATCGCGCACTTTTTGTTGTGCTGGTTCGACATCGGTTTCGCTCAAAGTTCGATCGCCCGCGCGGTAAACTAACCGAAAAGCCAAACTCCGCTGTCCCGCCGGCACGTTGTCGCCTCGATATTCGTCAAACAGTTCCACCGAATCCAGCAAACTACCCGCCGCCTTTTTCATCGCACTCTGCATATCTACAACCGGAACTTCAACCGGTGCGAAAAATGCAATGTCTCTGTCTGAAGCGGGGAAACTCGAATAACCAGCGAATTTGCGAGTTTGGTTGTTCGATCGATCCAACGCTGCCAACAGCACCGCCAAATCTAATTGAAACACGTAAACCTGCTCTGGCAAATCCTTTTGTTGCTGCAATTGCGGGTGCAACTGTCCAAAAACTCCTAAATGTTTTCCGTTTAACGATAACGCAGCGGTGCGGCCCGGATGCAAGCGTGTATTCGAGGAATCGCTTTGATATTCTACCGACAAACCCAACTCCTGAAACGCGCTTTCCAAAACCCCCTTGGCCTCAAACCAAGTCAAAGGTCGATCGCGCCCTCCCTGCTGCCATTTCCACACAGTCGGATCGCCGCCAATAATCCCCGCAACTGCATCGGCTTCCTTCATTGAATCCCCATCTTTCCAGAAAATGCGGCCGACTTCAAAACCGTTTAGTGCGCCATTTCCCTGTTCCAAATTGTACCCGAAAGCATCAATCAAACCCGACAGCATTTCTGTCCGCAAAGCCGAATATTCCACAAACAGCGGATTCGCCAGTACAACCTGATTTTCTCCCTCAGTTTTCACCAAAGAATAGTGCATCAACTCCGTCAAACCGGCCGCCCGAAAAGCCGATCGCACATTCCGAATTGCCGCATATTCTGGTGACAGATAACCAGGTTCCGTTTTGCTAGGCAAAGTATCGCAGAAATTGTCATAACCGTGGAGTCTGGCAACTTCTTCAATTAAATCAATTTCCCTTTCTAAATCCCGGTAGCGGTAAGGCGGCACAGTCACATTCCAAACCCGCTCTTTTTCCGTGGGAACAACTTCGCATCCCAAGGCTGTGAGAATATTTTTTACCTCTTCCGATTCCAGATATTTAGAACCGCCCGTTTCTCCTCTTTTCAACTGTCCTAAAACCAGATTTACTCGGTCGAGACGCAATTCGAGCGATCGCGAAAAACTCAAATCCTCGCCCGAACTTGCCGTTTTCTGCACCGTCGCAGCGCCTCCAGCCAACTCCAAAATTAGGGCGACAGCGCGGTTGCAAGCCGTCGCCAAGGCCGCCTGATTCACCCCCCGTTCGTAGCGGATCGATGCCTCGCTCCGTAGGCCTTGAGCGCGCGCAGAACGGCGAATCGTTGCCTGGTCAAAAATCGCGGCTTCCAAGACTAAATTTTGCGTTCCTTCGTGAACTTCCGTGTCTTCGCCGCCCATTACTCCAGCTAAGGCAACAGGTTTGTCGCTAGCAGTAATTAACAGATTTTGAGCTTGCAAATTGCGGTTTTGTCCGTCCAAAGTTTTGAAGGATTCGCCTGTTTTGGCAAAGCGGACGCCGATGCTGATATCTTGAGTACCCGTGAAAGATTGTAGGCGATCGCGATCGAAAGCGTGCAGCGGCTGACCCCATTCCAATAAAATGTAATTAGTTACGTCCACCACATTATTAATCGGTCGCACTCCCGCCGCTTGCAACCGCTGCTGCAACCAAGCTGGAGAAGCAGCAATTTTCACACCTTCAATTGTCGTGCCGATGTAAATCGGGCATCCTTGCGGTTCTGATATTTCTACTGCCAAACCAGGACTTTCTTTCCCCTCAATCGGAACACCATTCGCTTCGGGAATTCTCAAACTCGCCCCAGTCAGCGCCGCCACTTCCCGCGCCACGCCCACCATGCTCAAAGCATCTGCACGGTTGGCAGTTGCTGTCAAATCTAAAATTACGTCATCTAAACCCAAAAGCGGGCGAATATCGCTGCCCAATTCGGGATTTTCTAAATCGAAAATGTGAATCCCGGCTGACTCTTTAGATAGTCCCAATTCCGCCAGAGAGCAAATCATTCCTTCGGAAGGAACGCCCCGCAATTTAGCAGGTTTAATCTTTAAATCAATAGTCGATAAATAAGTGCCAACAACAGCGACAGGCACGTAAATGTCTGCCCTAGCGTTCGGTGCGCCGCAAACAATATTCAAAGCTTCTGAGGAACCCACATCCACTTGACAAACTCTCAATTTGTCTGCATTCGGATGCTGTTCGCAGGCAATGATTTTGCCCAAAACTACGCCGCTTGCCCACGGGCGGCGGTCTTCAATTTCTTCCACTTCAAACCCAGCCATTGTCAGGGTTTCGGCTAATTCTTCCGGGGATATCACCACATCCACCAATTCCCGGAGCCACTTTAGAGATATACGCATAATTTAGTCAGTAGTTAGTTGTCAGTGCTCGGTAGTTATTAGTCAAAAGTCGGCGCCGACAGGCTACGACTTTTGAGTCCCAGAATTTATTCGGGAAAGCTTTTCTTAGCATACTAATTCAATTTTGTCAAGACTGTTATGGTACACATAAGCAAAAAGGAGGAATATGCCCAAAGGTAGATGTCTACTGGGGGATGAGTAGCATTCTTATTCAGAGAATGAGGTATGCTAGAGACATCTAACAACGCAAAAAGCACCTAAGTTTAGAAAGACTTTACACAAAAAAGCACAACTTTAGCAAGTCTTTAAACTATCTTCAAGGATAATCAACGGAAAAAACTCACACCAGCGAGATAATCAAAATAGGGAAAAGATATCGGTTTAAAAGACTTAGGTGCAATTCCAATTCGCAATCGAAGGCACGGCCAGCCGACAACTGATAGATTAGTATTTCTACCAGAAGCAGGAACAGGCAATTTGTGCAGTCGAGCGACGCTGACAAGATCAGAACCACATAGGCAAACTCAATCAATATGAGCTACTGCGTAAATCCGGGCTGTCCCCATCCTCAAAACCCTGCTGACTCTATTCTCCAGTGTCAGACGTGCGGTGCGCGGTTATTGCTGCGCGCTCGCTATCGAGTCATTGAACCGTTAGGGCAAGGAGGTTTTGGAGCTACATTTCTGGCAAAAGACATTTCATTGCCCGGTCAACCGAGTTGTGTAGTCAAGCAACTGCGACCCAGTAGTTCGTCGCCGCGAGTTTTAGAAATGGCGCGGGAATTATTTAAGCGAGAGGCGAAAACCCTCGGCCAACTGGGCGACCACCCCCAAGTACCGAGGCTGCTAGACTATTTTGAAACGGAACAGCAATTCTACTTAGTTCAAGAGTATGTTAAAGGCTCGACTTTGAAACAAGAAGTCAAGCAGTCAGGCCGTTTCAACGAATCGGATGTTAAAAATTTTCTATTAGAAATTCTGCCAGTAGTGCAATATATCCACAGCCAAGGAGTAATTCACCGAGACATCAAACCCGCAAATATTATTCGCCGAGTTCAAGACAGCCACTTAGTTCTGATTGACTTCGGAGCGGTAAAAGACCAAGTTAGCCAAACAATATTATTAGACCCCGCCGACCAAAGCGCCAACACGAAATTTTCAGTCGGCACATTTAGTTTTGCCCCCCCGGAACAAATGGCGCTGCGGCCGATATTTGCCAGCGACATCTACGCGGTGGGCATGACTTGCTTGTACTTGCTGACAGGAAAATCGCCCAAGGATTTAGATTTTGATGGAGTAACCGGCGAAATTGTTTGGCAGCCCCACGTTCAGGTAAGTGCAAATTTTGCGCGGATTCTCGAAAAAATGCTGAAGCCGATGGTTGGGCACCGCTTCCAATCGGCAGCAGATGTCCTCAGAGCTCTCTCGGGCCAATTTGAAGACCCAAGTCTTGTCGATGGCTTAGCAACTCAATTCAACGGCTCTTCTCGTACAGTTGAAGAACCGACAATATTTAATGACGAGGGTTCTTCCTGGTCACCGCCTCAGAGCAAAATCAATCAAGATTTACGATCGAACCACACCCGCGCTGGTAGAACTTCCTTCACCCAATCCGGGAACACGGGGATGCAACCGAGAGTTTCCCGAACTCTGGCTGAGTCCGGCAGAACTTTCGGAACGGTTGGACCTTCTAGCGGCAATTTAGCAGCGTCAAAGGTATCGAAAGTTGCTCCTAAGTGGGACACCAACAGCGTGCGAGCGGCATATTTTAAAGGCAAGCGCGATTTTTCTGACTGCGAACTGTCTGGCCTGCAATTGCAAAAAGCGCAGTTAGCGGGGGGGAATTTTTATCAGGCTAGGTTGGTGAAGGCAAATTTGCAAGCAGCGGATTTGTCGGGGGCGAATTTGGGTCACGCGAGGTTAATTCAGGCGAATTTGCGAGATGCTAACTTGACTGAGGCTTATTGCAGCACTGCCAATTTTGAAGGCGCGGATTTCCGAGGTGCTGACTTGACGGGCGCTTATTTGACTAAGGCGAATTTGCGGGGAGCAAATTTGTGCGGGGCGAATCTTACGAACGCTACAGTTTCTGAGGAACAACTGGCTATGGCAAAGACCAATTGGCTTACTGTTAAGCCGGATGGTAAGCGGAGTTTTGGATTTTAAGAAGTCATGAGTCATCAGTCTGAAGAGGGAAGATGAAAAATGCCCCCAATCTTCCCCCCGCTCCCTTTCCCCTACTTCCCACTCCCCCAGTCAGGTGAGTCGTCAGGAGGAAGCCCGATCGCCCCAAAGCCGCCTAAATTAAAAACTAGGAATGGAGGATTCGATCGCACTAAACATGAAACTGCTCAACCCCCGCACTCGAATGCTTCTGTACACCGGCATCCTGGCCCTGGCCTACTTTGTTACCGGAAAACTCGCAGTGTCGATGCTGGGACTGGTGAAAGCCGAACCCTCCCCCGTGTGGCCGCCCGCCGGTATTGCTCTAGCAGCACTGCTACTGCAAGGACGACGGATGTGGCCAGGAATTGTCCTCGGTTCGGTGCTGTTAAACTCTACCGGCGGTATACCGTCGGCTGTCATTGTCACATCAGCCTTTAGCGTCACCCTGCAAGCGCTGGCTGGAGAGGCTGTGCTGAGGGAGAGCGGATTTTCTACCAAACTCGATCGATTGCGAGATGTTCTGGCTTTAGTGGCGGGCGCTGTCATCGGGTCTACTTTAGTCGGTTCTACCCTCGGCAACTTGGGAACGTGCATTTTTGGTTGGGCTCAGTGGAGCAATTTCTCTCGCAACTTGTGGACTACCTGGCTCGGAGACGGCATGGGAATTTTGCTCGTGACGCCAGTGCTGCTGACTTTGAACCACGCCGTTAATAGTTTTAAATTTCCATTAAACCCCCCCATTATTTCAACTTTTCTCGCACTTTTTAAAAGACAGAATAATCAATCATCAATTACTAATTACCAACTACCAATTACTAATCGCAGATACACATTCCCTGCACATGAAAATCGTTATAATCTTATATTTTTAATTATTAATTATTCAGAAATAGCGCTCTGGCTGACTCTATTACTGAGCGTTAGCTGGCTGTTTTTTTGCTCAAAAACACAGGCGGCGATCGCTCAGTATCCGCTGGAATATCTGCCTTTTCCTCTGATAGTTTGGGCAGCCCTGCGGTTTCAACAGCCGGGAGCGATTTTTGCTTATTCGATCGTGTCTTACATCGCGATTTTGGGAGCAGTCCAGGGAGGCGGGCCGTTTTTCGCCAAAAGCGATAATCTCAAACAAGCGGTGTTATTTTTACAAGCTTTTACCGGTACGATCGCCCTTGTGGCTCTGATGTTGGCGGCCGCTGTAGCAGAACGCCAGCAAGCGCTTTTTGAGGTGCGCCGCACGGCGGCGGCGCTGCGATCGCGCGAAGCTAGTCTGGCGAACGCTCAGCGCATCGCTCAGTTGGGCAATTGGGATTTAAATTGCACCGCCGTCGCAGCAACTGAGAACTTTCAGGAATCGTCAGAACACTGTACACCCAACAGCGAATTGCGGTGGTCGGACGAACTTTACCGCCTCTTGGGTTTTGCTCCGGGAACGGTCAAACCGACACCAGAAGTTTTTTTGCAGGCTGTACATCCAGAAGACCGAGAATTGGTGGCGCGATCGCAGCGCCAAGCTATGTTTGAGCGCAAACCCTATTGCATTAACTACCGAATTGTGCTGGCAGACGGCTCCGAACGCACTGTCTGCGAACAGTCGGCAATTCAGTCAGGGGCGATCGCCGCCACAGTCCAAGACGTTACCGAACGCCACCGCGCGGAAACCGCTTTGCGGGCGTCCTCCGATCGCGATCGCTTGCTCTCAGAAATCGCCCTGCGAATTCGCAACTCCCTCGACCTCGAAGAAATTCTCAACACTACTGTTGCCGAAGTCCGGCAATTTTTCAAGGCCGACCGCGCTTTCATCGGTATTATGGACGCTCTGGGGGCAAATCTTCCTAGCCCGGTGTACTGTAAAATTGTGGCCGAGTCTGTCGGATCTCAATGCCGTTCTATTCTCGGGTGGGTGCTCGCTGACGAGAATCACCTCGAAAATTTGAAAACTTTTTATGCTAACCACCGCGTCCGATCTGTATGCAATACTGCTACCGTGCAAGTCAGCGATACAGTTGCTAAATACTATAGCGACTATCAAATTCGAGCGACGTTAAATGTGCCGATCGTCCTAGGGGATGAATTGTTCGGGATCTTGGCCGTCAACCAGTGCTCCGGGCCCCGCCAGTGGCAGGAATTTGAAATTGATTTGTTAGAAAAACTCGCTACCCAAGTGGCGATCGCTCTCCAGCAAGCCCAACTTTTGCAGCAGGTAAAAGCTCTCAATGCCAACTTGGAATCTCAAGTGGAGGAACGCACCCGGCAACTACAGCAAAAAATGCACGAACTGCAAGAAAGCAACCGCCTCAAAGACCTATTTTTGCACGCAGTTTCTCACAATCTCCGCACTCCAGTTATGGGAATGTTAATACTGCTGAAAAATTTGCTCAACAAATCGGCCTCTGATTCTCTACAAGAGGTTCCGGTTTCTCGATCGATTTTGGAGCGGATCGTTCAAGCCAGCGAACACCAGTTGACTATGGTTAATGCCTTGCTCGACGCTCACGCTAGCGAGGTCAAAGGTATTGTTCTCAATACTGTACCGTTGCACTTACAGTCTTTAACTTCAGCAATTGTTGGTGATTTAGAACCGATACTGGCCAAAAACCAAGCAACTTTGACTCAGGAAATACCGACGGATTTGCCGAGAGTCTATGGCGACAGCAAACACTTGCAGCGGGTGTTGGAAAATCTGTTGACTAATGCTATCAAACACAATCATCCGGGAGTCAATATCACTTTTAAAGCCGAGGTAATAGAAGTTGAAAAAACGCTAAATTTTGAAGGAAATTCACAGGTTTTAACATCTCAAAATACTCAGCTCGCCGATTGTATCGCTAACCGGATATCTCCTGGGGGCGATCGTCCTAGAATAGGCGAGACAACCCAAAAAAATCAGGAAACCCTGGCCAAATTTCACCTCAATGGCAGTTGCACAATACCCCGCTATCAGGGGCAAATTGCCAATATCGGCAGCAAATTGCCCGGAGTCACCGTAAAAATGGTTCGCTGTACTGTAACAGATAATGGAGTGGGAATCAGCGCCAAACAGCAGGAATCTCTATTTGAACTTTACGTTCACGACCCTAATAGCCGACAATTAACAGGGCTGGGTTTGGGCTTGTACCTTTCCAAGCAAATTATCAAAGCTCACGGGGGCGAAATCGGCGTCGAAAGCACTCCTGGAGGTGGCTCGACTTTCTGGTTTTCGCTGCCTGCTGTCAACTCGGACGATCGCTCTTTGCCAGTCTAAAATCTAAAATCTAAAATGGTATGAGCTATTTGGGCAACGCAAAATCAGTTCAGGGGTTAACGGTTTATGAGGTGTGGCGCGATCGCTTCCTCCGAGATCGGCTGCGCCCTGCTGTCGGGATTGCCATATTTTTTGCCTTCACAATAACGGTCTATTTTCTGGGCGAAAGATTCTTCGTTGCCCAGGAGTTTAAAAGTGTTTATTTGTACACGAGCGCTGCTGTAGAATTGGGTTTGTTGACCTGTTTTGTGTTGCAAAAAACCTCCTTCGGACAGCGCTATCCCGGTTTGCTATTTTTGGGTTTTTCGTGGTCGCTGACGGTGGTTGTACAGCTTGGGTTAGCTGTCGCACAAGCGGGGGAATTACCAATTTTTACCTGGAGTTTAGCGTTTCTGATCCAAGCTACGCTGATGCCCGTCCGCTGGCGCCTCCACCTGATTTCTCAACTCGGCGTTTTGTGTTGCCACGTCGGGATAAATTTGGCTTTAAATCTAAGTTTTGCTAAGTATACTCCTTTTAAGTTGACCGGGTTTTACTTATATTTGTTTTGGTTTTGTTTGATTTGCGATTTGTCGGTTTATTGGTACGAATGTCTGCAACGGAAAGAGTTTAGTACCAGGCGTGAGTTGGAATCTGCTTACCAGCAGTTGGAGGTGGCAGAAGCGAAGTACCGCAGCATTTTTGAGAATGCCGGCGAGGGAATTTTTCAAAGCACTCCCGACGGCCGCTACATTACTGCAAATCCAGCTTTAGCGCGGATTTACGGCTGCGATTCCCCGGAAGAAGTGACGGCAAAGTTTACTGATATTGAACGGCAGTTGTATGTCGATCCGCATCGCAGAAATGAGTTTTTGCGATCGATCGAGGAAAGCGGCACAGTATCGGATTTTGAATCTAAAATTTACCGCTCAGACGGCAGTATTGTCTGGATTTCTGAGAAGGCGCGGGCGGTACGGGACAGCAGCGGCGCCGTGCTTTATTATGAGGGTTTAATTGAGGATATCACGCAGCGCAAACAGGCACAAGAATCGCTGCGGCTGTTTATCCACGCTCTTTCTCACGACTTGCGAAACCCGGTGGCGGGAATGTTAATGGTGCTGAAAAATTGGCAGACGAAACCTGGGGATTCGATCGCAATTCCCCGTTCTTTTTTGGAGCGGATGATTCAAGGTAGCGAGCAGCAATTGCGCTTGATAAATTCGCTGTTGGAAGTTCACGCCGGGGAATTGCGCGGTTTGGTTCTGCACTGCGATGCCGTTGATTTGAGGGCGGTAGTTGAAGCTGCTGCGACCGATTTGGAGCCTTTAATGAATGAGGGGAAAGCTACTTTTAAAAATTTGGTGCCGGATAATTTGCCAGCCGTGAATGCTGACAAAACTCAGTTGTGGCGCGTATTCTCTAATTTATTTGCTAATGCTTTAAAACACAATCTGCCGGGATTGAATTTAACAGTTTCGGCTCAAGTAATCAAGGCGGGGAAATTAATTATAAATCAAAGCACAGCAAAACAAGACATCCACAAATTACCGATTACCAATCCACAATCCCCCATTACCAATCCCCAATCCCCAATCCCCAATCCCGGAAGTAGGATGATTTACTGTACTGTGGAAGATGACGGGGCGGGAATATTGCCGGAACAGTGCGAACATCTTTTTGACCTTTACCTTAGGGGTGATAAATCCCGACACTCCGTCGGTTTGGGTTTGGGTCTATATCTTTGTCGGCAAATTATTGGTGCTCACGGTGGCCAAATTGGGGTAATTAGCACTCCGGGTGCTGGGGCAAGTTTTTGGTTTACTTTGCCGCTGGCGGAGAATTTCCGGTGATTTTTTTGTATTTTTAATTACCTTTTATCTAGCAATCGTGCCAGATATTTAGAACGTTATTAATTGCTGAAACCCTTGCGAAATATGCTTCTTCATTCTGCCTGCGGCTATACTTTTGTTGTGCCGTCGCAGGTGCTTTTTGAGTGCTTCAAGCCAAATCGGTCGATCGAAATAGTCCGATCGGACTATTGATATTAATTTAAAAGCGTGGTATAGTAACCCAAATGTTTTTAAAGGAAAAATAAATCTCCGATCTTCACATTTTCTTTAGAAACATCATTTAATCTAGAAAATCTCTAAAACTAGATAAAAAATATGCAATCTATGTTTATCGAGCAAAGCTCAGAAAATACAGCTAAAGACAATGCAGCTAAAGACAATGCAGCTAAATATAACGAGCGCTCGTTCTCAACTTTAATTCGGGCGCTCCGTCTTTCCCAAGGTTACTTTTCTTTCGTTTTAGTCAACTGCAACTCGCTAGCTTTGCGGCAGCAAATACTTGATCGGCTACAAGTAAATTCTCCCGTGAAACCGCGGCAACTGCTTTTGCCCAAATCGGCGACAACTCTTTACACGACAATCCCAGCAGAAATAGACGGCGAAAAGCCTCCAGCTTTAATGCTCCTCGGTTTGGAATCAGTGGAGCCGATCGATCGATTGCTCGTTTCTACCAACCTATTATGCAGCGAATTCAGCAAAAAATTTTCGTTTCCCCTCGTCTTTTGGGTGACTGATGAGCTCCTGAGAAAAATCATTCGCACCGCCCCGGATTTATACAATCGGATGACGACAATTAGATTCATCAGTAATTAGTAATCAGTCGCTCGATTTTAGATTTTAGATTTTAGATTTTAGATTTTTAACAGTCAACAGTCCTTAGTCAAGTGTTAAATTCCGCTTCCCAAATCAAGACTAATTCTCGCGCCGCCGCAGTTCCCTCAGCAGGAAAACCTGCCAAAAAGTCTTTATCCGCCCCCACGTCGTAAGGCCCTTCCTTAAACTCCAAAATCACGGTATCCTGTGTCAAAGCTACTAACGTGTGAATAGTGCCCTCTGGCAGTTCGACAGCGCGAGTCGGGCCGACCGCGCTGACTCGCAAGGAGCGCAGGATTTGACCATTTTCGTTCAAAATAAGAATACCGACTTCTCCTTGAATCACCACAAAAAACTCAAAACCGTTAACTGCAGGCGGGCGCAGGTGTTGGTGAGGGCGGACGTAAGTGCCTGGTTGCAGCACGTTGACAAACCGCTGCACTTTTTCAGACAAATCATGGAAATTGTAGTTTTGTCGCTGGCGGGGACTGCGCCGGGAGGAAGCAGCAACTTCGTCTAGCAATTCTTGCGTCAGCAATTTGATCGGAGGGGACTGCACAACAGATATCCTGTATTTAATAGTTTTTGAACAAATGGGCTAGTCTGGGATCATCGTTATCAGCATCTCTTGACACATGGAAATCGCAACTCAGGTGCGTATCACTAAGGCAATGCGTTTGTCAAGTATCTTTAGAAAAAGTATTAGCCCGATCGCCCTTTCGACTATTCTAGTCTGCGCCAGTAGCGTTTCTGCCTCTGAACCGAGGGTGGCACTGTTAATTCAGCAGGAATTCCCACAGCAGCAACTTAAAGAAGAAATTCGCGATCGAGTTCAAGAAGAAGTTGACATTGCTTTCGGGCGCACGGCGCTACTGCTTAACGGGCTGATAATTGCCCTAACTTTGTTTCCGACAGCAGCCGGAGTCGGTGTGTGGTTTCTGTTGAGCAAATTGTCCAAGCAGACAACAATTGCCCGCCAAGAAATTGAAAGTCTCCATTATGATACAATCTCTCAATTAAAACTATTAATTTCGGACGCTGAAACTATCTTAGGCGAAATTCAACAGCAAAGTCACCCGGCAGAGGCAGAAACAGACCTTTTATTCCCCGATGCCCAAATTCAAGAATTTGCTCCGGTTAACTATGGCAATTACCAAAAGTTATTGACGGCCGGCGACTATGCTAAACAGGGAGATGCTTGTTTCTTTGAAAACCGTTATCAAGATGCGATCGCAGCTTACGATCAGGCCCTGCAAATTCAGCCGGATTTAGCCGATACTTGGAATAACCGAGGAGTAGTGCTGACGAGAATGCAGCGGTATCCAGAGGCGATCGCCTCTTACGAACAAGCTACTACAATTCGCCCGAATTATCCCGACGCTTGGAACAATCGAGGTGTGGTATTGTTGGAGTTGCAAAAGTACCAGGAGGCGATCGGCTGTTACGAACAGGCAATTCAAGCCAAACCCGATTATGCCGATGCTTGGAACAACCGAGGCGTTGCTTTCTCAAAAATGCAGGAGTACGAACAAGCAGTAATTTCTTACAATCATGCGCTACAAATCAAAAATGATTATACTGACGCTTGGAACAATCGAGGCGTTGCACTCTCCAAATTGCAAAAATACGAAGCGGCGATTGATTCCTACGACAATGCTGCTAAAATTCGACCTGACTTTTACAGAATTTGGTACAATAAAGCCCGATGTTATGCACTGCAAGGTAAAATTGAATTAGCAATTGAAAATTTAAAGCGCGCCCTCAATCTCAATCCGAATGTGTGTAAAGAGTTGGCCAAAAGTGAAGCTGATTTGGAGAAGATTCGCGAACACGACGCATTCAAGCAGTTGATTAATTGAGCGGAACTCAGTAGATGAGTAAGAAAATACATACAGCCTATTCCAGGTTTATGAAGTTTAGGGACAAAGGTTTTCGCCTTTTCCCTACGGGGATAGAACGATAGGCGGGGGTACTTCATAAACATAGAATCTGCTTTAAGTAGTCAAAAGCGAGTGAAACAAAGCTATTGGCTTTCGGTTCTGGCAGTTGTACATTCGGTTATACAGCAAGGTTTATTTGTGCCTACCTACTTATTTCTGTTTGATTACTACCAAAGTAATGTCATCAAATACTTTTTGCTCCCCCATGTATCGTCGCACGTCGTCAATAACAGCTTGCTTGATTTCTGTTGCTGACTGTTCCCTGTTAAGGACAACCACTTCAATCAAGGCCTCGATACCGTATTGATATTTCTTCATATCAAAAGCTTCGGTAATTCCATCTGTATAGAGTACGACAACATCCCCCGAATTCAATTGTATTTCAGTAGTAGCAATGAAATCAGCAATATCTGGTTCCAAGGCGATGGGAAAGCCTAACTCCATGGTATCAATCCGCTCTACTTCGCCGCTGGAACGCACGACAATCACCTCTTCGTGCTGTCCGCTCAAACGCAGGATGTTGTCCCCCCGATATTCCAGCAAAGAAAGGCTCATACTTTTACCGCAATTCATGCGCTCTACGTTGTCAAAAAGCGTTTGGTTGACTGTCTGCAATAATTTAACTGGGTCGGTTTCCTTGTGAACCAGCAAAGTGCGAATTGCTGTTTGCGCCATAATCATTAACACACCGCTTTCTAAACCGTGTCCTGTCACGTCGCCGATGCCAATTGTGGCTTTACCGCCGTGATTTAGTACGTCGTAGTAGTCACCGCCAACTTCATCAGCCGGTTCCATGAATGCAGCTATTTCTAGCCCTGCAATTGACTCTAATTCCTGCTGTTGAGGCAAAATCATTTGTTGCAGGCGGCGGGTTACGTCTAGTTCGGCACTCATGCGAAGGTTTTCTACTTTTAGCCGTTCGTTCAAAAGCAATATTTCTCTATTAGCTTGGGCTAATTGTGCGGTGCGTTCTTCTACTTTTTGTTCTAGGGTTTGATAAAGTTGGGCATTTTCTAGGGAAATAGCAGCTTGGGCAGAAATTATGCTCAATACTGCTAATCTGTCTGCTGTAAAAGCGCCAGTTGCGAGATTGTTTTCTAGATACAAAATGCCGATGAGTTTGCCTTGATTGATGATGGGCGCGCACAAGACTGATTTGGGTTGATTAATTGCAATATAAGGCTCTGCGGTAAAGGTTCCTTCGCGGACGGCATCATTTAAAACTACATCTGACTGAGTTCTTGCGACATAATTGATAATAGATGTCGGGAGATTCTCACTCTTATTAACAGCAAGAGATTGCAAGACTTGGACGGAACCGTCAACGTCTCCGGCAGCTTCAATTCTGAGTTCGCCCCTGCTGTTTAGCAAGATGAGAAAACCTTTTTGAGCTCCGGCATTTTCAATGGTAAGTTTAATTAAGTTTGACAGTAAGGATGCTAATACTACTTCGCCGGATATTGCTTGCGATGCTTTGATTACTGTGGTAAAATCCAGCATAAACGAGTTGCTGCTGCCTGTCGAGGTTGGCGGAAGGGATGTGGTGGTTATGGCAGAAAGGTTTGTACCTGTTGATGTTTGTCTCAGCCATAGCTGAGGGTAGCGCTTTTCTAAGTCTTTAACTTTGGCGGCTGCACCCCAGCGGAGATAGTAAGAGCGGGCATTTTGCAGGTAGGTATTGGCAATCAATGTCTTATTTTTAGATAAGTAAAATTTGGCAGCTAGTTCGTAGGAGAGGGCTTCTTCGTTGATGTATTCGTTTTCTCCAGCGGTGGCGATCGCACGATCGTACCAGTCCATTGCTTCAAAGTTTTCCCCTTTAATACGACACAATTCTGCTTCTATTAGTTCTACTTTCTGCAAGTAATTCATCGGTGCGTAAGTTGCCAATACTTTCAGTTTATCCAGATTAACGGTTACTTGTTCTAACATTTGTTCGCGATCGCTCTGGCTGACATCAAAGTAAACCGCAAGTCGCACGAGAGAATCGTAGAAATAAAAGAGAGGAGCGAGAAGCGAACCAACTACTCCGGCTAAGTCTTTTGCTGCTAAGTCAGCATATTTTACAGCTTCAGCAAATTCTCCAAAGAGATAGCAGAGAATGGTTTTTTGCAAGTAAATAATGTAAACCGCACTGCGATTTTTGGCTTGCACCATCATTGGCAACTGGATGTCTTCGTTATAAGCTTCACCGATTAATTTACAGGGATTTTCGGAGCCATCTATTAAATTGAGAACTGCCTGCCGATAGATTTCATTAAAATTAAAATCTGCTTCTTGCTTTAGTTGGCGCATCATGTCGCTGTAGGCAGCTAATTCTCCTTCAAGTTCTGTTAATTCTTTGCCGATGAAATATGCGTGTAAGGCATACATACTGGCCGCGTGACAGGCATATTCTATATCTCCCGTTTCCAAGCCGATCGCGCAAGCATCCTGCGACAGTTTTAAAGTTTTCCTGACCGATTCTTTGCAATGTTTGACAAAACCATTCACAATGTGAAGTGTTTCTGCTTTGACTTCGTTGGAGTTAATCCTCTCCAGCAAATTTAAAGCCAGTTCGCCAAATCTGTAACCAGATTCGATGTCATTGAAAATCGCGCTCAAAAGCAGTCCACAATTAGCATAACCTGGCAAAGAATAGGGAGCATTGCCGTATTCTATCGATAAATTGACTTGTTTAAAGGCAAACAGCGGCAGGATTTGGGGAAAGGAAAAATAGGCAGCAGCAAAGGTGCTTGATATCACCTGCATGGCTGCTAATTTGTCCGGTGCTGTCATTGGCGGCAAATCGATTAAATCTTCGATTTCTCTGCCTGTTAGCGCTGCCTGAGTTGCTTGCAGCGCCGCCTCAATATCTGTCGGATTGGGGTGTTTGGGAAAATATATATCTAACAGTTCTAGCACTGATAAAGCTGTGTCTACTGCTTGCCGGAACTGGCTTTGCGCTAACTGAGCGAGAATTTTTGCTTGATAAACTTTTACTTTGTCTAAAACTGTTTTCGCTTGTTGCAGCACCGGAGTTGCTAATTGCTCCATCTGCTCGAAATCGGTACTGATGTAAGCGGCTTCTGCTGCTTCTTCGTAGAGATTCAGGGTTAAGTCGTATTGGGTTTGCCAACTGTCTGCACTTAATAATTGCCTGCCCGCCGCGAAGTAATCCAGTGCTGATTTATAAGCAGCGGAAACTTTGGCTTTTTTGCCTGCTAAAAGGTTTAGTGCTGCCAGTTCATTGCGCTGCGGCTGTGCAGCAATTAATTCGCTGCCAAAGTTTAGGTGATTGACGATATCAAAGATTTTCTGTTCTCGCTGTTCCGGCGCAGTATTTTCCAACAAAAGTTGTCCGACTCGGTAGCGGACAACTTGCTTTTCTGGTTCGGGAATTAGAGAATAGGCGGCTTGCTGCACGCGATCGTGCAAAAATTTGTAATAAACAGTTAAATCTTCTGAATTTTGCTCTAATTCGAGAAATTTGTAATCATTTCCCACGGGAATAATTAAAGTTTCCCTAACTGCTTCCAAAAGTTTCCCGTTAGTTGCTTTGACTGAATTTTCACTAACAATCGCCAAGGTTTTTACGTCAAATTGATTGCCAATGCAAGCAGCCAATTTTAATAGTTGCTGTGTTTCCGGCGACAGTTTTTGAATTTTTCCTGCCATCAGCTCGACTACATTATCAGTAATTCCCTTGGCTTGAATTTGCTCTAAGTCCCACTGCCAGCCTCCCTTGGTTCCCCCAAGCTTCGGAGAGGTTACTCCAAATTTCAACAGTTTCTCAGCATAAAGTGATTTGAGAAACTCGTTAATAAAAAAGGGATTGCCTTGAGTTTTTTGCAGGACTAACTCTGCTAAGGGCAGGGCTTTTTCGAGATCGCATTTAAGAGTATCTGCAATTAAATGACTGACATCATTTAACTTTAAAGGTAAGAGGGAAATTGAATTAATAACGCATCCAGTTTTCTGAATCTCATTAATTGTTAAAATCAGCGGATGGGCTGCACTGACTTCGTTATCCCGATAAGCCCCAATCAGAAACAGATATTGCATATCTGGGTCGGTGATTATTAATTGAAGCATCTGCAAACTTGCGGAGTCTGCCCACTGCAAATCGTCGAGAAACATGACTAAGGGATGTTCTGGCTTGCAAAATACGCGGATGAAGTTATGCAAGACTAAATTAAACCGATTTTGCGATTCAGCGGGAGGAAGTTCGGATAATTCTGGCTGCTTGCCAACTATCAATTCTAATTCGGGAATTACATCAATAACGACTTGGCCGTTAACTCCAACTGCTGTTAATATTTTTTCGCGCCACTGTTGGAGTTTAGCTTCTGTTTCTGCGAGCAACTCCCGCACTAATTCTTGAAAGGCTTTAATGACGGCGCTGTAAGGAATATTTCGCTGAAACTGGTCAAATTTCCCGGCGATGAAATAACCTTTTTTTCGGGTAATGGGTTTATAAATTTCTTGAACTAAGGCTGATTTGCCAATGCCGGAATATCCGAATACTAACATCATTTCGGAATGGGGTCGGCTGTTGGGGGATGGCTGAGTTTCTGAGGTTACACTTTCTGCTTCTTCCTGCAAGCTACCGGCAACTCGCTCAAATGCCGCCAGCAGGCTTTCTATTTCTGTTTTTCGGCCGTAAAGTTTTTGAGGAATTTGAAACTTATCTGAAATATCGTGCTGACCAATAGTAAAGTCTTCTATCTTGCCTTGAGTTTGCAGTTGAGTGAGACACAACTCTAAATCTGCTTGAATTCCCCAAGCACTTTGATATCGCTCTTCTGCGGTTTTTGCTAACAGCTTCATTACGATATCTGAAACAGGTTTAGGAATCTCTGGATTGAGTTCTTGGGGCGGAACGGGTTGTTTAGCGATGTGACAGTGTACTAATTCGATCGCATCATTACCTTCAAAAGGCAGTTGATTGGTTAGCAGTTCGTAAAAAGTAGCGCCCAGGGAATAAAAATCAGCGCGGTAATCAATGGCGCGATTCATTCTTCCGGTTTGTTCGGGTGCGATATAAGCTAAAGTTCCTTCTAAAACATTGGGACTTTTTAGGGTAGGATTTTCTATAGACAAGACTGTCGAAATGCCGAAGTCAATAATTTTGACTTCCCCGGTTTTGGGGTTGATAATTATATTAGATGGGTTAATGTCTTTGTGGATAATATTAGCGCTGTGAATCTGACCCAAAATCTCGACAGTTTTGATCGCGATGGGGAGAAATTTCGCTAAGGTTATTTGATGTTGCTGCCGCCATAAACTTAAAGATTCAGCGCCATCATCCTCGAAGACGATGGCAAGAGAATTATGATATTTTTCTAAGCTGTAAGCTTTAACAAAGCCTGAAAAATTCAGAGTTTGACTGATTTGGTATTCCTGCTGGTATCTGAGCAGTTGTGCTGGCGTTGGCAATTCTTCTTTCAGCAGCTTGAGGATGATCGGTAGGCGTTCGGCGTAGCCGTCACGTAGCGAATCGCGATCGCGAATTCCGCGATAAACGAAGGAGTTTGCGCTTTCATAAATTTGGGAGAAAATCTGATATCCAGGAATGCCAAGCATAGTTTAAATTGTCCGTTTTGAGCTTTTGCGCTTTCTGTGGAGCAGTTGCGACTTTATCTTGTCATTATTGCTCATATATCACTGCAGTGGTAGCTCGATCGCTGCCACTGCATAATAAATGACTGTTTGCAAAATCGGGATGCTTCCGATTTTGACTAACTTAATTAGCAGTCAGCTTCTCTCTTTGGTTCCTTTTTGGTATACACCCATTTATTAAATAAATCCTGAATTTCTGGCGACTGCTGCTGCACGATTTTATTGTAATCTTCCCGTGGGTCAATGCAGTAGCTTGCTGTGCGCTTCTCCACTTTTTGCAGCCAGGTTGTGTGGATGGTGAAAGCTAGGTTAAATTGAGGATGCCAGAGCTTGCAAACAGGCCCGCTGTTCAAGTTAGCAGCATCAAAAATCCAAACTTCATTGCCGTTGGTTTCGTCGCTGCCGTCGCCGTAGTGAACGAGGCAGACGATGTAACCGTCTGTTGAAATTCCGCTATCGGTGCGCGGTACGAATTGCGGCGACATTACCCAGTAACCGTCGGGAAATTGATAAACATCTGCGATACTCAGGCGATTGTCGCCTTCCTTAACGCTTTCTTGAGGAGCGATGTGCAGCCGCAATAAATTAGATGGTCTTCCCTTTTTGGTAATGTCGTCTATTAATTTTAAACTTAATTCTCGGTATTTGTAATTTTTGTACAAGTCAACCATGTGTTGTGTTTTGAGATCTTCCCAACATCCCAAACAAATCCAGTAGATGTCTTGCAGGCGATCGGGCAGCGGGTGCTGTTGATATGTGCAGATAGCCGGCCCCCAAGTATACTTTTCATCCATGATGACATCTTGATGTTCTTTGACTAATTTTCCAGTTTTGCCGTTGACAACGTGACATCCAAATTTGCTGATGTCCATCGGCCCTGCGATCGCTCCATAAAGACGCGGCAAATTGTTGACTTCTAAATTAGCGGTTTTATCGTCGTCAAAATCAAACTCGGAAAGATATTCCCCCGCATCCCACGCACAAACGTGAGACAGGTGCAGGGTAATTAAATCGTTAGGGTTTTTATAGTCTGCAAGAAAGTGTGCGGCTTCGCCGGGAATTCTCACTTTCTTGGCACTGACATGACTTTTTTCTGGCTTGAGATCGCTGCGGCGGATGATGTAGAAAGAGTTGTCGCTTAATTGCGGGCGATCGAGAAAATTCCTGACAAACTTTTCAAAGCGCTGATAGTTTTTGTTAGTAAGTGTTGGCAGCAGTTCTTCTAAAGAAACTTTGAACGCTGTATCCAGCAGCACGATATAATCTTCTGTCACTGCCATTTGATGGATACTTTGCTTAATTTTAATCGACAAACCGTTGTGCTGCACTTTCCACTTTTGCAGACTTCCTGAACCTTCCCACCGCAGGATATATACAAAGTTATCTGTAAAGATTCCGGCTGAGCCTCGCAAAAATTTCCAAAAACTCTCCACTGTCGTCGAGACTTTCTTCCTGACAGATAGGGGTTTTTCCTCTAGTTTTGGTGAGGTAAGAAGGTTTTTTTTCTTTATATTAAATATTTTTTGCAACCCCTGCATAATCCAATCCCAAATTTCTTTGAAGATATAAGCTAGGGGAATCAATTGCGATAAAACATTTGAGATCGATCGCCCGATATTGACCGTAAACATTTCCCGTGTATAAGGGTCAAAGCAGGGATGGGCTGAAGTTTGTATGATTTTAAAGGGAGTTGGCGGCTTTCCAGGCAAGCCAATTTTAGTAACTTCTTTCCACTCGTCACTGCTGCCGACTGGGGTAACAGTTTCCAGGGTTTTCGGATCGATTTCGTAAGGGCGGCCTACATCCCAAGTAGCCAACAACCGTTCGCTCTCATCTTGAGAAAATTTCAAGGGCACAAATGCTGTATTGAGCTGGTTCCTGACACCCAGTTGCCCAGATATGCGGGTAATGCCGTAATTTTCAAATTTCAAAGCGTTATATGTCGGACACTTGTCGGCGGCTGCATCTGCATAGTAACAAGGGGGTTTTACCAATCTTGAAGCTAGAAATGCTCCGGCTTGCAAGTTGTCAAAATCGAGACGGTAAATCATACCGTCGCCGTTATAAAGCGGGGTTGTACCGTCTGAAGACGGGTAAACTGTGGAGTTAGTCGGATGACCTTGAGCGTCGGGCGAATCTATCGAGCCGACTGGTGCAACAATGAATACGTGACCTTGTAAATCTAGCGGTAGCTTTCCCTCTTTAACGTTCATCTTTAGCGGTAAATTTTTGGCATCTGGGTTGTCTTCTTTGTTGCCAAATTCGTCGCGGCTGACTGATAATACTGAACGCGGAAAAGTTGGATTGAGTGCTTCTTTAGTAGCGTTTTGCATCTGTTTTTCACTTCTAAATATTTTCAGTTTGAGATGACGGCGGGATGAAAATTAGTTGCACTCGCCCGTTTCTAGGGAAAGTTTTGTGCACCTGAACTGACTGCCATTAGTCGCTGCTGAGCGGCGGTCGCGAAAATCAGCACAACTCAAAGGATAACTGGTACTCTTTTTACCATATATTTCCGATTGTGTCAATATTTTTCTTACTATCGGCACCCCAGGAGTTTGGAGGCGAGCGCGGGAATATTTAAGATTATTTAGACATAGTTTGTGAATATCTTATATTTGATAAATTAACAGCAAATACCGCTCCCCATGCCAGTAATAAAGTAAGAGGCACGGTCTTAAATTAAAAAATAAAGTAGGTGTTGACGGGATCTTGCAGGTAGGTGCAAATGCCACCCTCATTTAAAAACATGGAACTCGAAGTAATAGTGGTGTTTCAGCTCCTACCCAAACCGCACTTTAGAATATTTAATTTATTAAATTAGCAAAGAAACATAGAGTTTATTAGCCACCTCGAAACTAAAAAGCCTGAATCAAGAAAAAATGATAAAATGTAGTTTTAGGAAAAATAAAAATGAATAATCTGCAAGAGTACCTAAAAAAAATACCAGCACACAAAAAGGGTGTTAGAAATGGAATATGAACAACTAATAGAGTTAATTCAATCGGCTGAGTTATTAGAGCAAGAAAAACAACAGGAACGAGATAAAATAAAGATGAGAATAATAAAACTAGGTCGAGGGCGTCGCTCCTTCATTATCAACAAAAGAGCCGAGCTTGGTGACACTACAGCACTTTGCGTGACTAAGAGGTACAGTAACAGCAGTGAGCAAAATAATTTTCGATTTGCTTACTTGAACATAATTTCACACCCAATTCCAATAGTTTTTCCACAATCTGTACACTTCGAGGTACAAATCTCCTGAGCCATGCCTTTAATTCCCACCATAAATGTTCGATGGGGTTAAACTCAGGTGAGTACGGTGACAAATACACTACTCTTGCTCCCACTGCTTCGATCATTTTTTCCACACCTTCTACCTTGTGTGCCTTCAAATTATCCATAACTAATACCGCTCCTTTCCATAATTTGGGAACCAATTGTTCTTGCACAAATTTCTTGAACTCTTCTCCATTCATTGATTGTTTCATTGTTTTCATGGCGATGACCTTCTTGTTGGTTATTGCACCAATTACTGTCACCCTACTTCCTCTATAAAATGGCTTGATATCGTAGCTTCTTTCTCCCTTTTTACTTCTAGCTCTGGATCTCATTATCCCTAGCAATACGCCCATTTCGTCCAAAAATATCAGATCTTTTGGTGCGACATCTCGGATTTTTTTCCAATATTCTATTCGCTGATTTTGATTAATTTCTTTATGGGCTTGACTGCTGCGTAGTGTTTTTTTTTCAAAGTGAGTTGCTGCTTTTTTAGGAATCGGCACATCGCACTCTCGCTCAACCATACTCCTGTTTTTTCGTGCCAATACTCACAGTATTCCGCTAGTGTGTAATCTGGATACTGGGCTACCATCTCTTCAATCTGTTGTTCGTGACCAAACAGTAAACTCGGTTTACCGCCCTTTGCCTGACTAGGGAGTAATCTTCCTGTCTCTTTTTTTCGCTTTAGTAGGGCTTGTACGGTACTTTTACTGACTTGAAATCTTTCTGCTACTTGCCGAATAGAGGTGTTACCTGCCTCGTAAGTGTCAACAATCTTTTGACGCATATCTAGGGAGTAGGGTTTCATTTTTTTCTTTCTTACCACCTCTACTATTGTACCTAACTGTTAAGCAAAGTGCTGTAACATATTTACATCAGTTACCCAGGTTTCAAATGCTAGGATTATAGTTGAGATTAAGTGAATCTACAGCCAATGACTTTTTCCATTATTGGATAAAACTTTTAAGAGAATTACTGCCACCCAGTTTACTAGAACAAGTAAAAAAAAGGACAGTGGGTGGCAGTGGGTAGAAAAAATACTCTCTCGATTTTTAATTAATAGCAGATAGCTCTGAACAGCTCGGGGAAAGCTCCAGAGAAAATGTATAACAAAAAAGTGTTATTCAGGGCAGAATAAAACACATACATTCCTTTAAAAATTAAGTGATTGTGATGTCACAGAGAAAAGATAGAGTCGATGTAATGGTAGAGAATTGGGAGCAAAAACTGTTCTCAATCTATGGATATAAATAAGCCAGGACTTAGGGAAGAATCAAAAATATAAAAGAGACAAAGCTTCCCTAGGGGAATCAGCAATTCAAACGTCGCATCAAAAGCCAATAAATCACGAATTCTCGAAAAAAAATGAATAAGATGGGTTAAAGCCCGACAAAAGATAGTAGTAGCACATTTAATAAAACGCCTCAAAACTTATGTAGTTTCCTAGGACCAATTTCGCTTAAGAAGGGAAAACTCTGAAGAGGTAATCTTGAGTGTGTGCGGACTAATAAGATGGCGAATAGGAACGATAGTATTATAGGCTAATAATTAAAAAAGAATTTTCTAAAAAATAATAAAAGATCCGATATCAAACTAATTATTATTAACATAGCTGAACAAGCCCATAGATCCGTTACTTGTAGAGAACCAAGCACTCTTAGTGCGAGAGATTCAAAAGTAGCCAGAGAAGAGCTTTGAATATTTTCGGAGATGTCTATTGTTAAAACATTTGATAGGCAATGGATCTTACTCCTGACTTCTGACTCTTGACTCAGGACGAATGCTAGATATACAAATATTTCTGCCTTCTCCCCATGATGTAGGGTGCGCGCTGCACACCTTACACCTGTGGAGTCACCTATAACCTCATGATTGCAACTTAATTTCAACTACAAATACTTCTGCAAGAGCAAACCCATTTTCTCCTTAGTTGCGGCAGGCACTTGCTCCAGCCGAGTCAGAATTGCATATTTCAAAGCTGAATGCGACTCGGAAACGGGGGGATTTTCTGTTAACCTCCGGACTGTTTCTTGAATGACTTTTTGGGCATTTGCTGCATTGCGGTGCAAGTTTGCAACTACCATTTCTACAGTTACGCTGTCGTGATCCTCATGCCAGCAGTCGTAGTCTGTGACTAATGCTAAAGTTGCGTAGGCAATTTCTGCTTCTCTGGCTAATTTTGCTTCCGGCAAATTTGTCATCCCGATGACTGTCGCCCCCCAACTGCGGTAAAGGTGGGATTCTGCTTTTGTGGAAAATGCGGGGCCTTCCATGCAGACGTAGGTGCCTCCCCGGTGGAGGGTAACGTCGGCGAGGTTCAAGGATTCGATCGCACTTGCCAATACTTTAGCCAATTCGCCGCAAACCGGATCGCCGAATGTGATGTGAGCAACAATTCCTTCTCCAAAAAAGGTAGAAACTCGATTTTTTGTGCGATCGATAAACTGATCCGGCACTACCATATCTAAAGGTTTCGCCTCAGCTTTGAGAGAACCAACCGCCGACGCTGAGATTAAATACTCAACTCCCAAACTCTTCATTGCATAAATGTTTGCCCGATATGGCACTTCTGAGGGCAAAAAAGTGTGGTTGCGGCCGTGTCTAGCCAGAAATGCTACCGGCGTACCGTCCAATGTTCCCACAATTGCGGCATCGGATGGCGCTCCAAAAGGTGTATCAATTTTCACCTCTTCAATATCCTTGAGGGCCTCCATTTTATACAAACCGCTGCCGCCGATAATTCCGATTTTTGCTTGTGCCATTTTTACTTTCTGCCTGAGTTTTACAAGAGTGATTCTATCGGGCCATCGTTAAGTTGGGATAAAGATAATTGAAGATTTCCTGACAAAAGTCACCCTATATACACTATTTTGTCACACAAACTGTGTGATCTTAATCACCAAATAACTTCACAAAATCTTTAAAAATAAAGATACACAGTTCTGTTACCTACTTTTAGCGTGTTAAGACCATGACAGTCAGTTCTGGTAACGTCCCCAAAATCACGATCGAGGCGATCGTCCAGCGCATCTTTGCTTTTCGGCAAATTACCCCCCTTGACAGACGGCTGCTGAAGTCAGCAATGCTAGCGGAGAAAGGTCTTGACGAAAAAGACCACTCTCACATCAACCGGGTGTGTCAGGGCATCCGAAACGGATTAATTTTAGTTGTGGAATAACTTTGCTACACTATCTCTTGCTAGCTCAAGAAGCTGTTTTAAAAGTTGTGTTTGAGTCTGTATCTCCGGGAACTGAGTTCGGAGAAGGTTTTACTATTTTTCGGCGCGCGATGGATCAACATCACAAATAATATTATTTCCCTCTTATCGCTCAAAGTTCAACAGCCAAAAGCCTGTATAAGTCATGCCACTATCATCGGGCTGGACTAACAAAAAATGTAATCCTTTACTTAATTGCTTGCGCTGTTGGTAAATTTGGGCTGCAGCTTTCACCTCGCTATCTTCAAAAGTAGCCACAACCCACCTATCTACTAACCCAGCTTCCAATATCAATCCGTCTGGTTCTCCAGCAATATAATTCACAGCGAAAGGCTTGGCATCCTGAAGCCATCTAGCCAACCGCATAGACTGGCGTCCGCCGTCAATCACCACTCCTGGTACGGGCACTGTTGAGGCCAAGCCCAAATTCAGCGGTAACAGCAATTCTGGCATTTCCAAAATTGGCAGGGGACGCCCTTGGAAAGCCTCTTCAATGTCGCCGGCGGGTAGGGAAGCAAAACGCCAGCCATCGCCCCAGAGGTTTTCGGGTAAAGGCACGGGCGGCGGCGAGTCGAGGGCGATCGCACTGTAAGTTTCACCTGTATAATTAGGCATACTCAAATATTCTTTGGCGCGTTGTTGCAGCAGCAATTTCAGAGCCCCAGTGCGCCGAGTCGCTTCTACCTTGACACCCAAAACTTTGCCCGCAGCTTCGATTAAGCCCAGAGACTGAGGCCTAAATACTTGAATCAATGCCGGCAAATTCTGAGTTTGAGCTTGCTGCTGCAACTGCGAAGCTAGCCAATTAGAATTTGCGTCCCCCTGGCGGCAAACAGCGCTAAATTGAAAACTGCCTTCCGAGTCGCAAATTAAGAGTTCCCACAGTGGTTTGCCAGTTTCGTCTTGGAGAGGGCGGCGGTAAAAATCGGCTTGCCAAATACGCATAAATAATAAAAAATTAAAATCTCTAACTCGATTATTTTAGTATAGCCTGGTGACAATCTGATACAATACCGAACTATGAAAAAAAACTTCGAGCGATATATTCTCAGTTCATCTTTAAGTTTTATTTCAATATAGCCCTCCTAAATTTTTTATAAATTTCTTACTCCCTCCCCTTACCAAGGAGATGGTTGGGGTGGGGTAAAAAAATTACGACTGATGCGAGGATTGCTATATCTAACACAAGTAAAAAAAACGGCAACTGTAGGCCTGGGATTCCAACCGTGGTAGTAATCAGTAATTCCCAATTCTAAAATCTAAAATCTAAAATCTAAAATAGAATAAAGGCTCGGTTAGCCATTTTCCCTTAGCAATTAGCCATTCCCTAATTTATTTAAGATGGTGAACCAAATACATATCCAACTCGCCTTTATTTTTAGCATAAATTTTTCCTCGGTATTCGCATTCAAAAAAATCTTTAACTAATTCAAACGTGTCGTGAGAGATATTAATATTTCCAGGTACGCCAGAAGATTCCATCCGAGATGCAATATTAACTGTATCTCCCCAGACATCATAGGAAAACTTTTTATGGCCAATTACCCCAGCAAGTATTGGACCTGAATGAATGCCAATGCGGATATCCCAATAAGGGATATTTTGTTGAGCTTTCTGCAATTTCCGCAAATCCATGAACTGTCGAATTTCTAGGGCAGCAAGTACAGCGTCAAAGGCGTGTGTTGGGCGAGGCGTAGGAATTCCCGCCGCGCACATATAGCTGTCGCCAATAGTCTTCAGTTTTTCCATAGAGTATTTATCCATCACGCGATCGAAATAAGAAAAACAATAATCTAGTTCGTCAACCAACTCTCGCGGCGTCATTTTTTCAGATAACTGAGTAAAGCCTTTAAAGTCAGTAAATAAAACCGATACGTTATCATAATAAAGTGGTTCCACTTTGCCGTTATTTTTGAGTTCCTCGGCAATTTCAACCGGCAGCACATTCAACAGTAGCTGATCAGATTTGTGCTTTTCGGCATCGAGTTCGGAATACAGGCTATTTATCTCTTTAAAGCGTTCAGCATTGCGGATGGCTGAGGATAGTTGCAAAGCCAAAAGATAGCCAATTCGTAAATCTTCTTGAGTGTAAGCTCGTGGCTTGGTTGTGGCAAAATTAATTGTCCCTAAAACCTTACCTTCGCTTTCCAAAGGAATGATAATTTGCGAAGCGTAGGGGGATAAAATAGCAGTAGCACCCGCTTCTTGAATTAATTGAGGTTGACGTGTTGTGAAAGCCTTGTGAATAGGGCCGCCCTCTGGGAGGGCTGCAATATCTACAGGGATATGCCGGCCAAATAAGGTCATGCAAGCGTTAGTGCTGTGCAGGCAAACGCTACAGTGTTCAAAGTCTAGCAACCATTTGGCTTGCTTGCCTATTACCCGCAAAATCTGGTTGAGATCGAGGGTGCGGTTAATGGCAGTGGCAACTTCGTTGACAGCGGAAATGCGGATGGAAAGCGCTTGAGCTTCTGCTAACAAACGCCGGGCTGTCAACAGAAGTTCTTCTCGATCTTGATCTTCTAGCCGATCGCCCATAATATGGGTATAAAATATAGATTACAAAGCATCTATTTCGAGGGCTATTGAATCCGTATATCGGTTGACAAAGCTAAACAAGTCTGCTGTTGCAATAATCTCAAATATTTCACAATCATCAAGTCCTAAATCCCGCAGGTTTTGGTAATCAGTTTCTGTCATTTCCAGGGGCTTTGTAGCAGCGAGCAAGCCAAACCTAATTACGGCTTTATCACGTTTTGGCAAAGGGCAGTTGGCAAAGTCAGAAACTAGGGTTCGCAGGATTTCTTCGCTCATCCCCAAGGCTGACAATCCGTGCAGGTGAACTTGGAGTGCGTACTCGCTATTATTTGATTGGGAAATAGCGACGCCGACCATTTCTTTAAGCGTGCGGGGTAAGTCTCCTTGCAGAATGGTGCCCCGGAATTTTTTCCAATTTGCTTCTAATAGGTCAGGGTTGATTGCCATTGACTTGAACAGGTTGGGGACCATACCAAACCCCAAGTCTGTCAATATTTCTTGGTACACTGCTTTGGCTTTAGGATCGCTAAGTTGCTCATATTCTATAAGTGGAAAGTGTGTCATTGTCGTGTTGAACTTTACGGCAGTTAATTGGGGTTGGAATTTACGTGTTTGTTATGTAACGCCACTCAAAGGGCGACCTTACGAGCTATCTTGGCTTTAGTCGGATTGATGATAAAATGCACCGCTGTCAGCAAACCGCGAATCATGAAAATGAGCTAGCAACAAATCTGAGTCTTGAGGCTGGATTAAACCTGCAATTATAGCAGTAACCGGAGCCAATGAAATTCTGTTGCGATCGGGTTATAGTGCTAATCTTAGATGTTTCCAATGGCTGCTGTCAAGTATGGGCAATTCATGGGGCGCGGCAGTGTGAAATCTTACCAAAACTCTTGAATTAGATAATGCTGTTCCGTTCGCTAATTTTTAGGCAAAAAACACTGTTCGATCGATCAATCGGGCTCCACAAATGCCCTGAATCTTGTGCTCCGGCGCGCACAGAGGGGAAAAACAAAATGCTGTGCGATCGAGTTTATTGAATTAATCAGATGCTCGATCGACAACCCATGCCCCAGTCAAGCTACGCTAACGCCTGCGACTGGAGTTATTATAGATAAACTGTAAACTTCTATCATTGTCGCTGCATTTGCTATGAACCCTGCCCTGACTCAATTTGGCGCTCAGATGTCCCACCTCACGGGAGTTCGGGCAATTATGAAAGATATTATTGAAACACTCCGAGCCGGCAGCGGGCAGGAGTTTATCAATTTGAGCGCCGGAAACCCGGTGATTTTGCCGGAAGTCGAGCAGTTGTGGCGCGACTGCACTGCGGAACTTTTGGCGGGCCCGGAATACGGTGAGGTGGTTTGTCGCTACGGTTCGAGTCAAGGCTATCAGCCGTTGATTGATGCGGTGCGGGAGGATTTCAACCAGCGTTACGGATTGAATTTGACCGATCGCAATATCCTAATTACTCCCGGCAGTCAATCGATCTATTTCTACGCAGCCAACGCTTTCGGCGGCTACACTACCAGCAAACAGCTTAAAAATATTGTTTTACCGCTGAGCCCAGACTACACGGGTTACGGCGGCGTTAGCTTGATTCCCGAAGCGGTAGTCGCCTGCAAACCCACCCTCGATATTGATGCAGCCGCCCACAGGTTCAAATACCGCCCGGATTTCAGCCAATTGTCGATCGACCAAACCACCGGTTGCGTCATTTTTTCCCGTCCCTGCAACCCCACCGGCAACGTTCTCACCGACGACGAAGTTAAGAAAATTGCCGATTTAGCGGCCGCTTTCGACGTGCCGGTGTTCGTTGATTCCGCCTACGGCCCTCCGTTCCCGTCCTTGAATTTTACCGAAATGACGCCGATTTTTGGTGGCAATATCGTGCACTGTATGAGTTTGTCGAAGGCCGGATTACCGGGTGAAAGAATCGGAATTGCGATCGGCGATGAAAAAATCATTCAAATATTAGAATGTTTTCAGACCAATATGTGCATTCATTCGCCCAGATACGGACAGGCGATCGCAACTCGTGCCATTGCGTCCGGCGCTCTTGCCGATATTTCCATCAACGTAATTCGCCCGTACTATCAAAGCAAATTTGCGATCGTAGAAACCACTCTAGAACAAGCAATGCCGAAGGATTTGCCGTGGTTTTTGCACCGGGGTGAAGGAGCAATTTTCGCGTGGTTGTGGCTGAAAGATTTGCCAATGACTGATTGGGAACTGTATCAAGAGTTGAAAAAAGTCGGCGTAATTGTCGTGCCGGGAAGTTCTTTCTTCCCTGGTTTGCGGGAAGATTGGCAGCACAAACATGAGTGTTTACGCATCAGTTTGACTGCAACAAATGATGAGATTGAAACTGCAATGAAACGCTTGGCTCAAATGGTAGAAAAGCTTTATCACTCTTGATTTATTATACCAAATCCGCAGAAATCCACCTCCTTTCTGATTCGGTGGGGGAAACCGCTCTACAAGTCAAACTTTCGTCCGCCTCCGCAGACAAGCGAGAGCGAGGGGGTATTTAAGCCGGATTTGGTATGATTTCTCAGTCTCGCGTAGGTGGAGTCCGTTTGTGTAGTTTGAGGTCAAAAGCGATTTCAATCGGCGACTAGGAGCGAGGAGTTTTTAACACTTAAACCACCCGATAAACAAAACTCAGAGTTGCCCAAACATTCACATCCAAAGCCAAATCATCCGTCGATATCCCCACTTTCTGCACCCCTGGAATGCTAGCCGCGTGCAAATCTTCGAGCACCGCCCGCGCCACATTTAAAGGATTCAACAACGCTCGAATTGGCAGGGCATCCCTCGTTTGCTGCATTTCGGCTTCTATTGCAGCCAGAGTTTGAGCGAAGGGTTTCTCACTAAATATAATCATAGTTTCCGCAAGTCCGATCGCCCCAGATACCGCCAACCCAACAGCCCCAGCCGCCGGCACGGTCAAATTCTCCCCAGGAGCGATCGCCCGCGACATAACTCCCACAGATTCTTTGCCCTCAGTGCCGAGCACTGACAGCCGTCCCGCGCTGTCCGAGCAAAACACCGCAAAATAAACCGGGCGATCGCTGTCGTTATACAACCTGTAGCTAATTCGGCTGCCCTCTGCCAAACTTAGTATATGAGCGCTTGCCGATTTCTCACTTTCCGCGCTCAGGGGTTCCAGCCGATAATCACCGCCGGCCCGCACCGGCTCTCGCTGCGCCACGGCCCGCGCTTGCGGTGCGAGAGTTGCCAGAACCGCCCGCACCTTCAGGCGCGAAGACCCCTCATTGACTGTCAGCCGCAGCAACTTCCCCGCCTGCAGCGCTTTCAACTGCGGAGTCAAGCGCTGCACCGCAACCTTAACTGCTTCTCCCCCGTCGCCCTCAGTATCGGGAATCAGCATTTGAGCCAAAGAAAACAAACCGTAACGCCTTTGAGACAAAGCAGGCTCGTGAGGCGAGACTGTTTCGGCTAAAGTCGTTTCCGGGACTCTGCCGAACCGACAGTCAGCCAATTGCTCGCTGCCTACCGCCGAAACTTGTGGCAAAGTCGAGAAAGCACTGGTGGCGTCCACCCGCTCGATGCGTTCCAAACCCGAGTCCAAAGCTACTGTCAAACCGATGTTTCGCGGCAATACCCGAATTTCTTCCCTCACCAATTCGCCGACTGTTAGTTGCCCGTCTGTTCGATCGAACCCGTCTACAACTTGGGCTTTAGCAGAGAGGCCCGTGCGTCCCCGCAGCAAAAGTCTCGCGCCCCCGGAGGAATCCACAGCAAACACAGAACCCCCGCAGCACTCCAAAACCCCGGGCGACAACCCCCCCAGCCACAACTGCACAGTTTTGCCCCCCTCTTCCACCGCCGTCACAGCGCCGTCAGATGCAGGGGAATTCAAGATTAAATTTGAAAAATTCACCGCCGGCGCGGTTGTTAAATCGTGATTGAGAATTTGCGGTTGCTGCGATAACCCCGCCAGCTTGCTGTAACCATTACCCGCCACACGACTGAAACTGACGCTGAAGCTGCTAGCGGGAGTTGCCCACCACAAAGTTTGGGTGAGGGCGTAGGTAAACAAACCTGCGGTAAATCCGTTCCACTCTTGTTCCGCGGCGAGTGCGGAATTCGCGCCCGCGGCAAGTACGGCGGCGTCCGGACGGAGATTTGGGCGGGAGCGGAGGTCTTGGGCAAACGTTAATTCTGCGAGGCGAGGCTCGCCGATGGTGGGGCGGGGGCGGGAGCGAATGCGAAAGTTGCCGTTTTTGGGGAAACCCGGATAGGTGTAGCTGGTGTCGAGGATGGCGATCGCATTTTCTGTCGCGAGCGATCGCATCAACAGCAACAGCGTTTCCTCTAAAATATCGTTCACCGCCCGGTTTGCTAACAACGGCAAAACATCATCCGCCGGCACCAAACTGTTTTGCATTTTTCCGGGAGACTCGCCCCAACTGACTCGGCTACCGCAGCCGCTAAAGTGAAAAACTACCACGTCACCGGGTTTTGCTTGTTGAGTCAAGTGAGTGACAAAAGCCGTCTCGATATTCTCCCTCGTAGCTTTAGCGTCAGTCAAAGTCAAAATATCCGACGGCACAAACCCAAACCGATATATCAGCAGTTCCCGCTGCAATTCCACATCCGTGACGCAGCCGTGCAGGGGCGAATCTGGATATTTGTCAACGCCAACCAACAAAGCCAATTTCCTGGCTGTAGGCTGCGCTAAGGCTTGGAGGTAGCGATCGCCCAACGGCAGCCACAGGGCCTCGCTGATTCCGATGGCGGCCAGCACCCGGCCAGCTTGCTGCAAAAATTCCCGCCGCTTGAGTCCCATTTTTAAATAGCTTTGAATTTTAAGTTTTGAATTTTAAGTTAAATTCCCCTCAATAATTTTAGGGGAATTAATTAGATTGTGAGTGTTTAGTATTAAGGGAGTTTTTAAGTTTTAACTTTTGAGCTTTAAGTTGAAAATTTCCCATTTAAAACTCAAAACTCAAAATTAAAAACTATGCAGAATGTCGCCCCCACCAATGTTCAAGATTTAAATCTCGTAATTGAAAATATTCATTGCCTTGGCTAATTCTGCGGCAACTTCCGGCCGGGAAAACTGCGGCGGCGGCAATTTACCAGCGCGCAGCATTTCCCGAACTTTGGTTCCAGACAAATGCACCCGTTGTTCGGGAGTGCTGGGACTCGTTTTAGTTGTAGCCATTTGTTCCGTCAGTGTGCAATAGAAAGCGTGCTCGAATTTCATCGGCACAATTCCCAATTCTCCCGGCTCAAATTCGTCAAAAATATATTGGGCATCGTAAGTGCCGTAATAATCGCCAACTCCAGCATGATCGCGCCCCACGATAAAGTGAGTGCAGCCGTAGTTTTTGCGGATTAAAGCATGAAAAATTGCTTCTCGCGGCCCGGCGTAGCGCATCGCCGCCGGATTAATTGCCAAAATTACGCGATCGTGTGGATAGTATTTTTCTAGCAGAATTTCGTAGCAGCGCATCCGCACATCAGCGGGGATGTCGTCTTCTTTTGTCGTCCCGACTAACGGGTGCAGAAACAAGCCGTCTACTGTTTCTAAGGCGCATTTTTGGATGTATTCGTGTGCGCGGTGGATGGGGTTTCGGGTTTGGAAACCGACTATCGTTTTCCATCCTTTTTCTGTGAACAGCATTCTCGATTTCGCCGGGTCAATTTGGTATTGGGGAAACCGGGGGTCTAGTCCGCGTTCCAGCAGCCAAACATCACCTGCGAGGTTAACGGGCCCGGATTTGTCTACTACTTGGACGCCCGGGTGTTTGAGGTCGTCGGTGCGGTAGACGTTGAGGGCTTCTTCTTCTTTGCTATAGTGGTATTTTTCTGCAAGTTCCAAGAGCCCGACAAATTCGCCCGTCGGCGAGTCGAGGCGCACTAAAGTGCCTTCTTTGAGGGAGTCGGCGACTTCTTGGGAGACCGAGAGGGTGATGGGAACCGACCACGGCAGGCCGTTGGAGAGGCGCATTTGTTTAACGACCGATCGATAATCAGCTTCGTTCATGAACCCTTTGAGGGGACTCAGGGCGCCGATGGCGATCATTTGCAGGTCAGAGATCGAGCGATCCGAAAGCTGGACTCGCGGCAAGACTTCTGCTTTATCGAAAAATTCTTGTCTTTGGTCTAGTGTGGCAATGCGGTTGACCAGGGTGCCGCCGTGAGGGGCAATGCGGTCTGAATGCTGGCTCATGTCGATTTGAAGTTGTGGGTTTTAGCTGCCAGAGTACATAGTATCAAGCGGTGGCTGCAATTCTACATTTTTTAATTGTTCTGGACTTGTGCAGAACGCTACTTTTGTGGCGGTGTAATTCTTTAACTGTAAACTCGCGCACTCCAAACTCTAAACTTTCCCGTCAATCGATTTTAGATTTTAGATTTTAGATTTTAGATTGAAGCATTGACCCCACGGATAAATTCGGGGGCGTGTTTATCGGATACAGGTTTTTTATTTCTCCACGGATGAATCCGGGGGCTTGTATCCTGGATGCTTTCGGTCAAGTCTGGACTTGAAATTCTTCGGGATCTATTCCCCAATTTACCCAGTTAATCGCTTCTTTAGCCGATCGCACTTTTGGTGGCACTCGCAAAGCGTGAAGGTGTCCCGTACTCGGACAAGTCATCTTTAACAAATAAATTGGCTCTATGTCAATATTATTTTCAATTTTCAACAAAGTATATTCTTGCCAAGTATCCAATTCAGTTGCTTGCAATTCTTGACAAATTCTCGGATAGCCGATCGCTTGAATCAAAACTCGCCGCACTTCGGCATTCTGTTCTGTTAACAGCCATGAAGCTTGCCAAGACTGCGGCGGAACTTTACCAATTATTTCCGGCAGTCGGACACCGCGATAAGAGTATACACTGAACTTGTCAGCAAATTCAACCGCTGGTTGACCTTCTGCGTGGAGCAAATATTCGCTATCAAAATGAAGTTGGATCGGGCGATCGCACACAAAGCACTTTTTCTCAAACGGGTAAATCCAGCCGCAGTTTTCCACTAAAGATTTAAAGGCTGAGTATAAAGGGCGATCGTACTCCAAATTTAACACGCCAATACAAAAATCCACCCAACTTCCGTGACAGGCTGATAGTTCGGAAACTATGCTGTTATTATGATAAGCCTGATCGATCAGAAATCTCTGAAATCTCCCGCCCAACTTCCTTGCTAATTTGACGTAAACTTCGTCTTTAACATGAAGGTGGAGTTGATTCATCAGTTGAGCGTACAGGGGATTATAGAGTTGGCTGTAAATTTGATTTTCCAGCTCCCGGCCGAGTTGACTTCTTAATATATCGTACAATTCATTATGAATTTTGTTTCTGATTTCGCTGGCCGTTCCCAGACCAGAATCGCGTATTCTTAGCGGTTCAACTGCTTGCAAAGCTATGTAAGGGCTGTCACAGAAAATAATTTCCGGTTCAGGACAGCGGATGATGTTGTAGGCGGTGTTGATGGCCGCTGTCGCTTGCGGGCGATCGATCGGTTTTATCGAAAGTCCAATTTGTCGCCACTTCTCGCGATAAATCGGAATTAGCGGTATTTGTTCGGGAGTAATTGCGATCATTTGTACAGCTAGATTATTTAATTGGCGGTCAAACTTTTTCGCTCTCGCATCCGGTAAAAACTCAGATTAACTTTGTAGTGACCGCAGCAATTTTCACTACCAACCTCTTTTATTAGAGCCGTTAAATTATTTGTATGAATTAACAATTGTTTGCAACGCACCTAAAATCATAGGAACATTATCGACACAATAAACATCAGCATCAATAATTAAATTATTTCCCTCTAATTTAAGAAACCGCCAGACAACGCCAGTAGTTACGCAGCCATATACTGCAGGTAGGGAATTGTGTTCGCGTTCGTTAAATAGCTGAGCCGCTACCATTTGTGCTGCACACTGCGGCAGAAAAGATTCTATTTCTGGGCCTTTCGTTTCTCTCAATGCAAAAACCGGAACTTTAATTTCAAAATCAAACGGCACGGAAGATAATAGAAAGTCGCATTCCCCATTCAATCCCTGCTCAACATCTACATCAAACGACCAACCAGAAAAAATAGAAAATTGTCTGTTGTTCCTTTCTCTAAATTCTAACAGAAGAGGAGAAATAATCCGTTCCGAACGTTCTTTGGCAGTTGTAACAGCAGTGTGAGAACTAATTTCGAGGGTTCTCCAAAACCATTCGGAGGGTTCTACAGGAACAACCTTGGCACTCCAAATAGGACTGAGTGACGGTTCCAATCCAAATCGCTCTTTTAATTGTTGGAAAGTAAAGGATTTGTAAGACATATTTCTCAGATAAGTCGCTGAAACTCTAGATTACTGGGAGAGAGAAAGCGAATTGACCGACGCTAAACTCGTTTGTATACAGGACTTACGCCTTAGAAACCCGGTTTCTGGGATAAATCGTGGTTTTGTAGAGAAGTATCTAGGAAGAAACCGGGTTTCTAACCGCCGTGCCGAAGTCCTAATATAGCAACCAGTGGATAATTTGTGAACCTCTCTTTTCTTACTTATTCCTTCTTCTTTTTCTCCTAGATAAATCAATCCTTCTTCCCTCTTCCCTCTTCCCTCTTCCTTCTTCCTTCTTCCCTCTTCCTTCTTCCCTCTTCCTTCTAAACATTTAACCACTCAAGGAGTACCCTGGGCGCCGGCAACAAAATCATTAACAAAAGCCCGATCGCCATTAGCCCCAAAAAATCCCGCCGATTATCCAATTCACTGACATCATTCAACGCCGGTTCGTCGTTTAGTGGCGTGAAAAACAAAATAATCGCCCATAGCAGTAAACCCTGTTCCAAAAAAGACAGCAGCAGCATACAAAGTCTAGCAACTTGCCCGATCGCCATACTCGCTCGCTGGCCGAACATCGCGTGCACGATGTGCCCGCCGTCGAGTTGTCCCACCGGCATCAAATTAAACGCCGTCACGATCAAACCCAAATAACCAGCCACCGCTACCGGATGCAAATTGATCGCAGTTTCCGCATTCAAAGCGCCGCCCAAGGTTAACTTGCTCAACAAAGTCATCAGCAGCGAAAAACTGGGTTTGAAAGAGTCAAAATTTAACATTCCCGACTTTTCAGACAGCGGTACAATAGTCGAATGATTCAAACCCCAAAGTAATAATGGCACTGTCGCCACTAAACCCGCAAGGGGGCCGGCAATGCTAACATCAAATAAAGCTCGGCGGTTGGGAATTGGACTCCGTATTTGAATGAATGCCCCAAAAGTTCCCAAGAAAAAAGGAATCGGGATAAAATAAGGCAAAGTCGTGCGAATTTTGTAGAATGTGGCAGCTAAATAGTGGCCGGATTCGTGAATTGCTAAAATTGTAATTAGAGAAAGCGAGTAAGCCAAACCCTGGAGCAATATTGATGGGTTGGACTGCAAAGCTTGTTCAGTAACTCCGGCAAGTCGCGCCCCGACAAGCGTAGTCGTAAACACCGTGATCACCAGCAAAGCTAATGCGAAAAATGGCCGGGTTACAGATTCGGTTTTGACAGGAGTTTCCCCTGATTGGTGGCTGGGATTGGGAACTATAGCAAAAAAAGGTTGACCGCTCAAGCTGTTTTGAAATACTACTAAAAAGCGATCGCCAAAAAGCCTCTCCACATTCTCCCGAATTGTCTGATAAGCCGCGTCGGGGTTCGTCCGCAACTGTCCGCGACAAATTACAGCCTGCGGCCGAAATTCCAAATCTCGCAAAAAGTAAATTGACCAAGGAAAACAATCGCGCAAACTCGCTTCTTCCGCTGCATTTATCGGGCGCACGGGCGGTTTTGGCTTTACAGGTTCAGTCGCTTCTGCTGCTAGCTGCTCAGCAGTTTCGGCGGTAATTTTCTTGCGCCCCAACTGTACCAAAAACCAATACAAAAAAGGGCAAACCAGAAAAGGTATAATTACCAACTCCGGCGGTACAGTTTTGCTGGTACCGTAAACTAAAATCCAACCACTCCAAATCAGCGCGGGCGCCATCATTACCAGCCACAGCAGCCATATCGGAGTCCTGGTGATGCGGCTGGTGCCGTTCTGCAACAAGTAGTACGATATCAGCCCCAATACGAACAACCATAGTAAAAAGAACATAATATTTATCCCATTCCCTTCTGAAATACTTCCTTGAAACAACAGACTTTAGTCTCCAAACAACCCAGGCCCGTGCTCGACAATATCCTTGCTTTCCCGCCTAACCGGGAAACTCTGGGTGCAACAGCCTATTTCATTGTAGAAAACCAAACTAACATCCTGGTGGATTGTCCCGCTTGGGATGAGATTAACCAAACATTTTTGCGGGAACACGGCGGCGTGCGACTGCTGTTTCTCACGCACCGCGGCGCTATCGCCAAGGCGCGGGAGATTCAGGAAGCCACGGGGTGCGAGATCCTGATTCAAGAGCAGGAAGCTTATTTACTGCCGGGTTTGAAGGTGACGGTTTTTGAGCGAGAATTTGTTGTGAGCGATCGAATGAAAGCATTTTGGACTCCTGGCCATTCTCCTGGTTCCTCTTGCCTTTATCATAGTGGCAGCGGTGGAGTGCTGTTTTCGGGTAGGCACTTGCTCCCCAACCGAGAAGCCGCCCCAGTACCGCTGTTGACCGCAAAAACTTTTCACTGGCCTAGGCAAATTAACAGCGTGAAATCAATTATCGATCGATTTTCGCCAGAAACTTTACAGTATATTTGTCCCGGTGCAAATACTGGTTTTTTGCGGGGAAAAGGATCGATCGATCGAGCTTTTGAGCAATTAGCCAATCTGGATTTAGCTGTTTGTTTGCAGTCAAAACCTGAACCCTAAATGTATGCTGCAACATCAAAAAATGATCTGACGCACTAATTATAGCGGTAAGGTGCGCCTAGCGCACCCTACATTATTCTTCAATTTCTTAGAGAGGAAGTTCGTTGGTGAAGTAGCGGTTTAACCGCCGATTCTTACCGTGGAAAAAACTGTGGAAAAAACAGAAAAACAAAAAATGCTCGCCGGCGAATTGTATTTAGCTGGTGATGAGCAATTAATTTTAGAGCGCCAACGAGCCCGCCGCCTCACCAGAACCTACAATTCTACCCGCGAAGACGAACCAGACAAACGGTTAGAAATTCTCACAGAATTGTTCAGTTCAGTTGGCCCAAAAGTTGAAATCGAGCCACCTTTCTACTGCGACTACGGCAGCAATATTTATGCTGGAAACGGATTGTACATGAATTTTGGTTGCGTGATTCTCGACTGCAATCGAGTTAACATTGGCGAAAATTTACTGTGCGGGCCCAACGTGCAAATTTACACAGCTTTTCACCCCACAGACCCGGAAATTAGACTTTCTGGCGGAGAACTCGCCGCTGAAATTAATATTGGCAATAATGTTTGGATTGGTGGCGGCGCTATGATTTGTCCAGGAGTCACTATTGGCGACAATAGCACGATCGGCGCAGGCAGTGTTGTTGTCAAAGATATTCCCGCAAACGTCGTGGCGGCGGGGAATCCTTGCCGAATTATCCGCCATCTACCTTGATGTGGTACGATCGACACAATCGTGCGATCGGCTCTTTGGAGCTTAAGCCAAAAATTTTAGGTATTAGAACAGCCGGTTTGAGATTTTTTAGGTAAAATACCCGAAAAAAACCCTGGAAAAAATCTCAAATCTCAAATCTAAAATCGCTTAATTTCTCGTTCCCGGTTTCCACACTACCAAGCTTTTTTTATGACGACTGCAACAGTTTATTCCAACGCTCCTGATCTCTGCACCGACGACTACATAGCAGTCGGTGTAGCTACCTGCTTCATCAAAGAAGAAGGCGAAGTTTTTGAAGTGCAAGTAATCGAAGCTATTCCCTCAGCAGCTTTGGAAGCAATTTTGAAGGGAATTCCCACATCTTATTTAATGATTTGCGGGACGACTTTGGGAGCAGTGCTAGACGGCGAAACACCCAAAATGTTGCCAGAATTCCCGACATCAGCTCAGTTTAGCGAAGAATTTGGCTTTCGGGCGATCGCCGCTGCCCGCACTTACAAAATCCGCCCCCAAGCTCAACTTCACATTCCCCTGGGAACAGTTCGCAACGACTTTACTTATTCCTTAGAACGCAAAAGAGTGCTCAACTCCGAGCGCGTCATTCGCACTGAAGACAATGTGAAACAGCACGAACACACTCACAAGGTTCTTTAAACAAATCCCGCAACTGGGGCAATTTAACAGTGCCTCAGCCAGCGGATGCACCGAAAATAGTTCCGAGTTTTGAGATGTAATATGAATTCCGGTTGCACTCCTCAATATGATTTTTGACTGTTGACTGTTGACTAAAATTATGCTTTCGGACCAACTGACTGTTGGGATTTTTGAAAAATACCGAGGCAACCGGAAACGATGTCAATTAAACATTTAACAAGTTTTTAGTTCATTAATGAAGGAAAAACTTTTAATATTTCGTTATTAAGACAAACACCAAACATCTCAATGTAGGGTTCGCAGTGCTCACATCACCTAATTAACATAAATTATTAACGACTGTTAAGAAAAATCTTAAGTTCTTAATGAAAAATTTTAATTCATCAAAAAAATGATAGAATATTATTCCAGTTTAACAAGGTGAGCCGGCCGGCGGGAAAAAATTAAAAAATCCCGCAATTATTGAAGGCTAGTAGTTTCAGACTACTGGCATGCGGGCGAGTACATCGCAGGTGAGCTAAGGATTTCAATCTCACAAATTGGTCAAACCATGCGAAGCTTTGCGAGAGTAAAGTGGTGGAAATTAACTCGACTATTGCCAGCGGAATTAAAGGGCGAATACCATCTTGGGTACAAAACTGCGCTCTTAATTTTGGGCGGAACAATTTTAGCAGCTAGCATCACGGGTTGTATCAGCTATCAAAGCGTTCGCCGCTTGATTATCACCAAAAGCGAGCGAAATGCTTTGTTAGAAGTTAGGGAGGGGGCCAACAAGATCGATCGCTGGCTCGGCACTAGAAAGGCTGAGATCGAAATCCTCGCCCACACTCCTCCCGTTCGTTCGATGAATTGGTCAGTTGCAGAGCCTTATTTAAAATCGGAAGTAAATCGACTGCAAGAGTTCCAGCACTTCGCATTAATTGATCCCGACGGTTCTTATTTCACCACAAAAGTGGGCAGAGCCTTGATTAATGTGAGCGACCGCCAACACTTTAAAAAGGCAATGGCTGGGGAAGTCTATGTTTCCGATCCTACCATTTCTCGCACGCTCAAAGGACAAAGTATTGTTCCCATTTCCGCTCCGGTGTGGTCAAATTCGGCAAATTCTATTGATAAAACAGCCGAAAAGCCGATCGGAGTAATGAACGGCGTCATTAGCATCGACCGAATTGCCGAAGTAGTAGGAAAGCTGGAATATGGGGCAGGAACTTACGCTTTTGTTCTAAATTCTCAAGGAGTGCCGATTGTGCATCCCAACGATCGATTAACCGGAAATATAGACAAATCGGCGCCCAGTCTTTTAGAGTCCGCAGATGCTAATTTGGCAAATGTAGCCCGGGAGATGGTTTATCAAAAAACGGGCATTGTGCTGACTCAAATCAACGACGCCAGAGTTTATGTTGCCTATCTTCCCTTAGAACAAGCTGAATGGTCGATCGCCCTCGTAATTCCCCGTGACAATCTCGAAAAAGAACTCCTGCCTTTCAAGATACTAGCAATAGCCGCCGGCGTACTTGCCGCCGCAGCTATTTTCGCAGCAATTGTGGCGCTCAAGCTGTTTGCCCTAAATTGCATTCGCAGTCGCACAGAAGGTCTTCTCCATCGCTTGACGGGCCGGATTCGCGCTTGCTTGCACCTCGATCGCATCCTCCAAACTACAGTAGACGAACTCGGTACTTTACTGAAGCTCGATCGAGCAATTTTCGCATGGTACGATCCCCGACAAGATACTTTAGAATTTGCCTGGGAATATTGCCGGGAAGGTTTGCCGGGGCGCTTGGGAATCTTTGGTGTTCCAGGAGGGCCCTCTGGAGATTTAGCTGCACGGCTTCACCGCTGCGAAACGATACTGCTACATAAAACGGCTGCCCCTGATGCCACAGCCTCTGAGGAATATGTCCATATCGAACTCACAAATGGTCACTACGCAGCAGTACCCGTACTAACTCAAAATCATCGGCTTGGATATCTGTTCGCCTGTGCAAATCGGCGGTTTGCAACTCCCGACGAGGTGGAAGTTTTGGAAGCAATTGCAGACTCGCTGGCGATCGCCATTTCCCAATCCCAACTCCACGGGCAAATTCAACAAGAACTCAAACTTTTGGAAGAAGTCTTAGCCAAACTCAGAATCACCGAAGAGCATTTAGTACAAAGCGAAAAAATGACAATTGTCGGCCAACTAGCCGCCGAAGTTGCCCAGGAAATTAATAACCCGATTAACTTTATTTACGGTCGCCTGATTCACGTTAACGATTATATCAAAGATTTGCTCAATATAATTCGCCTCTATCGCGAACAATATCCCGAGCCTGTGCCGCGAATTGCCACAGAAATAGAAGCCTGCGACCTAGATTTTATCACCGAAGAGTTGCCGCAAATTCTCAACCTTTTGAAAATAGGAGCCGATCGCATTCGCCAGATAGTCCTTGCTTTGCGGAAATTTTCGCTTCCTGACGAACCCAACAAAGAACACGCCAACCTAAATGAAAGCATCGACAATATTTTGCTGTTGCTAGCGAGTCGGCTGGAGCAAAAAATATTAGTAGTCAAGGAGTACCACAACCTGCCCCCCATTTTGTGTTATCCCGGTCAACTGAGCCAGGTATTCGCGAGTCTCCTCAGCACTGCTATTGATGCTCTTAACACTCTTGAAAACTCCGCTCCAATTATTACAATTAAAACAGATATTGTCGAGGATTCTCCAGGCAGGTTTATTTCACTATCAATCGCCCACAACGGCTCCCGAATTCCACCGGAAATTCTACACAGAATATTTGACCAGTTTGGCCATACTAAATCATTTAAAAATTTTAGAGGATTGGAGTTGTCGGTTTGCTATAAAATTATTGTAGAATTGCACGGCGGTCGCCTTACAGTTGAATCTCCAGTGCCATCTCAAATTAAATCTCAAACTGGGGGCGGTGCTGAGTTTATGGTAAAATTGCCGATTGTTTGATATCGCATCTTACCGCCAGGGAAACCCGTCGCAAATCTTGCCAGCAAGCTCCGCGAAAAGTTTAATTTGGCTTCGTACTCAAGACTTTATTCGTCATAAAACAGAGGGCTGAAGTCCTCACTACAAACCTAATGATCCTTTGTTAACCCAATTGCTATGATAGGATTAGGGAAATAATAAAGGTGCAACCACAGCAAACAACCAACCTCCCATTACCAAGACTTCCGCAACAATTAATAAAATATTTTTGTTCATTTTCAAATTAAGCCTTTTCACATTAAGAGCGATCGACCAAAGAGCGAATTTTCTTCCACCAAGCCGCCGGTGAATCCTCCGGGCGATATGCGGCATCAAACATGGACAAAATTAGCGGCCAACCCCCCACCTTCGCACTCATCAACAAGTGCATTGCCAGACAAAACACCAATACCACCCAACCAGAAGCGTGTAAATAATACCAAACCTGCGTCAATTCCCCAGCCGGCAGCCATTCTTCCTTAACCATACTGCCAGAAGCGATCGCCCAAGTCAGTGCCAGCAACATTAACGTATTCACAATCCGGTGCCAACTGTACCACCAAATCGGTTTTCCCAACTGCGTTAGTTTCCCAAAAGAATCCGGCTGCACCAAGCGTTTTGGACCGGCGTGGAAACTGTACAATGCAAAAGCCGGCATTATTCCTAACAGCAACATCTTGCCAAAAGTGCCGTGAATCCCGATAATATCTGCAATCTGAGGCACGGGGACTTTGCCAAACCGCCCATCGTAGGTGTTGTAAGCCAGAAATGCGCTCAAAATTGCTAAAAGGGCGATCGCGGCGTTAACCCCATGCAGTAACCTGAGCAGCAATGGCTGGTACGGTCTAGATTGCGGCATAGTCAATTCTGCTACTTGATAAATAATCTTTTACACAATACAGCTAAGCGCTGATTTTTTCAACTCTCGCTAATTGTGAAATAAATGTGACTCAAAAATGAATATATTATGATAATAACGTAATTATATCAAAAATTTTTGTAAACTAAAACAGTCAAGAGTAACAGTTTATTTATAACACCTAACAGTTTACAAAAATGGATGCAGCCACTACCATATTACTTTCCTTGGGACTAGCAGCCGATGCTTTTGCTGTTGCTGTTTCGAGCGGTTTAGCAATCAAACACATGAAGGTCAATAAAGCTTTAAAAATCGCCTTATTTTTCGGAGGTTTTCAAGCTTTAATGCCCGTAATAGGATGGTTAATCGGTCTTAGTTTTAGTTTTTTGATAACACCGATCGACCATTGGATCGCTTTTGGGCTTTTGAGTTTCATTGGCGGGAGAATGATTTACGAATCGCTGCAAAGCGAAGAATGCGAGAAAAAGTTCAATCCCTTAGATACGGGAACTTTGATAACGCTGTCGGTGGCGACGAGTATCGATGCCCTCGCAGTTGGCCTCGGATTTGCTGTCCTGAAAGATTCTATTGCTCTTGCGGTGACTGCGATCGGAGTTATTACTTTCTTTTTAGCCTTTGCAGGCGTGTTTATTGGGCACAAGTGCGGCAACTTGTTTGCTAATAAAATTGAGATATTGGGCGGAGCAATTTTAATTTTTATTGGCAGCAGAATCTTGTTTCTGCACTTGACAGAAATGCCATTAGTTATCGGTCATTAGTTATTAGTCAAGAGTCATCAGTCGAACATTGACATCAGAGTCTCTGGTGACTCCAATTCCCAAAAAGTGCTATAACAGCAATATTGCGTTAAAGGATAAAAATTCGGTGCTGAAACTTTACGGCGGAGCCCGCAGCAGGGCCTCAATTGTCAAGTGGTATCTAGAAGAAATAGGAGTTCCCTACGAATTCGTCATGCTGGATATGCAAGCAGGGGCACACTTGCAGCCCGAGTATCTCGAAATAAACCCGATCGCCAAAGTACCGGCAATTGTTGACGGAGATTTCAAACTTTGGGAATCCGGCGCAATTCTGCTGTATTTAGCTCAAAAACATGGTAAAATGCCCGATAATTTGGAGCAGCAAGCTCAAATCGTGCAGTGGGTCATCTTTGCTAACGCCACCCTCGGCCCTGGAATATTTGTCGAAGCAAGTCGGGAGCGGGAAACTCCCAAGTTGTTAAAACCGTTAAATGAAATCTTCGAGAAACAGCCATTTTTAATGGGTGATGAATTTGGCGTCGCCGACGCAGCAGTCGGGTCAATGTTGGCCTACATTCCGATGATGCTAAAACTAGACCTTAGTGCTTATCCGGCCGTTGTAGATTACATCAAGCGGATCTCAGAAAGACCGGCTTTCAAAAGTGCGATCGGCGGTAGCTGAAGGCAGAAAGAACAACGAAACAAAACTTAATAGCTAAAAGCAGGGGCAATTCAAAAATTGCCCCTGCTTTTTAGGAAATCAAACTTATCTAAATCCGACAGCCGCCTGCCAAACAAAAGCCAGCAACAAGAAAAACACGGGAATGACCGGCAAAACATTAACCAAAGGCTCAAAAATCGAATAAGCTTCGGGCAGTTTTGCTAAGAGTAATGCAGCTTCCATGAATCAACCTACCTATCCAACAGAATTTTCATAATTGTCGCATATCTTTACCCAAGGCAATCATGATTAATCGACTCTCGGTGCGAGCCAGTGGGCAAACTCTTCAGTAAATCGATCGGCAAAAATCGCTTCCCGCATCCTCCCAGTAAAGCGAATCAACTCCGTGACATTGTGAATCGCCAGCAAAGTATACCCCAGCACTTCGTTAGCCCGCGCCAAATGGGCCAAATAAGCCCGACTGAATTTTTGGCAGGTATAACAAGGACAAGACTCATCCAGCGGAGCAAAATCCTCCCGAAACCGAGCATTTTTCAAATTCCAGCGTTCCCCACCAACAAAAGCAGTCCCGTGGCGGGCTAGCCGAGTTGGAATCACGCAGTCAAACATATCTACGCCACTCGCCACCGCCAGCGCCATTTCCCGATAAGTCCCAATCCCCATCAAATAACGCGGTTTATTTGCCGGCAACAGAGGCGCTGTCACCTTCACAATCTCTGCGATCAAATCCCCCGATTCCCCCACACTAACCCCGCCGATGGCGTAGCCTGGTAAATCCAAATCTACCAACTGGTTCGCCGCGCGCGATCGCAAATCGGGGAAAACGCCCCCCTGGACGATTCCAAACAAAGCTTGATCCGGACGCGAGTGAGCTTGAATGCAGCGTTGCAGCCAGCGGTAAGTGCGATTTGTCGCCGCCTCCACCTCTTCCCGCGTAGCGGGGTAAGGGGGACACTCGTCAAAGGCCATAATCACATCAGCGCCCAACTCATTCTGAATTTCGATCGATCGTTCCGGCGTCAAATTAATCATGCGGCCATCGCGGGGAGAGCGAAAAGTCACCCCATTCTCCGAAATAGTCCGCATTTGGCTCAAGCTAAACACCTGAAAGCCGCCCGAATCCGTCAGCATCGGGCCTGGCCAAGCCATAAATTTGTGCAATCCGCCCGCGCCTGCGACAATCGCTTCCCCCGGCTGCAAGTGCAAGTGATAAGTATTTGCCAAAACCATTTGAGAACCCGCCGCCTCAAGATGTGCCGGTGTCAAAGTTTTGACATTAGCTAGCGTCCCCACAGGCATAAATTTAGGCGTTTCCACAACACCGTGGGGAGTTGTAAAAACCCCTGCACGCGCTTGGGTATGGCTGCAATTAGCCTGACATTTAAAAGAAAATCTCGCGTTGTCTTCAGTCATTAGTCCCCGACGATCGTTAACCGCTACTGGGCAGTCGTTGTTATCTAACCTATTGTTGATGACATAGCGACAAAAAACTCATGACCCCGCCCAAAAACGGATACAAGTTTCCGACAATCGTCGTGGAGGGCAAAAAATTTTAGACCTTAGTTCTAACTCCCAGATTCACGGCGCTGCAAGTAAATCTAAAATCTAAAATCTAAAATCTAAAATCGACTGACTGACGATTAAAAGGGGGAATCATCTTCGTCCAAGTGCAGATCCCAGTTGCCTGAGAGTACCTGATCGACAACCGCATCCAAAGCCGCAGCATTTAAATTCCGGGCGAATTGCTCTTGCAAAGGATTGGAGAGGGGAATTAAGCGCAACTGCCGTCCATCTTGAATCAGGTCAAAATAAGCACCATCTTCAGGGGACTGTTTAAGTTCCAGGTAATCAAAACTATACACGTTCAAATAAAGCGCATGGTTGGCAATCAGGGTAGAACGGTCGGGGTTGGCGAAGACTTCGAGTACATAACCTTCCCCTTCGCTATAAATCTGGCCATCCTGTATGTGAAGGTAGCGAACACGTCCTAAATCAAACAGCAATCTTTTGATATCGCGTTTGTTGACGACAATCCCTGTATCGATGATGCAAGGAGCAACTACCCTGTTATTCAATTGATCGTGACTCATGTAGTAAAAGCCTCTGTTGTAGTATTGTCCCGTCTTGAAAATCAGGGAGTTAGTTAGAATTCTTGGCAAGGGAAACACGGATCTTGAGTATAGTCATTTTAGATAGGGAGCTTTGGGATCGCTGCCGACAGAGGTTTTCCGGGGAAAAGAGCGGGCGACAGGAGGAATGCTCGATCCAAAAAACTAGGGTGTTACAGTCCAATTCTGGCACACGCTAATCGATTGACAACTGCATACCAGATGAAAAATTTTCTATCTTATGGTGCATGATAAATGGGTTCGCTCTACGATCGAGTTTTTCCGGAATCAAGGCGCTGCCATCGCAGCGGCAGTCGCTTTTTATACTTGTTTGCCGGTACCAGTGTCTTGGACTTTGGAGTTTCGGGGCATTGCCCGCTTGGCACCGGCGATCGGGCTTTTGATTGGGGGGATGCTGGGACTGGGGGATGTTGGGTTGCAGTTGTTGGGAATGCCTGATCTGACTCGATCGGCCTTGGTGGTAGTCTTGGGCATCGCCGTGACTGGCGGGCTGCACCTAGACGGCGCAATGGACGCGGCGGACGGGCTGGCTGTACCCGACCCGGTACGCAGGCTGGAAGTCATGCGGGACAGCGTTACAGGAGCCTTTGGGGCGATGGCTGCGATCGCGATCGTACTGCTGAAAACTGCCGCTCTCTCGGACTTGAATAACTATCGGTGGCTGGCTTTGATGGGTGTCGCGGGTTGGGGAAGGTGGGCCCAACTGGTGGCGATCGCCCGCTATCCATATCTGCGGGCCGAGGGTAAGGGAGCTTTTCACAAGGAATCTATTTATTCTCCTTTTGATTTTATCCCAGGAGTGCTGTTGCTGCTTAGTCTGAGCGTGGTGCAAGTTGTCTTGGAGGGCGATCGGTGGCTGTTGGCGGTGGGGATGGCGTTGGGGGGAAGTGCGATCGGGATTTTTGCCGGAGCCTGGTTTAACCACCGTTTGGGCGGCCACACGGGCGATACTTACGGTGCCGTAGTCGAGTGGACGGAGGCTTTATTGCTGTGTCTTTTGGCAGCTTTGGAAGGGTGAAGATGCAACGCTTGCGCTTTTTGTGGCAGAGTGTCGTATCCAGTCACTGCGCCCCCGAATCAGTCGCTTGCGAAGCTACTCTAAGTGCGATCGGTCATACTCTCGAAAGTTTATCGCACCTGCTGCACCCTGAGCACAGGATTTACCGTATTAAGCTACAAAAACCGCATTTTTTCACCTATATTCTCACTGTAGTGGCATATTTTGGTTTAAAAAAACGGTTTCCAATGAATGGAAAATGCAACTGCCAATTTTCCATTCATTCTCAATTTTTACGCTTTCGGTTCAACCCAAATTGTCATCCCCTCAACCCTCAAACCTTTGCCGCGAGTGCCGCAATATTGACCGTTAGCAGTAACAGGAGTATCGCCCACATTCTGGATGTGAGCCGTATAAAATACGTCGTATTTATCAGCTTGCGGCCCTGTCAGGCGGGCGGCAAATCCCTCAATGCGCTTGGCTTTGCCCCGGAAACCGGCCAACTCCCCTTCGGAGATCCAAGCAGTATCGCCAACTCCTTCAACGTGAGCCATGTACTGCAAGTTTAAACCGGCAACGGGAGGCTCTATTTTAATTTGAAATCCTTCCACGCGGCGGCCTTGAGCTTTAGTACCCGCATATTCTCGATCGCTAAAAGTTCGATCGCCAATTCCTTGAATATGCGCCAACACTTTTAAACCCACAGGCGCCACTGTTTGGGAACTCGCAGACTGCGCGATCCAAACTTTGATACCCTCTATTCTCAAAGCTTTGCCGCGAGTGCCACAATATTCGCCGTTGGAGGACACGTCGGTGTCGCCGATATTCTGAATGTGAGCGCTATAAAATACGTCGTACTTATCAGCTTGCGGCCCGCTCAACCGCACCGCAAATCCCTCAATTCGTTTCGCTTGACCCCGAAAACCTGCCAATTCTCCTTCGCTGATCCAAGGAGTATCGCCCACACCTTCGACGTGAGCCATGTACTCGACATTTAAACCGGGAATTGGGGGATCGATATTAATTTGAAATCCTTCGACACGGCGCCCTTGAGCTTTAGTACCCGCGTATTCTTGAGCACCGAAAGTTCGATCGCCAATCCCCTGAATGTGCACCAAAACTTTGATTCCCAAACCGCCCTCTACGGCCACCGCTGGTTGAATGTTCCGGGGTGCCCCAAAAACAATGTTCCCAGAACCGGTTGTCGGGAGAGACTTAGGTACTTCCACGCTGGGAACAATAATTACCTCGTGCATGGGGGCAGAAGGTGCGGGGGATTCCAAAATCTGGATCTGTGGCGCAACTGTAACTTGTTTCGGCGCCACATTTCCTGACGGGATGACAATCACTTCTGGCAAAGGTTCGGCGCTGATTTTTTGTTCTGGCGCTGCTTTAAATGCGGGTTCGACTTTTGCAGGTGCTGCTTTTACCATCTCAGCAATGGTTAATTTGCCTCTGGAAATGGCTACGGCTATTTGTTTGCCAAAAGCGGCGCTGACTGTTTCTTCGAGAATGACCCACTGTTCGTCATCTAATTTGTCTTGCTGTTCCACCAGGGCGAGCACTGCTGAAACTGGGTGTTTGCCGCTGACTAAGGATTCTGCGTCAGAATGCAGTTGAGTTGGGGTTGATTCGGAAATCGCGCGTTGCAGTTCGCGGGCTCTGGCATGAACTGATTGTAAGGGTGCGAAGTCGCTTTGTTCGCGGTGGGCGATCGCCAATACTCGATCGATCACTTTCAATGCTGCATCGCGAATTTCTGCTTTACCTTCAGAAGCTGCTGCTGTCTGAACTAAGTTTTGAATCTCTTTGAGGGAAGCAATTTCCCCCGGCGCGATCGCGGATTTGTTGAGTTCGAGAGCTTGTTTTTGGACTGCAGCAAAGTTGCGGCTGTAGGCTGCTACTTCCTGCAGCAAGCTGTCAGAGGGAGGAAGGCCGGAGTCTTGCAGTTGTTTTGCTGCTTGAGACAGGCGATCGGCCAAATTAGCATAAGTTTCCGATAGTCGGGCTATTTGTTGTAGCAAATCTTTATGAGCTAGTTCCATATGTCTTGCCGTAAATATTTAACTTGCTGATTATAGACGTTGAGCGTCTTCTGAAGGTAGAAGGCAGTAGTCATTAGTCATTAGTCCCAGGGAAAAAGAAAAATGCTCCCCCTCTCCGACTCCTCCACTCGGACACTCTCCGACTCCCCCACCCAGACACCCGGACACTCTCCGACTCTCCACTCTCCGACTCCTCCTCTGGCATCCCCTGGGTGATCGCCGTCACAACCGTGCAAATACTTAGTCACACTCTGGGACTCCGGCTGTCACGAGTGACCCGTAACAATGTCACACCTATCGAGCAATAGCCGTCACTGCTGATTCTGTGAAAACAGTTGATACTGAGGCTTGAACCAATAAAATCCCGAAGTGTTATGGTACTAATTCGTGATCTCACCCAGCAAGCTCTGGCTCTAGGCTATCTAACCATTGAAGCCGAAAATCAACTGCGGCGGATGTTAACTACCACCAAGTATGACTTGGAAGACTTAAATGCTTTTATGGCTTTGCAACTAGCAGCTATGTCCGGAGGAGTGAAACAAGAGTCTCGCGAACTGAAAAAATTGGAAATCTTTGGCGAGACGGCTTCCGAAACTTCCTGTTAGTAATTGGTTGGCTTTTGATCACTTAAAATTTAGTAAGGGACATTTCTACCGTGCAGATTCGTGAAGTTGTAAAACAAGCTATTGCCGCTGGATATCTGAGTTTGGAAGCGGAAAATGAAATGCAGAATATTTTTTCCTCAGCCAAGTGTGATTTGGAAGATTTGAATGCTTTTATGAGCTTGCAGTTAGCTGCGATGGCGGGTCGCGTGAGGCAAGAGTCTTTGGAAGTGATGAAAATGCCCAATTTTCCGGATAGAAATTAATTTTTTTATTCAATCATCTGGCGATATGAATATTAAGCTTTATACTTAATAAACGCTGGTTAAATATAATTATATTGCTTATTTATAGACTAATTAATTTAAAAAGTATTGGTATTTGGGTTCAATAGGTGTTGAGCAAATTAACTAAAATTGAAATAAATATTAAAATGAATATGTAAGTGGAGAGTGAGGACTTCACTCGTCATAGGTCAGGCTTGGAGGACCAGACCTGTCAAGGTGTAGACAAAGTGTTTGCTTCCTAAAAGTTGAGCAGTATTCTAGAGATGTTATGTATTGTTAATACTCTATAAAATGGAGAAGATGTATCCCTCGCCCCAAGCAGAGATTTCAAGCGTTTTAGCTACTTTGTAGGGGTTGCATAATTGCCGGGTGATTTTGATTGTTTTTTTGGGGAATGGGCTCTCGTAGCCCGAAGGCGTGTATTTTCACCGCAGGCGGAACACCCCACAATATATTAGTGTCAACTTAAGCTTTTAGTCCGCCAGTGCTCCCGCTCACCCGCAGGGCGGTTTCATTCGACCTAGGTGCAATCCCCTCGTGGTTGCCCCCATGTCTGAAACGCCTGTGAAATCGTCTGTGGGGGGTAGGCATTCTTGGCACTACAAGAGTCAAAATCGCGATTTTCGTGAGAATGAAACTGCCCTGCGCTCACCCGAAAGTGCGCCAAAGAATGAATTTCCTGTCTTATAGCTAAAGTCCTCTCAAAGAGGGCTGAAGAACTCATTAGTCTTCATAGCGAGGACTTTCGCTTTGAGGCTCTTGTTTCAACCCCTGCCGGAATGAGGTTTAACGTTAAGTTGACACCAATGCTCACAATAATCATCCTCAAATTGTGTAAGGCCCCTTTTTCACAATCTGGACAGGTATGGCTGGGATGAGGGCAAACAATTTATGATCGCTGGTTAACTGGACTTGGTATGAAACAGCTAATATTATTTCCCCTCCATCGACCGCAATAAAATTAGTTGGTAGTGAGGACTTTAACCCTCATAAAACTCGCTCGTACTTCCGTCGTCACTACAAAGTTTATAACGGTTATAATACCCGATTTTCTATCCTAACTGAGACTATTTCTCGCGACTCCGACGCTCTAACTCTTTAATTCCTCTCAGAACAAACAGCGACATTAAAGCGCCAATTAATGCCAGTTGCCACAACCCGCATCCTGCCGCAGTTCCTAAAGCTGCTGACACCCAAATAGCGGCGGCAGAGGTGAGCCCGTGAACTTCCACTTTGCCTATTTCCTCTTGATTTTGCCGCAGGATTTCTCCGCCTCCCAAAAACCCAATCCCGGCAGCAATGCCTTGAATTACGCGCCCAAAAGCCTCTCCTCCACTTTCATTTTTACCCATTGCTAGTGGTATTAAAACAAACAGCGCAGAACCCATACTTACTAGCATATGAGTTCTTAACCCCGCTGGTTTGTGTCTGAGTTGGCGCTCCCATCCAATAATTCCGCCAACGAACATGGCTAGGCACAACCTTAATAGTAGGCCTAGCCAATGATCGGGAGACCACAAGTTAGCGATCGACAATGTTTTACTGCAAATAATTAATCCGAAGATTCCAATATTAGCGGAGTACGATGTCCGATCGCAATCTCACTGCCAAATCTTGTTCCGGGCGAATCACGAGTACGTCAACGCTGCGTCGCCCCAACAATACTCCAGCTATAGCGCCGATCCCAGCGCCTCCCAATACTTCTTCAGTGGCGATCGCTTTGTCACCGGTAATGCCTGCTAGTGCTGCTGCTGCTGCTGCACCCAATGCTGCACCTTGCGCTAATGAACCTGTGCCAGCACCTTTTTGGACTCTTTCGGTTCTGGTAATAATTCCTGAATAGCCATCAATCCGATAGCGTTGGCGGCGGCTGATAATTAACTCTCTAGCAACAAATTGAGTACCTATTTGATTGCCTCTTCTGACAGGTTGCAGTGTCCCGACTATCTGGCTGCCTCCGGGGATTAATACTCTGCCTTGAGGTGTGCGGATGTCTCGCGCCACTGTTAAAGTTAAAGGTGCAGTTTCTTCGCGGGTGACAAGTATTTTGTCTTTTTCATAGCTAACTGGAATTACACTGCCCGACGGAATTCGGATGCTATCAAATTGTGAAATTCGTTGTTGGGCTTCTGCGGGAGTCGCTACCACTAGCGGCGCGCTGGTTCCAACTGTAATGCCCAGTGCGAGGATTGCTGCTGTTGCTGAACGCCATTTTTGAGAAGTAATCATATAAATTGTCTCCTTGCTGCGGTTTTTGTTTACTTAGGAACGCAATACTGCTAAATTTGTTTCTTGTTTCGCATTCATCTGATGTTTTGATTATGGCAGGCTGGAATTCTACAAGTTGGGAAGATAAGGTAGATAATCGAAAATTTTAAAATTTGGAAAGATCGAGAAAATGGGCAACATTGGGAAGATAAGGAGGATAAAGGAGAGATTTCGATTCATCGTCCCCCTTAGCCTCTAATTAGTTAAGGTGAAATTACAGCACGAAGGCTGGGATCGCCAGGTTAATTGTTGAGAGCGTTTAAAGCTAACAATCCAGCACCGAAAGCTGGTTCGTATCGGGGCGAAATTACCTTAGCCTTTGGGGCGATCGCACTTATGGCCGCTTCAAACCGACCTCGGCAATTTGCCTCGCCGCCCCACACGCCTCCTACGATCACAATTTCAAATTCTTCTGTTTGGTTAAATAGCGCTGAAATGGCTATTTTTGTTGAATAGGTTAATTCTGCCACAGCATTATTGATAATGCAGTCAGCGACGTGATCGCCCTCTGCTGCTGCTCCCTCGACAATCGGCGCTAAAGCTGCAATTTCTTTGACTCCCCAACCGCGCCCGTAAACCACTTCTACCAATTCTTCTAGGTTATTGAGGCCTAAATGCTTTTGAAATTTTTCCGCAAGCACGGTAAAATCTTCGCGTCCGTCATAGAACTTCAAAGCAGCTTGCAAACCCTGAAGGGCGATGTTATATCCGCTGCCTTCATCGCCTAAAATATATCCCCAACCGCCGACTCGTTTAGTTTTCCCTTGACGGTTTTGCCCAAAAACAATCGAACCGGTTCCTGAAATAACGGCGATACCCACTGGATGGCCTGTACCGCCAGCAAGTGCGATCGCGCAGTCGCTGCAAATTACTATATTCCTGGGCAGAAATGATCGGGTTACTGGTAAAGTATTCGTCAACTGCAAGTTCTGCACTACAAATTGCACTATTTCACGATCTTTTGGACGCCCGACGCCTGCTAGTCCCAGACCAATTGCTTCTATGTTGAGATTGCCTACAGCCTCGAGCTGAGCGGAAAGAACGGCTCGTTCGATCGCCAATTGGATGGATTGTTTTGCTGTCTCAATTCCCAGGGTTTGATAATTCGACGGCCCTGCTTCACCCCGTCCTAAAACAAGGTGGTTGTCATCCATTAAAAGGCAGATAGTTTTAGTGCCGCCGCCGTCGATGCCGAATACGTAGCTCATGAATAATTTAGAGAATAATAGAGCAACCCAGATTAACAGAGATAGCTCTATTCTACGCTTTGTACAATCCGATTAAATCGACAGAGCAATGCTAATAATAATTAAACCTAATAATGCTAACCAAACCAGATGGCGCTGACACCAATTTTTGATCGATTGCAGCCCGCCGCTGCTGTAAGGGATCGTCTGTGGCACAAGTGGCTCAGCTTGATTGTGATAAAGCGTGCATTCTTTGGCAAAGGGACGCTGCGGGTAGTTGCAAGTGTCGTCTTCGTGATAAATACAGGTAGCACACAGAAATTCTTCGGGTTTTGATCGATAAAGAGGGATACCCGGATGACCGAAAGCTTTGAGGGGGATTTTGCAGTGTGGACAGGCGAGCGCTTGGGCGTCTACAGGTTGGTGACAGCGGGGGCAATCAGGCATAGACAGAAGGGTGATGGGGTAATGTGGTGGGTAGGCTCATTAGCGGGTTTTCCGAACGCCGATTAGCGTGATCGCCTCGCCATCAGGCGGCTGGATGCTCCAAAATAGAAAGGTAGGTGTGCGCTGATGTAACTTTAAGTTTACAGATGGTTTCGCAGCCACAGCAGGCGACCTGAGCCGATCGGGTATGAAAGGGCAAACATTAGGAAAAATCTATGGATAACAATAGCAACTTACTCAAACAACTGGTAATGCTGGGCATTGGTACTACCTCCCTGGTAGCCGAGAAATTGCAGGAAGCTAGCGAGCAATGGGTCAAAGATGGCAAAATCAATCCCGAGCAAGCCAAAACCTTTGTCGATGACATGACGGAGCACCTCAAGTCTGAGCAGGGCAATTGGGATACGCAGTTGCAGCGGCAATTGCGGAATATTCTCCAAGATATGGGAGTCCCCCGACAGTCCGAAATGGATGAGTTGCGCGGAAGGCTCGATCGTTTGGAACGTCAGATGCGGGATTTAGAAAACCGTAACTGGCGCTGAGTTCGATCGCCCGCGAGAAGTTCGCTGCTATCTTGTGATAAGATTGTCACCCGAAGGCAGAAGGCTAAAAAAAGGCACTTATGTAGAAGTCATTTATGTAGAATTACAAACATTCTGACTTCATACTTTTGCCTTTAAAATTATCTGGAACCTGCCGTTTTTTGGTGGAAAAGTTCAGATAACATTTGGTAGTTCTTGTTGTACTAGATGTCTTAGATATCTGAGATATCGCGGTTAAAAGTATCAGGAGGATTAATTTTGCGAGGAGTTCTAGTCAGCTTGGGGGTAATGCTGGTTTGCTTTTTGTTTTTGATAGTCGCTCAAATGGGCGGTTCTGGGTCCCAAGCAGTTGCAGCCGAATTGAACAATCTTTTACCCGAGACTGCTATTGAGAAGTTGTCCGCGCAGTCTTTGAATGAGGATAGCTTGCTAGTAGCTGATGCTACTTTACCGAAGGTACCAGCTACTATCGCTGGCAATAACATGACTGATAATACTGAGAAAACTGTCACCACAGATTCCGGTCTGAAATATGTTGAATTGAAAGAGGGTAATGGGGCGACTCCAAAAACCGGGCAGACGGTTGTCGTGCACTACACTGGAACTTTGGAGGATGGCACGAAGTTTGACAGTTCTCGCGATCGTAATTCTCCTTTTCAGTTCAAAATTGGCGTAGGTCAAGTAATTAAGGGTTGGGATGAAGGTGTCGGTACGATGAAAGTTGGAGACCGCCGCAAGTTGATTATTCCCCCTGAACTCGGTTACGGTGCTCGCGGTGCGGGCGGGGTGATTCCTCCTAATGCTACGCTGATTTTTGATGTGGAATTGTTGAAAATCGCTGGCTAGATAGCTCAAAACCTAATTCAACGTAAAACTTTGTAAAACTTTTACGGTGTTTAGAAACCCGGTTTTTTTTAAGAAACCGGGTTTCTGTGTAATAAGCTGTTCCGCATTTAAGTTGTATTTTTCAGGCGGGCGAAACGCCCACCCCACAATAATTTCATCAAAGTTGACTGTAAAATTTAGCTGCACCTGAGCTTATCACGTCTGGTAAATTAACCACAATATTGGTAGTGGCAGGTTTAACCAACAATCTTCCCTTCACCTCGACAATATCTATCTACCCGTCCCCCACTTGAGCGACAAAATTTTATAAAGCCAATTCAACGGACATAATATAAGCTCTGGTGGATTTACGATCGCTTCGGAGATGCCAGATTGCGAAAGCAGGTAAATTGGGCGTCAAATAATAGTTTGATGATTCCTGTGGGGCCGTTTCTGTGTTTGGTAATAATTACTTCTGCAATTCCGCGATCGGGCGAATCAGGGTTGTAGTATTCATCGCGGTAGAGCATAATTACTAAATCCGCGTCTTGCTCGATCGAGTTGTGAACTATGATGTCATTAGCGACAAAATTATGCAGGGCAAGCACTGTTAAATCGTAAACCTCAGCTTCGCCATCAACTTCTATTGAGGCGATTTCATCCCAGTAAATATCGCTCTTAGATAAGAGGGCAAGTTCATCAGATTTAACAATTGTAGCTAATCTGAATGCTCGTTCCCGACCGAGGTTTTGTTTGTAAAGGGTTGTACCACAATATAAGTTGCCAAGCTGTGCTTGCATCTGGCGTGTAGTTAAACCACATTGCTGCATAGCAGGAACAGCATACATTTTCCACACATCACGCGGTATGACATCTCTATTAGTATTGCTAGAACGAATTTCAATGTATTCTGCCATTTCTGTCAGAGCTTGCTGTTTGTAGTTACCTACTGCACCAATCAAATGAATAAACTTATCTAAATCAGGTCTTCCAGTAACCCAAACTTGATGTTGATCTCGCCCTTTCCCTGGCTGGGGGCTTAAAAATAAGCGGGCATTGATACCAAGTCTGAGTAAGAGTGACTGAACATCTCTTGCCAATTTTTCACTACTGGAAGCATAGTAAACACTAGGGTAATGACATTTACCCCTACCTGTTTTTATGCAACCATCAGTAGACCAAAGATGGCGTAAAAATAAAGCTATTGCTTCTTGAGGCTGCTCAAATATTTGATTAGGGACAAACTTCTGGTGAGAACGCAGACCAAAAACACCTAAAGCATCTAGCCATTCAGTTACAGGATTCCTCACATTATGTGTGAGATGATAGGCCGCAGGAAGATAAACTTGATACCAATCACGTTCTTTACCAATACGAGGTATGATTCGCTCTCCAAAGACTTCTATTGCAAGATTTGCAACTGTATTGGCTAAATCTTCCTCTCTAGTAGTGTATTGAATAACGTGTCGAGGTAGAGTACATCCGTCTCCAATCATGTGTCCTAGCAAGGCTATTTCGGCATTGTCCATCGATTGGATGAAGGAACTTGATATGTATCTTCTAGGTAGGGCAATGCGATCGCCTATTTTTAACTCGTCCAATCGCCGCCAGCCGTGAATGGTTAAGAACTTATGATTGCCAGTGGCTCTAATTGCTCGTCCCAAACGAGTTTGCAGTCGTAGTACAGGCTTCACACCTGTAGCAAAGGCATTGCTAACAACGGCTTTTTCTAACTGCATGGTGGCTTCATTGAGCGCCCAAACTGTGAAGCCAGATTTTCCTACTAATTCACGAATTGGTACGCGCACACCAGTATCTGCTAGCATTACTAAACTATCACCTGTTAAGCAGCCACTTTCTCTCAAATCTGACATCATCGGCCGCTTGTTTGTCCTCGCTTCCACACCCCGACTCAACTGAGATAAGGCAATAATCGGCACGTTGAGTTCGCGGGCTAAACCTTTAAGGCTTCTGGTAATTCGAGATAGTTCTTGCACGCGGTTGTCGCTGGTACCTTCCATTAATTGCAGGTAATCTAGCAAGACTAATCCTAGGGTTCCGCCTTGTTCTGCTTGGAGGCGGCGGACTTTCGATCGTATTTCTGTGACGGTAATATTGGGAGTATCGTCAATAAATAGTGGTAGTTCTGATAAATTGCCAATGGCTGTACTGATTGGTTCCCATTCGTTTTGACTGATTCTACCCGATCGCAATCGGTTACTTTCTATTTTGGCTTCGCTGGACAGGATACGCTGCACTAGCTGTTCTTTCGACATTTCTAAGCTGAAAACGGCAACCGGCAATTTCTGCTGTCCAGCGGCGATGTGGTGGGCGATGTTGGTACAAAAGGCAGTTTTGCCCATCGCCGGCCTGGCTGCAACGATGATTAAATCCGATCGCTGAAAGCCTCCTGTCATAGCATCTAAGTCATAAAAACCGCAGGGAATACCGGGAAGTGTGAGGCCTTCATTGCGATTTTCTAGGTCTTGAAATGTTTGGTTTAATGTTTCGCCGATCGATACTAAATCCTGTTGCGGGCGTTCTTGAGTTATGCTGAAAATTTCTTGTTCGGCGCGGTCTAAGACTGTTTCTAGTGGTGTTGCCGTCTCGTAACCTAATTGTACTATGTTGTTGCCAGCTTCGATTAATTTGCGGCGCTGATATTTGTCTTCAACTAAAACTGCATATTGGTCGATGTTGACTGCGGAAACTGTGCGATCGACTAATTGTGCTAATTTTGTTAGTCCTCCTACTTGCTCTAACTGGTTGCGGTCGGTTAGCGCAGTTGTTACCGTCATTAAATCGGTAGGTTGACCCTGTAAAAATAGCCCTAATGCCGATCGATAAATGACTTGATGAGCGGTGATGGCAAAAAACTCCGGCCGCAGCAGTTCGGCAATTCGGGAAATAGCTTCGGGGTCAATTAAAATCCCGCCCAAAATTGCTTCTTCTGCCTCTATATTTGTCGGCATCAAATCGCTCATTAGTCATTAGTCCGCAGTCATTAGTGATTAGTCGTCAGTTTTGAATCCTTAGTTAACAGTCCTCAGTCCTTAGCTAGCGGTACGCAGTCCTTAGTTAGCTGTACTCAGTTCTTAGCTAATGACTAATGACTAATGACTAATGACTAATGACTGATGACTGTTAATTACATCGGAACAACTTGAATATCAACTTCGGCGGTAACTTCTGCGTGTAGTTTGATTTCAGCTTTGTATGTACCAGTTTGGCGAATTTCGGGCAGAGTGATGCCGCGCCGATCGACTTCTTGACTGGTAGAGTTGAAAATCAGTTCTGCTACTTCTTGGTTGGTGACAGTACCAAAAATCGCGTCAGCTTCGCCAACTTGCTTGGAGATGATGAAAGGCCCAGCCGATTGGAGGGCGGTTTTGCGGACTTCAGCTTGCTGCTTGAGCTCTAGCTGGCGCAGTCTTTCTTCTTCACGGCGGCGCTCTGCTTGCTTCAGAATGCCCGGAGTGGCTCTAAATCCCATTCCTTGGGGTACTAGATAGTTGCGGGCGTAGCCCGGGGCTACTTCTACTACGTCGCCAGCTTTGCCGAGTTTGCTGACATCTTTATTTAAAACTAATTGGACGCGCTTGGCCATGATCGTGGGTTGTGGGGTTTTAACTGCAACTTTTTATAATAGCGAAGTTTGAGGGGCGATCGCAAGGGAGTTCGGCAACGGATTTGGTAACGGAGGTAACGGATATAACGGATTGAACGGATGGATGTTGAGATTCGAGGTTCGAGGGAAGAAACAGGGATAATATTTTTAACAGGCAAATTCAGTTTCAAATTACGCCAAACAGGGGTGGTGTAATGAGCCAAATCAACTAGATTGCCATGTCTTACCGAGAACTCAGGCTTTATTTTCAAGGCGCTTGGCGACGATCGCTCGCGCTACAGTAGCAACTAACAGGGTCGGATTGATCGGCTTGGCTAAGTGTTTGTCAAATCCCGCTTGCAAAACTTGGCGCTCGTTCGCTTCTCCAGCATAGGCCGTTAAGGCGATCGCCAATAACTGCCGATACTCAGGCGCAAGCTGAGTGCGGATGCGATTTATCAACATATATCCGTCCATCTGCGGCATTCCGATGTCGCTGACGAGCAAATCCGGCGCAGTTTGTTCGATCGACTCTAGCACCTCAGCAGCAGATGACAGGGAAATCACCTCTGCACCCGCTTCCTCAAGCACGAAAGCGACAAAATCTCGCGAGTCAGGTTCATCATCTACCACCAAAATTCTCAATCCAGCTAGTTGCAAGGATGAGAGATCGGGACAAGCAGCCCCATGACGTTCTTCCTCCTCCTGCCTTCTAGAATCATCATTTAATAGCGGTAATCTCACCGTAAACGTCGCTCCTTGACCTTCTCCGGCGCTTTCTGCAAACACCGTTCCGCCGTGAAGTTCAGTGAGTTGGCGGACGATCGCCAATCCCAATCCCAAGCCGCCAAATTTGCGAGTTGTGGCGCCATCTTCTTGTCGGAAATGGTCAAAAACATAAGGCAAGAAATTGGGAAGAATGCCTTTACCAGTGTCTATGACTTGAATTTGAGCTTGGCATTCTATTTGCATTAATCGAACTTCAACTCGACCGCCTTCGGGCGTGAATTTCACCGCGTTTGACAGCAAATTCCAGACAATTTGCTGCAAGCGACTTGTATCGCCGACAATTTGCCCGACATCGGGATTTAAAATTGTTTGAATTTGAATTTTTTTGGCTTCGGCTGCTAATTGCACGGTTTCCAAAGCAGACTTGATAATGGTTGCCACATTCACCGGAGCGACATTCAATCTGAGTTTCCCTTGCAGAATCCGAGACACGTCAAGCAAGTCTTCGATTAGTTGAGATTGTAGTCTGGCGTTACGCTCGATCGTCTCAAAAGCCTTGGCAGTTTGATTCGCCTTCAGCTTGCCACCGACGAGCAGTTGCGACCAGCCTAAAATCGGATTCAGGGGCGATCGCAACTCGTGAGAAAGCACCGCCAGAAACTCGTCTTTAATGCGGTTAGCGCGCTCGGCTTCCGCGCGAGCAGTTTGTTCTAATTGCAGAACCATATCGCGCTCGGTTTCCACTTGTTTGCGCTCTGTAATGTCGATTACAGAGCCGATATAACCCTCAAATTGTCCGCTTTCGGAAAATCTGGGAGCAGCCGCATCGATCGCCCAAGAATATCTGCCATCCTTGCGCCCGACGCGAAATTCTACGCGGTAAGGTTCCTGGCGTTCGTTGGCGGTCAAAAATGCTTTTTTGACCTGTTCTCGGTCTTCTGGATGCGCCGCGTTTACCCAACCGAATCCCAAACCAGTTTCCTCCGTTTGACCTGTGAATTCATACCAGCTTTGGCTCAGGAAAGTGCAATAGCCTGTGGAGTCTGTTACCCATACCATAAAAGGAGCGTTGTTAGCCATAGTGCGAAATCGTTCTTCGCTTTCTTGCAGCGCTGCTTCGGCTTGTTTGCGTTCTGTGATATCCCGACAGACAGCCACTCCGCCTTTGATTTCGCTGCTAGTATCAACTACCGGATAACCGCTGATACTGATCCAGGGACCTTCGGAACCTTCGCGGCGGACAAATACCTCTACATCATTAACATATTCACCTTTGATTGCTCTGGCTAGAGGTAGTTCAGCGTTGGGGAAAAGGGTTTTTTTGTCAGGCAAAAATAGTCCGTAGGTGCTCGACCATTCCTCATAGGATTTTTCATTCGATAGCTGACCGAATATGCCTACGGCGGCTCGGTTAAACAGCACCAACTCCCCTTGTTGGTTGGCCAAAATCAAACCATCACCAATGCTGTCAATAATTACTTGCAGTAACTTAGTTTGTTCTTGCAGGGCGACTTCTGCTCGTTTGCGATTTGTGATGTCGCTGGAGATGCCAATCAGACCGATGACTTCTCCCGCCTGATTGCGGTAGGGAGCTTTCATTACCAGAAATGTCCGAATGCCATCGTGAGATTCTTCGAGGACTTCTGTTTGGCCGGATTCCATAATCCGCCGATCGTTTTCCGTGACTGTGACTGCAAGTTCTACTACTGGGTATAAATCCAGATCGCGACCACCAATTACTTCAGAAGCAGATTTGCCCATTATTTCCAGCGTGGCTGGATTTGCATAAATAATCTGTCCTTCTCGATTTTTGACAAAAATTGGCGTGGGCGCTGACTCATTAATCACGTTCAAAATCGCATTCTTTTGCCGCAGTTCTTCTTCAGTGCGTTTGCGATCGCTAATATCGCTCCAATAAGCCGTAAGTCCTTCGGCCGCAGGATAGGCACTCACTTCTATATACATCTGGAGCGACGGCGAAAACTCTTCAAATTTGACAGAAACTTGCTCGTTAACGACTCGATGAAATTCTTGATATACCCTCGAATTGGATTCTTTGTCGGCGGGGAGTAGCTCCCAAATTGATCGACCTAACAAGTCGGCTCTCGATCGAGAAAGGAGTTTTTCTGCAGTGGCATTAACGTAGGTATAGCGCCATTGTGAATCGATCGCGATAAAGGCATCGGTAATACTTTCTATAATATTGCGGACTTGCTGGGAGGCCGCAGAGAGCGCGAGTTCAGCGTTTTTGCGCTCGGTGATGATTTCGCAAAAAATCATGATGCCGCCAATCTCATTGGTGTTGGTTCGCCAAGGATGAATTTCCCAGCGCACCCAGTCGATTAACCCATCAGGGCGGGGAAACTGATCTTCTTGGCAGATTTCGACTTCTCCCGCCAGACAGCGCTGGTGGATTTGTTTCAAACGATCGGGCAAATTGGGAAAGATGTCGTAGTGCGATCGACCCACAATGTTTTGAGTGCCGAGCCCGTAACTTGATAGCCAGCGGTCGCTCACCAGCATATACCGCATCTGGCGGTCAAACATCGCCACTCCCGCAGGCGAATGTTTGACGAACAGCCGCAGTTGTTCTTCCTGTTGCCGCAACCGATTCTCCGATTGTTTGCGATCGGTGATTTCTGTGAAAAGCAAGGCGACTTTGCGGCTGTGCGGCTCAGGAGTGCGGAACGCCGAAACCTCAAACCAGCGGTTCGTGACTTCCGAGCCATGCTCGAAGCGCAGGGGTTCCCCCGTCAGCGCAACTTTGCCGTACATCTCAAACCAATCATCTTCGAGATCCGCAAGGAGTTGTCGCGCCGTTTTACCCACAGGTTGTTCGAGTCCGGTTTGTTTCAAGAAGGCCGGATTGACTTCCAAAAAGCGGTAATCGATCGGCTTTTCGTTTTCGTCAAACAGCATTTCGATGACGCAAAAACCTTCGTCTAGGGACTCAAACAAAGTGCGATAGCGTTCCTCAGAACGGCGCAAAGCAGCAATAGCTTGTTTGCGATCGGTAATATCCATAAACGCCGCCACACAGCCGCGAACTGCGCCTTGTTCGTCAAATAACGGCACCGCATTCACCAACCAATCAAAGGCTGCCCCGTCCTCGCGCACCATTTGAATTTCCATATCTCGCACTTCGACGCCGGAAGCCACGGCTAGTTGCATGGGGACTTGTTCTCCCGGAATTTCCTGTCTGTTGCGGAGTCGCCTAAACGGAAGGACTGCAGCTTGCTCTCCGGTTCCTGAAACATTGGTATCGGGCGGCACTTTCAACATCGACTGGGCAAACCGGTTAGCGCGAATTACTTGACACTGTGGGTCGTCCGCGATCGTAATACCGACGGGTACAGCATCCAGTATCGATTGCAGTTCATTAATTCGTCGCTCTAGTTCCTGGTTGAGCCGTTGAATTTCTTTTTGGGTAGCTTTGCGCTCGGTAATTTCATGCACCGTCACATTCACGCCCAAAACGCGATCGTCCTCAGCCCTCAGCGGATAGAGACTCAACAGCCAATCGTGTTCGACTCCCGGCTGTGCTGAGTTCGTCCCGCGAACTTCGAGCTGTTTGAGGGGAACTTTAGTTTCAATAACTTCTCGGTAAAGCGGCTCTAAATCATCTGCCATTTCTGGCAAGATTTCGCGCAATGTTTTGCCGATGTGGGCGGCGGCTGGAACTCCGTTAATTTCTGCTAGCCGATCGTTGATGCGGACAAACCGCAACTCCGTATCTATAAAGCAAAGTCCGATCGGCGCACTAGCATAAATCGCCTCGATTTCTGCTAGTTGTTGGTGTGCCGTTTGCGCTTGTTGAATAAAAACAGCCCGAGCCCCCTTCTGCTCAGTCACATCTTGAAAATAAACGGCAAGTCCCGATGGGATCGGATACGCTCGTACCGCATACCAAGCATTGAGCGGCGGATAAAAAGATTCAAAACTAACTGTAACTTGGAAGGTCGCGGCGTGGCGATATTCCTGCTCGAACAAACTGCCCACTGATTCGGGAAACTCTTCCCAAATGCTGTTGCCAATTAAATCTTTTGAGGGTCGATTCAGCCACCGCGCCGCTTGCGAATTGAGGTAGGTAAATCGCCAGTCTCGATCCAAAGCAAAGAACCCGTCCGAAATACTTTCGAGGGTGTCTGAGAGTTGTTGCGCGGGCGCGTTACAAACGGGTTCTGGCTTTTGTTGAGCGATAGCAGTGAAGGTTGTTACTACCGCATAGGGAGTCGATCGATCTGCCTGAAATAAAGGTTGAGAATTGAGCGTCAACCAAATCAATTCTCCCTGTGGCCGATCAAAGCCCATGATGACATTTAAACATGGTTGCCCGGTTTGCAGCGCCACCATCGCCGGATGTGTCTCCCCGGGAAAATCCGAGCCATCTTTACGCAGAGTCTGCCACCGACTGTTGATTGAAGTGCATAAGAGCATCTGTTCTGCTGTCATCCCCAACAGCTCCTGGGCGTGAGAATTGCACCCCTGAATGCTACCATCTGCCAATTGCAGAACCATCCCTACATCAGTTGGCAAAGGCGCGGCGGGGTAGAACGCTTTGTTAGAATCCGTTGAAACAGAGGGGTCGATTTTTGCTTGGGGTTCAGTATTGCGTGGGTTTTGCATCGGTTTCTAACAACGATCATTTTACTTTGGGCAAAGCAAAGCGCGATTAATAATAGGGAAATAACCAGAGGAACTTTTGATTTGAGGAGGGTGACGCTTCAAACCTAAGATGGATGTCGATCGTTGTGCGGTAATATCGATATCTAGACAATTTATTTTATCGTAGAGTCCCACGTCTGAACCATTTGCGCGATTTAGCACAGGCGACGAGGAATTTTCTGGCTGTTTCAAATGCCAGGTTAGTCCGTCTCATTATTTTTCGCGTTGCTGCATATTACCAATGGCTGTTGCTCGTTTTCGGGCGCGCACAGATGGCACTTGCACACAGGTAAATAAGTAGATGAAGCTTGAAAATACATAACCCCTCTCTCGCAGCGAGTGAAACGAAGCAATCGCTCTTGTTATGCCCGCCTTACATTCTGTTATATTGTAAACTTTATTTGCGCCTACCTACTTAGAAACCCCGTTTCTTTGTGTAAATCTAACCGGAAATTTAGGCAAGATTTTGCTCGTCTCAACGGTAAACGGGCGATCGTATTTACCTCAATACAGGGTCGCCTGCTTCCTCCAGTCCCAACGTTTGTGTCACGTTTGCCGTTCATCTCACAAACTTAATCCTATGCACATATTCACAGCCGCCGATCGCACCTATATTCTGGGGTTAGCAGCACTTCTCAAGTCTGTAGATCTGAATGTTAGCCAATCTGGGAAGGAGCAGGTCAAAATTAGCGTTGTATCTACCAGGATATATTCACACCAAAAGGAACAGTTACAGAATTGCTGCAAATACCAGATTGAATGGCAAGAATTGCAATCTAATTACGACCAACTTCTTTCTGTATCAGGTTCTAAACTTCCTTACGTTAAATTGGAACCGCGAAAATATACCAAAGAAACAGAAAGGCTGATTTGGCTCGACAGCGATACGATCGTTCTGGGGAGCTTAGAGCCGCTGTGGAACCTAGATTTTCAAACTCTGCCGATAGCAGCCGCACCCAACGTCTGGGGAAATCCCAACAATTATCAAGATCTAAGCCCTTATTTCAATAGTGGTGTTTTAGTTTACAACATGAAGCTTTGGGAGGAAGAGCAACTGTCGGAAAAGTTGCTCCACAACGCTAGAACCCACGTTTGGGGCGATCGCGATCAAGGTGCTTTAAATTCAGTTTTAGTGGGAAGGTGGAAGCAATTAGATCAAATATGGAATAACTACAAGACTGATGATATGTCAAGTAAAGTGATGCACTTTATATCAAGACCGAAACCGTGGGAAAGCACTGCCCCCAATCCATTATGGCTCGATATGTTGTCTCAGACACCGTTTAAGGACGAACTGGAACAAATTCCAAATAACTTTAAGGGGCTGTCGAGCTTTACGATCAAATACAAAACACTTGACAGGTGGTTGAGCGAACCGATACTCAAGTTTAGGAGTTATCTGAAAAAACAAAAACTTTAAGGTCAAAATTGGTCTTTCATGCCACGCAATCGAGCGAAGGTTTGCACTGGATCGCGGGTGTTGGCGGCTGATTGGAGGTTGGGAAAATCCCAGCGCAAAAATGGGTTTGTGCTTTTTTCGATGCCGATCGATGATGGTATTGTAGGTTGCGATCGACTCCGGGCTTCCTTGACTTCGGCGAAGCGCTGCTGTAAATCGGGATTGTCGCCATCTACGCTGATGGCAAATTGCAGGTTTTTCAGCGTGTATTCGTGGGCGCACCAAACTCTGGTATTGTCGGGCAAGTTTCGCAGTTGCCCGAGGGAGGCTACCATTTGAGTTGGAGTGCCTTCAAATAGTCTGCCGCAGCCTCCAGCAAATAAAGTGTCGCCACAGAACAATTCGCCTGTTTCGCCTGGGCTGCGGGGGGGGAAATAGTAGGCGATGTGAGCTTTTGTGTGGCCGGGTACGAAGAAGACTTCGGCGGTTCTGTTGGCGAAAGAAACTCGATCGCCCGCTTGTAAAAAGACTTGCTGTCCGGGAATTCTGCCTCGGTCTTCTGCGCCGCCATAAACTTTAATTTGGGGAAAGCGATCGATCAGTTCCTGATTGCCGCCTACGTGGTCGCTGTGGTGGTGGGTATTGAAAATTGCGGTTAAGTCGGCTCCGAGTGCTTGCAGTTGCTCTAATACTGGCTGCGATCGCGCTGGATCGACGACGGCTGCGGTGTGGCTATCGGGGTCGTGCAGCAAGAAAATGTAATTGTCGGACAGTACCGGAAGCCGATAAACCTGCATAGAAAAGTGCCTCTCTAGGAAAAATATTATATAATTAAATTAGTTCTGAACGCTATCCGAAAGCTGATTGCAGATTTATTAAGTCCGCGTATCTATCTTGGGAAGTAAAAGTCTGATACGTTATTTATCCTGTTGAGCAAAGTGATTTACGGTCGGGTACGCACCATTTTTGGGTCAATTAGTGCAATCGGCTTTAATTATTTTAGCATACAAGCGATCGAAGAATAAATGCGAACATCTCACAACAAATCGAACTTAACAATTTCTCAAAAAGTCGATCGGATTGTAGCCTCTGGTAAGATCAGTCGCCGGGAACACTTAGTTTTGACTTCGGCTATCCTATCAGATGATAAAATTTCAGAAGAGGATCGACATCAAATCAATCGGATATTTGATTATATCCAAATTGGTCGCCTCAAGTTTATCGATTGAACAGAAAGACTTGCACAGTCAGCATCTATCTGGAGTATAAAAAGCGTTTTTTAGGAGTGCGATCGTCCTGTCCCGGACACCAAAGCCTATATATTTCGCTTGAATTCTCCGGCTCACGCCTAGTGTGAAAGCGTCTGATGTGGCAGTCTCAAGTTAACAAGGCTCTTGGCAATCCCAGCTACAAAAACAGGCAGAAGAAAATGAGTGCAGACAAACCAACTATTTTGGTGACGGGCGGAGCTGGATATATTGGCTCTCACGCGGTATTAGCGCTGAAAAACGCCGGTTACGGTGTGGTGATTTTGGATAATTTAGCTTACGGTCACCGAGATATAGTAGAGCAGGCTTTGCAGGTGGAGTTTATAGCTGGCGATACGAGCGATCGCACTCTTCTCGACAACCTGTTTGCTACGCACAAAATTGATGCGGTAATGCACTTTTCTGCATACGCTTACGTGGGCGAATCTGTTACCGACCCAGCTAAATATTACCGCAACAATGTCATCGGTACTATTACCCTTTTGGAAGCAATGCTCGCTGCTGACGTGAAGAAATTTGTGTTTTCTTCTACTTGCGCGACTTACGGCGTACCGCAGAAAATCCCGCTCACAGAAGACCACCCACAAAACCCGATCAATCCCTACGGTGCTACTAAGTTAATGGTAGAACGGATTTTGTCGGACTTTGACGCTGCGTACGATTTCAAGTCTGTTTGTTTTCGCTATTTTAACGCGGCTGGGGCCGATCCGAACGGGTTGTTAGGAGAGGATCACAATCCAGAAACTCACCTGATCCCGCTGGTGTTGTTCGCTGCTTTGGGGAAACGAGATTCGATCGCGATTTTTGGCACGGATTACGATACTCCTGACGGTACTTGCATCCGGGATTACATTCACGTTAACGATTTGGCATCCGCTCACATTTTGGGATTAGAATATTTGCTAAATGGTGGCAAATCTGATTTCTTTAATTTGGGCAACGGCGGCGGGTTTTCGGTGAAAGAGGTGATAGAAACGGCTCGTCAAGTGACGGGAAAAGAGATTAAGGCTGTTGAGCGTGAACGGCGTCCGGGCGACCCTCCTGCTTTAGTTGGTAGCAGCAAAAAGGCGATCGAAACCTTGGGTTGGTCTCCAGAATATCCCGACATTAAGAACATTATCTCCCATGCTTGGCAGTGGCACCAAAAACGCCACAACTCTTAGTCTTTAAAGGTGCGGCTTCCGCACCTTACCCTTAACATTAGAAAATACGGCCAATTTGCGTAAGTACGCTGACCAGATTCAAGCGTACTTTACGCTATTAAGAGTAGTAGAACTTAGCCAATCGTCCCAGGTATGGGGGCAATCACGGGGGATTTGCCCCTACAAAACAATATATATTGAGCCTGTGCGTAAGTCCTGAGTAGTAAAAGAAAACTGGTTTTCCAGGTAATGTTTATGTGTAAGCACCTACTTAAATATCAATTAAATAAATAATTTATGAATAAGTAAATTAATGAAGTCAAATAAATTAGCAACTAAGGGATTTATTACTATTTTAACTGGTCTTTACTCTTTCCAGGATTGTGTTCATTTTCTGGCTTCTGTCAGGAAGTTTCACCGGGAACCCATTATTATTTTAATAGATAGAGTCCCTCTAATTTTATATCCTTTACTTCAGGTGTTTGGAAATGTCATATTGAAACCTGCACCATCTAATGAAAATCCTGTTTTGGCGTCGCGGCAAGCTAAGCTGGCTTTGTACGGTGAATCTTTATTTGAGAAAACTATTTATATGGATTGTGATATTTGTTTGCTGTCGCCAATAGATGAGGTGTTTGATTTTCTTGATGGGGTGGATTTGTTGGTGACGGAAGATGTGCAGCCTGCGATTGCTAAAGCGGCAAATTTATTAAGAGTGAAGCAGGATATTCTGTCAACTTTGCAGTCTGTCGGGTTGCCGCTAAATGAAAATAGCATTCAATACAATGGCGGATTTATCGCTTTTACGAAAAGCACTAAAACTCAGGAATTGTTCACCAACTTTAAGAAATATTTCGATATGGTAGTGGCGCATCAAAAGGTGCTATTATTGAAAGACCAGGGCGCTTTTGCGGCGGCTGTTGAATCGGTGAAACCGAAAATGACAACTTTGTCCCCGGTTTACAACTACTTGGATAAGTGGAAAGATGTTTATACGATCGACAAACCGATTAAAGTAATGCACTGCACTTATCCTTACCGCCCTCAGTACGCCAAGAACGTGACGCGATCGCTCTTTACTAGAATAGTCGATCGCACGGCTAAAATATTTTTACCAAATCAACTTAACAATCCTTGGCGTTTAAAATAATTAAAGTTTGTTAGCAAACTGCATCAAAAACAACAAAATTTCGCCCACAATTAAAAAAAAATTAGCCTCAACATATCCGAAAATTTACTTAGAAGAATTATTGCTGGCTTGAATAACAGTCTTGGGTTCATCACCGTGTGTTTTTTTACCAACATACTTCGTTGCTCCGCTTTTCTCTGGTTACAAACCCGGTTGCTTTGGTCTGGAGAGCGTGAGTCCCCATCACCTTGACAAAAGCTCGGTTAAGCAGGAAAATTAAACAAATGTTTTAAACAAAATACTTAGTGAAAGTTTCATTAGTAGTGAGCGATTTGTCAGGAGCAGGTGCAATTCGTGCTTTTTTCTTAGCTCAAGTCCTGATAGAGCTTAAATGTGATATAGAAGTTGTGGGATTTCAGTTTGGCAAGGAATTGTATGCTATTCCTCCCAGAGATATCCCGGTATGTGCAATACCGGGTAAAAATTATCCAGGGTTTTTGATGGATGCTCAAAAACTTTGGAAAAAAATAGATGGGGATATTATTTATGCAGTCAAACCTAAACCTACAAGCTTTGGGTTATCACTGCTAAAAAAACTGGCGACTCGCCACTCTATAATTCTAGATATAGACGACTGGGAACTGAGCTGGTACGGTGGAGATGAATGGAAATACCGTCCTTCTTTTAAACAACTTTATCGAGATATTTTTAAACACAATGGTCAATTGAGAGAACCAGATAATCCCCTCTATGTAAAGTGGATGGAAAGTCTCATCCACGGTGCTGATGCAGTCACGGTTCATACTGAGTTTTTAAAACAGCGTTTTGGTGGTGTATATTTGCCTAATGGTAAGGATACTGCCATGTTCGACCCTGCTAAATACAATCCTGAATTGAGCAGACAGCGTTACGGCTTGTCCGGGTATAGAGTTCTGATGTTTCCGGGGGCACCGCGACCTCATAAAGGCGTGGAGGATGTTTTGATGGCCCTGGAACAGTTAAATGAGCCCGATTTAAAATTAGCGATCGTCGGCGGGAGTCCTTATGATGATTATGATGATAAACTTGTGAAACAATGGGGGCGTTGGATTATTAAACTGCCAAGGTTTCCAGTGGAGACGATGCCGTCGGTTGTAGCGGCGGCTCATGTTGTCGTTGTTCCTCAGCGAGAAACTATCACAGCCGTGGCTCAGTTTCCGCTCAAGCTGACAGATGGCATGGCAATGGCTAAGCCTGTTTTGTCTACGCGGGTGGGGGATATTCCAGCAATTTTAGGGGGAACGGGTTATTTAGTAGATCCGAGTTCTCCCGCTCAAATTTCACAAAAAATTCAATGGATATTTCAAAATTTGACAGCGGCTAATTTACAAGGAATGAAAGCTCGGCAAAGATGTGTAAAAAAATATAGTATTCAAGCAATGAAACCGATACTTTCAGATATAATCGCAGGTATGTAAAGGTTATTTGAAAACCACTCACGGGAGGAAGAAAAACTGGCTGTTATTAAAGAATATTTTGAGATGCCGTACTGTTTAGCTGGGAATGCTTCATGTCTGCCAATAAGCTACTCCTAAAATTTGCCAGACGATATCCCGGCAGGATTCTCTTAACTGTGATGCTGGGCTTTTCAGGCGCTTTATTCAACGGTATCAGCACGACTCTGATTGTACCCGTGCTTTTAAGTTTTTTAGAGGAAGCAATCGAGCTGCGTGGCGCTCCACCTCTAATTAAAACTTTGATGTATCCCTTTGAGGGAATGCCCGGAAATCAGCGTTTAATGTTGATGACCGGGGCGGTTGTGCTGGCAATTTTTTTAAAAAATGTTGCGAGTTATATCAATACTTTAGTAGCTACTTCTCTGACGCGCTCTCTGACTTTTGATTTGCGAGAAGCAGGTTTGCGGTTGTTGTTAGGAGTTGATTTAGATTTTTACTCTAAAACTAAAGTCGGGGATTTAATTAATAGATTGGGCGGAGAGATTGGTCGGACTGCTAGTGCAGTTGGTACGGCCATCGGAATGTTTACTACCTCAATCACGGTTTTGGTGTTTGTGGGTCTGCTACTTTCTATCTCCTGGAAACTGACGCTGACAGCTACAGTTTTGCTGGCGTTAGTTGCTTGGACAAATCAATTTATTATTAACCGTTCCAAGCATTTTGGTCACCTGCTTTCTGAAATGTCGAAAGATTATTCGGTTAGGGTGCTCGAAACGATTACTGGGATTCGGCTGGTTAAGTCAACGGGGAACGAGGAAAGGGAGTATCAGCGGATCAAGCATTTAATTCAAAGGCGAGAACAAGCGGATTTTCAGGCTCAGGTAAATTATGCGGCGATCGCCCCAATTAACGAAGTTGTTAATTTGATAGTTATAATTTTGATTGTATTTATAGGTCGCACAATATTTGCGAATGAGATAGAGTCTCTTGCTACAATTTTATTAACCTATTTATTGGTACTGTTTCGATTAATCCCTTTAATTTCACAGTTGAATAGCGGGCGCAGTCAATTTGCTAATACGTCGGCGAGTGTAGAGGTGGTTAATGATTTTTTGAGCTGCGATGACAAGCCATTTATGCTGAACGGTTCTGTGCCTTACACTCAGTTGCGATCGGGAATTCATTTTAATAAAATATCTTTTAGTTATCCTAACCACAAAAATTTAGTTTTACAAGGAATTGATTTATTTTTACCTCACGGCACTACTTTGGCTTTGGTAGGAACTTCGGGTTCTGGCAAGTCAACTTTGGCAGATTTACTGCCGAGATTTTACGATCCTACTGAAGGTCATATCTCGATCGATGGCAGGGATTTGCGCGACTTTGAGCTGACAAGTCTCAGACAAGCGATGGGTATTGTTAGCCAAGATACGTTTTTATTTAATGCTTCAGTGCGCGAAAATATTGCTTACGCTAGGCCCCAAGCGACTGAGGAAGAAATTGTGGAAGCGGCGAAAGGAGCGAATGCTTACGAGTTTATCCAACTGTTGCCGGAGGGGTTGGATACTCAAATTGGCGATCGGGGCGTGATCTTATCGGGAGGGCAGCGTCAGAGAATTTCAATTGCTAGAGCCCTGCTGCAAAACCCGGAAATCTTAATTTTAGATGAGGCAACGAGTTCGCTGGATACGGTTTCGGAAAGGTACGTGCAAGGGGCGATCGAGAAATTGAGTTGCGATCGCACAACCTTAGTCATCGCCCACCGCCTCTCCACAGTCCAAAAAGCCAACAAAATCGCCGTGATCGATCGCGGGCAAGTAGTAGAAATGGGTTCCCACGAAGAATTGCTAGCAAAAGGAGGTTATTACACTCGCTTGTATTCCGTGCAATTTGCCGAAGAAACCGCTCGCGATGAAGCTCTAATTAGAGGTTCTTACGAAATTCGCACTCGCCTGACTCCCATGATAGCTTACCTCAAATTGCTAGTAGATGAAATGGTAGACTCTCCCGAAGAAAGAGACGAGTTAATCCGAGAATCATTTCACTCTGCGGCTAATATTTTCACTACTTTAGAATTTATAGAAAAGACTATTAAGCGTCAGGCTGTTAAAAAGTAGTCAGAAGGAAGAAGGAAGGAGGAAGAAGGAAGAAGGAAGAATTTAGGAAGAAGGAAGAAGGAGCCATAAGTCATATCATGTCGGGTTAATTTACCTTTGTTCCCAGCGTCCGCCTAGGAATACATATGTGGAGGCTCTGCCTCCCCTTACCAATTACCAACTACCAATAACGATGTCTAAATATTATGTATTTTTTACCAGAAATATCTTACCGCAACCCAATATCGCGAGCTTAGTTCAAGTTGCACACTCTGCTAATGCCGCAGCAAACCTTGGTTATCCAGCAGTTTTGGTATACCTCCGCAAAGGCTGGAGTGCTTTGAATCCGGTTGATTTGCTTTTTCCATTTCAACCGACGAAACCAGATGACAAACTTGCAAAAATTTACAATATTCAAGATAAATTAAAAGTAGCAGATTTGCCCATGCCGTGGCCGATCGACCTTTGGGACAGCAAGTGGACGAGTGCGAGTACGATCGTCTCAAAATACTATTTACCAATTCACCTGCTTAAATCCACTAAAATTGTCCACACCCGCGACTGGAACTTTGTCAAAGCAGCAGTTAAAAACGGAATTCCCGCTATCTACGAACAGCACCACCATGAAGACAAAAATTTTGAGCCAGAAATTGTCCGCAATCCTCTGTTTCAGATTTCCGTAACTGTTGCCGATACAGTGCGAGACAGCATGATTTTGAATGGGATGCCACCGGAAAAAGTAATTACGCTGCACAACGGTTTTAACCATTTGTTTCTCGCGAGACAAACAGAAGCTGCCCAGAATTGGCGACAGCAATTATTAGAAGATGACAGACGGCATTTAGCAGTTTATGCAGGGGGACTTTACCCGTTTAAAGGTGTTGATATGTTGGTGGATGTGGCTAAGGAATTGCCGCTGGTTCAATTTGCGATCGCCGGCGGTGATTCATCCCAAGTAACAGCCTACCAACAGTTAGCCAAATCCAAGCAAGTTAACAACATTAAATTTCTCGGCTACCTGCCTCAAAATCAACTGGCTAGCTTGCTGCAAGCAGCCGATGTTTTGACTCACCCGCACTGTTTGACAGAGGCCGCGACGTTCACATCTCCTTTAAAATTCTTTGATTACATGGCATCGGGAACTCCGATTGTTGCGACGGAGATTGCCTCTTTAATGGAATTTAAATCGGGAAATATAGCAGCAACTTGGTGCGAACCGGATAACCCGCACCATTTCGCGCAAAGCATTCGAGATTGTTTAACAAAATATCCGAGGAAAATCGAAGGCTATGCAGAAACAAGGGATTTTGTCAAGCAATTTTCGTGGGAAAATAGGATAGAGAGAATTATGGGTTATGTAGATGAAGGCGTGCGATCGCAAATCATTCATTAATCCTCATCCAATAATTTTAAAATCCGTAGGGGCCGGTTTTACCAACAATCATCGCCTAAAATTAATAATCTCATAAACCCGCCCCCCCCACACGCAAAAACCAGATTTATTATTAGATATGATCCCAAAAATTATCGGCGCAATCACCACCTACCCAGGCATGAGTCAAAGCGACTGGCTGTGGCAACAAACCCCCCAAAACTTCGGCAAATGGGGCAACATTCAAATGCTCGCCAACCACCCAGAACCAGACTTTTTACTCATGTATCAATTCGACTTTCCCCAACCGCCCAAAAAGCAATCTTGGCTCCATCAAATACGTCACTACAGGCATCAAAATCCCGAAAATGACATTCGAGAAAAATTGCGCGGTGTCCCCAAGGAACGCATAATTTACCTGATCCGCGAGCCACCATTACCAGAAGTTATTGAAATTACGAAAGCTAACTACGAACAAGCCAAACTTTATTGCGGTTACGTTTCCGGACCCGACGATTTCGCACCAAAACCCGATTATATGCCCGCGATTTGGTATCACTCTAACTCGTTTCGAGAACTCGATGAGATGCCTGCGCCGCCGAAAACTAAATCCTGTTCTTGGATTACTTCAGGTGTTAGTCGCAGCGCCAATCACCGCCACCGATTAGACTTTATCAAATTGCTGCAATCACAAGAATTGGATTTTGACCTTTACGGGCGAAACTTGCCAACTTGGGCGCGCGGGAACGGCACTATGAACAATAAATGGCACGCCGTCGCACCATACTATTACAACTTAGCTATAGAAAATTATGCCGAAAACGATTGGTATGTCAGCGAGAAGCTTTGGGATGCTTTGTTAGCTTGGTGTTTGCCAATTTATTACGGCGGTTCGGCGGCGGATAAGTTGTTGCCTGCAGGGAGTTTTCTGCGGCTGCCGAGTTTGGATGAGAAAGGAGTAGAATTTATTAAAGAGGTTGTGGCTACTGCGGATTATTGGCATGAAGCCAGGGAGAAAATTGCCGAAGCCAGACAAATCATTCTCCACGAATTGAACTTGCTCAATTGGCTGTCTAATTTTGTATCTCAGGAAATAGCGCCATGACAGAAAACCAAAATCAACCCAGAGAATACGATGCCGTACTCGGCGGTCAAAATCCACCCCCCCTCGGTGCTGCTGTCTTAGGCGGGATTCCCGGCGTTAAGAGTCGTTTAGCTTCACCGATTGTCGAGGTGAAAATTGCTGCACTGTCGGAAGCGCTGAAATATGGAGATGTAGGTTTAGATTTAATAATTGGGGTAGTGCAAGATGAATCAAGGGCGGTGAAGTTGGCAGCCTTTTCGCTGTTGAAGGATAGAGATGAACCCAATATAAAACAGCAGTTACACAAATATTTGCCTATTTTTGAATTTGATGTGATAACGGTTGATGCTGAAGGACAAGAAAACAGTCGCCATACTTCCTCTGCTCACTTCTTCACAGAAGACTTAGGGAACGGAGTTGTGCTGGAAATGGTTTATATTCCCGGCGGCACATTTATGATGGGTTCGCCAGAAACAGAAGAAGGTAGAAAAGATAGGGAAAGTCCGCAGCATCAAGTAAAAGTACCCCCTTTTTTTGCAGGTAAGTATCCCATCACCGAAGCACAGTGGCGAGCAGTGATGGAAAAAAATCCATCGGTTGTCCAAGGTGAAAAACGTCCTGTAATAGGTGTGTCGTGGCAAGATGCCGTCAAATTCTGCGACAAACTCTCAGAAAAAACCGGGAAAAAATATCGCCTCCTGAGTGAAGCAGAATGGGAATACGCCTGTCGTGCGGGTACAACAGGGCCATTTCATTTTGGGGAAACCATTACCATAGAATTAGTCAAGCATGACAAATACCCTGTCTACGCAAACGCTCCCCCCACAGACTCTTACAATCGCAGCCGAGAAACAACGGATGTCGGGAGTTTTACCCCCAATGCGTTTGGACTGTACGATATGCACGGCAATGTTTGGGAGTGGTGCAGCGATACCTGGCACGAAAACTATAAGGGCGCACCAACTGACGGAAGTTCTTGGGAAACTGGCACAAATGATAAACGTATGCAGCGTGGCGGTTCCTGGGAATATTCTGCGGTATATTGCCGCAGTGCCACTCGTCTTAGATATTCGGCTAGCTTCCGGGCTATAGACGTTGGTTTTCGCGTGGCTTGTGTTTTAGCGTAGTCTCGGGTTTTTGGTTTGTAGTATTCGGCGATGATTTTTATGTCTTGTCATTTTTGCCGGAGGTCGATAGAGTTTTATTTCAAAACTTTAAATCCTGATTAATCGAGCGGACGCGATATAATTGAGCGCCTATATATGAATGGAATTTGCACGCTTGCCAACGATACAGTTTACGACCAACTAATTGCTTTACTCAACAGTATTGAAGTTATCTTAGGCTCAAATACTCGTGTCTGTATTTATCCTTTCGACGACCAAATAGAGCAAATCAAAGCTGAAATTGTTAACCGTCCCAACGTCTTTATTTATGAAGATAGCGCCTCAATTCTGCGGTGGGATATGTTTATGCAAGCAGCAAGTCCTCAAAGTATAAACCGTAAGTACAGAATTTATGGTGGACATCGGCGTTTTTGTGCCTTTGACAACCCTTTTGATAATTTTGTCTATATGGATGCTGATACATTATTAATGAATTCACTAGACGGGGTTTTTCAAAAGTTGAATGATTATGATTGTGTCGTCTACGATTTTCAATTTTATCATCCAGAAAAAGTCTATAATATGGAATCACAAAAACTCTTTAATGTTTTTGAACAGCAGCAAATTAAATCAGAAATATTTTGTTCGGGATTTTACGGTTCAAAGCGAGGTTTGTTTGACCAGGAAAAAATAGAGTGGTTATTGTCTAAACTCAAAGAAGGAGAATCGGAAATTCTTTACAAAACCGGCGATCAACCTGTTTTAAACTATATGTTTATGCGGTCTGGTATTCCGATTTATAATTTTGCTTATCATTTGCCAGACAGCGAAAGAACTGGGTCTTCTGTGACTTCAAAACATTTTGAAGAACGAGATAATATTCTCTACGATAAGGGTAATAGACTCACCTATATTCATTATATTGGAATTCCTCCAAGTATTACTGAAGCAGTGTGCCTCGGCGAAAATATTGAGTTTCCCTACCGAGATTTATTTTTACACTATCGCTACTTGCACGAACCTGAAAAGCGGCCAGTTTTTACAGCACCTTCTAGGTCATATAGTGAAAGTCCTAATTTTTTCAACAGAATTTTCAGAAAACTAAAACTAAATCTCAGAGGATAAATGTATGAATCGCGGGATTTATATTGTGGCGAATGATAAGGTGATCGAAAGTGCGATCGCCCTTTTAAACAGCATACGTCTGTACAATTGTCAAGTACCTGTTTTTCTGATTCCCTTCGACGACAATTATCAGCAAGTCGCAGCCGCCCTCAGCCGTCTCCACGGGGTGCGATTGTTCCCAAATCTGGAGTTTGTCGAACAGTTTACCAGGGAAATTGGCCAAATGTTCGATCGCAACTTTTTAGCCCTACCCAACAAAATGCGAAAACTCGCAGTCTGGTTTGGCCCGCTTGACGAATTTCTGTACATCGATACCGATATCATCGTCTTTGAAGACATCGCAGCCAACCTCGATAAATTATCAGAAGTAGACTTTTTTTGCTGCGACTATCACCACCTCAGCGAAAAACTGCGAAATGTATTTTCACCACTTGTAAAAGAACAAAATATCTTTACAGACTCACAGCTTCAAGATGTATTTAACAGCGGTTTTTGGGCCTCCCGAAAAGGAACTATTACAGAATCGCAAATGTATGAGATTTTACGAGAATGTTCGCACCATCGAGAATATTTTGACTTTACTCACAATGTCACCGACCAACCTATACTAAATTATATCATTCTTAAATTGATTTCCCAGCGCTGCAATCTTGTTAAAGATTCAGCGACCGAACCTGGAAGCTGGGCGGGTTCCAAGCATTTTCAGGAAATAGATTATGTTCTTTATGACAAAGGCAAAAGGTTAAAATATCTTCACTGGGCTGGGATACCGATTAAATCGGGTAGTCCTTATTGGAAACTTTGGAAACATTATCGTTATCTCAATGAGGAAGAGGAAAAACAAACTTTACTGCAAAAAATATTTCGATATTGGCATGGATAAATAATATTTTTTGTAGTCACACGGCGATTGAAATCGCTAGCAACGCGCGCACACAAACGAAGTCCACGCGAAATAAAAAATTAACTGGTTTACAGGCCGCACTTAGTAACGAGTAGAATTATTCAATCTAAAATCTAAAATCTAAAATCTAAAATCTAAAATCTGATGACTGATGGCATTTATATTCTGGCAAATGATGTTGTTTTTGACCACTTAGTCGCTTTATTGAACAGTCTCGAAGTCAATGGCGCAAAAAATATTCCTGTTTGCATCATTCCCTATGATGATAACTTGAAAAAAGTGCGATCGCACATTTCCCTCCTACACAATGTCACATTGTTTGACAATACCGATTCCATCGATTTTTGGGAAAACTTTGCGACTCAAGCTTGGACATCTCACAACAAGGCTCAAAAAGTTTGGCAAGCTAAAGGTTGGCAACAAGTTCACGGTTTGGGAATGCACCGAAAATTTTGCTGTTTTGATGGCCCTTTTGACAAATTTGTCTATTTTGACTGCGACACTTTGTTGATGGGTTCTCTGGATTATATCTATCAAAAACTTGATGAGTTTGATTGGGTAGCCAACGATTTTCAATACAAATCTGACCTCAATTATGTATTTGATTTATCATCTCCCAAACTCGCCGCAATTTTCAATCTTGGTCAACTGCAATCTCAGATTTTTTGTGCAGGTTGGTTTGCTTCAAAAAAATGTATTTTAAATCGAAATAACTCAAGTCTACTTTTAGATAAATTAACTTCGGGAGAAGCAGAAATTTTGTCTTTGCGGGGAACTGACCAACCTTTATTTAACTATTTAGTCGCCCGCTACGGCATCTCTTTTTACAACTTTGCTTATCATCAACCTGCACTGGTAACGGGAAATCATTGGTCTTCTAAATTTGAGGTGATAGATTATGTCCTATACGATAAAGGACGACGATTGACTTACTTGCACTACATGAGTATTTCGGCTGCAAAGTTTACTCGATTGTGTGCTGGCGAAGATGTTGAGATTCCTTACCGAGAGGTGTTTCTGCACTACCGATATTTGAATTCGCCGGAAACACAGGCAAAACTCGCGTCTCCAAATTTGTTGGTTCGCTTGGGGAGAAATCTCAAAACTTGGGGAAGTCAAAAAGTTAACAATTTTCAATTTAAACTGCGGAATTTCTGGGATAGATAGCATCTAACTGTACTCTAACTGTACACAGACTGAATCCACTCCCATTCGCGCCTTAAACCTTCTTCTAAAGCAACCTGCGGCTGATAACCTAAGATTTTCTTGGCTTTAGACACATCCGCGCTAGTGTGTCGCGCGTCTCCCCTCGCAGCTTCAGTAAAATCTATCCGAATAGGTCGATCGACAATTCTCTCTATTGTATCAATAACTTCTTTTAAAACTACCCGACTTCCCCCACCAATATTAAAAACTTCCCCCGCAGCTTCCGGAACCTCAGCCGCCGCTAAATTCGCCGCAACGCAATCGCTGATAAACGTAAAATCCCGCGTTTGCAATCCGTCGCCGAAAATTGAAATCGCCTCGTCAAACAAAATCGACTTAAAAAACTTGTGAAAAGCCATATCGGGGCGCTGTCTCGGCCCGTAAACAGTAAAATAGCGCAGCGAAGTAGTCGGAAGGCCAAAATTTTTGTAATAAAGCCCGCACAAACGTTCACCGGCTAACTTCGTAATTCCGTAGGGAGAAACCGGCTGCGGACAAGCGTTTTCAGTCGTCGGAAAAGATTCAGCATTGCCGTAAATTGAAGAAGAAGAAGCATAGACAAACTTTTGCAATCTTGGCGCATCTTTTGCCGCTTCTAACAATACTTGAGTGCTATTAATATTCCGTTCGGTATAGCTACGAAAACCGTCGCCCCAGCTAGCACGAACTCCTGCTTGCGCCGCCTGATGAAATATTACCTTAACATCGGATAAAAGCGATCGCCAATTTAGAGACACAATATCGCCTTCCACCAATTCAAAACCCGGATACTTTTCAAATCGTGCAATATTCTTGCGCTTGAGCTCCGGATCATAATAATCGTTGAACTCATCAACACCGATAACCGTCTCGCCTCGATTTAAAAGAGTTTCTACTAAGTTAGAGCCAATAAACCCCGCCGCACCCGTAACAATTAAAATACTCATTCGATTTTAGATTTTAGATTTTAGATTTTAGATTTTTAAATTTTTACACAAATTATTGCCTAAGTTTTCATCCTCTTCTTTCTCTTCATCTGCGTTCTCGGCGGTTCCAAAAGCCTCAAATTAGGATAATCCTAGATAAACAGATAACTATCAACCCCCTTCCTTCTGATAAAAAGAGGTTGATAGTTAACTTTCATTGTTCAAAAGAATCTAAATCCAGCGCTTGGGAACCTCCGCGTTCTAACTCGATCAAAAGCTTACCCAACTGAGTCCAAACCAACCAGCCCGTGAGTAACGTCAGTGGCAAAGCTAGGGCATAAGAAAGTAGTTTTGGAAAGCCAAAAATCTCCATTCCAGAAGCTAAAAATACGCAAATACCGCCCGCCATTCCCAGAAAAGGTATCTGCAAGGGCAGCCCTTGCAGGTTAGCCAAAGTGCTAGTAGAACGATTTTTAGACCACAGTTGTACGGATTGTTTGAGAGTTGCTTCAAATGCTACACCGGAGGCGATACCTGCTAGCAGTCCAGCCGACATTAAAAAATAGGGAGGTTCTGGAAAATAATACACGAATAATTCCTTAATTTGGGTAATTTGGGTAATTTGGAATTGGGAGTGGGTGAGTGAGAATTGGGAATTGGGAATCTGCAAAAGTAGAATTATTTTTCTTTCTTCTTCCCTCTTCCTTCTTCCTTCTTCCCTCTTCCTCCTTCCTTCTAATTAAAATCGAGTTAGCGCCGCTGCTCCTGCTGTGGAAAACTCCGTCAAAGCGCCTAGAGCAACGTTGAACAGGCGACCGGGCTGCAAATCTTCCTTGACTAAGTTCCACAGGCTGCGAACTTCTTCGGTGTGGAGTCGATCGTCCTCAATCAAAGCTAACATTAGCTGGCGTCTCAAAAACGACCCTTCCTCGGACAGCAAGAATTGCAAGCCTAGTTGGGCGGTGGGGAGCAAGTCGAAACTACGATCGGATCGGGCGATCGCGATCATGTCCTCCAACCTGTTCCATTGGAATTTGCCATTTTTGAATAATACCTCAATCAGACGCCGCCGCAGTGCCGGAGATTCTCCGTTCAACAAACGCCGCGCTACATAAGGATACGCCACCTCGACTATCTTGAAATTGGGATTCAGCGTCAGGGCCAAACCTTCTTCTGTTACCAGAGAGCGAATAATTAAGGCAAATTTCGCCGGCACCCGGAAAGGATAATCGTACATCAACTCCGAAAACTGGTCTGTAATCGTCTTGAAGTTAAAATCTGACACCTTTTCGCCGACGATATCACCTAGTACAGATTCCAACGCCGGAACGATCGGCATAATATCTGTATCTGGTGTCAAAAAGCCCAGTTTGACAAAATCCTTAGCTAACTCTAAGTAATCTTTGTTGATCAAGTGAACGACAGAATCAACCAAAGTTTCTTTAGTTGTTTCTTCCATCTGATCCATCATCCCAAAATCAATGTAAGCCATGCGGCCATCCGCTAAGGCAAACAGATTTCCCGGATGCGGGTCAGCGTGAAAAAATCCGTGTTCCAGCAACTGTCGCAAACCGCTGCGGACTCCGACTTCAATTAAACTATCGGTATCCAAACCTGCGGCTTTAACACTTGCCATATCTGTCAGCTTGATGCCCTCAATCCATTCGAGAGTGAGAACGCAGTTTGAAGTATAGCGCCAGTAAATGCTCGGAACTTTTACTGTCGGGTCGTCGGCAAAATTTGTAGCAAATTTCTCGGCGTTCCGTCCTTCATTGAGATAATCAATTTCCTCGAACAATTTGATACCGAATTCATCGACTATTAAACAAAGGTCGTGACCGAGATTCAGCGGCAACAAGGGGCCCAACCATCCAGCGGCCCAGCGCATTAAATAAAGATCCAGGCTCAAAACTGGCAGCAAATTCGGTCGCTGAACCTTGACTGCTACTGCTTCGCCGGTGAGGAGGCGAGCTCGGTAGACTTGACCGAGACTTGCCGCGGCGACAGGTTCGGGAGAGATTTCGCTGTAGGTTTCGCTAATTTTGCGATCGAGTTCCGCTTCAATAATCTCGAAAGCGCGCACGGAGTCAAACGGCGGCAATTGATCCTGAAGTTTGATCAATTCTTCGAGAAAGTCTTTGCGGATCAAATCCGGTCTGGTAGAAAGGGCTTGGCCGACTTTAATGAAAGTGGGGCCCAAGCGAGTGAGTATTTGTCGCAGGTGGGCGGCCCGTTCCGGCTGGTGTGCTGCGACTTCGTGCTGCCAACTGTCCCACAGCATCCCCAGAACGAAGCCTGCAAAAGACCAAATAACGGTAATTGCGCGCCAAATTGCTTTCCAAGGACGGTTGCGGTAATACTGAGCGATCGCTTGTGGATCGTAGCGTCTAGCCTGAGTGAATTGATACTGAGGCACTCGTTTATTTTCCTCTTATCTTCTGAAAATTACAGGTTAAATTGAGAATTGGGCATCGGCCATCGGGCATCGGGCATTAGGGATCAGGCATCGGGCATCGGGGATAGAAAGTCGAAAGTTCAAATATTATTTAGTCTTCGTTCTTCCTTCTTCCTTCTTCGTTCTTCCCTCTTCCCTCTTCCTTCTTCCTTCTTCATCATTGACCGATCGCATTGCAAGGTTTAGGCGAGCGGAAAATGCACCCGTTCGAGGCGGATTGCTAGCCTAAATTTGTTTCTTTTCATTAAATATAGTACATAAAAGTACAAGTGATCGGTCAAAATACTTAACGGCTCTCCCTGACCGCTGCACATTCTCACAACACTGCAACCCTGCAATTCTTTTCTCGTCCTGCGTTTCCCTCGCTTATGCCCTCGCGCCAAAGCTACCGGATGCGATCGGCCTTTGCCAAGCAATCTTTCAGCCCATAAATCGTCCGCTCTTGTTGATCCCTCGACAGTTCCGGAAACATCGGCAAAGACAAGACTTCGCGACAAACTTGCTCAGCCTTTGGCAACTGACCTGCTTGATAAGCCAAAGATTTGTAAACAGGTTGCAGGTGCAAAGGTAACGGATAGTAAACCATCGAACCGATGCCGCATTCCTGCAACTGAGCCCGCATCCAATCTCGAAAATCGCCCGAGGGATTTTGCGCCTCTTCTGGGCTTGTCAGCCGGATCGTGTATTGATTCCAAACTCCTTTTGCTTCCGGCAATTCTTTGGGGACGGCTACTCCGGGCACGCGGGAGAGAAATTCGCTGTAAAGTGTCGCTTTCTCCCGCCGCTGCGCGTTCCAACTGTCGAGATACCGCAATTTAATGCTGAGGATCACTGCTTGCAGGGCATCTAAACGGCTGTTGTACCCGATTTCTTCGTAGAAATATCTAGAAGACTGTCCGTGTTCTTTGAGCACTCGCATCGAAGCTGCGAGGGCTGGATCATTTGTCGTCACCGCCCCACCGTCACCGCAAGCGCCTAAATTTTTGGTCGGATAAAAACTGAAGCAGCCAACATGGCCGATGCTGCCGACTTTTCGAGATTGCCACTCGGCCCCGACAGACTGGGCGCAATCTTCAATTACGGCTAAATTGTGTCGAGTCGCAATTTCCATCAACCGAGTCATGTCTACCGGTTGGCCGAAGATGTGTACTGGCATAATTGCCTTGGTTTTGTCGGTAATTGCCGCTTCGAGGAGTTCGACATCCAGATTAAAAGTATCGCTGTCAATATCGACAAATACTGGAGTCGCGCCGACGGCGCTAATTGTCTCAGCCGAAGCAAAAAAGGTAAAAGGAGTGGTAATCACTTCATCGCCGGGGCCAATTTTGAGAGCTCGCAAGGCCAAAATCAGCGCATCCGTGCCAGAGTTACAGCCAACGCACTCGGAAACTCCAGTGTAGTCGGCGAACTCTCGTTCAAAACTCTTCACGGCCGGGCCGCCTACGTAGCCGCCAGAGGCAAGCACTTTTTGCACCGCAGCGGTTATCTCGTCGCCAATCTGCGCGTATTGGCGGGTTAAGTCGAGGGGGGGAACATTATTCACTCTTCACACCATAAATTTCAAGCATTATCAAAGCAAATTCTTGCAGCAAAACTGTTTTCCAGAAACCTTTATTCAAATATCTTATATTTGGACAGGCAAACAATCACGTTATCTAAAGGGTGGGCCGGTGTTAATTGAGCTAGATTTTACAGATTTGGGTTGGGCTTTGGGGATGGTGGCGATCGCGATCGGGCTTTCGGCGTGGCAGGGATTGGGATTGGAGGGGGCGATCGCGATCGCGGCGGGGCGCACCCTGATCCAGCTAATCTTAGTCGGGTACGTGCTCGCAGTCGTATTTGACCCGGAGGGGAAAAATCCTTGGCTGGTTTTAGCAGTTTTAGCAATCATGCTGACAACAGCTAGCATGGTTGCCAGCAACCGCATCAGCAAAAAAATCAAGAACTTACTGCCCTTAGTTTGGGGTTCAATTTTTATCAGTACGGCCTTGACTCTCGCCTATACAAACTTGCTAATTTTGCAACCTGACCCTTGGTACGAACCGCAATACCTGATTCCTTTAGCGGGTATGATTTTGGGCAATGCCATGAACTCCGGGGCGATCGCCGGCGAAAGACTTGTCAGTACAGTTAATAGCAGCCAGTTAGAAATAGAAACCCATTTAAGTTTAGGTTCCACGCCGCAGCAAGCAGTAAAGCAGTACCGCAAAGATGCGATCAAAGCTGGATTAATCCCGCTCTTAAATACAATGACAGTGGTAGGAATCGTGACTTTACCCGGGATGATGACAGGTCAAATGCTGAGCGGTGTCAGTCCTCTCGATGCAGCATCTTACCAGATTTTGATTATGTTTGTGTTAGCGCTGGCAACTGTAATCGCAACTCTGCTTTTGACTGAGGGATTGTCCCGGAAGTTTTTTAATCAAGATGCACAATTGATAAAATGGTAATTGGGCATTGGTAATTTGTAACATCATGTGGGTATGAACTTGCATTGGGCACTATTTTTAAGAACAGGCAAGATGCCTGTTCCACAAGACTTAAATTTTATTGTGGGGTGGGCGGAACCGGTAAGATGCCTGTTCCACAAAGAGTGAGTTTTATTGTGGGGTGGGCTTCTAGCCCGCCCTGTCATCACTAAGGAGAATAGCCATGATTCAAACTGCAACTAAACCGCTAACTTTTGAAGAATTTGCGGAATGGAAGCCCGAAGAGGGACGTTATGAATTGCACAATGGAGAGATTGTTGAAATGTCACAGCCATTAGGAAATCATGAGAAAGTTATAGGTTTTTCAGCCAAATAATTGACCGCGCAATTCGATCGATTAAACCTTCCGTACTTCATCCCGAAACAAGCATTAGTTAAGTCGTCCGAAAACGAATCAGCTTATTCCCCCGATGTTCTGATCTTAAATGAAACCAATTTAGCATCAGAACCTCTGTGGGAAAAGTTCTCCACTGTGACTCAAGGTGGATCAATTCCGCGGGTTATTGAAGTAGTTAGCACGAATTGGCAAGATGACTACATCAGGAAAGTGGGCGAATATGAACTAATCGGGATTCCTGAATACTGGATTGTGGATTATCTCGGTTTGGGGGGGTCGCAGGTTTATTGGCCATCCCAAACAACCAACGATATCGGTTTATCAGTTGGTTGACAGCGAGTATGAGGTGAGTTTGTTTCAGGGAAATGATAGGATTGAGTCGCCAACTTTTCCCGAGTTGAAATTAACGGCACAACAAGTTTTTCAAGCTGGATTGACTGCGGATAAAATAGCTGGGGGTGCGTGAGTGTAAATATTTCGATCGTTCAGACAGATTTTTGGCACTCACGCACCCTACCACTACAACTACTTCGGTTCGTGGCTCCCAATCCGCTGGCCTTCGCCATCGTACACCTGCATCGGGATTGTGGCGTTTTCGGCGATCGCCTCCAAAGCTTTTTGCAATGTTTGAACGTGCTTTTCTACAGCTTGGCGAGTCTTCACAGCATTGTTGTTATTTGCTTGGATGAAGGTTTGTTGCAGTTTCTCCACGTAACCTGGAGTCATCTGCACCGCAATCAAATCTTTGCTAACAGTATAGTCGCAAATCTTGGGGCTGCCTTTGCAAGTTCTATCTAAATCGGTGCGGGCTTTTTGCAGGTTCCTTTCTTCCTGCAACTTTACTTCTGCTTGCTGCAAGGAAGTTTTGTAGGAAGCGAGCAGCGGTTGGGCTTTCTGAGAATATGCAGTTGCTGCCGGCACTTGCTCCGCATAACTCAAAGCTCTTCGCCAGGATTCAGATGCTTTAAACCAGGCGTTTTTGCCCTCAAAAATTTGAGCTTCCGCTGCTAAAGTCACAGCTTGAGTATACGCATTTTCCGAAATTCCTTCGACATTTTTGCGCTCGCGAGCTTCTGAAAGTTTGGTTTCGTATTTGGGAACTAGCAGTTTAGCTTGTTGGTAAGATGTCGTGCTCGTGGGAATTGCTGATAGGATGTCGAGGGATTCTTCCCAACCTGATTGCACTTGAGCCCAAGTCTCGGCTGTGTGAGCTACTGCTTCGCGAGCTTCTGCTATTTGGGCTGTACTTTTGGCGGCGAGCAGGGTTTTTTCGGCTTGTTTCTCTGTGCTTAACTGCCGATTTCCAGTTGCTAAATTTTTCCGGTATTCTTTTGACTTTTTCTGAGCAAATGGATAAGCTGGGCTGTCTGGGGGGATTTCTGCGAGTTCGGCGATCGCACTTTGCCACAGAGCTTGCGCTTCCTGGCCGTCCTCCGCAGAATAAGGCGGATTTTGGGTTTTCTGGGCTGCTGACTGTGCGAGGCGCGCTGCATCGATCGCAGAGTTTAAATTCTGATTTTGCTTCCGGTAGCTTTCCAGGGCGCTTTGAGCTTCACCGCGATGAATTGACCAAGAGGGAATCGGTTCCAAAAGGGCGATCGCCTGTTTTAACTGTCGCTGCGCTTCTTGGGGGCTGTTGGCCACTTTTGACGTTTTCAGCGTCTTCGTCGAATTCTCGCTCAACTGTTTGGCATTAGCTAATGCACTACATTCTCCGATGACGCAGGGGCGGCTCAGCATATAATAACCGCCTGCCAAAATTAGCGCCGCCATGCTGACCATTCCTGCGGCAGCCAGCATCGCAAACGGTGAATGCTTGGGTTTTTGGGCAACTGTTACCGCTTCCATATCCAGCGGATTGAAGGGATTGTCGGCAATATCTACCGGTATTGCAGCTACCTTAAAGGCGATCGGATCGGAATTGCTGGAACTCTCAGACAAATGGGGGAAATATTCTTCCTCCCACGCATCTTTCCCATCCGTTTCTAACGGTATCTCCTCCTCTACATCCGCCGTCGGCACCACATTTTCTGTTAAGACTATCCCGGTTTCTTCTGCGGGGGTATTCTCTGTTTTTTTGAACAACTGCACTGTTTTTGGTCTTGACAAAACAGGCTGGTGCATGGTAAAAGAATGGAAAGCATAAGGCTGTTTTTGCCCGGTAATTTTTAGGCAAAGTCCAATCTGTTGAATAGATTCTGGTTCAATTTCGAGAATTGCTGCTTCTAGCACCGCAAAAGTCGGTTTGGCTTTGAGAACTAAACTGCGCGGGTGTTCTCCCACAACCGTTAAAGATTCATCTCGAAAATCGCAACTAATATAAAGGGGTAATTTTTTAAATCCGGCTGCTTGCAAGTGCTGCTGCAACTTTACTTCTAGAATTTGTGCGTTGCTTTGTCGCGTTGCTACTGTCATATTTTCTCCTCTGTCTGATCTCACCACTTTCGATTTTAGATTTGGAATTTTAGATTTTAGATTGCAGAACTGTCGCGATTTTTGATTGGTTTGAACTTTGGCACCGATTCATTCCAAATCTTAACTCTTAAAATTCAAGTTGCAACAAAATCTTAACTCTCAAATCTCAGCTTGCAAAGCCTGCCCATAACTTTCGCTGTAATAAACTTGAGTCACCTCAAAACGTCCGCCATAGTGTTTGAAAGGTTCTGCTGCATAACCAAGTGGCAGCAAACAGCAAACATCTACTTCTTCGGGAATTTGAAAGGCTTCTTTCACCTTAGCGCTGACAAAACCTTCCATCGGACAACTGTCTACCCCAAAACTTTTAGCTGCAATCATTAAGTGGGCTACTGCGAGCATTGTATGTCTGTTTGTCCAAGCTTCTAGGGAGTCGAAGCAGGGACGGTGCTCGAACAATTGCGGGATTGCTTGTCGCATATAACCGGCTAAAGTGTCATTCATTGCGCCTGTGGCTTTGCCCAATTCGATGACGGCTTCGGTGTTTTCCGGCCCGGCGGCGCGTCGATCGCCACAGCAAATTAATACTGTTGGGGCTTCTACCACTTGGCGCTGATCGAAGGCGCAAGCTTTTAATTTTTCTTTGCTAGCTTGGTCTTGAAGTACGATAAACCGCCAAGGCTGCAAGTTGTAACCAGAGGGTGATCGCATTCCCAACCGCAAAATCTCTGCCAATATTGCTGGGGGAACCGGATCGGGTTTGAAGCTGCGGGCGGCGCGGCGGCTTTCGATCGCGGTTTTAACATTAATTGAAGGTTGGATTTCAATTGGCATGGATAATTGGTAATTGGTAATTGGTAATTGGTAGTTGGGCATTGGGCATTGGGCATTGGGCATGGGGCATTGGGGTTGGGGCATTGGGGATTGGGATTGGTAACTTAAAAAAGTTGAATTGTTTTTCTTCCTTCTTCCTTCTTCCCTCTTCCTTCTTCCTTCTTCCTTCTTCCCTCTTCCTTCTTCCTTCTTCCTTCCTCATCCCAAGCCCAACTCGCGCTTGAGCAAATTAATCGACTTAGAGCCGATGTAATTTTCGCAGCATACCAGTTGCGGGGGACGAATAATATCTTCTCTGGCGGCGTTAATGGCAGCTTTTACTGTAGCAAAACTCGGTTGGTCGCAGAAAATTGTTCTGGCCGATCGCACGATCGAGTTAATCTTGTAGTCGTCTGACAGCAAGGCCGTCATCACCAGCAAATCCTCTCCCCGGATGCTGTGGATGATGACTTCGGTCGATCGCAGCATTCCCGGACTCAGGCTGACGAGACCCAAATAACTGTCTTTCGGCAAACCCCCAACTAGCTGGATTTCCTGGCTGTAGTCGTAGATGTCTACGGGAATCACTCGCACCGAACGCGGTGCCGAAATCGATTCTGCTTCTCCGATAAAATACCGGCTTGTGATCACAGTTCCCGAAGAGATTTGATCCAAAAAAGTACCTAGCTGTTCCATCGGCACTAACTGTATGGGGATGCGGAGAGCTTGTTCGAGTTCTTTCGCCATCAGTTCACCCACGCCGATGTCTTCTGTGGGGGCTGTGACGACTACTCGGGCGCTGCACCTGAGCCGCCAGTCAATTTCGGCCAAAAATAATTCCCTCGCTTGGTTGAGCGTACAGCCCTGTTCCAGCAGTTGATCGATACTTCCTTGCACTATTTTGTTGGCAAGGGGATATTCTTCGAGGATCGGAGATTTGAGTTTGTTGCCTACAACTTCGTTGCCTTGAGCGCGGACGTAAATGCCCGATCCTGCTTGGGCTTCTACGAGTCCGGTATTTTCGAGCTGTCGGTATACTTTGCTGATGGTGTTGCGGTGCAAACCCGTCTGCATGGCTAGCTGTCTGGTGCTGGGCAAGCGGTGCCCGGGCGGAAATTGTCGCGAGGCGATCGCAAACCTGATTTGATTGAATAGTTGGGTGGATGCGGGAATATCGCTATCTGTTTGAATATGAAATTGAACCATTATTAAAGGCTCCGACGACTTCAACTTAGTATTTTTATAACGTTGAGTACCGCGCATAGGATTGCTCGGATATCTCTGTCTATAGCATAATCTTATTTGGCTGCTCTGCTGCAGCCGTTCTGCCACTGGGCGATCGCGCCGAAGAGGGGATTAATCGCCGCCTCGGGAGTTTCCCTCAACAATCAGGTACTTTCAAGTCTTAGTTTTATTTACTCTCAGATTTTGAGATCGCTTGCTATTTTCCGGCCCGTCAGCAAATAAGTCCGCATTTCCCCTTTACCTTTAATCTCGATCTCGCCGCGATCTTCAAATTCATATTTATCCTGCAGCAACTTATAAGTATAGTGGCTGACTTGAATGCGGCCTGTTATGCCGTGAGATTCCATGCGGCTGGCTGTATTTACGGCATTTCCCCACAAATCGTAAATGAATTTTTTAGTCCCGATTACCCCCGCTACCACCGGGCCGCTATTAATCCCGATGCGGAGGTCAAATTTCGCGTCTAGCTTCACATTTAATTCCTGAATTGCTGCTAGCATATCCAGCGCCATTTCGGCGATCGCCTCTGCGTGGTCTGGACGTTCAATGGGAATACCGCCTGCTACCATGTAAGCGTCCCCGATCGTCTTAATTTTTTCTAACCCGTGCTTCTCACTCAGTTCGTCAAAAGCTGAGAAAATTTCATTCAGCAAGTACACTAATTTAGTTGCCGACATGGTGGTAGAAATTTGGGTAAAATTCACCAAGTCAGCAAAAAGAATTGTTGCTTTTTCAAACTTGTCAGCAATCACCCCCGGTTGGTACTTCAACCTGTCGGCGATCGCTTCTGGCAAAATATTTAGCAGTAAACTTTCAGTTGTATTCTGTTCTTTCCTGAGTGCAGCTTCCATCTGCCTGCGCTTGGTTATGTCGTGAAAAAACACAGAAATGCCGTCGTGAGAAGGAAAAGCCCGGACTTCCACCCACACTTTTAAGGGACGATAATATTGTTCAAAAGCCACACCAACTTGTTTGGCTACAGCTCCATGATACTCTTCATAAAAATCCGAATTCACTAATTCGGGAAACTCTTCCCAAAAAATTTTACCATAGAGTTTTTCCGGCGAGCGCTGCAAAAATTGCCCTGCTTTGTAATTGACGTAAGTAAATCGCCACTGGGTGTCTAAAGCAAAAAAAGCATCGCTCATTCCTTCTAAAAAATTGACAATTTGCTCGTCTGTAGAACGGAGTTTTGCTTCTACTTGTTTGTTCCTGATCTGTGCGCGCTTTAATTTAGTCAGATTTATTCGCAACTCCATGTGGTTAATAATTTGCCGTCCTAAAGTCCGCAGCGCTTCTAGCTGTTGTGGGGTGAGATTGCGAGGAACTGTATCTATCGCGCACAAAGTGCCTATAGGGAAACCGTCAGCAGTTACTAGCGGGGCTCCAGCATAAAATCGAATATTTGGATCGGAAGTTACTAACGGATTGCCGGCAAAGCGATCGTCTTCTAGAGCATTCGGTACAACTAGCAATTCCTTGGGATTTAAAATAGCGTGGGCGCAAAAAGCTAACTCTCTCGGAGTTTCTGGCGCTTCCAGACCGACTTTTGACTTAAACCACTGTCTGTTAGAATCTATTAAGCTTACTAAAGCAATAGGAGTGCCGCAAATATAGGATGCTAAAGCTGTTAGGTCATCAAAAGCTGCTTCGGCCTCTGTATCTAGAATGTCGTAGCGGTGAAGTGCTTCTAGCCTCTCTTCTTCGTTGCTGGGCAAAGGCGCAGCCTGCATCGGCGGTGGGGATACAGGTTTGCGAACAATGCGCGCAAGTCTCAGTGCTGCGAATTTTTGGACTTGCGCGGCCAGTTTTTCAACTAGCATCAAAAGACCTATTTGCCAAGCTTTATTCATATTTTTTTATCTTTTCTCACACTTGATCGAACTGAGGGCGATCGATCTAATTCGATCGATACTTACGTATTTACCGCAACTAACTCCTCAATCTCCAGAGCTTTTGTTGGTAATTTTCCTGTCAATACTTCTCTACCCTGTTCGGTGACAAGTATATCATCTTCAATCCGGATTCCCCGCACGTCTGCGAATTTTTCCAACTCGTCCCACTTAACAAAATCTTTATATTTAGCGCGATTTTCAGAGTTATTCAAAATTGCCGGAACTTGATAAAATCCCGGTTCGATCGATACCAGCATTCCCGGACGCAAAACTCGATTCAACCGCAAAAATCTCAACCCAAACCGACTGCTTCTTGTTCTTCCTTCTTCATAGCCAGCCAAATCTCCTAAATCTTCCATATCGTGAACATCCAAACCAATTAGATGTCCGATACCGTGTACAAAAAATAGCGCGTGAGCATCCATTTCTACCAAATCTTCAACCGAGCCGCGCAAAATGCCCAAATCAACCAACCCTTCCGCCATAATCCGAGCAGCTAAAAGATGAATCTCTTGATATTCCACCCCCGGACTAATTCTCTCAATACAAGCATCGTGCGCTGCCAAAACTACATCATAAATCGCTCTTTGAGTCGCAGAAAACTTGCCACAAACCGGCCAAGTGCGAGTCACATCCGCCGCCCATCCCGTTGATGTTTCTGCACCGACATCTGCTAACAGCAAATCTCCTGTTTGTAGGGAATTGTGATAATGTTCGCTGTGCAGCACTTCTCCATGCACCGTCACGATACTAGGATAGGCATAGGTCATATTTTTGGAGATGATGACACTTTCCATTGCAGCGCGCACCCCTGCTTCAATTTGAGCATTTCGAGTTGCCGCCATCCCCGCTTTGTGAGCTTCTACAGTAACAGCCGCAGCTTGACGCAATTCGGCCAAACTGCCTGCATCGTGGCTGAGGCGCAGAGATACGATCGCCTGAGTTAATTCTAGGTCGATTCCGGTTGGCGAGTTGGGCGGTGCAAGAGGGCGATCGAGAATTTGAGACTGTTGCAACTGAGTCCAAGAATCCTGAACGGCGATTGTTGCTGCATTTGTCGTTAGCGGAGCCCTCGAAGAGGATCGGGCTTTCAATTCGGCCATTGGGAAAGCAGCATCAGCCCCAATTAATTCGGCAATTTCTGCTCTTTTGGGCATTTCTCCGTGCCAAAGAGTGCTGCTAGCAGGTGCCTCATCTAAGAACAATTCTAATTTGCCAGATTCTAAGCGAATGGCAGCATTTTCTAACGGCAAACCAGCAAAATATAGAAAGTGACTGCTGGCACGAAAGGGATAAGTAAGTGCTGGATAATTGCGAGGAATGCTGCGGCCAGACCAAAGAATTACGGGAAAATTAATTAAACTGGCCAGTTTTTGCCGCCGTTGCTGTAAAGTATTAGTTAACAAATCATAACCTTCTGTAATTTTCATGGGTAAAAACCGATAAGTTTGAGTTTGGTTTGCAGTCAGCGGGAAGTTTTTGCCTTCTCGGCATTAAATCACTAAAATTCAGACTGCCAAGTTGGCAGGTCTTTTTGAGAAAAGTCTCATCTTTATCTGATTTTTTGCTAGCATTTTTATGCGGTGTTTTTTATAGTCTTTGTCGTCATCGCCGGAATGATTGGGTTAAGCAGTAAGCCTGCTCCACAGGCCGGAAAAACAGGCGGAAAGTGCTACTCCGCAGGCAATTAGCAGAAATGTCACAACACCCGCAATTAGTCAAATTCCTTGGTCGGGTTTTTGTTGGTTGGGTGACGCGAGCGATCGCCTCTATTGACTGTTTGATATTTGAGACTTTAAAGTATAAGTAAAATTAACTGAAAAAACATGAAAATTTCTCACAAAACTCCTCAAACTTCTGTGCAACTACGCGACTGGCCGATCGCACATTTACCGGGATTGAGCAAGGAAAACCAATCTCAACTGGAAGAGTGCAACATCACCACAACCGAACAACTAATTCGCATGACCAAAACACCGGCTGCGAAAGCGTTACTAGCGCATCAATTACAGATTAACATTCAATATGTTAATAAATGGGTAGCGATGGCAAATTTGGCTCGAATTCCGAGTGTAGGCTGTCAGTATTGCGGGCTGTTACTTCACGCCGGCGTTGCTTCTCCGGCTCAATTGGCTCAAATGCCCGTGGAGAGATTGCACCAACAAGTTTTAAGGCTGCACGTAGCGACAATGCAGCGCAATGACTTGACTCCTTCAGTCGATCGCGTGCAAAAATGGGTTCAACAAGCTAGATTAGTCAGTAGTCATTAGTCATTAGTCATTAGTTAGCAGTCATTATTATGTCAATTCAAGTTTACGGAATCCCGAACTGCGGAACCTGCAAAAAAGCTTTCCAGTGGCTCCAAGATAGCGATGTTAATTACGAGTTTATTAACACAAAAGAACAGCCGCCGACTCGCGCCACAATCCAAAGCTGGGTAGCTGCTTTGGGTTTTCAACCCATGCGAAATACTTCCGGTCAATCTTACCGCGCTTTGGGCGACGACAAGAATAATTGGACAAGCGAACAGTGGGTGGAGGCTTTTGCTAAGGATGCGATGCTGCTGAAACGTCCTCTTTTCGTTAAAGAGGGAACGGCTGTTTTAGTAGGTTTCAAAGAAGATGTAATTCGAGAAAAATTGGGGCTTTCAAGGGGCTGAGTTCAGCCTGTTGTTCGCCGCAAAAACTTAAGTTCGCCCACATCATCCGAGAAACCCCAACGCTCGTAAAACGGCATCATGTTCGGCAAACAATTAAGATAAAAATGCTCGACAGCTTGCAGTTCGGGATGAGTTAAAACTGCATCCATCAACTTCGCACCCAGTCCCATCTTTCTGTGTGTCGGCTTGATAATCACATCAAAAATCATGGCTCTGTATACGAAATCGGTGATGACGCGGGTAATGCCAATTAGCCGATCGCTCTCATCGACAAAACCAATGATAACATCAGTCGCCGCTAGCATTTTCACAACGTCCTCGCGCGTCCGCTTGTCGCTCCAAAACTCGTTTTTGTACAAATCCATCAAGTCGGAAACCTGGCTTTCGGTCAAAGTTTCGACAATTCGGTAGTTATCAGTTTTATCGGTCATACTCTACTTTACCGTAATCTAGTTTAATTGCGCGATCGGCTAAATCAAAATAGCGGTCATCGTGACTAATCACAAAAACCGTTTTCCCCCGGCGCTTCAACTCCGGTAACAACTGCTTGTAAAAAATATCCCGGAAAAACGGGTCTTGATCCGAAGCCCATTCATCAAACAAATAAATCGGTCTATCTTCCAAATACGCCGTCAGCAAAGCCAGCCGCTTTCGCTGTCCCTGAGACAAAGCCGTAGTTGACAAAACTCCATCTTTCACCTCAACTTTATTGTCCAAATGAAACTCTCGCAAATATTCAGCCGCCTGCTTGTCCAAATCGTGATTAGTCATCCCCAACAGCCTTTCAAACAGATAGAAATCCGAAAAAATCGCAGAAAAATGCTGCCTGTACCACTCTCGATTTTCCTCAGTAATTGGCTGGCCATCGAGGAGAATTTTTCCCGATTCAGGAATATACAAACCAGTGATTAACTTAGCTAAAGTAGACTTCCCGCTGCCATTCCCGCCAATTATAAACACCAATTGACCGGGATGAAACTTCAAATTCAGCTCGCCCAAACTAAAATTACTGTCTTCTTTTTCTCCGGGATAGCTGTGAACTACTCGATTTAACTCCAGCGTCGCCCACTCAGCAGTTTGAATCGGTTTAACCGTTAAACTTGTCTCAGCTTGACTCGCCAAAGCCAATCCCATTCTCTCTATCTTTTCCACCGAAGTATTAGCACGAAAAATCGCCGGCAACCTTTGCAAAATATTCTGAAACGGAGACATCAAATAGGTACTTGTCAGAATATAAGCTGACAAAACAGGTGTAGAAACTGGCACAAATTTCGGCAAAGCAAACAGCAGCAAACCCATCAGCATAAAAAATAGCAACTGACCCACTCCAATCGCAACTGCACCAGTATTCAAAGCAGTCACGTTATAATCGCGGGAAGCATCAGCACTCACCTGCAATTGTTCCGTAAAAAACTCTTGGCGGCGCAAGGAATGCAGTTTAAGTTCCTTAATTCCATCAGTAATACTACGAAAATGCTTAAATAATATATCTTGTTCTTCTCTGGCTAAATCGAAGAATTTTCGCATTTTGCTAAGCAACAACTGCACCGTCCCAATCATCAGCACCAAAAAACAAAAGACAACAACAAAAACCGTACCTGAAATCGTGCTTAAATAAGTTAAGCAGCCCACGACAACGGCGATATCAACACAAAGAAAAGGAATCAAAAATATAGTATTAGAAAGGGTTCCCACATCATCTGTGAGAGTTGCCAGCAAGCGGTTAGCGCCCAACTCTTCCAAATTTCGCAAAGGAGTAGACAAAATCCCACGGCTCAAACTCAGCCGGAGATTGTAAACAGCTTCTTGAGAAAGGTAGATTAACAAAAATTGGGATACAAAACCACTCAAAAGAGCCAAGATTGCTAATCCCGCAAAATACCAGACTAAATTACCATTTGAATTGTCGCTGATTGCACGGTTAATTAGGGAAATTAACATAGCGCTGCAACCGCCGCTGATTAAGCCTGTGAGTATGGCGATGGAAACATTTAACCAAGAAGCCTTTAACAGTAACCAAATTACATTCATCTAATTTTACTCTGAATTTAACTTGTGAAACTCGGGAATAAACCAAGTAAATACCTTAATTCTTGGTTACAATCTCGATCGCCAATGAATTTTATTCAGCAGTCGGGGATTTGCAGAAACCAACCAATTAATTTGATTATTGTACTTCTGTTTCAGAGGTTTCAAATACCACTTTTGCATAAATCTCGCTCATCGACATTTGCACTCCCAAGGAAGCAAAAGAAACGGTTGCTGTCTCTCCCTCATATTCCCGAAATAACCATTCATTCGATTCTGTTTTAATATATTGTGCGACTAAAAACTCAGATTGATTGACTAACACATATTCACAGAATTCAGGGATAGATCGATAAAACCGAAACTTATCCTCTCGATCAAAATCTTTGGTAGACTTAGAAAGCACTTCCAGGATGAGCATGGGATTGAGGATCTCATCACTGCGTCCCTCGGTAAAAACTGGCTCCCCTTCAATAACCATCACATCCGGGTAAGTTCCCCGTCGGTACCGAGGAATCCACAAGCGCAAATCGTTGTGAAAAAGCTCATAGGGCTGCTCCTCAAGCAAATTTCCCAAGACTCTACTCAAATTTCGGATAATCCGGCTGTGATTAATACTACCACCACTCATTTGTACAATTTTTCCATCGCGGTATTCATTTCTAAACTCAGCAGTTTCCTCTAACTCCCGGTACTCATCTGGAGTATAAAACTTTTCCTTAATTTGTACTAACATTGTTGCCTCTGTACTAACTTTAATCTGCCTACATCTGCGTTAATCTGCCTACATCTGCGGTTAAAAATCATAATTAACAGTATATCACAACAAAAAAGAAACGCCCAACTTCAAAGAGTCAGGCGTTTTCCACTATTTCAAAACCAGGAAAAATTAATCCCGGCGAGACACCAAATTCGATTCAATTTTCGCAGCCACAACAGGTTGCACCTGACTCAATGCCGACTGCAACATGGGAGTTTTGGTAATAGCATCATTAGCCAAGTTAAACAAAGGGTTCGATAAAATTCCCGCCAATGTTGTCGCCACCAAGGTGAGTACAACGCTGACTTGTAAAGGCCGCAGTCCCTGAAGGTTCCAGCGAATTTCGGGATAATTTTTTACCGCATCTGACATTTCTTGAGGTTCCTTCACTACCATCATTTTGACGACGCGGATGTAGTAGTAAATCGAAACTACGCTGGTAATTAATCCCAGAATAACTAAGCCGTAAAGTCCTGCTTGCCAGCCGGCCCAGAACAGATAGATTTTGCCGAAAAATCCAGCCAGGGGCGGAATTCCACCGAGAGAAAGCAGGCAAATACTTAAGGCTAAAGTTAACAGCGGGTCTTTTTGGTACAAACCCGAGTATTCGCTAATTTGGTCGGTTCCAGTCCGCAGCGAGAACAGGATGATGCAGGCGAAAGCACCCAAGTTCATAAACAGGTAAACCAACAGATAAAATATCATGCTGGAGTAACCGGCTTCTGTTCCTGCAATCAAACCCAGCATCACAAAACCGGCTTGGGCGATCGACGAATAAGCCAAAAGCCGCTTCATGCTAGTCTGGGCGAGGGCAACCACATTTCCCAACACCATGCTGAGAATGGCTAAGGCCGTGAATACGAAGTGCCACTGTTCGGTAAGTGCGGGGAAAGCACTTGTTAACAAGCGGATTGCTAGGGCAAAACCGGCTGCTTTGGAACCGACAGAAAGGAAGGCAACAACGGGTGTAGGAGAACCTTCGTAAACGTCAGGAGTCCATTGGTGGAAGGGAACCGCAGAGATTTTGAAGGCGATGCCGGCGATCGCAAAAACCAAAGCAATCACCAAACCGAGAGATTGACCTTCATTCACAGTAGAAAGGTTAGCCGCGATCGTACTCAGCTTAGTTTCGCCACCAGACAACCCGTACAACAGCGAAAGCCCGTAGAGAAACACCGCCGAAGAAGACGACCCAATTAACAAATATTTCAAAGCAGCTTCATTGGAACGCGGGTCGCGTTTTGTGTAACCCGTCAGCAAATAAGACGAGATACTCAGAGTTTCCAACGAAATAAAAATCATCACCAATTCATCAGCGCCGCTGAGGAACATTCCCCCCAAAGTAGCGGTCAGCAAAATGCCGATAAATTCCGCTAAAGCAGTACCCGTTTGCAGTACATAGCGGACGGATATCAAAATAGTGACAGCCGTACTCAAAGCGATAATTCCGCGAAACACTAAACTCAAGGCATCGCTGTTAAAACCGCCCAGAAACGAGATGGTATCCGTGTTATCCCACTGCAAACACAAGGCAGCGACGGCGGCCAACAAACCCGCAACGGCAACGTAGGGAGTCCAAGCCGAGGAACTGCGGCCTACGATTAAATCGCCGACGAGAACCACCAAGAGGGTGATGATGACAATTCCCTCTGGCAAGATAGTTCCAGCATTTAGCTGGGCAGCAAGAGTAGCAAAATCCATATTTTCAGGCAGGTTGGGTAGTACAAGCCGCAAAGGCTGTAATGGGCTGTGAACTTGTAAAAATTCTTTACCAAACACAGATTGTAGCGGATTACAGCTTCGCGATCCCAGTTGGGCGGGTGTTTGTTGCCGGAGAGTTGATACTCGGTACCGGTTTTGCATACATCAGGGGGCATTGTAGAGATTGCCCCCTGATGTCACCTGCCACGAGAGTCGCGATCGACCATAACTGCCACAATGTAGAAAGTTAAACCAGTAATTCGGCATGACTGACTCGCTAAGTGCCTACAAACGGCAGATTCTCAATGATTTCAACAACCGCCCCGACTACGAGAATAAATTTCACAAACAAGCTGCAACTCGGTTAGTTGAATTGGCAAAAGTGCGATCGGGCCAGCAAGTTCTAGATATTGCCACCGGAACAGGTTTAGCGGCGATTGCGGACGATGCACTTAGGTCGATCGCACTCAAGAAAATATCAGTCGCCTTTTCTACACCAGGAATGCTTTAGATAGTATGTCTAAACTACTCAATTACCTCTGTATCTTTATTATTACCGGCTGCCTGCTGTTTGCTTGTCATTCTCGGGAATCTCTAAAAATAAAACGTCCTCCCCTAAAAGTATCTTGTGTCTCTTTTGTTGGCTATACACCTCTGATCATTGCTCAAGAGAAAGAATTCTTCAAAGGGCAAGGGGTAGACGTGGATCTCAGCTATGTAGACTACTCACAATTCCAAGACGCGGATTTCAGTGCAGGGAAGTATGATGGGATCGGATTGACCTTGGGCGATTTGGTGATATTGAGTGCCACAAATCCTGATATGCAAGCTGTGATGGTTTTGGATGAATCGACAGGTGCAGATGTGGTAGTCGCGCAATCAGAGATTAAAACAATCCCTAAGTTGAAAGGAAAAAAGCTTGGTGCAAATCTAGGCAGCTTTAGCGAGGTTTTCGTTACTGAGATGTTGAAAGCCTCTAAACTGACGAGCGATGATGTTAGCCTGGTTAAAGTCGAGCCTTTAGAAGTTCCCAATCGCTTACAAAACAATGCTATCCAAGCAGGACACACTTGGGAACCGCATCTTTCTGAAGCATTAAAATTAGGGGCGCATATCCTGTTTACAAGCAAACAAACCCCAGGCTTAATTTTAGATTTGGTAGCGTTTCGGGGTGAGGTGATACGCGATCGCCCCGAAGATATTCGCGCCTTTGTGCGAGGCTGGCTTCAAGGCTTGTCATATTGGCAAGCAAATATTCCCGAAGGAAACGAGATCGTGAGCAAAGCGTTGAATCTTCCGATCAACACAATCTCTTTCGAGGGAATAGACCTCACTGACTTTGCCGAAAATCAAAAGTTCTTTCAATCAGACAGTCCTAATTATATCTACAAAACCGCCAACAAATATGCGGACTTTTTTATTCGCGCTGGCAATGTTACGCGCCTTCCCAATCTAGAAACCTTGTTCAATTCTTCTTTCTTAACCCCCCCTCCTAGTCTGAAACCATGAAGCGATCGTCGTTTTTCAACAGCATTCGTACAAAGTTAATCGTGTCGTTTCTCCTCGTTGCTCTAATTCCGTTGCTGTTGTTAGCATTTATCAACAAGCAGACAACTCAAAAGGCATTGACCGACAACGCACGACAAGCCCTATCTGCGGCGGCTAACGAAACCGCTAACAGAATAGATGGGTTTATCGATGGGAATCTCGATGCCGTGCGCGTAGAAGCGATTTTACCAGGTTTGGCTGCCTATCTGGGCCTACCTCCAGAACGGCGAAATGGTAGTCCCCAAGAGATGTTAGCGACTGAAACCTTAACCCGGCTCAGTCGCAAAGATATGCTTAATATTATCTCCTATGCCTTGCTCAACTTAGAGGGACGGAATGTACTCGATACACATACACCGGATGTTGGACGAGATGAATCCGGTCAAGATTACTTCCAAGAACCGCTCAAAACTCAACTATCTTTTGTTTCTAGTATTAGACAATCGGCGACAATTCCCAACCTCGTTACGCTCTTCTTTAGCAGTCCTGTTCGCGATGCGAAGGGAAATATATTGGGTGTATTGCGGGTGACATACAATGCCACATCTGTCCAGCAGTTGGTGACTCGGGAAACTGAACACGCGGGTGCGAAATCCTTAGCAGTTCTTTTAGATGAACACTATATCTATCTGGCACATAGCACTACACCTGAACTCCTTTTCAAATCGATTGTGCCTTTGTCACCCAATGTTGTAGCGAAACTGCAACGCGAAGGGCGTTTGCCTAAGAGTCTAACGAAAGAACTTGCAATCAATTTGCCCGACCTCAAGCAAGCATTAGACACTAAGCAGCCTTATCTAACCACACGATTGGCAGCTACGGGTAATAATGAGTTGAGCCTGTTAGCGATCGCCCGCCTGAAATATAAACCTTGGTCAGTTCTTTTCGCACAGCCCATTGCCGTTGCCCTAGCACCTGTAGAAAAACAAATACGTGATGCACTTCTTTTATTAGCAATCATCGCCACAATTGTAACTATCATCGCTTTGGCGATCGCACAACTATTAACCAAGCCTGTGATTTACCTCACCGAAGCCGTTGCCCAGTTTACGGCGGGTAACTTAGATATGCGTGTGAAGATGCGATCGCGAGACGAAATTGGTCTGCTGGCACGATCTTTCAACAGCATGGCGAGGCAAATCCAAGAATCCTTTGAAACCCTCGAAGACAAAGTTAAAGAACGAACAGCAGAACTCGCTAATGCTAATCAGGAAATCATTGGCCTCAACGAAAAACTTAAAGTAGACAACCTCCGCTTAGGTGCAGAAGTGAATGTGGCGCGTCAGATCCAGCAAATGATTTTGCCTAACCCTGAGGAACTGGAAATTGACGGACTAGATATCGCCGGATACATGGAACCCGCTGATGAAGTAGGAGGTGACTACTACGACGTGCTACAGATCGATGGTGTTGTCACACTGGCGATCGGTGATGTCACCGGACATGGCCTGGAAAGCGGCATTCTGATGCTGATGGCGCAAACCTCAGTTCGCACCCTGCAAGAGATTCGTGAACTAGACCCCGTTCGATTCCTGGATGTACTCAACCGTACCCTCTACAAAAACGTACAGCGCATGAATTCTGAGAAAAGTCTGACGCTGGCGATTTTGAGCTACTCCGAAGGACTCATTAGTATTAGCGGTCAGCATGAAGAAACGCTAGTTGTGCGAAAAAATGGAGATGTTGAGCGCATCGATACGATGGAGTTAGGCTTCCCGATCGCTTTAGATGATGATATCGCAGACTTCATCAGTCACATCCTGATTAAGCTAGAACCTGGAGATGGCGTGGTGCTTTATACTGATGGGATTCCAGAAGCCTATAACATCGGCAAAAAGCAGTATGGACTAAAGCAATTGTGTCAAGTAATTAGTCAAAATTGGCACAAGTCTGCAGCAGGAGTTAAGGATGCGGTGATTCTAGATGTGCGGCAACATATCGGTAAGCAGAAAGTCTTTGATGATATTACGTTGCTAGTCTTTAAGCTGCAGGCTGACGTTACTGAAAAGGGAAATTTAGTTAATAAAATTATTTCGCCAGGAGAAATGCTACAATGAAGAACAAAGTTTGAGTAATACTTTATGAAAGTAAACTACCAAGAAAGAATTGATTTAACAGCAGACGAGTTAAAAATAATTCTGTCTGAGCAGCGAACTCAACCTAATAAACAAAAAATTCAGGCACTTTATTGGTTAAAAACTGGAGCGAGTCAAAGCCTTACAGATGTAGCTGAACGTTTAGGTGTACATAGAATTACTGTACATAGATGGTTAAAACAATATATTGCTGGCGGTCTGTCAGAACTGTTAGAAATACGGCAAGCAACGGGTAGACCCCGAGTAATTCCTTCAGCGGTAATAGCCGGAATATCAGAAAAATTAAGTGAAGAGTCCTGTGATTTTAAGACTTATAAAGAAATTGGTCAATGGGTAGAAGAGAACTATCAAGTCTCAGTCAAATATCAAACATTACACAAGCAAGTACACTATCGCATGAAAGCCAACTTAAAGGAACCAAAGCCTGTGAGTAACGAAAAAGCTCAGGAGGTAGGGAGCGAGTTTAAAAAAAATTCAAAAACCTTGCTCAAAAACGATTAAAAGGAACAATGTTACAGCTTTTACACTAAAATTTATATGTAAAGTAAAAGGGAATTTCAAAGCTTATTATTTAGAGAGCTATAGCAATCCTAAATCATTTGTGAATTTCTTACTCGCTCCCCTTGATAAGGGGAAAGTTGGGGTGGTCTAAAAAATTTACGACTGATTTAGGAGTGCTATATTAGCCTTAATCTATCTTACGTTTTTTGAGGTGGAGCTACTTAGAAGATGGTTTAGGAACTGCAACGGTGGTAACACGGACATTCGGATCAAGGGCCTCACCTTGAGAGTAAATATAATCAAATGCAGCTCGATCTTTAAGCATATTTGCCCGCAAAAATAGGGCGCTCCAACGGGCGATCGTTTCAATACCCACGGCTCGCTCTAAGGTAGCAGTATTGCGATCGGGGTTCGCACCAGCGGGGTTATTAACATTGGTAATGCCGAAGTGATTTGCACCCATAACAGTAATCAAAGCTTTGGGTGGTGTTTGAATTTGATCAAAGGTGCTTTGATCTCGCTCTGGAAGGGCGACACCATCGATATCGCCTTGAATCAACGCCACTGCAATGCCATCATTAGCGATGGGTACAAATTCATTAGCAATGGGATTCCGCAAGTTAGCTCCAAAAAATGCGCCCGCTAATAGTTCTTTCGGGCGCGTAAATGGCTCTTGACACAAATACAATTCTGGGAGACATTTGTTAGCAATCACGGATAACCCCACCGCGCCCCCAAAAGAATGACCCAATAAACCAAGGCGCTGCGTATCGATAACAGATGCAATCGGAGATGTGGGGTTTGTGTTTTCGATCGCCATTTGAGACAAAACCGCCGCAATTTGCGAAGTTTCCGACGCCAAATTAGGGGGTGAAGTGGGATTGAAGGGCGAAGGGCGCAAATGGTTCGGAACGACTACCACAAAGCCGTACCGCGCCACCTGGCTAGCGTAATCTGAATAAAATGATTTATCTACAAGCGCACCTTGCAATAAAAGTACAATGGGGAAAGAGTAATTACCGGAATTAAGATCGGATGGTTTAGGATAATAAATGTCAGCTAAATCGTTATTAGCAGATATCGTCGTACTGTAAAAGCTGGTTTCTTTAAAGGGCGGTGCATAATCAATTGTTGTGGCAAATACTTTGCCACCAAGGACAACAAACGCCGCAATTGCACAAACAATTGCTAGGGTTTTTGCCGAAAAAAAATGAGGGTCAAAATTCATAATTATTTTGGGTTTGAGAGTGCGTGCATAAGGTACTGAGAAAAAGCCAGTCGGCGACGGTTGGTAATTTAAGGAACGTTGCCGGAAAAGGTTGCGGACTCTGTGACTAAGAGTATCAACTTGTTGTTAATAGAAGTTTGTGTAAAAATTGCCAATAAACTGACTGATAAATAAACGCGGTTCCTGATTTTACACCCTTTTTAACTACTTTTATTTTAGTGTGGCTTATAACCCGACCAAATCTTCTTTAGAAAAACGTTTTTTAGAGTGGTGAATCGGAATTTCGATGGCTAATGTCGCTCCTTGAGTCGGTACCGAAAAACAACGGAGTTGCCCGCCATGCTCGTCCACTACAATAGCATAGCTAATCGATAACCCCAAACCCTTTCCGTGACCCACTTTCTTCGTTGTAAAAAATGGCTCAAATATGCGTTGTTGAACCTCTTCGGTTATGCCCTGCCCATTATCAGTAATATAAATAGCCACTTGAGAGTCCGAGAGTAACTTCGTGCAAATAGTAATAGTAGGGATGGGGCTGTTATCATCTGCCTCTTTTGCCCAACTTTTTTGTGACTGCAACACATCAATCGCATTAATCAGGATGTTCATAAAAACCTGATTCATTTGTCCCGCATAACATTCTATCTTTGGCAGATCCTCATATTCTTTTACCACTTCAATTATTGTTTGGTCTGCTTGATCTTTTAGCCGATGCTGCAAAATCATCAGCGTACTTTCAATTCCTTCATGAATATCCACCGCTTTCAACTCAGCTTCATCGAGTCGGGAAAAATTCCGCAGCGATTGCACTATTTCTCCGATTCGGTCAGCTCCTATTCTCATAGAAGCAATTAACTTCGGGAAGTCATTCCTGAGAAAAGTGAGATCCATCGCCTCCAGTTGTTCCTGGATAGCGGCTGTGGGATTGGGAAAATCTTCTGCGTAGAGTTGCACCAGCCTCAGCAAATCTTCAGTGTACTCCGTTACCGGAGAGAGGTTCCCTTTAATGAAACTAATCGGATTGTTAATTTCGTGAGCTACCCCCGCTACTACATTCCCCAAACTTGACATTTTCTCGCTTTGGATGAGTTGAGCTTGCGTATGTTGTAACTGTTGTAGAGCCAGCTCTAGCTGGTGAGATTTCTCCCGCTCTTTAGCTTCGGACTCCTGCAATCGCGCATTTTGCTCGTGCAATTTTTTTTGCAAACGCTGAATAGTTAGTTGATTTTCGACACGAGCTAAAACTTCTTCTAAATGAAATGGCTTGGTGATGTAGTCTACTCCTCCCACAGCAAATGCTTTGACTTTATCCAACACTTGATCTAGGGCGCTCAAGAAAATAACTGGAATATCCGAAGTTCTGCCATCCGCTTTTAAATGTTGGCAAACTTCGTAGCCATTCATCTGGGGCATCGTGATGTCGAGCAAAATCAAATCTGGTGGAGTTGAACGCGCTGCTTTTAATGCCATCTCCCCATTTATTACGCCCCGAACTTTATATCCTTTGTCGCTCAGCATAGTGGATAAAAGACGCAGGTTGTCTGGGGTATCGTCAACTACTAAAAGATTGGGCAAATGAGATTCTAATTGATGACTGTTCATGGAATAATTTCTTCAGTTAAGTTAGTAATTTTATCAAAACGAAAGTTGTTAGCCCAATCAGCGATGGTCTCCGTGAAAGAAGTATTAGATTCGGGAATTGCGGTGACCAAACTTAAAATCAGCTCTGCATCAGCATCGATAGCTGCTTGATGTAACTGTATCACCCACTCCGCAGGCAGTGTCGCCAAAGTCGTCCTTAAATTTTCAGTTTCTTCCTCTGCTTTTACACTCAAGTCTTGACCCTCAAGCTGAGATAATGTAAAGTTCGGTAAATCTTCATAGATATACTGTACCCCTAAATGTTCAGCCATTTTGGCAAAAATAACTTCTTCTTGGAAAGGCTTGCTCACACAATCGTCACAGCCTGAGGATAAAACAATGGCTCGCTCTTCCTCAAAAGCGCTAGCGGTCAACGCAAGAATCGGGGTAGCCTCCTCTTGAATCTTGGCTTTAATTTGTCTGGTGGCCTCATACCCGTCTATCACAGGCATTTGCATATCCATCCAAATTAGGTGAGGTTTCCAAGTTTCCCAGATTCTAATAGCTTCTTGACCATTTACTGCTTCGCGCACCTCCCAGCCAAGCGGTTCGAGAAGATGAACCAATAGCAAACGGCTCTCCCATTTATCATCAACCACCAAGATGCGATATGAGGGTTGGTTGGGTTCTAAACCAATTACCCGCCTTCTTGATTGTCGAGGTTGAACTTCAGCCATCTCAGGGGAGCTAATTTGGATATCAAACCTAAAAATTGTTCCTCGATTCAAGGTACTGCTGACGGTAATGTCTCCTCCCATCAGTTGTACGAATTGTCGGCTGATGGGTAAACCCAAGCCAGTTCCTTCTCGAGATTTCCGACCCGCGTCAGTTTGTACAAAAGCCTTAAATAGAGAGCCTACCTCAGTAGGAGCAATGCCGTAACCAGTGTCTTCCACTTCAAACGTAATAGTCCGTGGTTCGTTGTCTGTTGGGGACTTTTGTTTTGCACTAATTGCTGCAACCCGAAGCGTTACACTTCCCTTCGTAGTAAACTTTATCGCATTTCCTAGCAGATTAATTAAGACTTGACGCAATTTACTTTCGTCAGTTTTTACATACTGAGGAATGTTAGAATTGATGTGCCAACTGAGCTGTAAACCTTTAGAATCAGCTTTGAGTTTGAGCATTTCTTCGAGAGAATGGAGCAAATGATACAGGTCAAAGCTAGTAGGGTTTAAGGTAATCCGACCTGCCTCGATTTTAGACATTTCCAGCACGTCATTAATCAGCGTCAGCAAATGCTCGCCAGAACGACTAATGATGCCGAGCTGTCCCTGCTGTATGTGAGAAAGGGATGAGTCGCGGGCTAACACTTGGGTAAAGCCGAGAATTGCATTGAGGGGAGTTCGCAGTTCATGACTCATTTTTGATAAAAATTCGCTTTTAGCCTTGTTAGCCGCATCTGCGACTTCTTTGGCTTGCTGAATTTCTTGGCTGGCATACTGAATTTCTTGGAACTTCTCCTGGAGAGCACCTGCCATGATTTGGAAGTTGTTTGTCAGGACATTGATTTCCGTTACTCGGCTGATGGGTAATTGTAATTCTTTACGTTCTATCAGCTTATTTGGTAAATTGGTGGTGAAGTTAGTCAGTTGCTGCAAAGGTTGAATTAGACGGTGGCTGATAAGTTTAGTCAGCAGGGGTGTCAACATCGCGATCGCAGTCAAGACTGCAAAACTATTTGTATAAAGTCTATTTAAGAGAGCTAGATGGGGAGCACTAGCCATTTCCACAACTAATTGCCAGGGAAAATTATCACCGATCGTTGCTTTCTGAACATAGAACGATTTTCGCCAGCGTACCGCCTTCGGCATATTTTGAACAGTGGGAATCCAACGGTGGGTGGTGTCATCTAGTTGCTGTATTTCGCCATTGTCATTGTGATCGAATGGTTGTAATAACTTGAGATCCTGACGAGTGCTGAGAATCACTTGCTGCTGCGAATTCAGCACGCTAATCAGATCTGTGTAGGCTGAATAATTCTGGGTTAACCAGCGATCGAGTGCATTAACATCAATTTCTGCCAATACCTGACCCACCAGACGATCGCCATCCAAGATCGGCACGCTTTGAATCATGCTAGAGAAGTTAGTGCGATCGAGCAATATACTGTCAGAAAGTTTGGGCTGCTTCTCCCTGAGAAACGAATTGTATTTTAATCGATCCAGCTCGCTCGATGTTGGGGAAATAGCCGATACAATAATTTTTCCTTGAGCATCAGTTATGTAAATATTTCGGAATTCGGGAAAGGCTTGCTCGACTAACTCCGTGGATTTTTGGAGGGCATTTGATTGAGACAAATTGCTATTCTTGGCAATGACTGCCAGTTCTGTCATCATACTTTGACTACGCTGGTGCCAGTTCCGCAGATCTCTGCTTGCACTCTGGGTAGTAGAGTTTAAATTTGCTAAGATATAACGTTCTTGCTGAGCAGTAGCCCCATCGCAGTTCCAAATCGTCAGGATGACAGTTGGGATAAAAACAAAAGTGACGAACAAATTCAAGAGAGTTTGCTCAAAACTCATGATTTTCGTTGCTGGGGAACGACCGCTCCACTGAGCAATGGGGGTATGATTTAGGATTAAACTTGCTACTAGGGCGTTACAAATTAGATTGACTGGGTTTTTTAGTGACATAAATAGCACCAAACTGGGTTCAATCTTGCCAACGCCAGCATATAGTAACCACAACAAGGGAAACCCAATTAATCCCCAATAAATCACGTCGAGCAGAAGTAAGTTATTGCTGCGCCGTCGCAATCCCCAGCCGACAAAAAATGCTTCTAGGGTAAACAGGATAAAGCCGTAGGGATGTTTCCATAGTAGGATGGTGTAGGAACCCGCGATCGCCCCTGAGAGCGTCCCCCAGCCCCATCCGTACAGTCTCACGACCAACATGGTAAACACACTGCCAAATAGCCAGTCTAGATGAAAAATTATCGGGATGCTGAAGTAATTACCTGCATAACTCAGGATTAGGAGGATTAGCAGGATTACACTGGTTGACGATCGATAGTGTGATTTCATGAGTCCCGATAAGTAGGTCAACTTAATTAAATGTAAAATGTGATGGCTGTTAGCCCCGACTTCTTCAAGTGCTACGGGCGTGGATTTTGTCATCTACCAAGTGGACAGGTTTCAGCATATAAGAGATGGCTACTGTCACCAGCCGATCGCGGGAGCATCTCACTTTTACAGCCAAGCTAGAAATTGGAGTTTTGAGGCAGGAGGCAGGAGGAAAGAGGAAGAAGAAAGGAACCCGAAGAAGTGCTTTTACAAATATCAGATGTTCCCGGCGATCGCGATCACGTTAGGACTCGAACCAAAGGCTTTAGAAAACTTTTCCTCAGACTGACCCCAGGCTCTTTCTGTGTGCATTGTGAGACCGATGAGTTTAATTTGTTCGCTATCTGGGTAATCAGGATATTGGCGGGTTTGATATCTTTAGGAATAACTCGGTTTTGGTAGAGATAGTGGAGAATATCGGCTAATTGCAGGACTTTGTTGAGAAATTTTTCTAAAAATACCGATTGAGAAGGTTGGTTTTTATCAGTTACTCCCTTGAGATAACTACACAGGGAAACTCCTCCACACTCCTCCATTATCAAAGCATAGGCGTTTGTGTAAGGCGCGAAATCGAGTGGCTTAACAATACTGGGAATGTTGAGATTTTTGGCAATGGTATATTGGTTGCGGAATTGAAGTAGTTCGCTGAAGCTGGGGTATTCGTTTCGCAGGACTTTAATGACGACTGGAGTGCGATCGCTCTCCCGAACACCTCGATAGACTAGAGTGCGAGATCCTGCATAGAGTTGTTCTGTTATGCGATACCCTGGCACGTCAGTAATTGTCTCCATTTTCCAGTCCTCAATAAATTGGGGGTTACTAAGTAGGTAGGCGCTGTAAAACGCAATTCTGTAAACGATCCTCAAGTATTAAAATGCCCTAAGCGTGGCTAAGTCAGCCTTGTTTACATACTGTTACATAGCTGAGTTTAATCGCGCTTACCTACTGATATCTCTAGTTTACTCAGCAAACTTGGAAAATTATCAATTGCCTCTAATGTTCCTGCACTTGTCAGTCCGCGTTCTGTACGAACGCTCGCAGCTCGTTCGATACTGAAGCCATATTATTAATTGTTTAGAACTTGTCTCCACTGGAGCGAAAATTATCCATAAGTATGTTTACATAACTCATTTGAGATATTGAGGGCGATCGCATCTAGCAGTTGTGAAGCTTACAAAAAGCGATCGCCCCCAAAAGCTATTTTTCGAGGTAGTTCAGTTTAAACCCAAGCTTGGAAAGGTTTTCCAGTTGGTTGTCCCCCCTTGAGGGTTTTGAGGTAAAGTTACCGTAAAAATACGCAAGGGCAGCCGTCATGGCGTGTTCTAGCAACCTATTGTATCGACAGAAGATTCTTTTGTTATAAATCGACGAATGGTATAAAAAGACATCAAGCTGTTGATACGCTTGGTTTCCATTGTTTCCTCAAGCTTACAAAAGCCAATTTATATCCTGAATGTGGCTTTGATGGAGATGTTGAGTAAAAACCTTGATTATTCAAGTCTCAACCACTCAATAAATTTCCAAGCTAATATAGCAATCATAAATGAGTCGTAAATGTTTTACCCCACCCCAACCCTCCCCGAACCCGCGGGGAGAAAGTAAGAAATTTACAAATGATGCGACGATTGCTATATTACCTTTATCACGGCTATCACCCAGAACATCTGACTATGGAGTTAAAGAAGATTTATCTGCCGATTATAACTAAAATCAGTTTTAAGCTCTTTAAAAAACTATCGAAATCATAATAATAAGCGGAGGGGGAGTCGGGATTGGTTCCGGTTGTGGCAAGGTAGGTAATTGAAAGAGCAAGCTCTTGAATGGGAAACTGCAAAATCCTCGCCTATTAATTTTGAGATAACTTTAGATACTATATCGGTAATGAATATTTTTTTATTACGCTAAGGGTTAAAAGGCTGGCAGCGTTTTAGATGTTAAATGGGTTACATAGAACTAATTTTTAGCTAACGGATTGAGATTACCAACTGATAATAAGCGGCAATTCAGGTCGGAAATCTACCTGTTTTCCCTGCACTTCTCCATCAAAACCCAGCTCCACAAAATATTCGGTTCCTATCCGTAACTTGAGGTGATTTGTCTCAAGCAATGCTTGAAGTTCAGGTGACGGATTATTAGCAGCAGGACTGACTAATTCTACACGAGTAATTTCGCGGAAACCAACACCATGCTCCAAAGGCTGTGACTTCTGGGCAGAGTATTGATCTGGACGTTTACCAAAGGAAATTTGGAAAAGCATCGGCTCAGTCAACACATCACTATTTGTTGCCACCCTTATACTCATCGTTTCAGATAAATAAGGTGGACGATATGCCCAACTAGAAAATGCAACTGTGTCCTCAGAACCTTTGGCTGGACGCAAACAGATGCCAAATGGACACGCACCATTATTCCGATTTGTCGATCGCTCCCAAAGACGAGTCTGATGAATTGGCTCAGACTTCGCCTCTTCTGGATCGTGAATCCATAACAATTCCAACATTGCGTTATGGAAAAAGAAACAGCGATTGGCTGTACCTTGTCCGTGATGAATGCGAGATCCACCCTCAACTAAACCGAATGAGGATAAACGATTAGCTTCCGAAGCACCAATATCAGTAAGAATGAAAAGATGGTCGAATTCAAATGTCATAGCATTGTTCAGAGAATCCATCGATCGCTCAAGTAATTTTAATCCCCTGTGATTGCTTTTTTTGCGATCGCCACGCTTATGGTGCACAGCGTACTGTACCAAAGTCCCAAACCTCTACTCAGTCAATCTTTCCCAATCTAAAATCTAAAATCTAAAATCGCTCGCCCCAACCTTCCCCAAGCTTCAAGTTACAACCTGATTGAGGAACCATCCGCCCGCATCCAGCAGTCTCAACATCCAGTTACCGACAATTCTGCTAGAGTCAGGTCATCATCCGGTGCATCTTGTAAAGACGCAATTCAGAGCCTCTGCCCCGAAAGCAGTAAAATCCCATCAGCTTGTCACCTGCCACCCGATCGGCAGTAACTTAAAAATTAAGGTAGTTTGAAAATAATCGCCCAAAGTTGAAAGAAGCCTTGACATCTGACCTAAACTCTCTAACTTACACCCTCTAGCTGCGCTGCCATCCATATTTAAAAGATGCCATGTCAACCTTAGTCATCGTCGAATCTCCGACCAAAGCCCGCACCATCCGCAACTTCCTGCCCTCCACCTACCGTGTAGAGGCATCGATGGGCCATGTCCGCGACCTACCATCCTCCGCCGAAGAAATACCAGAAGCCGTTAAAGGAGAAAAATGGGCGCAACTGGGCGTAAACGTGGAAGCAGACTTTGAACCCCTCTACGTCATCCCGAAAGATAAAAAGAAAATTGTTAAAGAACTCAAAGACGCCCTCAAAGACGCCACAGAACTGATTCTAGCCACTGACGAAGACCGGGAAGGCGAAAGCATTTCCTGGCATTTGCTGCAAATCCTCAAACCCAAAGTTCCGATCAAGCGGATGGTGTTTCACGAAATCACCCGCGAAGCTATCCGCGACGCCTTAACTCACTGCCGCGATATCGACAATCGAGTTGTACAAGCGCAAGAAACTCGCCGAATTCTCGACAGACTCGTCGGTTACACACTCTCTCCGCTACTGTGGAAAAAAATCGCTTGGGGTTTGTCGGCCGGTAGAGTGCAGTCAGTCGCAGTCAGGCTTTTGGTGCGCCGGGAACGCGAACGCCGCGCTTTTCGCCAAGGTAGCTACTGGGATTTGAAAGCCCTTTTGGAAAAGGGCAAGATTTCCTTTGATGCCAAACTCGTGACTGTCGGCAATGTGAAAGTTGCAAACGGCAGCGATTTTGATGAAAATACCGGGCAAATTATCTCCGGCCGCCGCGTACTTTTGCTGAATGAAGAACAGGCGCGGGCTTTACTTTCACGCATTCAAAACAAACCCTGGACTGTCACCAATCTCGAAGAACGGCCCGTCACCCGCAAACCGTCGCCGCCGTTTACGACCTCGACTTTGCAGCAGGAAGCTAACCGCAAGCTGCGGCTGGGTGCGCGGGAAACAATGCGAATTGCCCAAAGTCTCTACGAACGGGGTTTTATCACCTATATGCGGACGGATTCGGTGCATTTGTCCGAACAGGCGATCGAAGCGGCGCGCAGTTGCGTGCAAGAACTTTACGGCAGCGAATACCTCAGCCCCCAACCGCGCAAATACACCACCAAAAGCAAAGGCGCCCAGGAAGCCCACGAAGCTATCCGTCCCGCCGGCAGCACTTTTCGGACTCCGCAGCAAACCGGATTGGATGGCATTGATTTCCGCCTCTATGATTTGATTTGGAAGCGGACTGTCGCTTCTCAAATGGCCGATTCCCGCCAAACTCACGTCACGGTACAAACTCAGGTAGAAGATGCCGGTTTCCGTTCCAGCGGCAAACGCATTGATTTTCCAGGCTTTTTGCGGGCCTACGTGGAAGGTTCCGACGATCCAGATGCGGCGTTGGAAGACCAAGAGGTGATTTTGCCGGCGCTGAAGGTGGGGGATAAACCTAATTGTAAGGATTTAGGGGCGATCGGGCACGAAACTCAACCTCCCGCCCGCTACACGGAAGCTTCTCTGGTCAAAATGCTCGAAAGCGAAGGTGTGGGCCGTCCGAGTACCTATGCGAGTATTATCGGTACAATTGTCGATCGCGGATACGCGAAATTAATAGCTAACGCCCTAATTCCGACATTCACCGCTTTCGCCGTCACGACTTTATTGGAAACACATTTTCCCGATTTAGTAGACACCGGTTTTACTTCCCGAATGGAACAAACCCTCGATGAAATTGCCACCGGCGAGGCGAAATGGCTGCCGTATTTGCAAAAGTTTTATACAGGGGAAACCGGACTCGCAACCCAAGTTAAAGAACAGGAAAGTCAGATTGACGCGAAAGTTGCCCGAACTGTGGTACTGGAGAATATTTCTGCTAAAGTCTGCATCGGCAAATTCGGCGCATACCTGGAATCTGAAAACGAAGAAGGCCTGGTAAAAGCATCGATTCCCCAAGATTTGACGCCGGCAGATTTAGACCCGGATCAAGTGGAGTTTCTGTTAAAGCAAAAAATGGAAGGCCCGGAAAAATTGGGTCTTCACCCGGAAACTGGGGAACCGATTTATGTGCTGATTGGCAGTTATGGGCCATACGTTCAGTTAGGGGATGTTTCGGAAACGAACAAGAAACCGAAGCGGGCTTCTTTACCGAAGGGGACGGATAAGGATAGCGTGACGCTGGATATGGCGGTGAGTTTGTTGACTTTACCCCGGTTGTTGGGCAGTCACCCGGAGACGGGGGCGAAGGTGCAAGCTAATTTGGGGATGTACGGGCCTTATGTGGTGCATGACCAAGGTAAGGTGGGGAAAGATTATCGATCGATCAAACCGCCGGATGATGTTTTGACGATAACGCTCGATCGGGCATTGGAAATGTTAGCGCAACCGAAAGCCGCCCGCGGCAGCAGCAAAACAGCTACACCTTTGAAGGAATTGGGCGCGCATCCAGAATCGGGAGAACTGATCAATGTTTACGACGGCCGTTATGGGCCCTACGTCAAACACGGCGATATCAATGCTTCTTTGGCTAAGGATGAATCTGTGGAGAATTTCACATTACAAAAAGCACTGGATTTGTTAGCAGCGAAGGAAGCAGCGGGCCCAAAAACTAGCAGCAAGTCGAAGAAGTCAACTAAGACTACTGCGGCGAAGTCGGAAACTGCTGAGAAGAAAACAACTACTGCGAAGAAAACGACTGCGGCGAAGTCGGAAACTGCTGTGAAGAAAACTACTTCGGCAAAGTCGGAAACCGCTGCGAAGAAAACAACTACTGCTAAAAAGGCGGCGACTGCGACAAAGACGAAGAAAGAAACTAAGTCAAGTTAGCAGGATTTACGCACTGTACGGTCAGAAACCGGGTTTTTTGCGAAAATAATTTGTTTTAGCAGACAGATTCGCTAAAAAATCCGGTTTCTTCGATCGCGCCCTGCGTAAGTAGGTCGGCTCTTTCTAAAGTAATCCTTTCGTTCTCATGATATAATCAAGACCATCCATGTAGTAATTGGAGTAATTGAATCACCATGATAGCTGAACTTATGGTACAACCTTCCTACTGGATCGATCGTGAGATTTCGATTCAGAAAGTCAGAAATCTTTACTTATTCAAATTTACGGAAAACCTGCAAGCCAGATTAGAAGAATTAGCCGAGAGAAAAAAGGCTAATCTTTTAACTTCAGAAGAGGTTGTAGAATTAGCAAGCTTACTCGAACTAGATCGGATTTTTACCTTAATTAACGCTAAAGTTATAGCAGCCTCATGTCCGTAAACCGCGCTACTAGAAATTTAGTAAGAAGTAGAGCTAATTTTATTTGTGAATATTGCCATTCAGCGGAAGAAAGTAGCTCTATTCTATTTAGGTTGGCTAAAACTCTGAAAATTATGTTATCTTGGGTAAAAGCTTGCAAGCTAGCAAATTCGGGGTTTGGATATGGATTTCTCCCAACTTAAACGACCTACACGTAACGTCAAGCCACTAGATCCGATCGCAATTTTTGAGCGAAGACCAAGTTTACCAAATACCCCGAATGACCTATGGAGGGGGCAAACTGAGGCATTAAGTGAATGGCACAAAAATCGTGCTGCATCTGATGTGTTTATCGCCCTCAACACAGGTGCAGGAAAAACACTGGTTGGATTGCTGATAGCCCAAAGTTTAGTGAATGAAGGTGTAGAAAATGTTACTTATCTTTGTGGAACGAACGATCTTGTTTTTCAAACCTATCGAGAAGCGGAAAAATTTCGAGGAACAATAAACTGCACATTACGAATTAGTGGCAACTTCACTAACTCACTTTTTGAAACAGGAAAGGGATTTTGTATCACGAATTATGACAGTTTATTCAATGGATTAAGCATTTTACAGCGCAACCACTTTCCAGGAGCAGTGATTTTTGACGACGCTCATGTTGCTGAGCGGATGATTCGACAATCGTTTACATTGAAAATTACAGCATCAAGCCACTCAGAGCTATTCAAAGAAATTACAAATCTATTTAAGCCACATTTTAAAGAAGTGGGTAAATTGGCTTCTTTTGAGGACATTATTGACAATCCCTTTCAATCCTCAATTATGGCAAGTCCAAGTGCTATAAAAGAAAAATCGGGACGGCTCTACACTTTACTAGTTGATTCAGGCATCAAGAATGACAATAACCTCAAGTATCCATTCAATCACCTGAAAGACAACTTGGTACATTGTGCTGTTGTCTTTGATTATGGAACAGTAGAAATTGCACCACCATTTTTACCTCTCTTCAGCCTCCCAGTATTTTCAAGAAATGTCCGAAGGTTGTATCTTTCTGCAAGTCTAAACTACAAATCTGATATTGCTAGAGCTTTCGGTCGAATTCCTGACATTTCTATTGAGCCTAAAAATGATGCTGGTAATGGAGAACGATTAGTCTTATTTGCAGAGGAACTTTCTAAAAAGAAGGTTGATACTGAGTTTGTCAAATCCTTATCAGAGAAACATAAAGTTCTCATTGCTGTTCCATCTTATCCTCAAGCTAAGACATGGGAAGCAGTTGGTACTCCACCCACTTCAACGAATTTTAGTGAAAAGCTTCAGGAATTTCGCGAGGCTTCATCTGGCACCTTTGTCCTGGTATCTAGAGTAGATGGCATTGATCTTCCTCATGACACCTGCCGCATCATGATTTTAGATGAGTTGCCGAAGGGCGCTTCTCTATTGGAGCAATTCCAATGGGACGTTTTGGACATGAAAAATTTTCGTGCGGCTAAGGTTAGCAACCAAATCATTCAACTGTTTGGACGTATTAATCGTGGACGCAACGATTACGGGGCTTTCGTCATCAACGGTAAAACACTCAGCAACTGGTTAAATACTGATCGTAAGCTCGCACTATTACCAGAGCTATTGAGGAAGCAAATTCGCTTGGGAGCTGAGCTTCATAAGCAAAAAAAATTATCGGATACATCTCAATTTATTGAAGTAATTGATTCAGTTTTAAGTCGAAATCAATCTTGGATTGACTACTATGGCGAGAGCATTGATGAGATGGATTTAGATGCTGAAGCTGCTGAACGAACTCAACAAATTGAAGAACGAATGACACAAGCTGCTCTAGCTGAAGTGAAATTCATGAGCTTTGTGTGGGAGAGAGATTATGTAGCTGCTCGTCAAGCTATTGAAACGGTAATTCAAGAGACACTGCGAGCCGATACAAAGCTTTCAGGTTGGCACAACCTTTGGCTGGGGATGTGTCTAGAAAGTGAAGAAGATTATGAGGCGGCTCAAGAAGAATACTCTCGTGCTCGTCAACGGCTTGGAAATCAAATCATCGTGTCTAAGGTTGTTGGTAGTGACTCTGAAAAACTAGCTGATACTGCATCTTTAACCACAGACTTTGAACGAGACATTGATTTAATTGTGGGACGTAGTTCACCAGAAAAATACCAAAAAACTTTGCAACGCCTTCGTAGTTCTGTAATGGGGCTTGACGAACCCAACGTCTCTGTTCCGCAACAAGAAGAAGCTGTTCGTGCATTGGGTGAATGTCTAGGGTTAGCGTCTACTCGTCCAGATAATGATGACGGAACTGGACCTGATGTGTTGTGGATTGATGAAACATCTCATAAATGTCTTGCCTTTGAACTAAAGACTGATAAAAGCTCAAATCCAATCTATTACAAAAAGGAGGTTGGGCAAGGACATGATCATCTGGAGTGGGTTCGACAAAATTATCCAAATTACTTGTGCTTAGGTCTAGTTTATGTTGGAGCAGATGGCAAAAGAGATAAAGCTGCCAATCCATCTCCGGAAATGTATTTGTGTGATTTGTCGGTCTTAGCGACTGTCAAAAATCAACTGGTTGCAGGAATTGAAGATTTACGGACAGTGATACCAACCCGGCGTGCAAGCAAAGTAAAAGAGTTTTGTGCGGAGTCGCAATGGAAACTTGAAGGTCTTGCCTCAAGGGTCAAGGTGAAATCTATGCAATCTCTTGAAGTATCAAGCTGATTATTGTACCTAGCGCCATGCAGCTCAACACTGTGCTGCAACGTACAGTAGGGAGATCCTGGTGCTTAGTTTGAGTCCGCTTGCCGTCGCTGGCTTTTGTCGCTCTTGTTGCTTGCATCGTCTGTGGAACACCTTACCATTCCATCCGGTTCAACCACATTCTTGCCCCATCACCAACTCAAAAATCGGGCGATTCCCCAAAAAAAAGCGGTGACGCAAGACGCAACCGAAACCGCGAAACTTCCTCATAGCTGTTCTCACGCCACCAAAGCCGATCGCCCAAACCCCATATCCCTGACCTCGCGCTGGTCTAAAATTTCCTAGGCCACCACAAAGGCGATATGCGCGATCGACCATTTGTGACCCTCAAACGTTTTAAGGAGAAATGTCTGTGGGCGGATGCCATCCAGCACTAACCCACTGACGCCTGACACTAACAGCAATATTATTGTTTAGTTGTATTGCTGTGACTGTTGCGCCACCGCAATCTGTAAGTCCAATAATTTCTGTAGCATCTTCACTCCAAGCAAAATTTTGTGACCATTGTTGAGTGCGCGGATTAAACAACTTAACGTGCTTTTGCGTGACCAGATCGAATGCGTCAGCTTGGGTTCCTTTGTAATTATTGCACAGACTACAAGCCAGCCAGAGATTTTCTTCCTCGTCACTACCGCCAATCGCTTTAGGAATAATATGCTCAATTTCCAGTATTCCCAAAACATACATTTGTAAACTGCGACAATAACCGCACCGATTTTGAGCTTGTGCGCGAACTCTGGCTCTAACTTGTTCAGAAATTGCCATTTTGATTATCCTTTCAATGGTTCGAGCAAGCCGCGTCGCACAGCTTCATTTAAGGCTTGAGCTTGTCGCAATAGTCGAGTTTCATATATGTGGATTAAAGCCTGCAATTCAGCCAGTTCTACAGATGCGATCGTACCGGATTGTTGGCGGTCTAGCAATTCACTCAATCGTTGTTCTTGGAGTGGTTGCAGCCGGAGTTGAGTCTGAGTGATTACTTCTGAATCAGACAGTGCTGATACTGGTTTAGCGGTTGGTAAGAGAAAATTTTCCAGAGTTTCTACTAGAATCTCACTCACGGTGCGGTGGCGTTGCAGCGCTAGCAATTCTGCTTGGTGATAGACTTCATCTGGCAGATTTAGGGTGATTTGGGCGGTCATAGGTGCAAAGCTATGAAACTAATATTTATATTATGCCATATTTTACTTTGAGTATTAGACATCTGCCCAAAAGAAATGAAGCAGGATCTCGCTTGCTAAAAATACGGCGACTGCGACAAAGAAGAAAACCAAGTGAAATTAGTTTAGTTTTCACTCATCCAGCAACCCGGTTTCTTAAAAAAACCGAGTTTCTTTATTTATAAAATATTAGCCAAGCTGGCAAAAATAGGTTTGTACTTCCGTCCTTAAAATTCTCTTTTGTTCTCTTCCTTTGTGTCATAAACGTCTGCGCGGTTCGATCGCCCCTATTTTTTTTGAGACATATCAACTCAAACTCTTGTCAAGCCTAGCTTTTGGGCTTACTTGTCACCCGTCGGTCAAATCATCCTATTTACTTATTGACAATTGCTCTTCTCTGTTGAATTGTCAGGGAACGTATATATAAGGTTACAAATTGTATCACAAGCAACAGAAAGTACCCAATGTTTTATGTAGCGCCCTACAATTGAGAAAAGGAACAAGATTAAGAGGCGCGATCGCTATGGATATGAATATGGATATGAATGGAAACCTCGACTGGGAAGAAGCATTTGAGTACAGAGCGGGCTTGACAGTAGAGTTGAAGTCCCAGCCTGGGGTTTTGCATACGATCGCTTACTATGAAGTGATGATGGTACCGCCCATCTGGTTAGAAAATGACCCCCGTCCCCGCTATTCTCACGAAGTGCGAGTCGTTTCCCACCAGCCAACTGTGTCCAATATTTGCCGGATTTCACAGTGTCCTGTTTTAGTCGCCTCCTAGGTTTTTTCAGCGGGAAATATCGGCGATGGCATCTAGCCAGCAATCAAACCGATGCAGTGATTTTCGGATTGAGATTGCTTGAGTTTACTTTGTGGCGATCGCTTAAGATATAGATGGCGACGAGAGCGCGATCGACTCAAATCACTTGACCTGTTAATGTTTCAAGTGAGGAAATAGCCTGATTAATGTTACCAGCCCTTCTTGTTACATCATCTTCTCCCCTACAGACAATAATTCCAGCAGGGTCAGACTGTAAGCTGTGCAGTCTGATAAAATAACGGCAATTTTGAGTTAAAACAGCTCGATTTTCACTGACTGTAAAAGCTAACACTTCTTACTCCGGATTTTTTGGGTTATCTTTTCCGGCTGCTTGCACTGTCAGAATATTGTGCCCCATCTGGCGCAGCAATTCTACAACCACTCTGGGAAATAGTTCGTCAGCCTCAAGACGCGCCATTATTTCAATCCTCGTCATTCTCGCCGATAGCTATTTCAATTTCATCTGGAAAAGCTGCCGCATAACCCCACGCATTTGCTAAATCAGTAGCAGTTAGTGTGAGTATGTCAACTAATAGTTGAGACTGGTTCATACCCAAACGATGAAAGCTCACCAGTTCCCAAACAAGAATGCAAGTATTTCTCATACAAGCATCACCCCCACAGACACCGGGAGTTTGGCTAATTCCTTGCCAGGTGTTAGCTAAATTTTGCGTTAATAATTAGATAATTCGAGCTTTCTTTTTTGGCGTGCAAGCTAGGAGTTCAGCTTCTAATTTTTGGATGGTAATAGAAGCTATTTGATTTAGTAAATCTGTATTTATTCGCTATTATACGCAATTCCTTTCTCTCTGCTCTCTTCCTCTGCGCCCTCTGCGCCTCTGCGGTTCAGAAAAAAAAGCTTTTTCACAAATGAAATAGCATTGCTATATCTGTTTAACTTCAGGATAAATCTCTCTCCTTATAAAAATTGCTCGCCCTTTTACCCTGAGCTTAAACGAACCTAAAAAACTTTAACCCAAAACGAGTCATACCATTTTAAATTTTAGATTAAAGAATGGGGAATGACTGAGGACATAAAGCTTTGGATATTGCCTACAGTTGCATTTTGTTTGATAACTGGTATCAGCCATCAGCAGGCATCAAGTAAAATTAAGTTCACTTATAAATCCTTATGACTTCTACCTTGAGAAGTATCTTTGTGGGGACTTCCACAACACATCCTACCACCCGCAACATATACTACGGCTCAGTGCGGAGTGCACAGCCTACAAAAACTATTGTGTAAATCCTATTATGTATTGCTGAATCCCTTGATCCCCGCAAGTAGTGGCCTTTATTGCATCAAAGTCGTGCGATATTTAGCCATAAATTAACATTGATTTAAACTTTTATTTAGGTATAAACGAGCTAGAATTCAAGAGTTTGTGTGGAAGACATCGAGTTTAAAGACAAAATGTCACAGATAAAAAATTAATATCGATCGCACTTCTCGATCGCACTTTACAAAACAACCAAAACTTAGGAGTCAATCGCTGATGATGCTAGGAACAACCGAGATTCCGCAATTAAAGCCGCTTTCCGACTCAGAACTACATAAAATGAACGCCTACTGGCGGGCGGCAAACTACCTATCCGTCGGACAAATCTATCTCTTCGACAATCCGCTACTCAAAGAACCACTCAAACTCGAACACGTCAAACCCAGACTCCTAGGACATTGGGGCACCACTCCAGGCCTCAACTTCATCTACGTTCACCTCAACCGCATCATCAAAGCCCAAGACTTAAACGCTATCTACATCGCAGGCCCCGGACACGGCGGGCCGGGCTTGGTCGCCAACACCTATCTCGAAGGCACTTATACCGAATATTACTCGAACATTTCCCAAGATGAAGAGGGTATCAAACGGCTGTTCAAACAGTTCTCCTTTCCCGGCGGTATCCCCAGCCACGTCGCCCCGGAAACCCCCGGTTCGATTCACGAAGGCGGCGAACTCGGCTACGCCCTCGTCCACGCTTACGGGGCGGCCTTCGACAATCCCGATTTGATTGTGGCGGCCGTTGTCGGCGACGGGGAAGCGGAAACCGGCCCGCTGGCTGCTAGCTGGCACTCTAACAAGTTTCTCAACCCGGTTCGCGACGGGGCCGTGTTGCCGATTTTGCACTTGAACGGCTACAAAATTGCCAATCCGACGCTGTTGGCCCGCATTCCGCAAGAGGAATTGGAAAGTTTGATGGTCGGTTACGGCTACAAACCTTATTGGGTGGAAGGTTCAGACCCGGAAACCATGCACCAGTTGATGGCTGCAACGATGGATACGGCGATCGGCGAAATTAAGGCGATTCAGGAAAAAGCCCGGACGGAGGGCTATTCCGGCCGTCCCCAGTGGCCGATGATTGTGATGAAAACTCCCAAAGGCTGGACGGGGCCCAAGGATGTTGACGGTAAGAAAACTGAGGATTATTGGCGATCGCACCAAGTCCCACTTTCGGAAATGGCTTCTAAGCCGGGACACGTCCAACTTCTGGAAGATTGGATGAAAAGCTATAAGCCGGAAGAACTCTTCGACGAAAAGGGCAAGTTAATTCCCGAATTGGCAGAATTAGCGCCCAAGGGATCTCGACGCATGGGCGCAAATCCCCACGCTAACGGCGGCCTGCTGCTGCGAGACTTGAAAATGCCGGAATTTGAAGAGTACGCCGTTGATGTGCAAAAACCGGGCACTGTCATGGCAGAAGCAACCCGCGTTTGCGGCCGCTTCCTGCGAGAGGTGATGACACTGAATCAGGAAAACGCCAATTTCCGCATTGTCGGGCCTGACGAGACGGCCTCAAACCGCCTCGATCCGGTGTTTGAAGTGACGAACCGGGTGTGGGCGGGGGAAATTTTGCCCGAAGACGACCACATCTCCCCCGACGGCCGGGTGATGGAAGTCCTCAGCGAACATCTCTGTCAGGGATGGCTGGAAGGCTATTTGCTGACGGGACGCCACGGCTTTTTCTCTTGTTACGAGGCGTTTATTCACATCATCGATTCGATGTTCAACCAACACGCCAAGTGGTTGAAAACTACTAACGACATTCCTTGGCGCCGACAGATCGCCTCTCTCAACTACTTGCTAACTTCTCACGTTTGGCGGCAAGACCACAACGGTTTTTCTCACCAAGATCCGGGTTTTATCGACCACGTAATTAACAAGAAAGCGGAAGTGGTGCGGATTTATTTGCCGCCGGATGCGAACACTTTGCTGTCTGTAACGGATCACTGTCTCCGCAGCCGCCACTATGTCAACGTGATTATTGCAGGGAAGCAGCCGGCATTGCAGTATTTGGATATGGATGCTGCGATTAAACACTGTACGGCCGGCATCGGCATTTGGGAGTGGGCTAGCAATGATAAAGGCGGCGAACCGGATGTGGTGATGGCTTGCGCGGGTGATGTTCCGACGCTGGAAACTTTGGCTGCTGTTGACATTCTCCGCCGAGATTATCCGGATTTAAAAGTGCGGGTGGTTAATGTGGTGGATTTGATGACGTTGCAACCTGCTAGCGAACATCCTCACGGTTTGTCTGACAAGGATTTTGATGCTTTGTTCACGATAGATAAGCCGGTGATTTTTGCTTTTCACGGCTATCCTTGGCTGATTCACCGATTGGCTTACCGCCGCACGAATCACTCGAATATTCACGTTCGGGGTTACAAGGAAGAGGGAACGACTACGACGCCGTTTGATATGGTGGTGATGAATGACCTCGATCGATTCCATTTAGTTGCAGATGTACTCGATCGCGTTCCGAAACTGGGTTCTGTAGCAGCTTACGGCAAACAAGCTATCCGTGACAAGCTGATCGAGCACACGCAGTATATCACGAAGCACGGCGATGATATGCCGGAAATCCGCGACTGGAAGTGGCCGCACGCGGGCCCGGTTTCGCCGGAAGCGCCGCAGGAAACGAAAGATCCGGCGGGGACACCAGATCAAACCGTGCGATCGGGTGCGCCTGGATAGCGATATTCTGGGTAGGGGCACGGCAATGCCGTGTCCGGCACAGGATCGTGGATCAGGACAAAGGCTGTCGCCGTGTCCCTACGAGATTCTATTTGTTTTAGAATAAATCTGCCGTAATTCAAGATTTAGATATCCACAAGGGATTGGTCATGCTTAAAGAAATAGAAATCCAAAATTTTAGGTGCTTTGAGCAAATCAAAATTTCTGGGTTTGAAAGAGTAAATTTAATCGGCGGTAAAAATAATGCTGGCAAGACAGCCTTGTTAGAAGCATTGCTGCTCAATGACTCTCCGCAAGCTAAAAGTTTAGTAACGCTGAAAGCGCTGAGAAGGGAGCCGTCAAAAGTTATGGAAGCCATGCCTAATAGAGCTTGGGATAATTTATTTTATGTACTTGATAAAGAGAAAATTATAGTAATTTTAGGAAAATATGAGAGTAATAAAAATCATCGAATAGAAGTATTAATAGATAAATCTAGCAATTTAAAAAAAGATGTTTTTGCAGATAAAGATGCCGAGGAGATTATAGATTTTTTGTCGAGTAACGAGTCGGGTTTATCTGTACTAACTATTAAGTTGACTAGAGAAAGTGGGGAATATATGCAATCCTCTGTTATCGCTAGCTCTAAGGGTGTAATAACTTCTGCCATTCCTACTGCTGACGGCTCATCGCCTATCATTCCATCTTTTATGAGGATTTCGGGAAAAAATCTTACAGAAGCATACGATCGCGCGCGTTTGGATGACAAAGATAGCGAAGTTCTGAAAGCTTTTCAAGTTCTCGATCCGGAGCTCGAATCAGTAGAAAGTTTTTCGATCGGGGAACCGACGCTGTACTTGAGAAGAAAGGGTGAAAGTCGCTTACCTCTATCATTATTTGGAGATGCCATTAATCGAGTTGCCGACATTATTCTAAAACTGGTAAATAGCGAACACAAAATACTGTTAGTAGATGAAATAGAAAACGGCATTCACTATACAAATCAGCGAGATTTCTGGAGAGTGTTATTTCGGTTAGCGGTAGAACTAGATACCCAAATATTTGCCACAACTCACAGCCTAGAAATGCTTGAAGCATTTGCTGATGTTGGTTTAGAACCCAATCAGGAATGCCGCAGCGCCTATTTTGAACTAGCAAAGAAGCCGAAAACAAATCAAATCATCGGCATCAGACGCGACTTGGAAACTCTTAATTACGCACTAGAGCATCAAAAAGGAGTGAGAGGTGAGTAATATTGTCATAGTAGAAAGTAAAAACGATGCAATTTTTATGCAGGCAATGGTTGAGAAAATAAACTGCGATATCCAGGTAGAAAAACCTATTTATATAGATGATTATGAACGTTTGGAAGGCTTGAGCGAAACAAAATTAATTACTACTTTAAAAGCTTTAGAAGCCGACCTTCAAAAAAGAGATATACAAAAGATTGGGATTATTATTGATATTGATAACTATTCAGAGGCAGAGCGGCTGGAATTCGTAAATGAATGTATACAACAGGTGTTTGAATCTGAAACTTTGTCAAACACTAAACAATTTATAGATATTTGTGGAGATAATGGAACAAAGGCCAAATTGGCTTGTTACTTTACAAATGTTCGAGGTAAAGGCGAACTGGAAACGCTTTTAAAGGCAATAAAGGCTATAGAATCTCCTCATGCTGATTGTTTGGATAGCTGGAAAACTTGCATAGAAAAGGAGGGACAGCAAATCGACCGGAAAGGTTTTGATAAATTCTGGGTGAGCATCTATCTCAGGTATGATACTTGCTCAGATAAGGAACAGCAACAAGCTGGAAGGAAATGCACTATGTCTGGGTTTGATTATGTTATGGAACACAAAAAAGATATTTGGGATTGGGATAATCCTGCACTCGATGATTTGAAGGAGTTTTTTACACTCTTTTGCTAATATAGTAAAATTCACACACAATTAACTAACTCATGAGCTTAAGAATCTACTTTGTACGACACGGTGAAACGACTTACAGCCAAACAGGCGGTTTCTGTGGGGCTATCGACCCAGAATTAACGCCCGCAGGTTCTCAAATGGCAGAACAGTTTGCCGCCACTTACGCAAAAGTGCCCTGGGAGGCTGTTTATGTCAGTCCGATGAAACGCACAATTGCTACTGCAAAACCTTTGTGCGATGCTGTGGGAATTGAAATGCAGCTTCACGACGGACTGAGAGAAATTAATTACGGTGATTGGGAAGGCAAAACAGTAGAAGAGGTCAAAAAAGACTACGAAGAAGATTATATTAACTGGCTGACTGAACCTGCTTGGAATGCACCGACGAATGGCGGCGAGACTTCCGTGGAAATTGCTAGCCGATCGTCCTTAGTTATCGCAGAAATTCAGGAAAAGTACAAGAGTGGTAATGTTTTGGTTGTCTCGCACAAGGCGACTATTAGAATTCTTCTGTGCAGTTTGTTGGGGATTGATTTGGGACGTTATCGCTATCGCATTGGCGCTTTAGCAGCTTCTGTCAGTATTGTCAAATTTGATGTGCGCGGGCCGCTGCTGGAGGTTTTGGGCGATCGATCGTACATGGATGAAAACCTCCGCAATTTGCCCGGTACTTGAGGTTGAGTTTGCTATGAAAATATTGGTGTTAAATGCGGGCTCTAGCAGTCAAAAAAGCTGTCTTTACGAGTTAAACGATGTCCTGCCCGATCGCCCGCCGCAACCCCTCTGGGAAGCGCAAATTGACTGGAATCACCGCGAAGGTGTGGCTGAGTTGAAAGTCGAAACTGCCTCGGGAACTGAACAGGAGGAAGAATTCCCCTCAGACTCTGGCGAAGCCGCCATTTCTCGAATGCTGGAGACTCTGTGGCAGGGTAAAACTCAAGTTATTAATAGTTTAAAGGAGATTGATATTGTCGGCCACCGCGTCGTACATGGCGGACAAGACTATCAGCAAAGTACGTTAATTTCGCCGGATGTTAAAGAGGCGATCGCGCGTTTATCGGTTTTCGCCCCCGTACACAATCCCGTCAACCTCGAAGGCATCGAAACCCTTGAAAAAATCCTGGGAAATGTGCCGCAAGTAGCAGTATTTGATACAGCTTTTCACGCACAATTGCCACCCGCCGCCTTTGTTTATCCCGGCCCCTACGAATGGCTCGAAAACGGGATTCGCCGCTACGGTTTTCACGGCATTAGCCATCAATATTGCGCGCGCAGGGCGGCTCAAATTCTCAACCCTGATTTGACCGATTTGCGGCTGATTAGCTGTCATTTGGGCAACGGATGTTCTCTGGCGGCGATTCGCGGGGGCGTGAGTGTTGACACGACGATGGGTTTTACGCCTTTGGATGGTTTGATGATGGGAAGTCGATCGGGTGCGATCGATCCGGGGATTATAATTCATTTGTTAAGACGAGAAGATTTAACTTCTGAAAAATTAGATAATATTCTCAATCGTAATTCTGGTTTAAAAGGAATTTCTGGGGTATCTAGCGATATGCGGCAGATTGGAGAAGCCATTACCCAAGGTAATGAGAGAGCTCAACTTGCTTTGGATATTTACATCCACCGTTTGCGCGCCGGAATTGCGGCGATGCTGGCGAGTTTGGGTGGGTTGGATGCTTTGATTTTTACGGCGGGAGTTGGGGAAAATTCTGCTGTTGTGCGGGCTGCTGCTTGCGAAGCTTTTGGATTTATGGGTTTGAAATTGGATGGGGAGAAGAATCAACAGTCGTCGGTGGATGAAGATATTGCGGCAGTGGATTCAGCGGCGAGAGTTTTAGTCATTCACACGCAGGAGGATTGGGAAATTGCGCGAGAATGCTGGAAACTTTATCACTAATTTATTTTATGGATTCTCGCCTCTTCCGTACTTAGTGTGCTGGCGTTAACTTAAATTTATCCTGAAGGCTTGCTAGGTAAGGCTTGGAAATTATTTACATCTGCTTGCGCTGTTGAGCAACTTGCTCAAGTAGTGGCGATTGCCTTGAAATCCCAGCCAGCTATGGTGTAGGACAGCAAAAAACTAATAATTTGGCACACTAACTACCTAAGAGCCGATATTATTAGGCTGATTAATCATAATTGGGGAAAAAACTCCCTTTTTTCAGAGGGATATGACGGCCATGTCCTTGATTATATCAGTGTTCTGACGGGGTTCTCACCCTGTCAGCGCAATGCGTGGCCGGATTGTTAAGGGTTGCTAACTGGAACTGATTTGGGAAAGTCGGTTGATGGTAGCTCCGGTTACAAAACTTGCCTGGGGGCGATCGGAATTTCAATAATAAACTCGCTCCCCTCTCCTGGTGCAGAAACGCAAGTCAATTTTCCGCCGTGAGAACTGACAACAATCGAGTGAGAAATAGACAATCCCAAACCTGTTCCCGAACCCACGGGTTTAGTTGTAAAAAATGGATCGAATATCTTTTGCAGCACCTCATTGCTCATCCCCGGCCCGCTGTCGGCAATTCTAATTATGACAGAATTCCTGTCTGTCACCTCTGTAGAAATAGTAATAGCAAGCTGTTGATGAGAGTTTTCTGGGTGATCTCTTGCTACGAGGAGAGCATCGATCGCATTGGTGAGAATATTCATAAACACCTGATTGAGTTGTCCGGCGTAGCATTCCACCAGGGGTAGAGAACCGTAGTCTTGAATCACCTTAATAGACGGTCGTTCCGGTCTATCTTTGAGGCGGTGTTGCAAAATCAGTAGGGTGCTGTTAATACCCTCATGGATATCCACTGGTTTAAAGTCTGCTTCGTCCATCCGCGAAAAGTTTCGTAGCGATAGGACAATTTGGCGGATGCGATCGGTACCCATTTTCATCGAAAACAGCATTTTTGGCAGGTCTTCTTGCAAGAACTTCAGGTCGATTTCTTCGGCTGCGATTTGAATTTCGTCAGCAGGGTTAGGATAGTGCTGTTGATAAAGCTGCACGAACCCTAACAAATCTTGGGTGTATTGCTGTGTATGGACGAGGTTGCCGTGAATGAAGTTGACCGGGTTGTTAATTTCGTGGGCGACTCCAGCAACCATTTGCCCCAAACTAGACATTTTTTCGCTATGAATTATCTGTGATTGGGTGCGTTGCAATTCACTTAGGGCGTTTTTGAGTTCAACGGTGCGGTGTTCCACCCGGTCTTCTAATTCTGCATTACTTTTTTCTAAGGCGGTAAACGATTCGCGCAGTTGTCTTGCCATGTGGTTAAAGGAGTTGGCAAGGGCGTTGAGTTCTTGAATACGGCTGTCTTCTACAGCTTGGTCGAAGTTGCCAGATGTTATTGCCTCACTCGCCCAATTCAGTCGCAGAATCGGACGCGCAATCCAGCCGGAGGTGAGAACGCCCATCCCACAAGCTACCCCCAATGCTGCTAAGCAGAGCAAGATTGTGGTGCGGGTGTTGGCCTCAATCTGGGCCATGAATTCGCTTTCTGGCACACTCACCACCACTAACCAATCCAATCCATATTCGTCGCGCCAAGGAGTGACTTGCACATAGTAGAGTTCTCCCTGAAAATCAAGTCGGAGATCCGTGTCTCCAGAAATGGATTGAAACCCTTTGAAGCGTTGCTCGATTTGTTTGGCAATTCCCTGCACTATGGGATTGCGACTGTCGATCGCCTTCAAACGCCGAATCTCGTCTTTGATGGTAGTAAAGGGCTGTTCTTTCGCAGAATTAGCAATCAACATTCCATTGCGCTCGATGATGAAAACCTGCCCTGAGCTACTGACATCTATATTCCGTAAGAAATCGCTCAGTTTCAACAGATGGATATCGGCTGCGACCATTCCTAGCAAGCGATTATTTGTGGCATAAATCGGGCGACCCGCCGAGGCAACAATATAAGGATGACCGGGATAATTCCAGGTATAGATCCGCGACCAAATAGGTTTACCTGCTCTCACGGGTTCGGTGTACCAAGTTTCAGTAAAGTTATCCCAATTAGTGACACTAACAATATGGGTACGATTACCCCGGTCATCGGTGGCGTAGGTTTGGAAATTGTTTGGAGGTTTGGGACTCCAATCATCGATCGTGAGCGTTTTGCCGTCGTAGCGTCCGGCTCCGGCCCCATAACCAGTCGTTAGTCCGATGCCGATGTAAGTCAGGTCATAAGCCTGCATTTGATGCCCAAAATACTTACCGACGGTTTGGCGATCGCGCACATCCAGCAATCCCATCCGAATCGCATCGGCGTTAATCTGAATCACTTGATGCGGAATAGATAAATAAGCCTCCAGATGTTGATTCACCGAAATGCTGGTTCGATCCATCAACCGATCCGCCAGGTCGTTTACTGCTTTCTGTCCATTTTTGAACGACAAATATCCCACCAGACCGACCGCTCCAAAGATTTGCAAAACAAATGGCACGATCAGTATGAGCTGCAATCGGATCGCCTTAGTTTTGCCGAAGTGACGTATGTTCATGCTCGAAAATTACTTTTCTTTTAGTATGATCTACTATCTACAGTTCGATCATGAAGATACACACAATTTTTATTTGTTTAATGAAAAATATGAAATTTTTTATGCTTTGCCGGAGCATTGCCACCTCGTCGTGATTAAAAGTCCTCAGTGCGGCTGCAAAAGAGCGATCGCCCTATTAGGAAAACCCGATCGCTCGACTTTGCTACAGAGTTTTCACCTAGTTAAAATTGCGAATTCAAAGTTTAGTAAACTGAGATGTTGCACCATTTTCAATAAGGCTTTTATGGGCGGGTTCGGGGGCGCACCCCACAAGAAATTCATTTTTTGTGGAACAGGCCGGAAAGCCTGTTCATGAAAATGGTGAAAGATATCAGGTAAACGCAATGCGTGGCCGGATTGTTAAGGGTTGCTAACTGGAATTGATTTGGGGATGTTGGTTGATCGTAGCTCCGATTACAAAACTTGCCTGGGGGCGATCGGAATTTCAATAATAAACTCGCTCCCTTCTCCTGGTGCAGAAACGCAAGTCAATTTTCCGCCGTGAGAACTGACAACAATCGAGTGAGAAATAGACAATCCCAAACCCGTTCCTGAACCCACGGGTTTAGTTGTAAAAAATGGATCGAATATCTTGTGCAGCACCTCAGTGCTCATCCCTGGCCCGCTGTCGGCAATTCTAATTATGGCAGAATTCCTGTCTGTCACCTCTGTAGAAATTGTAATCGTAGGCTGTTGATGAGAGTTTTCCGGGCAATCTCTTGCTACGAGGAGAGCATCAATCGCATTTGTCAAAATATTCATAAATACCTGATTCAACTGAGACGCATAACAAGTAATTAGGGGTAGCGTGCTGTAATTTTTAATCACCTCAATTCCCAAACGCCCGCCCTCTTTTCTCAGGCGCGGTTGCAGCAACATCACCGTACTGTCGATGCCTTGATGGATATCTACCGACTTCATTTGCGCTTCGTCGAGGCGCGAAAAATTCCGCAAGCTTAGCACAATATCCCGGATTCTTTCCGCTCCTACTTTCATGGAATCCAGGAGCTTTTGCAAATCCTCGCTCAAAAATTCCAGCTCAATTGTTTCTATTTCTTCTAGAATTTCATCAGCCGGTTCTGGATAGTGCTGCTGATAAAGCTCAATCAATTTTAGCAAGTCTTTAACGTATTCGCTAGCCGGATTAAGATTGCCGTAGATGAAACTTACAGGATTATTAATTTCGTGAGCTACACCAGCGACCATTTGCCCCAAACTAGACATTTTTTCCGTTTGGATTAATTGAGCTTGAGTTAGTTTAAGTTCGCGCAAAGTTTGTTCTAAACGCTCGTTCTTTTCATTTAACTCCTGCGTCCGTTCTTGCACTTTCTGTTCCACAGAATTGTAAAGCAGAGCATTTTCCAAAGAAATAGCCACTTGGGAAGAAAGCAACCTTAAAACTTCCAATCTGTGGGGAGTAAATGCTCCGACAGTCAAATTGTTTTCTAAATAAAGAATGCCGATTAGTTTGCCTTGATTGATGATTGGAGTACACAAAATAGATTGCAGTTGGTGTTTAGCGATGTAAGGATCTGCTGTGAATAGTCCCTCAGCCGCCGCATTGCTCAACACCAAATCCGAGCGAGTCCTTTCCACATAATTAATCACCGTCACAGGTAAATCATGATAGTCTCCAACAGGCGTAAATTGCAGCACAGCTACATCTTCAGCAAATACTGACGCTTTAGCTGAAATCAACAGTTGACCATCTCTAACTAAAATCAGAAAACCTAATTGAGCACCTGCATTTTCTAAGGAGATTCTCATCAAAGAAGCCAGCAACTTATCGAGCACAATTTCGCTAGAAATCGCCAGAGATGCTTTCATTACCGTTGCCAAATCCAGCACTCTCGCATCGCTGCCAGTAGAAGTATGAATAGTTGTGGTAGTTTGATTGTTGTTAAAACTTCCGTTGAGAGGCGTCATTTCCCGCAACTGCGGATACTTCTGTTCTAAATCTTCTACTTTGCGAACTGCACCCCAGCGCAAGTAGCACGAGTGAGCTTCGCGCAAGTGGATTTTGGCATATTGATACTTGCCTTTACTCAACCAAAACTTAGCTGCTAGTTCATTAGCTAGGGCTTCATTTTGGACAAACTCATTGTCTTGGGCTAAATTTATAGAGAAATCGTACAATTCTACAGCTTCTGAATCTTTCTTGGAAATTCTGGCTATTTCTGCTTGTACTAAAAGATACTTGTGCAGAAAATTTTCGGCACAGTTGTCTGCCCAAATTTTCATCTGTTTTTGGTTTTCCTCTAACTTTTCCAAGTATTCCTTTTGCTTGTCTTCTGAAACATTGGGGAAAACGGCGGCTAAAGTTAGAGAAAAGAAAAAATTCCATTCGGTAGCGGGTATCGCTCCGGTAATAAAAGATAGCTGTTTTTCTACTTCAAAAGCTAGTTGTAGCGCTTCGTTGAAGTTGCCGTACCAGTACATTACCTGGCATTTGCGAATCTGATAAAGGCAGAGCGAGTACAAATTTTGATGAGCTTGACAGTTGTGTACGTATTCAGCTTCGCTGATATCTTCGCTTTCAAATACAAACTTTTCAGGAGTTAGTTTGCTCAAGTTACGCAGGATTAACTCTACCCCTAATAATATATCGGTTACGAGCTGATTTTTGGTTTTTTGGCTGAACTGCAAATATCTGCTCGTGTCTGCCAGAATTTGCGAGATTTCTTTACCTTGAAAAAATGAGTTAGCTATGCGGTTGGACAGGATATAACCCGCATACTCTAAATCTCCAGATTCTAAAGCTGCTTGATATCCTTCATTGCTGATTGCGTGGGAATCTTTGATGTGATTGAACCAGTAATAAAAAATACTGACCAGGGATGAACAAGCTCTGCACTTCAAGCCGATATTGCCAGATTTTTCGCTGAGATTCAGCGAGAGCAAGCCGAATTGATACGCAGCTTTGTAATCTCCGGAAACTGCGTTTAAGAACATACCGTAGCCAGCATAGCAAAGAGAGGCTTCGGGTACTAAACCGTATTGTAGAGAAAGATTGACTCCTTTTAAAACGCTGACTTTCCACAAGTCTGGATTTTTGAGGTACGCCGATGTCAGCAAGTTTGTAATTAATTTGACTGCCACTTTTTTGTCGGGTACAGTCATTTCGGGGGCGTCAATTAGGGAAGCTATTTCTCTACCTGCTAAAATATTTGTAGCTGCTGCAAATTCTTCGGATATGACTTTTTGTAGCCCGTCTAGCGGCAAGTCAATGCCTAGCAAGTCCAAAGCTTGGATTCCGGCTTTAACGGCTTCTTCGTACTTCGCCCGCAGGGTGTACTGGACGATCAGCAGGTTGTAAATTTCTACCTTTTCTAAGGGCGATCGCGCTTTTTCCAGAGTTATATTAATAAATTCTTCAGACTTCTCGAAATAACCGTTTAAATACTCAACATTTGCCCGCTCCATGTGCAAGGCAAAGGCTAAATCGTAGTGGGCATCCCAAATATCGGCGCTCAAACCGTCCATGCCTGCGGTCAAATACTGCAAGGCAGCAACATAAGCAGTGGCATCTTTGGCTCTGCGGGCGGCGTCTAAATTCAGCGTTGCCAGTTCAATTAATTCTCGATCGTCTTTAATTAGCGATCGAGCTACATTCAAGTGATCGACTAATTCAAAGATTCTGTCAGCGCGATATTCAGCCGGAGTGTTTTCTAAGATTTGCCTGCCTATTTTCAGATGAACTGCCTTTTTTTGCGAGTCGTCGATTAAAGCGTAAGCTGCTTGCTGTACGCGATCATGCAAAAATTTATAATTCAGAATTAATAGCGGAAACATCACGTAATCTAATGACTTGCTTTCCAATTCTGAAGTTGGCAGGATCAATCCCGACTTAATCGCGGGCAACAAATGAGAAAAAGTTTCCGACGCTTCTTTTTCATGAATTAAAGAAAGAGTATTTAAGTCAAATTCGTTGCCCAAACAAGCCACTAAACGCAAAACTTGCTGCGTTGAAGTTGGCAGCTTTCTCAATTTTTGTACCATCAAATCCACTACATTGTCAGTGATAGCGCACTGCTCAATTTGAGTCATGTCCCAATGCCAGCCGCCCTTACTACCCGACTGTGGCGGGTGAAAAACTAACAGGTTTTCCTGATACAATGTTTGCAAAAATTGATTTACAAAAAAAGGATTGCCGTCGGTTTTGCTGATTACCAATTCAGCTAACGGTTTGACCGATTCTCGATCGCTGTGCAAAGTCTCCGCAATCAAATGAGTTATGTTTTCCACCCCCAGCGGCGACAAAGCAATCTGATTAATGATAGCTTCCTGATTTCGCAGTGTCTCCACTGTCATCATTAAAGGATGAGTAGGACTAACTTCATTATCCCGATAAGCACCAATTAAAAACAGATATTGCGTAGCTTCATCTGTCATCATCAATTCGATCAGCTTGAGAGTAGCCGAATCAGCCCACTGCAAATCGTCGAGAAAAATGACCAGGGGATGTTCTGGCTGGCAAAATACCCGAATGAAATTTTGAAATACTAAATTAAAGCGGTTCAGAGATTCCGTCGGCCCCAATTCAGCTACAGGAGACTGAGCTCCGACAATTAGTTCAACTTCGGGAATAACATCAATAATAATTTGTCCGTTTTGACCGAAGGAACTGCGGAGTTTTTCGCGCCAAACTGCTAATTGAGCCTCACTTTCAGTTAACAGTTGCCGCACCAATTCCGAAAAAGCGCTGACAACCGCAGAGTAAGGAATAGTCCGCTTATACTGGTCAAACTTTCCCCAAATAAAATATCCACGCCTGCGGGTAATAGGTTTGTCTAAAATCTTGACCATTGCCGATTTGCCAATGCCAGAATAACCGGCAATCAGCATCATCTCGCTGCGGGATTTATGCTGTCCTCTCGCCAGGACTGACAAGGGACTTTCTTTTTTCGATTTGCTCTCTTTTTTGATGACAGAAATTTGGGAATCTTCGGTGCGGTAGCCTCGATTATTTGTTGCTGCTACCCGTTCAAATGCCGCTAAAAGAGTTTCAACTTCTCGCTGTCTGCCGTAAAGTTTTTGAGGTATTTGAAATTTGTCGGAAATATCTTGGCGACCGAGAGGAAACTCAGAAACAACCCCAGATGTTTGCCACTGAAACAGGCAGGATTCCAAATCTGCTTTTAGTCCCCAAGCACTTTGATAGCGCTCCTCAGGAGTTTTTGCTAACAATTTCATCACAATATCTGAAACAGTTTGAGGAATTTCTGGTGCAATTTCAGCGAGAGGTACTGGCTGTTTGGCAATGTGACAGTGAACTAACTCCATGGGATCTGTAGTGGGAAAAGGGAGTTGTCCTGCCAGGATTTCATAGAAGGTCACGCCGAGCGAATAAAAGTCGGTGCGGTAATCTACTACCCGGTTCATTCTACCGGTTTGTTCGGGCGACATATAGGCTAAAGTGCCTTCTAAAAAATTGTGATTTTTACTGGGAATATTTTCCAGGTTAGATGCTGTTGAGATGCTGAAATCTATGAGTTTCACTTGTCCTGTAGCAGGATTAAAAACTATATTAGAGGGGTTTATATCTTTATGAATTACTGTTTTTCCGTGAATTTCTCCCAATGTTTCAGCAACTTTGATTGCCGTAGTCAGAAATCCTAAAATTGTAAATTTTTGGGAAGCCATAAATATTTTTAAAGATTCCCCGCCAAAATCTTCTAAGATCATTGCCAGACTATTTCTAACCTGTTGCAACTTATACACTTTTACCACTCCGTCCAACTGGCTTAAGTTGGCAGTGATCTCATATTCGCGCTTGTATCTATTCAGTTCTTCAGGAGTTGGATAGTCTTCTTTGATAAGTTTGATAATAACAGGTTGGTTGTTCTGCTCGTTGTGGCCGCGGTAAACCAGGGAAGTGCTGCTTTCATAAATGAGAGCGAGAACTGCAACGCCGGGAATTGCCATCATAGTTGGGTTCTCTCAAATTAGGTGTGCTTGGTCAATGTTACAGGACTGACGCGCGGCGGGCTAGAAACTGGGTTTCTTCGTTGCTAGTCGTTGACAAACCCAAGATTTTTTCGTGTAAATCGGGTTTTTTTTCGTAAATCCTATGTTATTCTTCATTATCGCTCAAGAGCTATCTTTTGGGATGTGTGGGAAAGCAGGCCTTGACAGCAAAGAGCTACTGCTGACAAAACCACGCTGGGGCTTTCGTCACCTCAGCAGTTAGGTAAACAAGATCACAAATACAGGATTTGTGCAAAGATTTACTCTAATGCTCGATCGCCACGCTGACAACTAAATCATCTCAGATTCCAAGCAATCGCTTGATTTTAGCGGAGCGTCATCACATCTCGTGAAAATACGCAAGTGGTGAAAGATGTATTTTTTTCGGTGATAAGGCCCGAATTGTGGGTGCTTAAAAAAAACGGGCGGTGTAAGTCTTAACTGTAATTCGCGACCGAGGCGCTGAGGAAAGTAAGTGTTGCTTCTGAAGCTGCAATTGCCCTCAATTCTATCTCTTTTGGCGACTCGACTAACAATACTAACTGAGCGTTAGAGCGGACTAAATTTGACAAAAAATGCAGAATTATTGCACCTTGTCTGGTGCGCGGCAGCGAACCCTACATTAATCCAATTTGCCTAACTCTTAAGAAAATTTGAGGAAAGATTAAGAATTATTGCCATAAAGCCCAGGTAAAGTTGTTTGAATTGCAAGTCAAATGCCAAGCAGGCAAAGCGTTTGAGCATTTCCCAAATCTGTAAATCCTCAGAAAGTTAGTATTTCTAAAGGATTCATCCGGTGAGAAAATCAGAAACAACCTTAAAATTTAGCAGTAATCGCCCGATCGGGCAAATCTCAACCAGCACCAGGAAAAATACCTATGAAATTGGCTTATTGGATGTACGCAGGGCCAGCCCACATCGGCACTTTGCGCGTGGCAACTTCCTTCAAAAACGTCCATGCGATCATGCACGCACCCATAGGAGACGACTATTTCAACGTCATGCGTTCCATGCTGGAGAGGGAACGGGATTTCACCCCGGTAACTACCAGCGTCGTTGACAGACACGTACTGGCGCGGGGTTCCCAGGAACGGGTGGTGGACAACATCACCCGCAAAGACAGAGAAGAACACCCAGATTTAATCGTGCTCACCCCGACTTGCACCTCCAGCATTCTGCAAGAAGATTTGGAAAACTTCGTGGAGCGAGCTCAATTGGATGCCAAAGGAGATGTATTGCTGGCGGATGTTAACCATTACCGCGTCAACGAACTGCAAGCAGCCGATCGCACTTTGGATCAAATCGTCCAATTTTACATTAATAAAGCCCGCAAAAAAGGCGATTTAGTAGAAGCCAAAAGCGAAAAACCATCTGTCAACATTATCGGTATGTCTACCCTGGGTTTCCACAACCAGCACGACTGCACCGAGTTGAAGCGTTTGATGGCAGATTTGGGCATTGAAGTCAACGAAGTTATTCCCGAAGGAGCTTCGGTTCATAACTTAAAAAGACTTCCCCGCGCTTGGTTTAACTTGGTTCCTTATCGGGAATTGGGGATGATGACTGGGGAGTATTTGCAAAAAGAATTCGGTACGCCGCTGGTGGATATTACGCCGATGGGTGTGGTGGAAACTGCGCGCTGTATCCGCAAGATTCAGCAAGTTTTGAACGCTCAAGGTGCGGATGTTGATTACGAAAATTTTATTGACCAACAAACGCGGTTTGTGTCCCAGGCTGCTTGGTTTTCGCGATCGATCGACTGCCAAAACTTAACCGGCAAAAAAGCCGTCGTATTTGGCGATAATACGCACGCTGCGGCGATGACGAAGATTTTGGCTCGCGAGATGGGAATCCACGTTGTGTGGGCTGGAACCTACTGCAAACACGACGCTGACTGGTTCCGGGAACAGGTAAGCGAGTATTGCGATGAAGTGCTCGTCACGGACGATCACGGGGCGATCGGGGATGCGATCGCCAAAGCCGAACCTTCGGCAATTTTCGGTACACAAATGGAACGTCACGTTGGTAAGCGGTTGGATATTCCCTGCGGCGTAATTGCTGCACCGATTCACGTCCAAAATTTCCCGATCGGCTACAAGCCATTTTTGGGTTATGAAGGGACGAATCAGTGCGTAGATTTGGTCTACAATTCCTTCACTTTGGGAATGGAAGACCACTTGCTGGAAATCTTCGGCGGCCACGATACCAAGGAAGTAATTACCAAGGGTATTTCGGCTGATTCTGATATGGGTTGGACGAAGGATGGACAGGCAGAATTGAATAAAATCCCTGGTTTTGTGCGCGGTAAGGTGAAGCGGAATACTGAGAAGTTCGCCCGCGATCGGGGGATTGATAAGATTACCGTTGAGGTGCTTTACGCAGCGAAGGAATCTGTCGGCGCGTAGTTAGTTGTAAGGTGGGCAAATGCCCACCTCACTTAGTAAAATAGAAATGCACTGTCACTTTTCAAACCTAGAAAAGTTCTTTATGGCTAATTCTGTTGCTTTCCAGACCGCGATCGAATATGTAGAATCTCTGGCAATTGAAGAGCAAGATTTGTTAATTGAATTAATTCAGAAACGGCGAATTGAAAATCGGCGAGTCGAAATTGCTAGCAATGCAAGAGAGGTTTTGACTGCTTTAAAATCCGGCACAGCAAAGCGAGGCAACCTTGCACAGTTAAAAGCTGATTTACTGGATGAAGAATGAAAACTATAGTTTGGAACAACAGTTTTAAACGGGCTTTTAAACGGGTTATCAAGAGAAACCCGCAATTAGGTGAGAAAATATTTTCGGTTTTGGAGTTGTTAGTGAACGATCCCTTTTGTGATCCATTGAAGGCACATAAACTGCGGGGGCAATTAGAAGGACTTTGGGCTTGTTGGGTTGAGTCGGATTGCCGAATTATCTATACTTTTGAGCAAGATAATGAAACGCAAGAGGAATTGATCGTCTTGATTGATATTGGGACGCATGATGAAGTATATTAACTGCCGAGATCCCTTGTCAAACCAAGTGCGATCGGCTTAACGCGGTACTTGCACCAACTGCCTGACATCATCTCCCAGTCGAGTAAAATCATTAGGGTTAATAGTCAACAACACATCCACACCTGCTTTCAGTGCAGCTTGAGCAATTAACCCATCGTAAATCCCTCCCCCGGGTAGGTTTAAACTAACCATTTTGCTTACGGTTGTTTGGTAATCCTCAGCAGTCAGAACAACCTTATTAAAACTACTCAAATTCTCTACAATTAACTGCTGTGCTAACCCAGGATTAATCCGAGGTTGACGAGGAATGCGAGTGAGTACGGAGTAAAGTTCAGCTATAGTATGAGTTGAGACAAATCCGTCAATCTCCCGCGCTCGAACTCGCTCCAACCAAGATAAGCTTTGAGAGTGACTGGGATGATCTTCTATCAACGCTGCTATCAGAACGGATGTATCAAATAAAACGTTCATTTTTAGATAAACTTCCCGATTCTTTCTTCGCGCATATCGGGAATAATTGTATCCCAATTAATCAGTTCTTGATTTTTTATTAATGATGCTTTGACGACTAAGACTCCACCAACATAATGAACCTCGCACTCTTCATCCATATTTGCTGGTTTGCTATTGCCAGTTTCATCTGGCGGCGAAGCTACTTCCTGCTTTCTCCGCTGCCATAACAGGAAATCAGCAAAGTTGAGGATTTCTTGCAGTTCGATTTCAGAGAAATTTTTCAGTTTGTCAACAATTTGTTCTTGGATAGGCATCACGGCTATTTTTTCCTTGCTTAACACGATCGCTAGATTCAGTTTAACACCAGGCCTGAGCGAGCTCCCTTGTCAAATCAAGTGCGGCCCACGAGGAAAATTTCTACAATATCAGATGAGCCAATATTGCTCTCATGCAAAAAATTATGTCAACCTCTACGAAAAGGCAGCACCCCGCTGTTGTGGCGATCGCCCTCCAGCCTTAAAATAGTTTACCGAACCATCCTCAATTCAGATTTAATCATCCCGCTCTCCTGCACAACAGCCGACGCTGCTTCCCCTAAAATTTTGTGTGCCGCCGTCGTCGGATGAATGCCGTCCCAAAACAAAAATCGATCGGGACTACCACAAACACCTCCACCGGATAAACACGCACTCGTCACATTAGTCAAGCCATATTTAGCCGGAGAAGTAATGGCTTCCCGATAAAGCGCATTAGCATCCAGAGTCGCAATCTTTAAGTCAGAATGCTGTTGACTTAATACCTTAACCGTTCGCCTCAAACCCTGATTGTGTGATTGTGTTAATGCAGTGAGCCTTGCAGAATTAGCCCCTGTTCGCGTCGCCGGTAACTGTCCCAAATCTGGTAAATTTGCCAGCAGGATATTTTTGGCACCCACACCAGCAAGAGACGCGATCGCCCTGGCCACATTTTCAACGGGAAGGTTCGCATTATTTACCCCCTGCAAATAATCATTTGCACCCGCCCACAGTACATACAGCGCATGAGGGTTTGCCTGTTTTTGGGAGTTAGTCCATGACTGAACTTGAGTTAACAAACCAGGGACAAGGCTATTGCGATCACTCCCCGTTGTTGCACCTCCATATGCCAAATTAGTGACTCGTTCAGATGGTACCTTTAGGCGATCGGCAAGATATTCTACCCAAACCTTACCATTCGAGTAACGCCCTTGAAAGTAAGTCGAACGAGGCGGATATTGACCCCCGCTTGCTCGAAACACCATTCCCATATCCGAAAGACTGTCCCCAAATACATATAGTTCATTGACAGCCTCAGAACTTTGAGCTGATAGGATGAGTGCAACCATAAAAGATAAAAGCGCAATAATTACTGCAAAAAACGTTCTTTTTAACACTTGGTATTAGTTATATGCGTAAAACATTTGATAATTCCTGATCGATAATTACCGAGTTCGTGATTGGGACATTTAGTGTTAGTTATATTGTTGAAATTGCTTAAATATTGGCACCAATTACTAAGATATCAATTTTGGGAAAAATGTGGGGAGTAAAACTGAACTTTAATTGTTGGTTGCCTCACTCCACTGCTCAACCTACATAGATTGGTGATGTCCTTGACACTTTTCTCATGGTATCTAGCTCATAGGGATCTAGAGGGGATAAAACCGTACATCTTTTGGGAGATTACCCAATAAAGTTAGGCAAGAGGCGAACCAGCAGCATCCGGGTTTTAAGCTAGCACAAGCTTTAAAACGCTCCTTTTGTTCAGGGGTGATAGCCACTCCTCCTACGAATACAGTTCACGCTGCTGTTGACGCTCTACCTATTATCCTCTCTTGATAGTTGTTTTACCTAACCGGGATGCTCCCTACAAAAGCCTCCCAAACAAGCACCCTTGACATAACTATCAATCACGAAAAAAAAGAATTGATTCAAAACTGATTTACTCGGCGATAAAGAAATTGACCGCACTTTTGTTCCTTGAAAGCCGACCCCAAATAAAAACCCTCCCCAACAAGGAGAAGGGAGGGTGAAAAGACAGTGAAAATTTTAAGTTTTTGCAGAATTAACAATAAGGAGTTACATCTTCGCCACACTCGTCAGCCAAATAACACAAAGCTCGAAAGCGCAGCCCAACGACTTGCTCGTAAAGCGGATTTAACTTGCACAGTGGCGGAATGGATAATAAAGTGTGATCGCCAATTTTGACTTCTCGCTCAAACGGACACTGGCTGGGAATAAACTTACACAGAAACCGAGCCAACTTTTGACTTTTAATTGCAGTGTTATCAAGCCATTGTTTTAGCGGGTGCAAGGGGTCAAAGTGTGGCTTTTGACCGTAAGGTTGAGAATTTGTAGCGACATTAACGGCTGTTTCTTGTTTGCCAAATCCTACCCAATTTGGCAGAGTTCGGTAGGAGACTGTATGCTCAAATACGTTCATTTTGCTCTCTTCCTCTTTTATAACGAGGTGCCAATAACTCTTTGTAGAGCTTGTGCCATATTATCTACAATCAGTATCTACAGCATCTCGTTTGACTTTACCGGATTGAACTTCTTAAATTAATGACTTATGGCGAGAAAAGTAGTTCCTGATTTTTTTTAAAGGCGGTGTGCGCTCTAAAAAGTGTCCTCATTTCAAGCCCAACAATTGATTGATAGGGTAAAAATTCTGTCTTCTACGTTTTAGCTTCAACCTTCGGTTGACTCTCCTTTTGTAGTTCAATTACAATTGTGACGCATCGAGGTGAATTATCCTATACGTGAAAATGCGGAACTTTTAATGAAAGTTATAATATTTTTAAATAAGCTCTGCTGCAAAAAACCCTGAAACCTCGCCCCAACTATCTTTGCTCGCGATCGCTCATAAACTCCTACAATTAGAAATAATCGGTATCACCGCCCTCACCACCCATGAGTAACCCAGAAACCAAAACTATCACCCGCGAATTGCAAAGCCACGCCACCCTTCTCGGTGGCTTCGTCTCCCTCCTCTGGATTATCGAAATTGTCGATGTATTCCTGTTCCGAGGCAGGCTGAATGCCTACGGAGTCCGCCCCCGCAGCCTCGACGGACTTCAAGGCATCCTGTTGATGCCTTTTCTGCACGGCAGTTTTGCTCACTTAGCCGCCAATACCCTCCCTTTAGTGACATTGGGTTGGTTGATAATGTTGCGAGAAATTAGCGACTTTTTTATCGTCAGTGCCGTAACCGTGCTAGTCAGCGGATTCGGAGTTTGGCTGACTGGCGCGCCCTATTCCGTTCACATTGGTGCCAGCGGATTAATCTTTGGTTACTTCGGCTTTTTGCTGCTGCGGGGCTATTTTGAACGCAGCTTTACATCTATTTTGGTATCTTTAATTGTCGGTTTCTTCTACGGCAGTTTAATTTGGGGAGTTTTGCCCTCGCAGCCCGGAGTTTCCTGGCAAGCGCATTTCTTTGGCTTTGTCGGCGGAGTATTAACAGCTCAACTTTTGGGACGGCAGAAACGGCAACTTAGGTAGGATTAGGACTTATGGTGTAGGGTATCATCACCTGGGTTTATTGCCCCCAACTTATCTGAAAGAATAGGTTTTTTGTCAAGAAACCTGGTTTTTTTGTAGCAATTGCGTCCCTGGCAGCAAGACTAACTGCTGACCAATAATTCTACGCGGGCAGGCAAGCACACTGTAAAAACCGAACCGCAACCTAACTCGCTTTCAACGTGCATATCTCCCCCCATCATCACGCAAAAGTGACGGCTAATAGTCAATCCCAAACCCGTGCCGCCGTACTTGCGCGTAGTTGAGGCGTCGCCCTGCATAAAAGCTTGGAATAAATGCTGTATTTGTTCTGAGGAAATCCCAATGCCCGTATCAGCTACGCTAAAAATTATCAAGTCGGAACGTTCTGCTATTTTTTCAGTTGTTAAGCTGTCATTTTTAACTCTTTCAATGCAGAGGGTAATAGTGCCGTTTTCCGTAAATTTTGCTGCATTGCTCAGCAGGTTGAGCAATATTTGACGAGTTTTGGTAATGTCAGCATACATCACTCCCAAGTCGCTACCACAATCAACTTCAAACTTATTATAATTTTTATCTACCAAGGGTTTGACAGTCGAAACTACCTCGTCAATTAAATTAATCGGGTTGAAAGTTTCTAAGTAAAGTTCCATCCGCCCCGCTTCAATCTTAGAAATATCTAGAATGTCGCTAATTAAAGACAGCAAGTGTTTGCCGGCAGTTTGAATTTTCTGCAAATCGGGAATAAAATCTTCGCAGCCTAAATCCTCGGCGTCTTCTTTGAGCATATCGCTGTAACCAATAATCGCGTTGAGGGGAGTTCGCAATTCGTGGCTCATATTCGCTAAAAAGGCGCTTTTGGCTTGGCTTGCGGCTTGAGCTGTTTGGGCTACTTTTTGGAATTCTTCTGCTAATTTGCGCTGAGTAATATCTTCCGCAATACCGACGATACGGTAAATTTCTCCGGTTTGGCTGCGGACTGGAAAAGCCCGATCGCGCACCCAGCAAACTGAACCGTCCGAGCGCACTACCCGATACTCTTCATCATAATCGCCTCGCACCTGTTTCTCAAAAGCAGCCTTGACGCGATCGAGATCCTCCGGGTGAATAGCATCCCAAAAAGCCTCCGGTTCAGAGTGCAACCTCTGACAGCTCAAATTCCATATTTTCTCGCAAGCAGGGCTCACATAAAGTAGCGGCTTTTGATTGGGTTCTCTAATCCAAAATACCTCGTGAATATTTTCTGCCAACTGGCGAAATCGCTCCTCGCTGGCCCGCAACTTCTCCACAGCACTGTGAAATTCAGTCACATCCTGAATCAGCGATGCCACCCCAATAATGCTGCCGTCAGCATCAACCAAAGTCGTATTGTACCACTCGCAAAGAATAATTTTGCCGTCTTTTCTGATGTTCTCGTTAAGGCTGGTAACTCCTCCTTTATTAGTGAGCAAAGTTATAGATAGTTGCCTGACATACTCCTTCGCACTTTCAGGAACTATGAGCTCGACTCCGGGGCGTCCCATTGCTTCCAAGCGGTTGTATCCAAAAATTCTTTCCGCTGACAAATTCCATTCCGCTACTTTAAAGTTTAGATCCCATTCAATCGCTCCCAAAGGAGTTTGGTGAAGATGGAGAGCCAGTTTTTGCTGCGAGTTTTTCAAAGAAATAATTAATTGATTTTTGTCGGCGATCGCAGATTCTACCCGATCTTCGAGAGTAGTAAATGACTCTTCCAATTGACCGACCATCCTATTAAAAGAGCGAGCCAAGACACCCACCTCATCCTCCCGGTCTACAGATGCCATCAAGCCGGGATCTACCGCCATCCCGTCCCATTCTCCCCGGGACAAAGCCTCCGCAGCCTTGCTCAGACGCTGAATCGGTACAACAATCCACCTAGAAGTCAGAGCGCCAATCGCCGTTGCCAGCACCAAAGCACCCAGACACATCACCACAGTATACCGAGTGTTGGCATTAATCCTTTCCATAAAATCGGCTTCAGGAACCGCCACCACAATCAACCAATCGAGACCCCTGCTGTCTAAAAGCGGCGTCACCTGTAGAAATTGCCGTTGACCGTCGATCGTAAAATCTAACTGACGAGATCTCTCAATTTTGTGCAAATCCCCGAAGCGTTCTGTCAAATAGCGGGCGGTCGATCGAATCAGAACATTCTTGCTGCTCGTTGCCACAATTCGTTTCGGAACGCCGTTGCTAATAATAAATGGCAGTTCCAGAGTAGAAGTAGCCACCAATTGCCCCGACCTTTCTACAATAAAAGTCTGTCCTGATTGGCCAATTTTTAGGGTTTCCAAGAATTGATTGAGCTTGGAAAGTGCCAAGTCAGAACCCAGGATGCCAATCAGTTTCCCATCCTTGCCATAAACTGGTTGAGCCGCCGTAATCGCTAGTTTGGGAGCGTCAAAATAAGTATAAATTTTACTCCAAGTCGGTTTCCCTGCCTGCACCGGGGCTATGTACCAAGGTCGGACGCGGGGGTCGTAGTTGAGAGTAGTTTTTAATAGCTTGGTTGGTTCCCCGAACTCTGACGGCGCGTAGCTTTGAAAGTTATAGCCAGTAGATTGATTAGAAATCTGAACTTGCAACTTGCCGTCGTCGAGGCGTTCAACTCCAATAAAATCTTTTTGTTCGGAGGCGAATTGAATGAAGCTAATTTTATCAAAGGTTTTGATTTGTTTGGAGAAGTAGCGTTGCAAATTATCAGCATCCTGCACGTTCAAAATGCCGAGACGGATGGCATCGAGATTGAGCTGATTAATTTGGTGGGGTGTTTTGAGATAAGTATAAATATGTTGCTGGATACGCGATGTGACTTCTCCCCGCAGTTGTGCGGCAACATCGTTGACGGCTATGCGCCCGTTCCGCAGCGACAGCCACCCCGTCAACCCTACCGCAGCGAACGTCTGGAGGGCAAAAGGCACAACAAGGACGATGCGAATTGGCAGTTTGCCCGACATTTTTAAAATCGGGTCGGTCAGATATTTGATTGGCATGGTAAAGCAGAACGATTATGAACCCACAACATTCGGGTCAAGTACAACCTGATGAGCGCAGATTTTGAAGTTGAGAGGGTTTTAGTAGGCAAAGTGCTGTTAATAACTCGGAATCTGCTGGTGGCAACTGAATATTCAACGACTGCCACCGCCATCTTAGCGCGATCGGGAGCTTTGGGAACATTGGCGATCGAGATGAATGCAGTATCAATCCTCGATGCACTCTACACGCTCATACTACTATTATAGATTTTTGAGATTAAAGAATTGAAGAATAGGGAAAGACTGATTCTGTAAGGGTTGAGAAGTTGCCTGCTGTTGCATTCTTTTTTTTAAACTGGTCTGTGAAACCGGGTTTTTTTAGGGTGTGGCGGGCTGCAACCAACTATTGTCGTGAAAAAACTAATTGGTGAATAGCCACCCGTGCATCCATCACTAACTATTTTTCCACTCCTGACGCGCCCTAATCAAACAAATCGAGTTTTTGGTTGACTCATTCCTGAAATGACGTATTCTGGGGTTTCAACCGGTTTGCTGGGTCAGTTCTATTTTTCCCATAGCGCGATCGAAAGTTATAAGTTTTCACAGGAACTTTAATTGATATCTCCACAAGCAGCTACTTTTGATAGAGTACAACTTAATTCCGGCTCGGTACAATAAGCGCATAGTAGGATGCAACTAGCGGAGGCATGGATGATGAACGCAGTTATTGCTACTCTTGGCACTGCTCTTGGATTGAGTTCAATTTTTATCGGTTGGACGCCCGCGGTTCTCGCCCAACAAAGGCTGCAACCAGCGCCCCAAAATTCGGAAACGACTTTATCTGGGGACTCCCTCAGGACTGTGGAGGACAGAACCTTAGACTCGGACTACCAAAACTTGATTGGTGAACCAGAAACGGGGACTAATTCTGCTAGAAGGGACAGCAGCTTGGGTGACACATTTCGCCTCAAAATCGAGAGTCCCGTGGAATTTATTACTACTCCTTCGGACGCCCAGCGTCAAGGAAATCCTTTACCTCCAAAACAAACCGACAGCGGTACAGAAGCGGGAGTTCAGCTTCAGCTAGGACTTTAGCAATTTTAAATATGAATTGATGTGAAGCAAGCGATCGCGGAACCCCATTTTTGATGTTGGAACTATTGTGACTGCGATCGCCTTTTTTTATGAGTTTTATCACAAGTTGTGTGCGATTTCCATCACACCACATCGCCGATTCTCAACAGAAAATGAGGACTATAAAACTTCTGATTCAGCGCGATCGGCTACATATCTTTACAATAGCGCATAAAACTGGCGGTGAAGGTGATGGGAAAGGCTCAACTGCTCGATTATTTACGGGGGGAGTTGGCGATATCGAATTCTGCGATCGCCGTTGCTCTGCGACATGGTGAACAAGATGCCAGCCAACTGCCTATGGTTCTGTGGCAGTACGGGTTAGTTACACTGGAACAGTTAAACCTGATTTTTGATTGGCTGGAAGCTCAGCCGATTTAGCAATTTAAAATCCTGAGTTGAAAAATAGGGATATCTGATTGCAGATTTTTGACAAATAAAGCTTGCACAAACAATCGTCGAAAAGTATGGGGTTAAGTCTTGAGGTTGAGGATCGGTCTTATCTTTTCTGTTTGGGAAAAACACAAATATCCGGTAGGGACACAGCACTGCTGTGTCCTCTTTTTTGTTAAGTGTTGAAGTTGAGGAGCGGTCTTATATTTTCCGTTTGGGAAAAACACAAATATCCGGTAGGGACACAGCAGTGCTGTGTCCTCTTTTTTGTTACAGCGTATCCCAGGTTTATGAAGTGCAGCTTTAGACACGGGAATGCCTTGTCCCTACGGGGATCGATCAATAGGCGAGTGTACTTCATAAAGTTGCAATCTGCTGTCATATCGATTCCGGTTGCACCGTCCGTGATTGTTGACTGTTGACTGTTGACTGTGAGTCAAAAAAATGAAAATTGCGCGAATTATTTGTTGGCAGCTTGATTCGACTTTACGCCGGACGATGAAGCGCGGATTTGATATCATTCCGGCGCAGCCGGAATTGATATCAGTGTTGAAGTTGACGATCGGTCTTATCTTTTCCGTTTGGGAAAAACACAAATATCCGGTAGGGACACAGCACTGCTGTGTCCTCTTTTTTGTTGCCGACTAAAATAAAGTGCTTTCAATCTGTCGAAGAAGCGATCGCAGACGGCATAAAACAGACGGCATAAAACAAACCCCAGCAACTTTTAGGTTGCCGGGGCGTGTCTTATTTAATTTGGTGGCGGGAAGTGGATTTGAACCACTGACCTTCGGGTTATGAGCCCGACGAGCTACCAGGCTGCTCTATCCCGCGTCGCTTTGTCTCTCTGTAGTAGTTTCCAAAAACAAAACCCTGAAACCTTAAAGATTACAGGGTTCGCTTGAATTTGGTGGCGGGAAGTGGATTTGAACCACTGACCTTCGGGTTATGAGCCCGACGAGCTACCAGGCTGCTCTATCCCGCGTCGTTTTGTCTCTCTACTAATATAAACATATCTTTCTGAAAATTGCAACCCCTAAATCAAAAAAACTTTTTAGATTGTGGGAGGGGTTGCTGAAATCGGCTCCGACTATCGATCGCCCTAAAGCATCGAAACTTCCCCGATTACCTCCAAGCGCTTGAAGTCACTGAGAGTGAGGTAAGTTTCCGAAAGAGTTTCGGCGATCGTCGGAGTGATCCACCCCAACTGCTTGAGCAAGTGAATCGCCACAGCAAATTGAGCTCGCTTTCCTCCATCCGTCACCTTAATTGCCAAGCCCATGCCTTCGCCAACGCGACCAATGCACTGCACCCCTTCGGCGCCGGATTTGCTCACCAATTCCCCTTGAGTCAAGCGCATCAGTTCCGTGTCAAATTTGCCCTCACCGGCAACCATCATCGGGTGATGAGTCATAGCGCGGACAATCCGTTCCATATCCACATTGTTACCGGAGGCTAACTGAGCGTACAAAGACGCCATTTGCCCCAACTGCAACAGATAGGTAGGAGCGCCACAGTCGTCGCGAGCGCTGATAAACTCTTCGGCAGGCATTGCCAGCAAGTCAGCTACTTTGCCCAAAATAAGCTGCTGGACAGGATGTTTGCGGCGCAAATAAGTGTCCAGAGGCCAGTGCAGTTGCTGGCAGACAGCCAGCATTCCGGCGTGTTTGCCGGAACAGTTGTATTGCAGGGCGCTCTTTTTGCCTTCGGGAATGGGGCATTGAAGTTTAGAGGGGTCAATGTCGCAGCGCCACAGGACGTTAAATACCTGGCGCGATTGCTCGATCGTACCTTGATGGGAACTGCAAATAATCGCTAAATCTCGATCGGTCAATTCGTAGCGTTCTAAAGTGCCAGTCGCCGTCACCGCCAAAGCTTGAAAAGGCTTGAGTGAAGAACGGACAAATGAGGCCGTTTCCGAGTTACCAGCAACAGACAGAACGCGCCCGCGGTTGTCGCAGACAGCGGCCTGGGCGCGGTGCCTCGATTCCACAATACCTTCGCGCAGCAATGTGACTTCTAGTTCGGGAGCTTGGGTTCGTTTTCCCCTTGTCATATCAATTTTAGATTTTAGATTTTAGATTTTAGATTGGGGTTCAGGAAGTTATGAGTTGCGAGCTGCCAGTTAAGAGTTATAAAGTTAATCTTTCTGCCATCGTTTCTCACTCATGCACTCCGTGTGTCTTGTTGGCGGTGCGCGGCAATCTCAAAACTCAAAACTCCCTTCCATTCCCGATTACAAACAACTCCAAGTTAGTCCCCCGGCAACCAGCAATACTGTCAAACCATAAAATGTTTGCCGCAGACGCCTGAGAATTGGTTCTAGTTGGTAGTTGACAATCAACTGGTCTTGAAGCAAAACTTCGGGAGTTTTAGGCCAAGATTGACAATCGTACCAACCAGACTCTTCGTAGACGACCGTGGGATTTGAAAGGCGCGATCGCACGTAGAACCAACCCAAGTAGAGTCGCAGCAAAGCTAATCCTAGAATAAAACCGCCACCTGCGGCACTGCTGAGGACAAACTGAGCTGGATACTTGACAGGAGCAAAGCTAGAAGCAGCTATCGGCCCCGATACCAAGCAACTCCAAGCCCACACCCAAGCTAGTTTGGCCAGGTATCCGGGCCAATTGAGTGTTACCCAGCTAAAAAACCAGGAGTCTTTAAGTTCTTGGTATTCATTGACCGGTCGCTGTTCTTGCGGAACGGGACAAATAGAAGCAGAAACGTCTTTCACATTAGCCATCCTCACGGCGCGGGGGAAAAGTCAATGCGTTCGGCGTGTCCCCAGAACGCTTCTAAATTGTAGAACTCCCGCTCTTGAGGCTTCAAAATGTGAATGATCGCGTCGCCGTAGTCCATGACGACCCAACTAGCGTCTGATAGTCCTTGTGTACGCAGCGGCAAGCGTTGCCACTCTTCTTCCACTTGGTCTGCTATCGCTTGGGAGATGGCTCGTACCTGCACATTAGAAAATCCCGTGATTATCGCAAAGTAGTCTGCCAAAAAGCATACTTCTGACACCCGGAGCAATACAATATCAACGGCTTTGCGGTCATCGGCTGCTTGGGCAACGGTCATGATCAGGCCGCGGGCTTCGTCTGGGGATGTGCTGTGCGTTGCTGTAGACTGGGCCCTGGAGTATTCGAGTTGAGTTAGATCTGACATTCAGTGTTTAAGTTCCTAATTGATAGGGGTTGGGGGGAATGGGTGCGCTTTCGCGATCGGTTGTTGGCAGTTTGAGCCTGGAAATAGGAGTTAGCTTGAAGCCAAAAGTAAGGACAGAATTTCTGGTAAATTTTACTTTTAACTTGTAATTTGTTCGAGCGACTTTTCTGTCGAATTTCCTGTTTCCGGCGATCGAGCCATTTGCAGCGCCCAATTCCGCGTAAGTACGGTGCGGGGGTGGATGTAGCAGCGAGTTTCTAGCAAATATTTAAGAGAATAATCGCTAGTTTGCCACACGGCTGCATAAAGATTTTGCAAGCTTGCCTCGCGCAGTGCTTCTAGTTCGGCTGTTTTGCCACGGCTCGGCTCTATGGTATCTGCTATGAATACGGTACAACTGAGCTGACTCATGTTTGGTCGGCCAAGGGTGTGATTGGCGATTGCGTCCAAAATTTCTTGATCGACCACCCGGAATTCGTCTCTGGCGACGATCGCGCTCGCGTCTGCGTGCAGCAAATGCGGGTTTGCTTCCAATACTGAGTCTAACTCTAAACCTTCCGCCCTTGCCATTTGCAGCAGCAGTTGAGGTTTGAAGTATTTTGCCAAATCGTGCAACAAACCGGCCGATCGGGCTTTTGCTTCGTCGAGGCCGTAATGGCGAGCCAAGTCACCTGCTGTCTGTTCGACTCCGAGGATGTGTTTGATGCGAGCAGCAGGAACGCGCTCAGAGAGCCAAGCTAGGACGATTTCGCGCGCGGGTGCAAGTGTCAAATATTAACTCCGAAATTGTGTGATCTACTATTTTTATTTTAGCGTTTTGTTTCGATCGGCTGCTGCGTCGTCTGACAGGGGTGCGGTGACATCTGGGATGGGGAGGGGCGAAGGGGGCGATCGCATCAACACACCTCTCTCTGCTAGCTAGTTTCACAGTTCACCCTTAAAAGCTCAGTCAATAATTTACTTCATTCTAGAACATCCACCTCATCATTCAATCCGAGTTCTTGCAGCGCAATCTTAGTCTCATCCCGCCTTTGCTGAGACACCTCACCTTCGATAGAAACTTCTATTTTCACTGTGAGCTTAACATTTTTGTCACTGGCAAATTTACTCAGAACTTTTGTATAAAAATTCATCCACTTCTGAGGACTAATTTCACTAATCCATCTCAATCCTTTAGGTGGAAGTGGGGTGGTTGGGTGGTCTGGTAATTGATAAATAGTAGCATTTTCTTTCGCTCTGACACCATTAGAAGATTTTACGGCAAATTCAGCAATAGCACTGATTGTTTCTACTGTTGCTGTCACAGTGAAATTTCCCTCATTTTCTCCACCTGTGAGTAGGCCATTGGGTTCAATATTACCGCCTGTAGTAGTCCACTGTATTTCACCAATAGCAATTTCTTTGTCATATTGATCGCGTCCCCGTGCGATAAAAGTTTGCTTTTTACCCGGTTCGAGTTGCACTTTGGGGGGGGAAATTATCAACGCGCTCAACTTTGGGGGATCGGTGATACGTTGCAGGTAAGCGGCGGCTACCTCTGATTTAATGATAAACAAATCGTCTGAAATTTCGATTTGGCTGGCTGTTAAATCGGTTTTTAACTCGAACGGTTCGTATCGATCGCCTGATGCTTTGCCAACTAATGCTAAAGTACCATCTTTGACACCGCGAGCGATCGCCTCTTTCACCGCATCCCCTTTCAAAAGTCGCGGAAACAAAGGTGAAGCAAAGAAGACATCTCGCACAGCCTTGGTACTCCACTCCTGGAAAGCACCAGACCAATTGCGAACCAAAAACCGAGGACTCACCGCATCTTCCACATCCCCATCCAGACGCAACCGATTGATAATTAAGTCTACAATTGATTTAGCAGAACTCGACGTAACTAAACCCAAATCCACCACCCGTAACTTATTATCTTTCCCTAACAACGCCACGTATTTATAAGCGCGCCATACGGTTTCAATCAAATCGCGCTGAGCCTTTTTCAGGTTTTCAGATAATTGCTTTTTCTGCACGTCATCTAAATTGGTTTCCTCATCCCGAATGTCTTCCCAGGATAGCATCTTGCGGGCTTCTTCGCGCAATTGAACATCAGAATCGGCGATCGCAAAAATTAGCGCACTCTTAAACGTTCTCGCTGACGCACCAGACTCGCGAATCATTGACTCGATCAAATTTAGGGTACTCTCATCCTGTTTGGAATGGGTGGGAGACATCACCGCTAAAGTCACCACAGCTTGATTGGGAAGATTGTTAGGTTGTTCGGGAAAACAAATAACCTGAATTCCCTGATTAATGGCAAATAGCTTGTGAATCTCATTGAGAATTCGCTCATCAATGCGATGCCCTTGCACGTTAGCGCGGCGGTCTGCTAGAATTTTGTTGAGGTTTGGATAGAGACTAAATCGATACTTAGTTTGCCCGACAGTTAAGTAATAGCAATCGCTAGTTAGAGATTCCAAAACCGTTTCTACATTGCCAATATCTACATTTGGCTCACCTACAGCCAGTCGAATTTCTGGGACAGTTGCTTCTACGCGAGTGCAGCCACCATTGGATTCAAAAAAGATCGCAGTCGTCACTTTCCGATGCAGTCGTGATTTCTTAATATCTTCCGTAGCTTCCGCATCAAGACGAATGGCGTGAGAGTCTTTTTTGCCGCAAATATCAGTTGTCACTGGCCCTTCTAGGCGATCGTTTCCAAGTTGATCGAATACGGCGGCTCGAAATGATAGGTCATCTAGGGGTGCAGTTCCTAATCCAATTAGGGCATCGCGATGGTTGCCTTTATAACCTTCTTGGTAGGCAATAGACACCCACAAAGCTAAGAGTCGGAGGACACCTCGGGTGCGTTGAAATCGAGGCAAAGCCTGCCATTTACGCTCGAATACCGATAGCACTGTGGGATGAAAAGGGTAAGTCGCGACAAAGGCTTCCCGCGCACTTTCAATAGGGAAACTAGGCAACTGTTGCTTGTGTTCAATCACCCAATCTGCATACTCGTTACAGGTAGCAACAGCATCCTTGGGAAGCATGATTTTACCTTCAGGGGTGACAGCATTAGCAGTCCATTCAAATAAGCGACGGCGGATAATTTCTGATGTCTCAGATTCGGCGGACATCATAATTGCCTTACCCAATCTGTCGAGCACTTTTTTGAAGCGCTGTTCGTCGGCTTCGTCAGCAGCAGTATATTCCATCTCCGAGGCGGGAATAGATACTACTAAAACGACATTTTTTTCACCTCTGGCAGTTTCTGAAAGTGCTTGAATGAAGTTATAAAGCCGATCGCCATAACCTTTGTTGCGATAGGTGCTGGCGTAGTTGATAATCTCATCCAACAAAATCAAACAGGGCTTATCTTTGGGGAGAAACTTGCGGATGACATCGCCCTTGGGTTCGATAAATTGATTTTCGTGTTCGGCGACTATATTAAAAGCGGCTTCTCCTCCTAATTGATAGGCAATTTCACCCCAAGGTGTTTTGCGTAGAGGAGTGCCATCATCGCCACCGCGCCCGGTGATGGAGTCAAATTCAGTGCCGACAAATACGGCTACAGCCGCTTCGGGGATGGCGGAAATGGCTGCTTGCTTTAAGATTTTATCGACTCCCGTCCATTTGTTAGCAGCAGCGCCGTGTTTTGCTAAGTGATAGAGTAGAGTTAATGCGTGAGTTTTGCCACCGCCAAATTGGGTAGAAAGATTAAATATAGCTGAGGTTTCTGTGGTTTCACCAGAGAGTCGCCGGACTACCTGAGCGGCGAGGTATGTTAAATATTTGGTAAGATAAGTGCGATCGAAAAAGCGATCGGGTTCTTGATAATCTGCGGGCGCTCGTTTGTCTCGCACTTGGTCGAGATGTACCGCAAATTCGGAAGCATCTAAAGGTTTGCCTTCGCGCAAATCTTCGCGGGGGATAAGTCCTTCAATTTTATACCAAGGTTTGATCGTTGCCATTGCTTATTCTCCTAAGAGATTATCGTAAATTTTCCGGCATTTATTTCCAACTCCCACCATTTAAAAAAGCCGTAGGGAAAGGTAGCAGAATCGTCTCGGCTACCTACGACTACAAGGGTTTCACCTCCGAGTTTCCTCCTGTCGGCTAGACTCATGGCTTGCAGCACTTCATCACGCAGGAACGCAATCACAGAAGCGCGTTCCTCTGCACTGCGGCGGTAGCAAAATACTATTCGTAAATCTGCACGCACGCATAGCACTTTCCATAGTGAATAGGCACTGCGGTTAATATCGCTACTGTTCTCTAATTCCATCACGGCGATAGGGAACCGCCAGCGAGTATTACCAGGAGCAAAGGACATTACATCTAAAGCTAGGTATTCACTGGTTGAAACAGGAAACAAGCCTAGTGAATTTCCTCTAGCGGAAGACTGCCAACCCATCGCTGTAGAGGTGGCGACAACGGTAGTGGTTAAAGCTGTTGTCCATTTAGTAAGTTGTCCATTTAAGGCAGCTTGTTTTAAAGGGTCAGCATTTTCAGGTTGTTGCAGGGTTTGCCAGAATTTAGTTTGCCACTGGTAGGCGATATTTTGCATCATTAGAACCCCAACCCTTTTTTGCGAGCTAAAACTCCATCCACCCAGCGCTTTTCATCAGTGGCGGTGGGATACAGGGCTGAGAGGGACTGGGCTAATGTCCAGAAGCGCTTGTCACTTCCCACGCCGTCATCGACTAAGAAGCGTTTGAGGGCTTCGCTGCGTCCAGCGGCAAATAAAATCATGGTTTGGTGGATGCGATCGAGTACAGTTTTACCTTGATTCTCAATATTGGTATCGCCCCAATCTTCTGACACTTCTTCAGTAGTTTCTGTATCAAAGAGACTCAATTGCTTGTGCTCTTTTTTGGGGCGCTTGACTGGGGCTTTGCCCGCGTCTTTGCCCAACAGATATGGCGATCGCTCCGATACTGGTAGCAGTCGCGCTTGGTCGCCCTTGACTTGTACTAAACTGGTGAGGTTTTCCAAGTTAGCACCAAGTCCCTGAGCAATCTTGCGGGCGGCATCATATTCGAGGCTAAAACCTGTGATTTTTGCTTTTTTGCCAGTGCTTTCGTCGTCATCATCGCTAACATCTTCTTCCTCTTGTGGAACCGGCATGTTGCCTGTTTTCCCATCACCTTGTGGAACAGGCATCTTGCCTGTTTCTCCACCACCTGATGAAAGTGTCCACAACCACATGGCAGTTAATCGAGCATCTTCTTCAAAGCTGGAAGTATCTGCTTCTTTGAAAATAGTGCTGAGGGCTTCTTTGGAAATCGCAGCCCAGACATATTCGAGATATTCGCGCAGGGTGACAACTTCGCCGCTTGCTTTTTCAACGCTGGAATAACGGGAAAAGATTTCTAAAGCCGGGCCAAGGCAGGCAAAAATGGCATCGGCACCGACTACGCCTTCACTGGCGAGTCTGGGCATCCAGTCGTGAATACGTTGGGGGAGTTCTTGGAGTACATCCCGCCAGTCACCAATATCGTTAGTGTTGCGGGGACGGCAAACGAGATGGATAGATGAAGCGAGGGCAGCAGATTCTTGGGCGCGCTGCCGACTTGGACGCTCAGTGTCAATTGGCCACGAGCCAGTAATTGTCCACCCAGAAGCGATCGCACTGTCGAGCAGAGCTTCCCAACTTTTCATACCTTTATGGGCAAAAATTATGACTGAAAGTCCATTGGGTTTAGTAATCCGCCGTGCTTGTCTAAAAGCTAAAAGCATTTGTGAAGAGAACCAAATATGATCCTTGGGTCCTCGACCATCTATCGAGGCGGCTGGGTTTACTACAATTTCTTCTTGCTTTGGACTTTTGCTCTGTACTGACTCAAGAGAAAAAAGTGTCTTTGGATCGAGCGTTGCTCTCTTTAGCCAGCATAGAAAAAGGTCTGACAAATCTGAATAAGCAAACGCATCGTAGTATGGAGGGTCTGTAGCTACCAAGTGGGCACTGTCATCAGGAAGTGGGTGCATTTGAGCTGGAGCTTGCATAGCTATGCCAGTATGACTAATTGCCATAGAAACATGGTTTATTGCTCGAACAACCCAATCAACTTGACCCGACCAACTGCCTCCAGCATCAGCAAATGGGACTGCCTCTACAAAATCCCAGACCATCGGCAATCGATTCTGACCTCGATTAGCGCCGACTACTGTATCAGCCCATGTAGACAGACTAGAATTCAAATCCTGTAGTCTTCCAAAGGCTAACAACAAACATTGATGAACGACTATAGATTCCGTAGTTTCCTCAGTTTCCTCCAAATTACGAATAATGCTGGCAATAGTAGCGAGCGCAAGCTTTTGTCTTTTTGTGTGCAAATCACCAAAAGTTTGCATCCCATAATTCTGTACACGAAAACCCAATGTGCCATTTGGTGGTAAGGGTTCATCGGGTGCTAACGAAAGTATTGTATTGGAGTGGCGCTGCTGTTTCAGGCGAGCTTCTACCTTGTCTACAATTTCATAGTCAGATTTTGTCGGAGTCCTATAGATACGCTTTCCTGCTTCATCATTGGCAACAATTGCTAGAAGGAATCCATCATTGGCACCACCTCGCTGTTTGGATAGTTGCCTTCGCACTGACTGCACGGGAGTTGTGAAGCCGCAACAAGGGCAGGATACGGCTCCTCGACGTACAGTAGCTGTAGTAACAAGATTGGTTATATTACCTGAAATTACTTCACATACTGGTATTTCGCTACCTGCACTGTATTTGATACGAACACCTACTTTGCATGATGAGCGTTTTGTAAGCCAAAAGGTACGAGCAAGTGGTACTTTTAGCCCACAACCGGGCCCCTCACAAACAATCGTTCTCGCCCACAAATAAGCAATCGGTGTACTTCCATCAGCATCTTTCGGATAAAAATCAGCTAATTCTTTCTCTGCTTCTTCCTTAACCCACTTTCCCCACTTCCGCACTTCATCCGCTAACTTTTGCCCATATTTAGGAATATATTCCAACACCACTTTATTCAACAAAACCGCCACCGGATTCAAGTCAGAAGCAAAAGCATCTGCCCCCACCCGCAGCGCTTCCAAAGGAATCGCACCACCCCCAGCAAAGGGGTCAACAACTAGGGGACGAGTTCCGGGAACGCCGCCTAAAGCTTCATGGGCTGCTTGAGTTAAAGCGCGACTGGTTTCTAAATAGTCTTGCTGTGTGGAATTATCCCAATTAGCAAAATCTGCAATAAAATCCAATAACCGATCGCGGAGAATATTGAAATGCTGGGGATTATTAGGATCTAACTGATTTTCTGTTTTGGCTAAAAACTTCCACTCACTCCAATTTTCCGTAGAACAATGATTAGCTAAATCCTTATCCGTCACCACTTTCTTAGCAAAATCCTTAATAATGCTGGCTGCTTTATCCCGAAATTCTTGAGGGCAGAGTTCATCAACAGGATCGATCCACAAGGAAGCACAAATCACCGCCCGACACGCGGCCAAAGGTCGCCTCGCCCACCAAATATGCAGGGTGGAAATATGCCCGTGACGGATAGATTTTTCCCGTCTGGCGTGGGCGGAAATCCGCTTGATGGGGAGGTCAACTTCGATGAGGCGTTTGGGATAATTAGTTTTGTTACTCACTTGCTGGCCTCCAAAATTTTCTCTGCATCAACATGATAATGTTCAATCTTCACTAACGGTTCCCACCCCAACTGCACGGGGTCTTGTATTGGATGCACTTGTGGAGTAGAAGCGCAGTTAAAGATTACATACAACCAGTAGTCTTTTTTTAAGCGTTCTGCTGTCTTGTATTCGTTGCTGGTGAGGGCTACTTCACCCACCCGCGATCGCCCTTTAACCTCAATAAACCTCACCGCAATCGCAGTGTTTGGATCTTCTGGATGAGGTTTGCGGGAGATTAAATCAAAGCCGCGATTCTCCTTTTCTACACTCACCACCAGCCAGCCCCTCGCATTTTCATAGGCAATAACTGCCTCGACTGCAATTCGCTCAATTTCGCGATCGCTAACCATAGCTGCCATTTCAGGGGATGTGCGTTCTGGATGAGGAAGTACCCAAGCCCGTCCGTGATGTTGAATATCGGCGATCGTGCAACTGCGCTCTTTTTCCAGTTCTTCCCGCCGCGTTTCCAATCGCCCGTTTAACTCAAACAATCGGTCTTCCATTTGCTTGATGCGGCCGTCTAGTCCAGATTCCTTGGCACCAGATTCTTGTCGCGAAATTAACTCAGCAAACTGACACTGCACTTTATCAATAATTGCAAAAAAACTAATTTCCATGTGGTCGGAAATAGTCTTAACTTCCTGCTGTCGTTGAGTCCGAATTTCTGTCAAAAAACGATTCAATTCTTGTTCGATCAACGCTTGTTCTGTTTGGTCGCGACTGGGTAAATCTGCATCGTTTGGCAAACCATCAACCAAATTGGTACTATCAGTTACTGGCACCAAATCTAAAAACAAAGTCGGCTGTCGCACGGTCATTGTCCCGTCGATTTCCGTCTGCACCACATAGACACGTTCGTGCAGCTTGTTACCGCGTCCATCGGCGATGGCCGCCGAAAACACATCCAATCTCGCAGGTCGATCGCGATGCAAATCGAAAAATAGTGCCCCGTGGCGCAAATCATCCTGTACCCGCGCTAGCACATCTTCCCGCACGCACTCAAACAGCGGATGTCCGGGTGTCACCCATTCCAGCGTTGGGTCATCTGTCAACTTATGTTTATCAAACGTAATCTTTTTGTATTCATGGCCCAATTTGCCAAAGCGGGTTTCCAAACGTTCCCCGATCGGCCACAGAGTACGCGGTACTCGCCCAATGCGGTACACCTTCTGATGCTGGCGCGTTTCCTTGGGGTGAATCCCCGAAATCGGGGCCGCTTGCACAAAAAAGTCATCAATCACTTCTGGCACTAAACGTCGCTCTTTTGCTTCTGCTGATTTACCAATAATCGCACTTAAGTTCAGTTCCCGCTTGGCTAATCCTTCTAAAGCGGAATTGGTGAGGCGGCGGAATCGATCGGTGTCCACTTGCTCGACAATGCGGTTCTTAATCACATCTTCCGTCAAGTTGTGAGCGTACATCTCCCGAATCATCCGTTCTAGCTGATTGGCCGGAAAAATATCGCCCAAAACATTAAACACTTTGCCAGTGCGTTCTGGATCGATGTCAATCTCGATCGCCCGGATGCGCTCAAACAACTTCCACAACACCCGTCCTTCGCGGGTATTCGTCGAAACAAAGTTAAAAATCAGACAATCCTTATCCTGACCGTAACGGTGGATGCGACCCATCCGCTGTTCCAAGCGCACCGGATTCCAGGGAATATCATAATTAATCAGAAACCAGCAGAATTGCAAGTTAATACCCTCCCCCGCCGCTTCCGTCGCCACCAATACCTGACAATCTTCCCGAAACTCGCGTTCAGAATAAATTCGGGTATTGGGCGTATCCCTGTCTCCAATTTTCATCCCCCCGTGAATCTGAGTCACCGATAGTCCCCACTCCCGCAGCTTACCCACCAAATAATCCAAGGTGTCTTTGTGCTCGGTGAAAAGCAGCAGTTTCATCAGCGGGTCTTGGAATATGCCTTTCTGGGTAATAGCTTCTTTCAGCTTCACCAGTTTCGATTCAACTTCTCGTTTTTCCAACGTCCGCGCTTGGTCGATCAGTTTGTTCAACTGATAGATTTCTTGTTGCAATGCTACCGGGTCAACTGAAGCGACAAGTCCTTCCAAATCTCCCAGAATTTTTTCCTGTTCTGCTTCAGTCAGTTCATCAAAATCATCTGGAACTTTCTTCGCAATCTGTTCGGCCCGGTAAGCCTCTGGGTCTTCCAATCTCCGTTGGCGTTTATCGCGCATTCGTTCTAAACTTCGCCGCACTGCGTAGACACTAGACGCGAAACGACGTTGCAACATTGCCATCGTAAAACCCAATGCCCGACCGCGGGCGGAATCATCGGCCGATGCTTTGATTGACTGGTCTTCTACATATTTAGTCAAGTCGTCATAGAAATCCAATTCTTCGTCATCAATTTGAAAGTCGATGGTTTCAACTTTGCGATTAGTAAATAGCTTTTTGGCTTGACCGGTCTCTGTATCGGGGAAAGTAACGAGAGCTTCTTTGGTCCGCCGCAGATAAAACGGAGCATTATTCCGACGCATTGCTTCTTCTAAACTCGTAACATCACCATAAACATCGCGGTCTAGAAGTTCTAGGAATAAACAAAAGTTTTTGGGGTCGCCTTTATGAGGCGTGGCGGTCATTAATAAGTAGTGGTCGGTGAGCTTGGAGAGTTCTTCACCGAGTTTGTAAGCCAAGGTTTTATCATCGGAACTATAGGCGCTCATCTTGTGGGCTTCATCCACAATGATTAAGTCCCAATGACTCCGCAGGAGACTATTTTTGGCATCTTCAATGCGCGAAACCCACGATATTGAGGTGATGACTTGTTTCTTTTCTTTCCAAGGGTTAGAGCCGTAATTGGCCCGCAGGACATCGCCCCGAATCACCTCAAAATCTTCGCGGAATTTGTCTTTGAGTTCCCGCTGCCATTGAAAGGTGAGGTTGGCGGGGGTGACAATTAAGGTACGTCTGACTAAGCCTCGGACTTTGAGTTCTTTGAGTAGCAGTCCGGCCATGATGGTTTTACCAGCACCGGGGTCATCGGCTAGCAGGAAGCGGATGCGGGGTTGTTTGAGAAAGTATTCGTAGACGGCTTCTAGTTGGTGGGGCAGTGGGTCTACATGGGCGATCGCCAGGGCAAAATAAGGGTCATATTCGTAGGCTAAACCCAAGCGCAGGGCTTCCACGCCGAGGCGAAAATGCAGGGCGTTGCCGTCAAATGGTTCTTGTTCTGGGGTAGCTTCTAGTTGAGCCAAATGTTCTTTGGACAGAATTGACTCGTAGACTTGGTTGGTATTGATTCCTTTGCCGATGAGTTTAATAGCATCTCCCATCGGCACTGCCACAATTACTTTTACAGGTTCTGGGAACAGGGAGCCTCGCAGAATTACATGGGACTTCATTTGCTCTACTTGCATTCGCTTTCCATTCCCAAAACAGGATTTTATTTAATAGGATATAGCTGCTAACTTTACTTTTTTATGTATAAAACAATATAATTAACTTGCTGTTTTACACCCATCTTACTAATTTTATCTTGTCCCCTGGATCTATTTCATTTACCGGAGCGATCGCCCAACTGCGATCATTTCGGCAAAGGCTCCAAGATTTTCTCAGCATGACTCGCTGCCACCGCCGCAAATAAAGCTTCATAATGATTCAAAGCTTCCTCAAATCCGTAATTCTCCACAGCATAATTCCTGCCTTGCTCGCCCAACGCATCCACCTTAGCGGGGTGCAAGTACAAATCCTCAACAGCCTCAGCCAAAGCCTGCGGATCTTCCGGCGCTACCACCACGCCACCACCGCTTTGCTGCACTGCTTTCTGGGCCGTACCGGTTTCGGGAACCGAAGCCAAAATTGCCCGACCGCTGGCGAGAATTACTTGAATTTTTGAAGGCATATTGAAGTTAGTAACGCGGCGCTTTTGTACGACTAAACTAACATCAGCAGCAGCTAACAATTCGGGCAATTTTTCTCGCGGTTCAAATGGTAGCAGGATTACATTATTAGCTTTGTAAGTTTCGCAATCTTGTTGCAAGCGCGCTAGTGCTGTTGATTCCCCCACAATTACAAAAGCGATTTCGGGTATGTGTTTCAAACGAGCCGCTGCTTGGACAACTGTTTGCAAGCCTTGAGTGAGGGCAATATTGCCAGCATAGAGAACGACAAATTTGCCCTTGAGTTTGTGAGTTTCTCGAAATGAGTTACTTTCCTTGGGTAAGGGGCGAATGAAATTGACATCAACCCAATTGGGCACGCAAACTATTTTTTCCGGGGGTACTCCCTGAGAGTGCAATTTTTTGATAAAACCGCTGTCGATGACACTGACTTGGCTGGCTGTGCAGTATGCCAATTTTTCCAAAGCGTCAGCAATGCGAACTAGCAGTCCGTTTTTTTTGACCAAGCCGACGCGCACGGCTGCTTCTGAGACGATATCCTGAACGTTGAGGACGATCGGGCAAGCGCGAATCCAGCCGTAAAAGGCGACTGGGACGCAAATCGGTAAAGGGGGCATTGTCGAGAAAATCACGTCGGGACGCCAGCCTCTGAAGGCTTGGACGGCGCTGGAGACGACAAAACTGCCGTCTAGCAAAAGTCGGTCTAGGAGGGTGGGGTGGGGGCCGTTGACGCGCAGATAGCTGCGCTGAATTGTGACGCCGTTGTGTTCTTCGGTGAGGTAAAATTTGCCCTCATATTGCGGATAAATCCGGCGCTGCGGATAGTTGGGCATTCCGGTGACGACTCGGACTTGGTGGCCGCGCTTGACTAGGCCTTGCGCTAGTTCTGTCATCAGAGGGGCAATGCCGATCGGCTCTGGATAATAGTTATAGGAATAAATTAGAATACGCATACTATTTATTTTGAAGCAAATAGTCCAGCAGCCGCGTGCATCGAGCCTGCACCCGCAGAATTGCAGAGGATGTGGTTGGGTTCCGGGTAGGACAATAGGGGGCGAGGGGATCTTCCACTCCTGGCGAAAGAAGCCGCCCTGACCGGGCGGGTATCGCGCCCTCAGGTAATGTTTTTTCGCATTACCAGGCAGTTGCGGCGATCGTCGGTACGGATATAGCGAAGATCGTCTGTGAGCTTGTACATGAACACCAGTCCCCTTTCTCCTTCTCTGTCCAAAGGATCGCGCTGCTCTTGCATGATCGAGTGCAGCTTTGCTTCTAAGTTGAAGGGTTGACCCCTGTCCCAAATCCTAATTTCTAAATAATCGGCAAACACTTTTACCTCAATGTCTATGGGCGTCGCCGGGGGCAAGTTCTGGTGAGCGTGGCGGACAGCGTTTGTAAAGCCTTCGTTGATTATCAGTCGGCACTGCCACCAGAAATCCGCTGGTATCATGGGCAAAACGATATTCTCCAACCATTCCAAAATGGATGTTAAAGCATTCAGGTCTGTTTCAACCTGCAGGTGCCACTCGGCCTTTGGTTGCTTGTCTTTCATCTTTCTTCCCCCTGGTCGGCCCCCACCACCGCTGTACTCAGCGGCGGAGGGAGAGAAAAAGGAGGGCAAGGTCTTGGCAACATATTAGTTAAGTCAAGCTTGAGTTGAAGAAGCCCGTTTTGCCTCAAGGTGAGCATTCCTTTCGCACCATTTACTCGCACAGCAAATGAGAGACTTCCGATACTGTAACCCGCCTCGGTTGGGCGTTTAAATAGGGAAAATTCCCGAGTCAGCTTGCGAGGAAGTGATTTAAGCTTCGACCGTGTTAGCAGTCGGTACTTTTCTAAACACAGGTGAGTTCTTCTCGTCCTCGAAAATCATGCTGGGATCATTCGAGTATGACCTCGAACTCGCCAATTGCTAATTATTAATGCTCTGATTGCAGAGCTGGCAACTAGCTGTGCATTTTCTGGGCGTGTGAATTTTAACACTTAATGCTAACGTAGGTATCGCTAGCGATCATCTGCTTGACTAAGTATCGAGTTCGAGTTCCCCCCTCCCGTCGGCAACAGCACCTCAAAGTTGAGCGGTGGGTTGTTGAGGGTTCCTACACAGCGCCACTATTTTTGTTAAACAGGACTGTTACAGTTTTGACAATTAGTTTGAGGTCATACACCAGGCTCCAGTTTTGTTGGTATTTTAAATCTAAACGGATGACATCTTCAAAATCGCGGACTTGAGAGCGACCGTTGACTTGCCATTCGCCTGTCATCCCTGGTTTGACATCCAAACGCTGCCACTGAGGGACTTCGTAACGCTCAACTTCGTCTGGGGTAGGCGGTCTAGTGCCAACTAGACTCATTTCGCCTTTGAGCACGTTCCAAAACTGCGGCAGTTCGTCGAGGCTGGTTTTGCGTAAGATGCGCCCGACTTTGGTAATCCGCGGGTCGTTGTCATTTTTGAAAAATGCGCCAGAAGCCTGGTTTTTGATTTGGGCTTTCATGGCTTCGGCGTTGGTACACATCGATCGAAATTTCCAAATCCGAAATTGTCTGCCCATCCAGCCACAGCGGGTTTGACCGAAAAATATCGGGCCTGGATCGTTGATAGTGATAGCTGCAGCTATGGGTACGAGCAAAATTCCTGTAATTATCAAACCGACGATTGCCCCAACGATATCTATCAGCCGCTTCACCCACGATTGCACTGAGGGGTGCGTCATCGGTAGCTGATTGTCCGACGGGTTGTTCTCTGTGGGAGTTGAGGTTGCAGAGGGCTGCTCGATCGTCAGCACTTGATCTAGGCTGGTGAGAGCAAATACTGCCATCACCTGCGGCTTGAGGCTTCGGAGCACCAAGTCGCTATCCCGCTGTTTGGCAAATTTCAGATTGCTGACTAAAGCACCGATCCCGCTACTGTCGATGAATGTCGTCTGACTGAAGTCTAGGACAATCTTGCTGGGAACGGTGCTGCCCGAAAAAAGTTGCTGGCAGGTTGTCTTGAAGTTTACGGCTTCAAGTACGCTCAAGCGCACGGGTATGTGAACTGAGGGAATCTCGTCCGAGTACGTTACCCGAAAATCTGCCTCTGGGGTTTGACTGACCATGAAGTCCTGGTTTCAAATTTCAAGCTGATGTCTTTAGCCTATTCTGTCCTAGCAGCTCCTCCTTATGCTAGCTTTATACAAACTTTATAAAAACGCCTGCCAACTCGCCCGCCGAGAATGATATCAAAGGCAAAAATAGACTTGAGTCTAACAGTGCCAGTTTTGACCCAAAGATTTTTGAACGCAGTCGCTGCCAAACTTTGACATCGGAATCAAGATTTTTGTGGATTCAGGCCGATTAATCTTGTCGCTCATAATTTTCGTGCCTGTCTTGCACCGGATAGCCATCGCAGTTAACAGTTAACAGCTAACACAGAAGTCAACAGTTAACGGTTAACTGGAAAACCCCCGTAACCAGCGTCGGGGGATGAGGTTAAGAATTGTAGACGTTTTCTGACTGGGATGTTTCGCGGGTGATGGGTTTGACTTTGGCCTTGGCTTTGGCTGCATTGCGTTTGAGGGCCTGGAGACGAGCTTCGTATTTAGCCCGCTGCTGTTTTTTTGAGGTTTGCTCGATTAAGGTTTTTAAGGCGCTGCCAAGGCTTTTGTAGGCGTTTGGGAGAGTGTAGCCGAAGCGGGTGGCGAGGGCGAGGGCTTTTTCGTCAGCGTCTACTGCTTCTTTTAAACTTTTCTCTCCGTTATTTTTTTGGAAAAGTCTCCAGCCGGAGACGCCGCACAGGGATAGGGCCAGTAACAGCAGCAAGCCGTCTTGCACCCAAAGTTCACCGACGGCGCCGCCTAAACCAATGGCGAGGGCTGCCATTTCCCAACCGTCTCTGGGAATGGTGTCGTTTTGGATTCTGGCGACTTCGTGCCAAAATAGGAGGTTCCGCTGATCGATTGCTAGCTGTTCCCAGCGGATCAGGTCTATTTGGATTTCTACCTGGTCTTTGCCTATTTCTTCGCTGCGGATCAGGGTAGGATTAACTTCTATTGTTTTTTCTACTGTTACCCAACTTTGGAGTTCTGGGGGCAGTATGTTTTTCAAGCGCCGGATCTCACTCATCTCGGCTCTTGCTGTAGAGGTTGCATAGGATGTCATAGCTCCGGCCTATTGATTTTGCAAAGGTTAATATCTGTCTATTTCTGGAGTATAGCAAACCTTTAATCAAAATCTAGTCGAGTAACGGGGGTCGAGCGACCAATACTTGCAATTTTACTCTCTGGGGGCGATCGCAACTGCCTGGTAGATCCTTGACTTTAGACTATTTCATAAACTGTTCGATTTGTTGCCACAATTTAGACAAAGCAGACCAAACTTCCTACTTAGAAGTTATGCCTTTTTGTACTAAAACACCTCCGTCCCATACTTCAGCAATTCCGTACACACCTCGCAGTAGAGATTCATCGGTAAAACGCACCGCCCCCCAACTCTACCTCGGTCAATCGGAGCTTTTAATTTCTTATGCTGTAAATGCCACAAGTCCAGAAAGTCCTAATCGACAGCAACAGTTTTTTCGTCTTTCTCTATAAACTGCATCACTTATAAACAAATTATTTTCTGGCTGGTCAAAAGCTGAGAAACTCTAGCCACTCTCAATCATTTGTACAATAGAATAATATTTCGTTCACCTTAGTAAAATTGAATGTTATCAAGATAAAAATTTAAATAATTTCTTAATTAGGTTAAAATTAGGCAAATCAAATAACAGCATATAACAAGCTTCTTACCTTATATCCTTATATGCTCATGCTTTTTGCATAATTTTCCTCTGAGCTATAAGAAGCAAATAAAAAACAATTTATTGGGAATTTGGACGGTGATTTACCCTCGTTTTACCTTTTAACAAGCTGCTGCATTTTTTGACCTTGAGGATAGCTAGCACCCTCCCCTTTCAAGAAAGCTTCTGTTAGACATCAAGTGTTTTTCTAGTTTTGATATATTCCGCTTTTCGCGTTGAGATAGCCACACGATGCGGAGAACGGTTCCTTTGTTAAATAGCTTTTTTAACGATATTTTAATGTCGTGATTCCCAGCGAAGTATTTTCTGTGAGTGTGTGCAATAAAACTTGTTTCAACGTTTACTTTTTTAAAAGTAGCGACTAAATTAGTGTAATAGGAGTCTAACAGCTTGTTTTATGTTCCATTTCGGGATATCTTTTTTATGGTAAATAAAGTTGTGCAACTCTTCTTTTTGTCCCAAAATCCTCTCTTTTTTTGCCTTGTTTAAAATTCATTTTTTTCTCTTTTTTTGCTACATGAGCGCGATCGCCCACAGTCGGGTGTTCGATCGCGCACAGTAGCGAGTCGGAGCGCGCGCTGCTGGCACTAACTACTGGTCTACCCCCTTTTTTTCTTGCAGTGGATCTTACCAATTTCCGGGGATTTACACACATCATTCAGACGCGACTTTAATGATTAAAGTGACTTGAGAAGACCACTTTCTAACTGATAAATTGCTGCCATGATTCCGCTTTCAGGATTTGTAAGCAGGGACTTTTTGACATCTTTCAAGTATTCTACAATGTGTTCCCGCAAAATTGGTCTTTCTACTGTGACTGTGTGATTATAATCCCACAAATCCCAGATGATAATCCCGATCCCGACAATCGGGTCGATTAAACTTACTCCCAACTGACTAGCCACTGTACCGCCTGTTTTTGTGGCTACCTTGGCGGCGGCTTTGCTGGCAACTTTTGCGGTAACTTTACTACCAACTTTAGCTGCGACTCCCAAAATTAAGGGTTTAGCAACCAAGTAACCGCTACCACCAACTAATACTTTTAATGATAAATTCGAGACGTTTCCTTTGTCGCTAATTGTGGTAGCAATATCGTTCAGATATTTGTCCCACTGTACCTGCGGTATGCTATAATTGTTTTGAACTACTTTCACATTTTTGCTAACTTCTGATATGTACAAATTAGCAGTATCTTGAGTAATTAATTGAAAGCGCAGTTGAGCGTTTTTTGGCACCAGCACGCGGTTAGCAAATTCTCTTTGAAAGTCTTCGGTTAATTTTTCGGAAACAGCACGAGATGCTGCTGTCATATCAAATCTGTTGAGTACGGCAGATTTCACGAAATTAAAAGGGACGGTAAACTCCATCTTTTTTTGGTTGAAGTAATCGAAATACCAATCGAGGAAACTATTGTCTACTCGTGCAATTACTTCGGTTTCCCATTTGTCCAACTCTTTTGAGGCGAAAGTTTCGGCTGTTGTATGGGATTGTTGGATAGCGTTTTTAATGTCTTGGTTGACTTTGCTAAAATCGTGTGGCGGCGACACTACAACTGCTGTCGTTCGCGTATTTGTTAGTGACTGGGAAATTAGAAAGTTACCTAATAGGGGAATGATGACTACTAAAATTACGATCGTCCAAATCATCGGTGTCACAGTTTTGATAAACTGACCGATAACTCTGAGACGTTCTGTTTTCTCTGAATAGCTAATTTCTTCCTTGTCTTGACTCATGGCGGTTTCTCAACTGATGAGAGTGGGGCTAGTTTCGATTATAGGCGATCGTACCTGCGATCGTGTTAGGGCCGTGTGGCCTGAGATTCTGGAAAAGTTGGGGAAAAGTCCGCGTGAGCGAAGCTACCCCAAAGGGAATCGCCAGTTTTTAATTCTTGACTGCATAGAAATTAAAGTGGTACTATTTTTGAATATATTTCAAGCTGTTAATATGACCTTAGATCCTTTGCGCCACAAGCTAGCAGCCATAAATCAAGCTTTATCTGCCCTTTCAGCAGAAACCTGCACGGCGCCCGGATGCAATCAAGCAGTTTCAAAACTTGGTCACAAATTATGCTACGAACATTGGAAAGCTAACAACGCTCCACCCGTGTCACCGCCCAAACCTAAACCCCAACAATCCTCTTCCCCCTCACTTCTGTCCGCTACCACCATCAGCGAGAAACTAGAAATATCAAAGCACAAAGTCAACCCAATTTTAGCAGAGTTAGGATTAGTAAACAAAGAGCGCAACGGCTGGGTAGCCACTAAGCGGGGAATAGGTTTTGGGGCGGTGCAAAAAACCTACCCTCAAGACAACACTCCTTATGTGCTTTGGCCGGAATCTATACTGACCAATCAAGTTTTTATGGTGACTATTGAGAGTCTTAAAGGCGAGAATTCAGAACAGAGCAAAACAGAAGTAAACACAAAGCTAGGGTTCCGCGAGAAGTTTCGGGCGAGTGCACAGCATCGAACAACTGACGGTCATTTTGTGCGGTCTAAAGCTGAAGTTTTGATTGATAATTGGCTCTATATGGCGGAGCTAGTTCACGCCTATGAACGCCGACTCCCCATAGAGGAAGAAGCTTACTGTGACTTTTATATTCCTGGGGGAAAGGTGTATATTGAATACTGGGGATATGAGAACAACCAGGAGTATCTGGCGCGTAAGAAAGTGAAGCAAGAACTATATCAGAAGTACGAACTAAACCTGATTGAGTTAACAGATGAACACATCAAGAATTTGGATGATTATTTGCCTAGAATGTTATTAAAATTTGGCGTAATTGTAAATTGAGTGAAAAGTACGAGCGCACTTTTCATCCGCGTTAATCTCTGTTAATCCGACTATCTATCACAGCTTTCCATGACTTACGCAGTGATAACGATTTTTTGTCATTGTGAGCGATAGCGAAGAATCTCAAGGTCTGATACTACCGTTACAATGCGTAATTCCTGTTTCATTAGGGGGTTGTACTTATATCTAATAAGTTATTGTAATCCTCTGTGATCTCTAGGGGAGGAATTTCAATATTTAAAAGAGACATATAACGATGACATATTGCTCTCGCCTCATCGATCAGTTTTTGCAAGTCATCTTTTTCAAGCCTAGTCATCTCTTCAGGCATTGGCGGGAGCGCGTTTTCATCTTCCTCATTTTCTAATGGATTCCTGGTTTTTTTCAAAACCTCTAAAAGTTTTTCATATTTAAAAAGTTCTTTCTTGTCATAGTGAGCTATTGCTTTGTCTCTATGATTAAAAAGTATTTCTTTCAATCCATCTAGATTCTGATCATAATCTTTGTCACCCCCTTTTTTATCTTGGAATTTAATTTGGTCTTTCTTTAATTGTTTTGTGTCTAACTTACCTATTTCCGGAGATTTTTTTTCCCAGTATTTATAATTACTCTCAACAATCTTTAAAATTTTGGGAACGCTTACAGCATCTTTATGTGAGTCATATACTTGACACAAATATAATACACACAGGTCGCGAAATCCCGTGGCAGTCCTCGTCCAGAAATGAGGTGCTTTAGCGTATTTTTCTGGCGTACTACTCAAACCATAAAATAAATCATAAGCTACCGACCAATAGTATTGAGCCTCCGATAGCCTAACATCAATAGAGTTAACCATATCACCAAATTTTTCTTTTTCAACTGTCATTTTGATAGCCTTTTATTGATTAAGTTATAAAGTAGGGTAGGCATTACCTACCCCACTTATATAATAATTAGCGCTTTTTACAACAGTGAAACCGGAAGTAGATGAGCTAGAGATTAAACCTGAGCCTCATTCTTCACCAAATTACCCCAACCCAAATCCTTCAGCGAATTATTCCGGCGCAACGGACGAGTCACCAACTCCAAAATATCCCGCGCATTACCAAAGCCGTGAATCTGAGCAAAAGTAAACTCAACAGACCACTTAGTATTAATTCCCCGCGCTTCCAAAGGATTAGCGTGAGCCATACCAGTAATCACCAAGTCAATATTCTGCTCGTAAATCCGCTGCAACTGATTGTAATTGTCCGGTTTCTCCACAATCCGAGGAGTAGGAACTCCCATCTCGTGACAAGTTTTTTCTAACAAAGCCAATTCGGCCGCCTGATAGCGCTTGTCCATGTAAGGAATGCCGATTTCCGGGCAAGTCATGCCGCAGCGAATCAAGAAACGTGCTAAAGAAATCTCTAGCAAATTGTCCCCCATAAAGAAGACAGATTTGCCGCGAATTATTTGCAGGTAATCTTCCAAACCAGCCCAAATTTGCGCTTCCCGTTCGTCCAAACCTTTTGGTTCAATTCCTAACACTGAGCAAATCTTTTCAATCCAAGCCCGAGTTCCGTCAGGGCCGATGGGGAACGGAGCACCAATTAGCTTACACTTGCGACGGCGCATCAACGTAGAAGCAGTACGCGACAAGAACGGATTCATGCCCGATACATAATAACCTTCTTCCAAGACTGGCAATTCAGTGTAGCGCTTGGAAGGAAGCCAACCGGAAACTTTGATTCCTTGCTTCTTCAATTCTAGAGTTAGCTGAGTAACAACCGGATCGGGCAAAGAACCGAAAAGTACCAGCGGTGTGTGCTTGACATATTCCGATTCATCTGCTGCAACTTCCTCTTTTTTCTTGCCGAAATTCAGCAGTTGAGAGATAGCATTTCTTTCTTGCTTCTGAGCTTCTACAACAGGAGCTTTGTCAGGGCATTTAGCAGCCATCGCGGCTAAAACGGTATCTTCCCCTTGAGTAAAAGCGTAATCCAAGCCGTTAGCACGGGCTGTGACGATGGGAATGCCAATTTCTGCTTCGAGTTTCGGTGCTAACCCTTCCAAATCCATTTTGATGATTTCGGTGGTGCAAGTACCGATCCAAACAATTACACTCGGGTTACGATCGCGCTTAATTTGCAAGCACAGCCGCTTCAACTCATCATAATCGTTTAACTGAGCGGAAATATCGCCCTCTTCCAACTCAGCCATCGCATAGCGAGGCTCAGCAAAAATCATCACGCCCATTGCGTTTTGCAAGAAATAGCCGCAAGTCTTGGTACCGATGACCAAGAAAAAGCTATCTTCAATTTTTTGATAAAGCCAAGCTACGCAGCTAATCGGACAAAAAGTGTGATAATTGCCCGTTTCGCATTCAAAGTTTAAAGCTTCCGGTTCATTAGTAGTAATAGCAGTCATATCTCAAATATTCTCCCTTTAAATTGTTTTTCGTCTCGAACAGGACTTGCGGCGGAGCGAGGAAACACCTGGATTTTGCGATCATCTCGGTGCGATCGCCCAGGAGAGGAATAGGTTGTTTTTCCTCTCGATCACGAACAGACGCAGTGGCGAGAAAACACCTGTTTTGCGCGATCGCGACGCACAGCGAACAATAAATAGAAATACCTATTTTTGGGCTAATTCCTCTGAAAAATAGATGCAGGCCACTCAATATTTCCGCAGCCGCAGCATCCAAAATTTGAGCTAAAAAATTCTGCGCGAGGGCCTATAATCCCTCACAGCAGGGATTTAGTTTTCTTCAACTCGCTAAGGCAAAAAGCCTTTTGGCAGTTGTGAGTTGGAGCTAATTAAAAATTAACAACTCGCAACTCACAACTCACAAATAGAGCGGGAAGCTTCAAGACTCGAACAGATGCGGGCGATCGCAACAACCTCACTTAAAATCCGACAAAAAGCCCGAAATTTCTTCATCCTCATCGTCGGAATCCAAATCACCGAGACCTAGAGCATCTAAATCATCTTCATCGGGATCTCCGGTAGTTGCTTCCCCCAGATCGTCGAGTCCGAGATCGTCGAGGTCATCGTCATCAGATACAGAGAAATCGTCAATACCGTCATCGTCCAAGTCGCCCAGATCCATGTCTAGGTCATCTGAGGTCGCTGTCCCAAAAGGATCGGGTATTTCTTCGGCGACAAACTCTGCATCTTCTTCCCCAAACGGATCGGAAATCCCCGCTTCGAGATCTCCAGAGGTCAAAGTCCCAAATTGTGAGGCTTCTTCTTCCTCGTCATCGCCGAGGTCGAGACCGCCCAAAGCCGAGGCTTCTTCTTCCTCGTCATCGCCGAGGTCGAAACCGTCCAAAGCCGAGGCTTCTTCTTCCTCGTCATCGCCGAGGTCGAGACCGCCTAAAGCCGAGGCTTCTTCCTCATCGTCGTCCATGTCAAAATCAGATACGGCATCTTCCTCGTCGTCGCCGAGGTCGAAGTCAGATACGGCGTCTTCCTCATCGTCACCCATATCGAAGTCAGATACGGCGTCTTCCTCATCGTCGCCGAGGTCGAGACCGTCCAAAGCCGAGGCTTCTTCCTCATCGTCGTCCAGGTCGAAGTCGGAGACTGCTTCTTCCTCATCGTCGTCCAGGTCGAAGTCGGAGACTGCTTCTTCCTCGTCGTCGTCCAGGTCGAAGTCGGAGACTGCTTCTTCCTCATCATCGCCCAGGTCGAAGTCGGAGACTGCTTCTTCCTCGTCATCGCCCAGGTCGAAGTCGGAGACTGCTTCTTCCTCGTCATCGCCCAGGTCGAAGTCGGAGACTGCTTCTTCCTCAAACTCATCGAAGGATTCGTCGTCGGAGCTCAGTGCTGACGCAGCAGCAGCCAGACCGGCGGCTCCGGCGACTCCGGCGACTACTCCGGCTGCTGCTAAGGCCGCACCGCCCAATTTATTAGATTTGGCATCAGCGGGTGCAGCAGTTGCAGTTTGAGCTGCTGCGGGTGCAGCAGTTGCAGTTTGAGCAGCAGCAGGTGCAGCAGTTGCAGTTTGAGCTGCTGCGGGTGCAGCACTTGCAGTTTGAGCCGCTGCGGGTGCAGTTTGAGCCGCTGCGGGTGCAGCAGTTGCAGTTTGAGCTGCTGCGGGTGCAGCACTTGCAGTTTGAGCCGCTGCGGGTGTTGGAGATGTGCCGGCCGTCTGCGGCGCGATATTTGAGGGCATACCCAGCGCTAGGTCCGGGTCAAAATTTAGCCCCAAAACTTCGATCAGGCTGTCTGCATCCGGCTTGAGTTTTGAGAAGGGCAGCATTAATTGCTGGAGTTCCGGCTCCAGGGCAGCCGCAATTCCCAGGATGAGGTAAGAAACCGGCCTTTTCCCGCCGTCGGGTGTGGCGACCGTGTTGTCAGCCGTCATGTGCAGGAGCAGCCAAGCCCGATTTACCTGGTAGTAGTCCAACCACTTCTGTTTGAGAGCAACTGAAAAAGTATCAAAAAAAGCCATAACCTCTTTATCCTCATCCTGATCGCTAGACCTATTAAACCATCATCAGGTCTAGCTCATCTTCCTCCTTCTTGACCACCGGTTGCACTGGATTTAGATAAAAATCTGAAAGTAAGGCGAATAATTCGCGATCGGGCGTGTCGTTGGGCACTACTCCTTCGGGCATTGCCAAAATCTGGTCAGCGATGTTGAGGTAGTAATCGCAGACGTAGTTGAGGGAAGGATCGCTTTCGGCCATCTCAAACAATGTTTTGCCTTTGACGCGAGAAACGCGGATGTCTTCAATCAGGGGCAGCACTTCCAGCACGGGCATCGGTACAGAGTCAATGTACTTGTCGATCAAGTCGCGCTTTGAGGTGCGGTTGCCAATTAAACCGGCGAGCCGCAACGGGTGAGTGCGGGCTTTTTCGCGGACTGAGGCGGCGATGCGGTTGGCTGCAAATAAAGCGTCGAACCCGTTGTCGGTAACAATCATGCAGTAATCGGCGTAGTTCAAGGGGGCTGCAAAACCGCCGCACACTACGTCACCGAGCACGTCGAACAGAATGATGTCGTATTCGTCGAAGGCATTGAGCTCTTTGAGGAGCTTGACGGTTTCACCGACTACATAGCCGCCGCAGCCAGCTCCTGCGGGAGGGCCACCTGCTTCTACGCAGTCAACGCCGCCGTAGCCTTTGTATATGACATCTTCGGGCCAAACGTCTTCGTAGTGATAGTCCTTTTGCTGAAGGGTGTCAATAATTGTGGGGATCAAGAACCCAGTGAGGGTAAATGTGCTGTCGTGCTTTGGATCGCAACCGATTTGCAAAACTTTCTTGCCGCGCTTGGCTAGGGCAACGGAGATGTTGCAGCTTGTTGTCGATTTGCCAATTCCACCTTTTCCGTAAACTGCGAGTTTCACTCTTTGTTCTCCTATAAATTTCTATCAAAACGATGAGGGCTGGGTTTTCATGCTTTTTTCGATCGCCCAATTGCAATAGCCCAATTGCAATTCCCTTACTGTCAGTCGATTTGAGATTTCAGATTTGAGATTAAAGAATGAACTCCACAGATGAATCTGGGGCTTCTCTCTAACTAAAATTTTCGATCTCGACGACTTTTGTTTGGGGCTTCTATCCTTCTTTGGGTTAGGCCAATTTTGGAGTCCGCCCTTAGTCACCTCGTTGAAAGCATTATTAGCTAACTTGCGATGAAAAGAAAGGGGGCGTCTAAATGAAAATGCTAGTAAATTTGTTTATTTTGCACCTCTGAGAATCTTAACTGGTTTTTTGACATAAAAATCTATTTTTATAATTTTTTTAGCTTTTAAATTGATTTTAGAATACTTTCTTAATATAAAGAGGTACAAAAATAAAACAAAAATTAACTTCTCAAACAATCTGGGCTTTTGGCTTTGGGGCTAGGATGCAGGCAGTTGAGGGCTTGTGCGGGTAACTGGAACGGTCATAAAGGCGCTAGTGGATGAGGCAAACTCGAAGTGAGTTCGCATCAGTTGGGTCAGGGGAGGCCAAAGTTATGGGATTTTAGATTTTAGATTTTAGATTTTAGATTGGGAAAGATTGACTTTGCTTGGGTTTCTGGTGTTTTGTAAAAAATTGTGAATTTTTAGGAAATGGGGGGAGTCGGAGAGTGGGGGAGTGAGTCGGGAAGAGGGAGAGTGGATGGGGAGAGTGGAGGAGTGGGAGAATATCATGTCTTCCCCATGACTACTGATACCAGTTGAAAAAAAGAATGCAACTGTACGCCCGTGATCCCAACCCCGGGCTTCATGAGTCATTTCCCATCCTTAAATTGTTCAATCTAAAATCTAAAATCTAAAATCTAAAATCGTATGACTGCTGACTAATGACCACTGACTATCGGAATCTCGATCGCAAATTCAGTGCCCCGTCCAGCTTCCGAAACGCAGTCGAGCCGCCCCCCGTGCTGTTCGACGACTAAATGGTAAGAAATCGACAGTCCCAACCCAGTGCCCTTGCCGACTGGTTTGGTAGTAAAAAACGGGTCAAATAATTGGCGGCGAATCTCCTCCGGTATGCCCCGCCCGTTGTCGGAAATGCGGATCGCCACAAAATCGCCGCCAACAACTTCAGTGCGAATTGTAATTGTGGGAACAGTCAATGGAGAACTAGGATGTGACAGGGCTGAATTTTTCGCATTTCTCGTCGCCCATTCCCCTTTCTGGATTTCTTCATCCAAAGCATCAATAGCATTGCCGATAATATTCATGAACACCTGATTGATCTGACCGGCACAGCACTCGATGTGGGGCAAATTGCCATATTCTTTAATAATCTGGATAGCTGGATGTCCGCCGTGGGCTTTGAGCCGGTGCTGCAAAATCAACAAAGTGGTTTCGAGTCCCTCGTGAATGTCAACGAGCTTGATGTTAGATTGATCCGATCGCGAAAAATTACGCATCGACACAACTATTTGGCGGATGCGCTCGGTTCCTACTTGCATAGAAGACACTAGCTTAGATAAGTCTTCTACCAAAAAATCGATTTCCATCTCTGCTGCTGCTTCCCGAATTTCCGAGACTGGTTCGGGATAGTGCTGCTGGTAAAGTCCCAAAAGTTGGAGCAATTCTTTGATGTAGTGGCTGGCGTGGGAAAGGTTGCCGTAGATAAAATTAACAGGATTGTTAATTTCATGAGCGATACCGGCAATCATTTGTCCCAAAGAAGACATTTTTTCGGTTTGCACTAATTGAGTTTGAGTTTGCTGCAACTTTCGCACAGTTTGCTCTAATTGCTGCGCTTGATTTTTCAAGCAAGTTTGCTTTCGCCGCAGCACTTCTTCGACTCGCTGGCGCTTGATAATATCGCGTCTCAACAATTCATTGGATTCTAAAAGTTGAGCGGTGCGTTCTTCAACTTGTTTTTTTAAGTCGTCGTGAGCTTGGCGCAGGGCTTCTTGGGCCCGCTGCCGCTCTAAAATTTCTTGCTGCAAAAGTTCGTTGGCTTTCTGCAATTGGGCGGCTCGATCGTCCACTGCTTGCTGCAAAAGCTCGATCGTCCCATACATTTCAGATTGGTTAAAAACTTGGGGCAAACTTGTCTGAGAGACAACGCCCAAAAGTTCTCCCTGGCTGCCAACTACTACCAAACGGCGGACGCAGTGCCGCTGCATGGACTGGTGGACACTCCAGAGGGAATCGGCGGGAGATATGCAAAATAAAGGCGCACTCATGGCCCTTGCTGCCGGGATTTCCGAGAGGTTTAATTCGAGGGCGTGAAACTGCACGATGTCGCGCTCGGTGACAATGCCGATCGGAATTTTATAATTTTGTGTTGGTGCGATCGCCAGCTCTGGATGCTGAGTTTGCTCTTTGACAATGACGACGGAACTAACTCGATGCTTGACCATGAGCTGGGCTAAATCGAGGGCTGAGGCAGTTGTTGGGGCAGAAATGACTTCTTTCGTCATGACATCTGCTGCACAGCGCAAATTGGTTAGCAAGTTAATCGGTTGCAGGGCTTCGTGAATGGCTTCGCGGGTGATGATGCCGAGAAGTCGCGAGTCCTCGTCCACTACGGGCAAATGCCGGATCTGGTGCTGGCGCAACGTGAACATAGCTGTGAAAATATCTTGAGACTCGGATTGTTTGAGGGTAATGGGCGATGGAGTCATTACGTCAGCAATTGTCAGTCCGACTGTACAAGCTGCCACGGTAGTTAGCTTGACGATATCCCGTTCTGTAAAAATGCCGATCGGTCGATTATCTTCCACGACTAAGACGCAACTGCGCTTGGCTGCGCTAGCAACAGCCTTTTGTTTTTCGCCACAAAGCTGACAGGAGACGCGCATCGGGTTCATGAGAGCCAACACCTGGGCGATCGGGGTTTCTGGAGCGACGGTGAGGGGGTGGCGGTCGATCGCCCGATCTAAAGGTGAGGAGTAGAGCGCTTGGCTGTTGGGCCGTCCCGCGGGTTCTGATGATTTAATTGCTGGCAACTGGGGGGCTGAATTTACGAAATGCTGTAATTTTTGTTCTTGGAGCATGGTTGATTATTAATTTTACTTAATGAATTGTTACAATTTTGCAGACTTAGGTTGGCAGACTTAGCATTAATTAAGCGGGTGATAGATGCTCGATCGCCTAAAATCTGATTGCTAGAACACTCTTATTTAATTTTTATTTTTTAAATCCTATGTCGTGGACTCCCTTAAGTCATCGAATTCATCACTTGCCGCTGATCCTTGCGGGTCCGATTTTGCGCCGGACTGAAAGTCGGGCCGTGACAGTTTGGCTGGCGCTGAAAGCACCCCGCAAAGTCGAACTCAAGGTTTATTCGACTGAGGGCGGAATCGGCGAAATTGTGGATCGACCATTGCTCCAAGGTGCGAGATCTACCGTGCAGCTCGGCAAATACCTGCACGTAGTGGCGGTGACTGCTAAACCAATTAATAGCAATGTCTTGACATCCGGGCAAATTTATGCTTACGACATAGAGTTTGCTGGGAATCGCGAGTCGCCGTCGGGGGTTGCAGTCCCAGAAAATGAGAAAGAAAATCTCATTTCTTCTCTGTGGCCTGCTTCTCCTGATTTGTCGGCTTTGGGACGGGAGGCGATCGGTTATTTCGCTCACCAGTTGCCGACTTTTGCCCTGCCGCCGAAGGATTTAAACTATTTGCGTATCGTTCACGGTTCTTGTCGCAAGCCCCACGGAGACGGCAGAGATGCGCTGCCAATCTTGGATAATTCGATCGAACAGTTTGCAGGTACAGCAAATAGCAGGCCCCACCAACTGTTTTTAACCGGTGACCAAATTTACGGCGACGACGTTGCCGATGCGATGCTGTGGGCTTTGACGGACGCTGGCGATACACTGTTGGGCTGGGAAGAAAGTCTACCCCTGATGGATGATGCCCAAATTAAAAAGAATTTGTGTATCAGTATACCTAAAAATTCGGAAAACGAAAATGCAGTTGGCCAAGAGAGGGAAATTTTGAGAGAGTCCCCTCTTCAGAAACTCTCTGAGGCTGATGAGTATCAGTACAAAAAACCAATTCAGTTACAGCCGGGGACTCGCAGCGATATTGCCAGAGATTTTGCCGGCTTTACGGGGATGTTGGTGAATAAACCGGACAAGGCTAAAAGTCACTTGTTTAGCTTGGGCGAATATTATGCGATGTATTTGTTAGTTTGGTCACCGATACTTTGGTGCGCGCGTTTTCCGAAGGGTAAGGATATTTGTCCAAATTCTAAGCAGGCAAAAGTCTGGGATAGAGAAGTTGTTGAACTTGACGGTTTTGCCCGCAATTTGTGGAGGGTGAGGAGGGCGCTAGCGAATATTCCTACTTATATGATTTGCGACGACCATGATGTTAGCGACGATTTGTATTTGAATCGAGAGTGGTGTTACCGGGTGCTGGGGAAGCCGCTGGGACGGCGGGTGGTGCAGAATGCTTTGCTGGCTTACGCTGTGTTTCAGGCTTGGGGAAATACGCCCGCACAGTTCGATCGCGAAAAACCGGGAGATAAATTATTAAAAGCTGCTGAAAAATGGTCGGAGTCGGCGGGAACTGATGTTTCTGCTTGGGAGGATGCCGCTTCGTATGTGGGAATTCCAGGACTCGATCCGAAAACTCATTTGCCTAAGTTGAAATTAGATGAAGATGTTTTTATTTTGGATCGAGATGACCAGGGTGTAAATGAGGTTTTGAATTGGCATTTTACTGTGAGAAGTTTTAAGCACGAGGTAATTGTGCTGGATACGCGGACTTGGCGGGGGTATCCGGTGGAAAGCCCGATCGATCCGCCGATGCTTTTGACTCACAAAGGTTTTGAGGAGCAAATTCAGCAACCTTTGAAGGAGACGGATTTGCTGAATAAAACTGGGGAGTTTGAGATTGAGGCGACGCTGGTGGTTGTGCCGACAAATTTGGTGGGTTTGTGGATTATTGATGCGGTGCAAAAGTGGGATGTTGCACAGGGGAAGGTTTTTAGTAGTGATGCGGGGGATGCTTGGAATTTTCATGAGTTAGCTTTTGTGAAGCTGTTGGTGGAATTTTTTAAACAGCGCGATCGGGTGATTGTGTTGACGGGGGATATTCACTATGCTGCTGCTGTGCGGCTGAGTTATTGGTATGATTGTCATTTTGGCGATTCTCGACCGAATATTGAGCCTTTGAGGGGGGCGAATTATAAGTCAAGTTGTCAATATTCTGTGCTGGCGCAGTTGACTGCTAGTGCTTTTATCAATGAGGAGTGGACAACGCATTTAGTTCATACTAAGATTAAGTCGCTGCTTCCTGAGCGATCGCACCAATGTTTGGGATGGAATGAGCCGCTGGAATTAATGAATATTTCGAGGATGACCAGAAAGAAAGCTGTGGCGGCTGGTTTCAAAAATAGACAATCTATGCCTGACTGGGGCTATCAAATTGACTGGATTAAACGGCAAAGAGCTCGGGTGTTTTTGCAAGAAGAAAAGGGAACTCCGTCAAGTAGATCGCATAAAAATAAACAATTGCCACTGCTGCATAGGTTGTGGAATTTTATATCGCTGTTGTGGCGCAATCGCTGGCTGCAAGAGGGTGATGAGATTGTGGGATATAGCAATATTGCGATCGTCAGTTTTCAGTGGCCTGCGGATGGTGATGGGGAGAAGGCGGTGATGCAAAATGTTTATTGGCGACCGCTTTGGGAGCCGGATAGTGTGGTTTACAGTCAATATTTTGTGCCGCTGGGATTGGATGAGGATGATTAGATTACCGATTTCTTGAAGAAGTCGGGGATTTGGATATTGGTACAATATTGTGATGAGTTGGTGGCAGTTTCCGCCGGGGGTTGAAACCCCCGTCTCATAGCTAAAGTCGGTTGAAACCGACTAAAGATTCGCCTCAAACCAATGTACATCAACTAACTCTTCAGTCCTCTTGAGAGGACTTTCGCTTTGAGACAGGGGTTTCAACCCCTGGCGGACTCGCGGACGAACCAACTGGCCTTCCCTGCGCGGACAAACTAACGGACTAACAAATCGAATTCGATCGCACATTTCTCTCAAATTCGATCGCCCGATCAACAAAAAACCCGATCGCCCAATCAACCCAAAAACCCGATCGCACATTTCTCTCAAATTCGATCGCCCATCACCAAAAAACCCGTGAAGCGTGGCTATCCCGTAGGGAATCGCCCATCACCAAAAAACCCGATCGCGGGGCCCCAGAAACCTGGTTTTTACGACAATACCTCGTTATAACCCACAGATTCGGACAAAAACCCGGTTTCTTGGATCGGCGGGTGACCCAGAAACCTGGTTTTTACGGAAATACTTGGTTACAACCGACAGATTCGGGCAAAAACCCGGTTTCTTGGATTATCGCCCGCCGCTAACTCCCTCCAATCGCAGGAAATGCACCCGGCCCGACGAATCCCCCGCTACAACTGTCACTCCATCAAGCAAAATTGCACAGCAAATGAAGCTAGAATCTCCGCTGAAACTAGCAATTTCTTTGCCACTAAGCAAATCCCAGATTTTTAGGGTGTTATCCCTAGATGCGGAAATCGCGGTTTTGCCGTCTGGTGCGATCGCCACTGCTGTTACCCATTCAGTATGACCGGTGAGGGTTCTAACTTCGGTACCTGTCTCGGTGTCCCAGATTTTCAGGGTTTTATCCCCTGAAGCGGAAATCGCGGTTTTGCCGTCTGGTGCGATCGCCACTGCTGTTACCCATTCAGTATGACCGGTGAGGGTTCTAACTTCGGTGCCTGTCTCGGTGTCCCAGATTTTCAGGATTTTATCCCTTGAAGCGGAAATCGCGGTTTTGCCGTCTGGTGCGATCGCCACTGCTGTTACCGGGTTAGTATGACCCGTGAGGGTTCTAACTTCGGTACCTGTCTCGGTGTCCCAGATTTTCAGGGTTTTATCTGATGAAGCGGAAATCGCTGTTTTACCGTCTGGTGCGATCCCCACTGCATTTACCAAGGTAGTATGACCGGTGAGGGTTCTAAGTTCCCTACCTGTCTCGGTATCCCAGATTTTCAGGGTTTCAGATGAAGCGGAAATCGCTCGTTTGCCGTCTGGTGCGATCGCAACTGCTGTTACCCAGTCAGTATGACCGGTGAGGGTTCTAACTTCGGTTCCTGTCTCGGTGTCCCAGATTTTCAGGGTTTTATCCCCTGAAGCGGAAATCGCTCGTTTGCCGTCTGGTGCGAGATCCACTGCTGTTACCCAGTCAGTATGACCGATGAGGGTTCTAACTTCGGTTCCTGTCTTGGTGTCCCAGATTTTCAGGGTGTTATCCCCTGAAACCGAAATCGCTGTGAGGGCGTCTGGTGCGAGATCCACTGCATATACCGAGTTAGTATGACCGGTGAGGGTTCTAACTTCGGTTCCTGTCTTGGTGTCCCAGATTTTCAGGGTTTTATCCCATGAAGCGGAAATCGCTATGAGGCCGTCTGGTGCGATCGCAACTGCATATACCGAGTCAGTATGACCGGTGAGGGTTCTAACTTCGGTTCCTGTCTCGGTGTCCCAGATTTTCAGGGTTTTATCCCCTGAAACCGAAATCGCTGTCAGGCCGTCGGGTGCGAGATCCACTGCATATACCGAGTCAGTATGACCGGTGAGGGTTCTAACTTCGGTTCCTGTCTCGGTGTCCCAGATTTTCAGGGTGTTATCGTATGAAGCGGAAATCGCTGTGAGGCCGTCTGGTGCGATCGCCACTGCTGTTACCGGGCTAGTATGACCGGTGAGGGTTCTAACTTCGGTACCTGTCTTGGTGTCCCAGATTTTCAGGGTTTTATCCCATGAAGCGGAAATCGCGGTTTTGCCGTCTGGTGCGATCGCAACTGCTGTTACCCAGTCAGTATGACGGGTGAGGGTTCTAACTTCCGTACCTGTCTCGGTGTCCCAGATTTTCAGGGTTTTATCCCATGAAGCGGAAATCGCAGTGAGGCCGTCTGGTGCGATCGCCACTGCATTTACCGAGTTAGTATGACCGGTGAGGGTTCTAACTTCCGTACCTGTCTCGGTGTCCCAGATTTTCAGGGTTTTATCGTCTGAAGCGGAAATCGCTGTATTGCCGTCTGGTGCGATCGCCACTGCTTTTACCGCGCTAGTATGACCGGTGAGGGTTCGCAGACATCCTTCTCCCGGCCGCTCTAAATTAGCCCTCAAAGCCCGCAGCCAAACACTATTTTTCGATTGCTTCGCCTGTTCCAACATCCCCTTAATCTGGGGTATTTCACAATCGAGAAACCTCCCCCACAAATGCTCTGCTAGTTGCGTTTTATCTCTTTCCAAAACGTGCGCCGACTTGCGAATTGCCCCTTGAATCAACTTCAGCGTTTCAGTTTGCCCCTCCGACAGCAACACATCTGCATTTCTCCCTAAATCGTAATCCTCAATTAGCGGCTGCACCCCCAACAATTTTAACTTCGCCTCAATAAAACCAAAATCCGTCATCCAACGATAATAACGGTTGAAATCTCGCCCAATCTCAATGAAATCCCTGGGTTGATGCTTCAACAAATATTCTCGCTCCGATTTACTTTGCTTCGCCAACCACACACCCAAATCGCTCATAGAGGCGCCCCTTCTATCCTGTTATTCATACCTTGGCGGTTAAGTTCTTCAACATTAACTCCCGCAGATTGCACGGTTTCATCTTTTGCCAGAAACTCGCGAAAACTGTTGTGATAAATGCTGTAGCGAATTTCGCCGCTGACTTGCTGCCGCAAAAATGAATCCCATTTCTTGAGTACCTGCTGTACTTTAAAATCTGTCTCGCCTACGGATTTAGCAATCCAGCCGCGAGAAACAGCTTCGCGCGCTTTCGAGATGACGTAGATAATCTTAACTTTCATTTCCAACAGCGGATCGTCTTCCCTGCCCATCATCTGTGCCCAATGCTTCCGATAATATCCTGTCAACTCCCTAGGCAAATCTTCCAAAGAAACATCCCTGTACTCGCCGTTTTCGATATCATTCAGCACGTAGCGGAGATACATAAAATTGTTCTGGCTTTTTTGGGCCACCGCCCCCACAAACAGTTCCAGGCTCAAATCATGACTGGCAATCCAATTCTGAATCGACGCGCTATTGCTGGTGCGTTTTGCAATATAAGCCTTCGTATCTTCCAGACTTTCTGCATCGTACTGCATCAAATCAAACGGCAGATGATCCATCGGCAAAGGCAAAGATTCCGGCCGCTTGGAAACAATAAAATAAACGTTATCCGGCAAAACTTCCGGCAAATAGAGAACGTTGCTGCCGCTGCTTTGCAAACTCAAATCGACTTCATCGAGGGCATCTACCACAAAAATCAACTTTTTCCCGCCCAATGTAGCGCTGACTTCCCCCAACAGCCGCCCTAAAAAATTGCCGTTTGCCGTCGCATTTTCCGGCAGTTGCGGATACTTATCCCTGAGTTTAAAGCCCTCAATTAATTGAAGGCAGGCATTTTCGAGAAATGTTTTGGCATCAACAATCCCGTCGGATCGCGAGTTAAAATGAGTAACGCAGCGCCGCTTCAGCAGCAGCACTAACTTTGCCATAATTGAACTTTTACCGACACCCGGTTCTGCTTCTAAAACAAAATAGCCTTTCGGATTTTTATGCAAGAAACGGCCAATTTCTTCAAATACAAACTTGCGCCCGGTAAAGTCTTTAGTTCGGTCTTCAATAATCGTCTCGGACTTCAAAGAAATCGGCAATCGGGGCGCGGAAGTATCGATAAATGTTTGCAGCAATTCCCGAACTTGCGCCAAATCGTCCCGGATGCCAATTTCTATGGCTGACAATTTCTCCATCACTTGACAAATCTGCTGCCCAGTTGCCACGGCCTCCAACTTTTGCAGAATTTCCCCATTTTGCAGCCCCAAATCTTTGAGTTCTGCCAAAGCAATTTGGTGCAGTTTAAACAGCATCGCGGCAAACTTTTCTCCTCCCTTCGCCGCATCCTGTTTCAGCACTTTGCGGTACGCTTTGGGGAAAGTTGCGTACAGTTTTTTCGCGACAAATTCCACGATTTCCGCATCCAAGGATTTGCGCTCGCGCCGGGCGAATTCGTTGAGGAAACTTGCCCAATCTGCCGTTGTCAATGCGGTAACTCGATCGAACTCCTCGGCATCCGCAGAAAAAATCAGGGTTAACTGGTCTTCGGAAATATTTAAACCCCTTGACAAATCGGCTGTATTTGTGTTAATATTCAGCCAGTATTCAGGAGTTTTCTCGGCTAATTGACCGAGATCCCTTTTAGGATCGGGCAAATTTTTGCTAAGTGCGATCGCAGTTAATTGAGGGTACGAAGCAACCTCTCTCAAAATATAGGCGATCGCCTCACCCGCAGCCTCAATCAAATCGTGATTATCGAGAATATTCGGATTTTTGCTCAACCCTTGGGTCATCCGATTTCCGAGGTCATTAGCCGCGATATTCCCCGCTATATCACCAGCAATTGCCGCCAAAATCGAAACTCCCCCAAGGGCGATCGGGCCGCCGATAATACCCGCTGCTGCTTGAGTTCCCGGATTGGCGATCGCATATGAAATAACTTGTCCAATAGCCATCACCGCACTGCATCCAATTACCCTAGTTTTAAAATTAGCTAAGTCCATTAGTGGTATAAAATAAATATTCTTCTTTTCAAAAGTTGATAAGCTGTCCCGCATCTAAATTGTATTTCTTTGGGCGGGCAAGATGCCCACCCCACAATCAATTTAATCTACTGTGGAACAGGCATCTTGCCTGTTGATTTTGGGCGGGCAAGATGCCCACCCCACAATCAATTTAATCTACTGTGGAACAGGCATCTTGCCTGTTGATTTTGGGCGGGCAAGATGCCTACCCCACAATCAATTTAATCTACTGTGGAACAGGCATCTTGCCTGTTGATTTTGGGCGGGCAAGATGCCCACCCCACAACAAATTTAATCTACTGTGGAACAGGCATCTTGCCTGTTGATTTTGGGCGGGCAAGATGCCCACCCCACAACAAATTTAATCTACTGTGGAACAGGCATCTTGCCTGTTCCTAAAATCAGAGACAAATATCAACTACAAAACAGCAGCAACACTTGCCATCAACAACCCTTGAAACAATTTCACCCCATCTGTTTCGCCCAACATCGGATCGGAAGCCCTCTCAGGATGCGGCATCATTCCTAACACATTGCCTTGGCGATTGCAAATACCGGCAATATTATTTAACGAACCGTTGGGATTGCCAGCATCGCTAATTTTGCCCGCCTCTGTGCAGTAGCGAAACAGCACTTGCTTGTGCTCTTCTAGTTCTGCTAAAGTATCGGCATCGGCATAATAGTTGCCTTCCCCGTGAGCGATCGGCAAATCGATGATTTCACCCGTAGTATAAGCCGCAGTCCAACGAGTATTACCGCGCTCGACTTTCAAAGAAGCGCGATCGCAAATAAAATTCAATCCCGCATTCCGCACCAGAGCACCGGGCAACAAACCAGCTTCAGTCAACACCTGAAAACCGTTGCAGATGCCTAATACAAGCTTTCCTTTTTTCGCGTGTTCCGCAGTAGCCCGCATCGCCGGAGAAAAACGGGCGATCGCGCCGCACCGCAAATAATCTCCGTAACTGAAACCACCGGGAATTACAATGATATCAATATCCGAAATATCGGTATCTTCGTGCCAAATCATCCGCGTCGGTTGGTGGAGTAACCCTTGAGTCACCCACACCACATCGCGATCGCAATTTGAGCCCGGAAAAACAATAACTCCAAATTTCATAAGCTGAAGGAAGAAGGAAGAAGGAAGAAGGAAGAAGGAAGAGGTGTCAACATAAGACTAAAATCTTATGTTTTTCTCTCTTGTATCGAAGTCTCGCTCCCCCTAAATCCCCCTTAAGAAGGGGGACTTTGAGTCGTTCTAGTTCTTATGTTTTTAACGAAGACTTTGAATGCTCTTCCGCGTTTTTAACAAAGACTTTGAATGCTCTTGTCCCCCCCTTATTAAGGGGGGTTAGGGGGGATCTCCGGGTTTAAAAACACCCTAGGGACGATCCCATTTATGCTGCCGCTGTCTCCACGGCAACAGGAATTTCAGTCAAATCAAAGCGATAATTTTCAATCACTGGATTGGCCAAAAGTTGGTCGCAAACGCGATCGAGTTGTTCGCGGGCCTCCGACTCAGCAGCAGCAGTCAGCGTCAATTCAACGTACTTCCCGATTCGCACACGCTCAACATTGTCGTATCCCATGTGTTGCAAACCAGACTGTACGGCTGTGCCGGCGGGATCTAAAACAGAAGGGCGGAGGGTAACATAGATTTGGGCAAGATATTTCTGAGTCACGGGAATGTTGCGGTAGGTGATGTGAAAGTTAGCCCCATTGTATTCTACAACCGAGCTGCACGCCGATCGCCATTTGGTTAGCCCAAGTAAGATAGCCTAGAAATAGGGACAGATGTGATTCCAGCAGATTCGAGAAAAAAATTATGAGAACCAACCACACCCGCAGTCAGGAGCGTATTTTAAACTTGCTCAAAGTCCTGAATCGATCGCTCTCAGCGCAAGATATCTACTTAGAACTGCGTAACAGCGACCAAAGCATGGGCTTAGCAACCGTTTACCGCTCCCTCGACGGTTTAAAGCGAGAGGGGTTCGTTCACGTCAGAACCCTCGCTAGTGGCGAGTCTCTCTACGGTGCAGCCCACCAAGACCAACATCACTTAACTTGTCTGGAATGTGGCACCTCCATTACGATCGACGAATGTCCCGTCCACCACTTAGAAAGCCAACTACAACAATCTCATTCTTTCAAAATTTATTATCACACTTTGGAGTTTTTCGGATTGTGCGATCGATGTACTTTGGCTCAAGAATCTTAGAGAAGTTATTAGTCATGAGTGATCTCAATTTCGGTTGCACGACCGAAATGATTGTTGACTGTTAACGGTTGACTGTTGAATCTGGCCGAAACACTGAATGGTTGAGTGTTAACTGTTGACTCGATTTTATTATTCCCATGCAACCGCCAACGATATAGCAATCCTCGCATCATTTGTGAATTTCTTACTCCATCAGAGCGGGTTCGGGGAGGGTTGGGGTGGGGTGCAAAAGTGAGATGCTCCCGGTGGTGTTTGTGTAGCAACAGATTTCAACCTGTCGTTTTATTAACTCAAGGATGCAAAAACTCTAAATGGTCTCCTGGAATCGATCGCAATTTTGCAGCCGAGCCTTGCATTTTCAATCGGCCCCGTTCTAACATGATAATCCAATCGGCGCGATCGATCACTCGCGGCCTGTGACTGATAAAAATCGTCGTTTTCCCGTGCCGGTACATCAACAATTGTTCTAAAACTTCCGCTTCGCTTGCCGGGTCAAGCCCTGCGGTAGATTCGTCTAAAATCAATACGGGCGGGTTGTTGAGAATGGCGCGGGCGATCGCCAATCTCTGTCTTTGTCCGCCAGAAATATTCGCTCCAAACTCCCCTAAAACAGTTTGATATTTATCCGGCAATTGGCTGATAAATTCATCCGCCCCCGCAATTTTGCAGACTTTAACAATCTGTTCAAAGCTGATATCTGGACTGCCCAAACGAAAATTTTCGAGAATCGATCGGCTCCAAAAATGTGCTTCTTGAGGAACCAATACTACCTGCTGTCTGAGACTGTCGAGAGACAAATCCTGCAAGTTGTAACCGCCAATTCTAATATTACCAGATTGCAGCGGGTACAGACCAGCAATTACTTTTGCTAGCGTACTTTTTCCGCAGCCGGAATGGCCGATTAAAGCAATTGCTTGACCGCCGGGAAATGTGACAGAAAAATTTTCCAGCAAGTCAAGTCGGCCGGGGTAGTGAAAATTAACACTTTTGCAAACAATACCGTCGCGGTTCTGAATTGTTACGAAAGGTTTATTCATATCGTCTTTAGTTTCCGCTTCAGCATCAATGACTTCCGACAGCCGTTGAGTAGCTGTCTGCACGCGAGTCATCTCATCAGTAAATCCTACTAGCGAATTCACCCAAGTAGTAACGTTTTGATTCATGCTAATAAACGCTAGCAACTGACCTATACTCAATACCTTGTCAATCACCAAACCGCTACCCAGCCACAGCAGAGTAATGCTGCCAGCAGAGGCAACAAAACCAGAAAATATATTGTTGAGAATGCCAATTTGTGTAGTGCGGAAAGTTATATTTGCTAAGCGACCGAAGCGGCTTTGAAATTCTTCCCAAAGTTGCTGACCGCTGCTAGTAGTTTTGACAGTCAGCGCGCCTTTAAAAGTTTCTACTAAAACGCCTTGAGTTTCTGCTTCCAACACCAATAAACTGCGCGTTTTTTGCTGCAAAACGGGCAGGAATACCACTGTAGAGGCCGTCATCAACAGAGCTATAGCTGTAGCTGCTAACGTCAGTTCCTTGCTGTAAAATAACATAAAAATAAAAGAAACTACAGCTATAAAAAATTGACTAGGCAAGCTGATAGCGACTTGAGAAATTAATTTATTTATTTCTTGGATATCTTGTAATCTACTGACAATTTCGCCACTGCGTCTAGTTTCGTAAAAACTCAAAGGCAATCGCAGGAATTTGCGCGCAAATTCCATCACCAGTCCCAGTTCTAAACGCTGGGAAAACTGAGCAATTAAGTTCGACTGTACCAATCCTAAACTGCTGCTAAAAAGGTTCATAACGATAACTGCGATCGCCACACTTGCCAGGAGTTGTCTGTCGCCCCGCACCAGGATGTCGTCGGTGAGCATTTGAACTAGAAAAGGCGAAGAAATTGACAGCAAACCCAACACTGCATTCAGCAAAAATGCTTCCATTAAAATCGGGCGATAAATCCCAATCCGGCGCATCCATTTTTGTAAGGAATTGGCGGGCGGTTGACCCTCTGCGGCCGCAAAAAACCGCTCAGCATCAGGTTCTACTAGCAAGCACAGCCAATCTGTCCAAGCTGCTGCTAATTCTGCTTTAGAAACATAGCGTATACCGACAGCCGGATCGCCGATCGCATATTGGTTGCCCTGTTTTCCGTACAACACAACCCAGTGAGAGCCGTTCCAGTGAATAATCATCGGTAGAGGGGCATCATCGAGCTTGTCTAAAATTGCAGCGGCCGCTCTCACCGATCGAGCATTAAAGCCGATCGCCTCAGCGCCTTGTTTCAAGCCAAGTAAACTCGTCCCTTGTTGCCCAGTGCCGACAAATTCTCGCAAGCGGCTAATTGTAAAATTCTGTCCGTAAAATTTAGCGATCGAAGCCAGACAAGCTGCACCGCAATCTTCTTCGCTCTGCTGGAGAACAACCTGATATTTCATCAGCCTGTTTACTTGTCCGAAGAAAGGCATTTCTCGGATAAAAGGAATGTTTTTTAACATTTGGCAAAATGAATAATGAGTAGAGCCTAATGAACATTACCCCTCACCCAGTAGCCAATCAGAACAAAGCACCCATAAGTTTATGGGTGCTTTATTAATTAACATTAATCGAGCTGAAGTGACAGCACTAAAACTTACCAGTAACGGTACACTACTCTTAAGGAGCCGTCGAAATCCCGGCGGTACACGACGTGACGGGTAGGACGGTAACAGTTGTATCGATTAGAATAATAGTGACCGCCGTTGACGCTAGCTGATTCTTCAGATGTAAGTTCAGTAAACAGTGAATTGTCGTTTGTTTCTTCCATGATTTGACTCCGTTTAAGTTGAGAAAAGTGAAGGGAAGCTAGAAATCTTATCTAATTTCTAGAACCTCGTGTAAATACTGACTAATACTTCTGGTAGTGCTGTGCGACCTCCGGAATATTACGGAGAAATATTCAAAATTTACTTGATCGCACAACTTGACTCAGCTATCTAAACCACTATGGTTTTGAAAGTGCGATAGTCCTTCGGATTGTATTGATAAAACTGGCTAGCCGGCGGCAGGAAAAACAGCATATTCAGGCGATAGCTGCTGGTGTTATCCGTCTCGCTGTTGCTTTTAGCACCGCCCACACCGCTGGTAATGCTGCCACCGTTGACAGTAGCAGATTCTCCATCGGTTAGTTCCATGAAGAGTGAATCTTGTTGATTTTCTGACATAAAGAACTCCTATTAATACCTATGTACTTACTACCTACGCATACAAGAAAAACCCGGTAACAGCGCCAAAAGTCATTGCAAAAATCCCATATTTTCCTGACTGTAGCCCGTTGGCTTCACTCCTCTTGATATTTGGCGAAGTTTGTGGGTGACAACGGCAAAGCTGTGCGGATTTTTACCTTTACCCTGTGAATTTTGATTTAGACTTCTAAACCTATGCTTGGTTTCCGGAAAGCTGATCATAAAGGTGACAAAAGAAATCAGCGATCGATCTCTCCCTCCCCCCTAACTCAAAACTCCAAACTCCAAACTATTCCCCTCTCCCCCTTGCCGCCATGTCTCTCACTCCCGAAGCCACACCCGCTGAAACCTTTGATAACGACCAGTTTTTGCCCCCTGTCAGCCGCTGGACGACTTTGGGGGGCATTTTGATGGTGGCGACCTTTGGCGGGGCGATCGCCCTCGCTAGCGTCACCAAATACAGCGCTACAGTCAAAGCAGACGCGATCGTCCGTCCAGCCGGAGAAGTGCGCGTCGTGCAAGCCGCAACCGAAGGAACCGTCGAAAGCATTGCTGTCAGCGAGAATCAGACAGTAAAAGAAGGAGATGCGATCGCAGTTGTAGACGCTTCGCGTTTGGGCGCTCAACAACAGCAGTTACAAGAAATAATTAATCAGTCTCAAACAGCAGCACAGCAAATCAACCAGCAACTGCGCGACTTAGAAAATCAAATTTTGGCCAGCGCCCAGTTTAAAAGCATCCAAAGTGAAAGTTCCGCCCAACAGGAATTAATCGAATCCGCTTTAGTAAAATTCGCCACATCGCTGCCAGATGTCGCCGAGAGACTGGGCCGAAGTCGGCGGGTTTTGCTCGTTAAGCGATCGTCCCTTCAACAACAATTAATTCAAGCTAAAAAACAACTAAATCAAATTGACTTAAAACTCGAAAATAGCGTGATCCGCGCCCCCGCTGATGGTACAATTCTCAGATTGGAAGTACGAAATACTGGTCAAACCGTACAAGCCGGCAGTGCGATCGCCCAAATCGTCCCCACCGACGTACCCTTGGTAGTCAAAGCCAAGGTAACATCCCAAGACATCGCCCGCATCCAAATCGGCCAACCCGTACAGATCAGGATTTCGGCTTTGCCTTTCCCCGATTACGGCACATTAAAAGGAACTGTCAGCGAAATCGCCCCAGATGCGATCGCCACTCAAAATCCCACTAATAATTTAGGTACAGCTTATTACGAAGTGGCAATTAAGCCCGAGCAAACTTATTTAACAAAACTCAAATCCGCCAACAGCCAATTCTTCGGAAACTCCCAGGCTAATGTCCCCCGCCAGTATTCGATTCAATCGGGAATGGAAGGCAGAGCCGATATTATTACCGGCGAAGAAACAGTTCTGACATTTGTTCTACGCAAAGCAAGGTTGCTAACAGATTGGTAATTGCTTTCAAGCCCATTTTTTAAATGCTACGGCTAAGGACACGACCTTGCCGTCTCCCTACAGATATTTAAATATCTGTAGGGAGACGGCAAGGTCATGTCTCTACAGATGTCTTAAAAGTGGAACGGGCTTCTAGCCCGTTGCTGACAATGGTGCAAGATGTGAATTTTAACCAAGAGTATCTTAAATCAAAATAACGTGTCAATATAGAAATGTGAGTTCAATTCTATTCTTTCCTCATGGGCAAACAGCGCGTTCTTTCAGGAGTTCAGCCAACAGGCAATCTTCACCTCGGCAATTATCTCGGTGCCATTCGCAACTGGGTAGAAGGTCAAAGTCAGTACGAAAATTACTTTTGCGTAGTCGATTTGCACGCAATTACCGCACCGCACAATCCAGCAACTCTAGCCTCCGACACTTACACGATCGCCGCACTCTATTTAGCCTGCGGCATCGATTTAGAATATTCTACTATTTTCGTGCAATCCCACGTCTCGGCGCACACAGAACTAGCATGGCTGCTCAACTGCATTACGCCGATTAACTGGCTCGAAGATATGATTCAGTTTAAAGAAAAAGCAGTTAAACAAGGTGAAAATGTCAACGCCGGTTTGCTAAATTATCCCGTGTTAATGGCAGCCGACATTTTGCTTTACGATGCCGACAAAGTGCCAGTGGGAGAAGACCAAAAACAGCATTTGGAACTCACCCGCGATATTGTCATCAGATTAAATCACCAATTCGGCACACCCGAAAAGCCAGTATTGAAACTTCCCGAACCGTTAATTCGCACTGACGGTGCAAGGGTAATGAGTTTGACAGATGGCACGCGCAAAATGTCGAAATCTGACCCTTCCGAACAAAGTCGAATTAATTTATTGGATTCGCCAGATACGATCGCCAAAAAAATCAAGCGCTGTAAAACAGATGCCGTGCGGGGTTTGACTTTTGACGACCCCGATCGCCCCGAAGCTAGAAATTTGCTGACACTTTATCTCCTGCTTTCCGGCAAATCTAAGGAAGAAGTAGCAACAGAGTGTGAAAACATGGGTTGGGGAGATTTTAAACCCTTGCTGACAGAGACGGCTATTAATGCCCTCAAGCCAATTCAGGATAAATACAAGGAAATAATGGACGATCCGGGATATTTAGAGTCTGTACTACGTCGCGGAAGAGAACAAGCAGAAGCTATTGCTAATCAAACTCTAACTAAGGTTAAGACAGCTTTCGGTTATTCTTTACCTGTTTAGTTGTGAGTTGTTAGTTGTTATTGGCTATTGGTTACTGGTTAAGAATGACAACTGCCAACTGCCCACTAACAACTGCCAACTGTCAACTGTCAACTGTCAACTGTCAACTGTCAAATAACCAATAACAGACAAATAATCATGAACCGTTTTCGCACAGCCTGCACCACCCCCGGAGAATTTATAATTACCGCCGAAGTTGCCCCGCCAAAAGGTGGCGACATAACTCACACAATTCAAATGGCTGAACGCCTCAAAAACAGAGTGCACGCCATTAATATCACCGACGGGAGTCGCGCAGTTTTGCGAATGTGCCCCCTAGCAGTTTCGGCGATTTTAGTGCAGCACGGAATTGAGCCCATTTGTCAAGTTGCTTGTCGCGATCGCAATCTAATTGGCCTGCAAGCTGATCTCATGGGAGCCCACGCTTTAGGCATTCGCAATGTATTAGCACTTACAGGCGATCCCGTCAAAGCGGGCGACCATCCTAAAGCAAAAAGTGTATTCGATTTGGAATCAGTTCGGCTATTGCAAGTTATTCAAAAAATGAACGGTGGCCAAGACTGGAATGACAAACCTTTAACCGACGGAGTTACTGATTTATTTGTAGGTGCAGCAGTCGATCCGCAATCCCCCAGTTGGTCGGGTTTGCAAAGTCGATTCGAGAAAAAAGTAGAGGCTGGAGCACAGTTTTTTCAGAGTCAATTAATTACAGATTTTGAAGTTTTGGATAAGTTTATGCACCACGTTGCAGCGGGCTGCAACAAGCCAGTCTTAGCAGGAATATTTTTGTTTAAATCCGCTAAAAATGCTGAATTTATTCAAAAATACGTGCCGGGAGTTCACATCCCACAAGAGACTATCGATCGTTTAGCAAAAGCTCCCGAACCCTTGCAGGAAGGCATAAAAATTGCTGCCGAACAAGTCAAACTAGCGCGGCAGATTTGTCAAGGAGTTCACATGATGGCTGTCAAACGAGAAGATTTAATTCCTCAAATTTTGGATTTGGCAGGAATCGAGCCACTGAGCTAAGATTAAACGTAGGGGCGGGTTTTACCAATTATAAATTCCTAAAACTAACGATTTCCTAAACTCATAAACCCGCCCACTCCCGCGCTACCATTTTGAACATCAATAAAACACCCATGCTTCAAACTGTAGACAATCCAACCACTTCTCCCGCAGTCGAACAACGTTTCACTTGCCACAGTTTGACATGGCATAAATTCAAGGCCATTCAAGCTGGCTTTGAAGACGTGGCGAATATACGCTTATTTTATTGTGAGGGAGTTCTAGAAATTGTCGGTACTGGAAGGTTGCATGAAGCGATTAGGTGTTTGATGGGCTTGCTCACGGGACAGTATTTTATGAAAAAAAGAATTGTATTTTTTCCCAGCGGTACTTATAGTCACATTGTCGAAGAGCAAGTCGAGTATCAGGCAGATTTGTCTTATTGTTTCGGAACTATTAAAGATGTTCCAGATTTATGTATTGAGATTGTTATCACTAGCGGTAGTCCGATTAAACTTCAGAAATACCGACTGATGGGAGTCCCAGAAGTCTGGTTTTGCGAAGATGGCCCTCTAGAGCTTTACCATCTGCCAGAGGAAGGTTACGAGCGAATTGCTAGCAGCGAAATGCTGCCTGAGTTAGGCTTATCTTTGCTGAAAAGCTGCATTTTATTTGGTTCGCCTTTGGATGCGCTTGAGGAGTTTGCTAAAGGAATGGGCGATCGGGAAAATTGACCAATAAACTAATTTTGAAATAGCTCGCTCGACTAAACGGTTATTAAATAGGAGCAACTGGCAATGACTGACTCAGAAATACTTAATTCTGATACAATTAAAACACTAAAGACTAGCATATCAGAAGTTACAGTTTATACTGATCGCGCTTTGGTGACCCGGCGCGGTACGGTATCTCTGACGGGAAACGAGCGAGAATTGGCGATCGCCTCTGTACCGGCAACCCTCGAAACAGAGTCAGTCAGGGCCACGGGTGCGGGTACAGTTGCAGTGCGATTGCTGGGAGTGCGAACCGAAACAGTGTTTAGCAGCGAACCGGTGGGCGATCGCACTGCCGAATTAACCCAACAAATTAAGGAGTTACAAACCCAAAGACGGGGAATTAACGACAAAATAACCGCCCGAAAAATTCAGCTCCAATTTGTCGAAGGTTTGAGCGAAAAAAGCGTCGGTTTCTTTTCTAGCAGCATCGCCAAACAGCAGGTAGGTTTAAACGAAACTGGCGAATTGCTCAATTTTTTAGGAACTAATTACCTAAAATATGTAAGTGCGATCGCCCAACACGAAAAACAGAAGCGCGAAATAGACAACCAAATAAAAGCTTTGCAGCAGCAGGTGGGGCAAGTACAAACTCCCCATTCCCAGCAAAGTTTTAACATCATTGTTGCCATTGAACCCAGTGGCAGCGGCAATTTTGAACTAGAAGTTTCCTATGTAGTCACGCGAGCCCGTTGGACTCCCCTTTACGACTTGCGAGTAAACACTATCAACAACCAAATTAATCTCAATTACCTAGCCGAAGTCAATCAAAATACAGGCGAAGATTGGACGGGAGTAGCGCTGACTTTATCTACAGCAAAACCCGGAATGGGAACTCTCCCACCAAAACTAGAACCTTGGTATATCGATAAAACCGAGCCAGAGCAATTTTTTGGTAGGGGTGTATCAGAGGATGATTTTTTAGACCTAGAAGAAGTATTATCTGAAGGTTTTGCAGGCGGCGGTTCACGCTCCATAACACGAGCGCCCATAGCAGCTCAAATAGCCACAGCCCAAGTATCCAGAGAAGGCGGTACAGTCTCATTTCAAGTAGGCGGAAGTACCAAGATTCCCAGCGACGGTACACCGCACAAAGTTACTATTTTCAGCGAAAATTATCCCTTTAAGCCTGAATATATAGCCGTTCCGCGATTAGTCAGTTTTGCCTATTTGCAAGCAGTTGTTGTGAATCCGCTGACAGGCGCAACTCTGCTTCCCGGTAAAGCAAATATCTTTCGCGACAACACTTTTGTCGGCCGTGTGCAGTTAGAAAATGTTTCCCCCGGGCAAGAATATAAAGTTAATTTAGGAATAGATGAACGGTTAAAAATAGAGCGGGAATTAGTAGAAAGACAAGTAGATAAAAAACTGCTCGGTCAGCAGAGGCGCACGAGTTACGCTTATCGCTTAAATGTGACAAACTTGCATCAGGTGCAGGTACACCTGACACTAAAAGAACAATTGCCAGTCAGCCGCAATGAACAAATTAAAGTGCGATCGACTCTCACTAATCCGAAGATAGTAGCAGGTGAAATGGGACTGCTAGAATGGATAATGTCTCTGCCGCCGCAAGCAAAGCAAGAGTTATATTACCAGTTTGTTGTCGAACATCCTCCCGACTTAACACTCACGGGTTTAGATATTTAATATTAAGTAGGTAAAAAGTTGTTTCTAATCAGGACTTGAGTCCTTATTCGCCGGAACTATGAGGACTGAAGTCCCGATAAACTCTCAAATCTAGCGGTAATTTGTAAACTGCAAAGCTACCGGATAATCTTCTTGCTTCAAGCGTTGAATCACCAACTGCAAATCATCCTTATCCTTAGCAGACACCCGCACTGCATCTCCTTGAATCGAACCTTGAATCTTCTTAAATTCATCGCGGATTAACTTAGTAATCTGTTTCGCGATTTCCTGACTAATTCCTTTTTTAAGTTTAATTTCTTGACGCACCCGACTGCCGCTAGCAGGTTCAGCTTTGCCGTAATCAAAAATTTTCAAAGATAAATTGCGCTTGGCGGCTTTAGTTTGCAAAACAGTGTGAATTGCGTCGAGAGTAAATTCGCTGTCCGTATTGACAGTAATTGATTCTGCGCCCAATTCCACGGTAGTTTTGGTATCTTTCAAATCGTAGCGGCTTTGAATTTCCCGCACAGTTTGGTCAACAGCGTTAACTAATTCTTGCCGATCGAACTCGCTGACAATATCAAAGGAATAACTAGCAGCCATAAATTAGTAATTGGTAATGGGTAATTGGTAATGGGTTATGGTAATTAGTCATTACTTAAGCGTCTCTTAACTAATGACTAATGACTCATGACTACTGATTACTGACTAATAATTAATTAGCCATTAACAGCCATTAAACTGAAATAGAATAAAGTAGCTGTGCAAGAAGAACTAATCGCAAACATGAGCGATCGCGCCAGCGGCACATTCAGAATATAGAAAACCGAAAACAACAACCGGGCGATCGTAAAAGCGATCGCAGCCCAACCCGCCGCTTCCGAATCTACCCCCGTCACAAAAGCCATCAAAGCCGCCGCTGAAAACAGCATAAACGTCTCAAACGAATTTTGGTGAGCCCAAGTTGCGCGCTGAGCGTAAGCAGGCAACCTCTCAAACATAGCGCGGGGGGCTGCTTGGTCGTAGCCTAGCTGCAAGCGGGCGAACGCAACCACCAAAAACGGTGCGTAAACCAGCGCAGCAGCAGCAGCAATACAATCAAGCAGAATAACCGAAACAGGCAATCCCAACACCATCATCCGCCTCGCAGTTCAATCAAAATAGAACAGAGTAACCACCTTGCGCTGTTCCTCCGCATCCTGGCAAGTTTTCAGCAAAGTGTGGCTTTCGTGAAAAGCAAAACAGATCAGTTGCTGGCAGCGAGAAATAATCTCCTGATTGCACATGGCGCTTGCTTCCGGGAGAGACAAGCTATCATTTTTGGGATTTTCTACCAAATGTATCACTTGTTCGAGTTGGTCGCGAGACTCCCGAGGCTGGCGACTCATGCTTTGTGGCAAAATCACCGTCAGCAGATTAGGATCTGCTCGCATTGCCCCCCGAATTGCGGCTGAATTGGTGCCTGTAGCGCCAGAAGTGATGAGCTGATTGCCTCCCAGAACTATGGCGTAGCTCAGCATCTCAATTAGCTGCTGGTGGGTAATAGGAACGTGGCGAGAACCCAAAAGAGCAATCCGCTTGGAGCTGGTTTGCTGGATCGCCGCAAGTTCTTGTAAAAAATCATCTACTCTGGGTAGCTCAATTGATTGACTCAAAGAATTTATTAAATTAAATAAAACTACGTTGTGGATTTTAGCAGACTCACTAGCCATTGCCGCCAAAAAGAAGTTAAGAATTGCTGATTGACGGGCTCAGACTAGAGGCTCTGGAGATTTGAGGAAGCCAGAAGGCCGAAGGTCTGAAGACATTCGGCAGCCGCAGCTCAAAATAGAATTCAAGAAAAATTGAGAATTTAAGAATTTTGGCTTTTTATTTATTTAAACAAAAAGTTCTCTCTGCCGAATACCTTCTTCCCTCAGCTCCGGCTGCCTTCTTAATGGACTTGATCGCTCAGGCCCAAGGATGCCATCATGCCATCAAGGTCAAAATGTTCTGCCATTAGCTGAGTAACGCATTCCACCTTGATCGGTTCGTGCAGGCGCACGTTGCCAAAGGTGCTGTCGATAATTTCTACCGTGGTTAAGGTATCCAAATCAACAGACAAAACCGGAATTTCCATTTCTTCTGCCCTGCCAATCACTAGGGGAGAAGGAGGCAAGTGGCCTGTCAAAATTAAGCACTGAGTCGAGCTCTCCAGAGCCGCTAGCTGAATGTCCGTGCGATCGCCCCCCGTCACCACCGCCATATTTCTCGCTTTGCGGAAATACTTCAGAGCAGAACTAACATTCATCGCGCCAATGGTCAAGGTTTCCACCATCAAGTCCAAACGGTCTCGACGGCACAGCACATCAGCTTTCAATTGGTGCACCAATTCTTTGACGCTGACACTTCGCAGCAAAGCACTTCTCGGCAGCATTCCCAAAACTGGAATACCCGCAGCCTCCAGAAAAGGCCGCACAGTCGCCGTTACGGATTCGAGTTTGTCCGAGGGAACGTCATTGAGTACCACGCCCAGCAACCGCGAACCCAAACGCTGTTTAGCCGACAGCAAATCGTCTATATAAAGATCGATCGGGCGGGCTACCAACAGCACAGAGGCATCAACTGCCTCAGCGACTTGAGCCAAAGACAAGTCAAACAGACTGCCTTCCTCCAAATTAGCTGGGCCTTCTAACAGCACCAAGTCTCCGCTGGGAGCTTGCAAATATTGCGCTAAAGACTGGCGGTAATCTGTCTTGTCTTCTCTCCGCAAACGCTTGTGAACGGTCTCTTCATCCAAATACAGCAGTGTTGACGGCATCTGACTTTGTGAGAGCTTCAGCGTCTCTACCGCGAACCGCACGTCTTCCTCCTCAAGCCCAGCTCCCTCGGAGCTGAAACAGGTTCCCAGAGGTTTGCCGTAGGCGACGGCCAGTCCTTTTCCCCGGAGTCCGAGTGCCATCCCCAGGGCGATGGCCGACTTGCCGCTGTAAGCTTTTGTGGAACCGATCAGCAAATATTTAGTCAATTTGGGTACGCCTTCAATCCTCAATTTGCACCTGTCTATTTCAATAAATTTAGTTTTTTCTACAGTATTTCTAAACTGCGACTCAATTTGGCAATACTATTATACTCTATTTTGTCGCTTTTGGGCAGATTGTTTTTTTACTAAAAAATTTTATTCACCCGTTCGCAACCCTTTTCTTACCATTCTTTTTACTTGATTTTGGGAAATCCGCTTTTAAATTGTTTGTTTTAGCCGCCGTTTTTGATAATAATTTATCGTCCCTGTTTCCTTTAAAACCGATTTTAATTATAAAATTTTTAGCCAATCTTATGACTGACATTAGATATTAATACCGACTTTTATAAAATAAAAATAACAGGGTAGAAGTGGTGATTTCACTAGAAAAACCTATGGAGACGGCTTGGTGCAATTTTTGTTTGGTATATAGCACTCCTCGTCGCATCATGTGTGAATTTCTTACCCCCTCCCCTTCGTAAGGGGAGGGTTGGGGTGAGGTAAAAAAAATACGACTCATTTATGATTGCTATCATACAGGTATTTTGTAGGAATAAAGCCGGGTGCTAGCCTGATCATTTTTGCATATAATTGAAAATCGATAGGTGGTATTATTAGTTATTAATTATTAGTGCGATCGCCCGCGTTCAAACTGATCGGTGGCACTGCGAGCAATAAGCTGCTTAGGATCGGGCTTCTAGCTTCTAAACACATAAATTGTCGGGCACAGCACCCATGTCCGAAATTGGCTTTTGGGCTTCTCCCACAACAAATACAGCAGTTTTCAATTAGATGAAATACAGGTAGGGACTCAGGCTGGACCTGAGTCCCTACGCGAAATCTGTATCACCCTCAACAGAAAACTGCTGTAGATTTACTTTAGCAATGGGGATAAGTGCTGACCCCCAAAAGGATTATTGAGAATGATGCCACAACTCACTTACTATTTCCGCTTCTCAAATAGGGCTGGCGCACCAATCATGTAATGTTGCCGTCGAGGCGTTACACTATTGGTGCGCCAGTTATAGCGCCCGTCAATCGATTTTAGATTTTAGATTTTAGATTTTAGATTGAAGAAAGCGACCCCACTGGTAAATCCGGGGGCTGGCGATCGCGAGCGAGGAGCTTTTTTCTCGATCCACGAATCAATCCCGGGGCCCCGGATTAAATTGCTTGATTGTCAATTGCGGACTTTCGGGAGTGTGGCTGCGGTGAAAGTTATTCATCCATTCGCATCAGCTTGCGATAAAACGTTTTAGAAAAATCGACAGTACGAGTCCGCTGAAAAGTCAGGAGAACCTCAATTAAGCAACTAACAAACTCAGAGCTTTGCATAGTCACTTCGTAGCTGAGTTCAGCATTGCCGTCAAACAACACCCGACAGCGGGTTAAGTCGATCGGCAGCGACGAGATATTCCAACTAGCGACAAACGGCACGCTCTCCCCGCCGTCAATTTTTCTTGCCCCCTCCAAGCTTTTGAGCTTGTAGAGGCCAATAGCGTGCGGTAAAAACTTGCGCCTGGGCTCTTGACAGAAAGGTGCGTAGACTTTCACTTCTTTGTCATCGGCTGGCTTGAGTTGAGGAATAGACATATTTCCACCTCAGACAATTATTACTAACAGATAGTTTAGATCCCCAGAAAAAACTAACAGATATTCCTGGTCGATCGCAAGCAAAAGTCAACCAAAATACTCGATGCAGTACCCGTTTACCAGGGTAGTACAAGCACCGAACCCGCTGGTTGTCCTCCCGTCCGCTTTCGACAAAAGTCCAGAAACTGATACAGTAGATGCTTATATCTAAAATCAAAAACTATTGGTGGTTGAATCAAGTAACCTATGCAGGAGAGTTCTTGGCCAGAAAACGACGCTCGCAGCGAGCTTAACTTGGACATCTCTGATTTAGCTCAAGAAGAGCTCAAGAGTTTGACCTCGAACTCGAAGCTCAGCAAAGTATTTGCTATACCAGACATTGGCGACAGGGTGTTTGACGCGGAAACAAAAGCAGAGATCCCGGTTGCGGTGTCTGTGCCGGGAACTCCCTCTTTTCCTCAAAATCTGTATCGGGGACGCCGCGGAAAAGCTGCCGCAGTGCTGACTGCGATTTGGGCCGGCACGATCGCCCTGCACTTGATTTCTTGGGGTGCGTGGGTAGTGTGGGGGTTGACGGGACTGCTGTGGATGCAAGCATTTCGAGTTTTGTTTGCTTCGCCCAAGCCCGCACTGCCGCCTCTTGCCGATGAAAGTCGAGAGGATTGGCCTTATGTGTCGCTGCTGGTGGCCGCAAAAAATGAGGAAGCGGTGATTGCCCGATTCGTAGAATCCATCTGCAATGTAGATTATCCGATCGACCGCTACGAAGTTTGGGCCATCGACGATCACAGCAGCGACGCCACGCCGCTAGTATTGGAACAGCTAACCAAAAAATACCCCCAGCTCAAAATATTTCGCAGAGGAGCAAATGCCAGCGGTGGCAAGTCGGGAGCCCTGAATCAAGTGTTACCGCTGACTCGCGGGGAATTTGTGGGAATATTTGACGCCGACGCGACGGTAACGCCGGATTTGCTGCGCCGGGTGCTGCCAGTGTTCCATGGAGAAAAGGTAGGAGCTGTCCAAGTCAGAAAAGCCATCGCCAATGCTTCGGTAAATTTTTGGACTCGTGGCCAAGAAGCAGAAATGGCTCTCGACAGTTTTTTCCAACAGCAGCGGATTGCGATCGGCGGCATTGGAGAATTGCGCGGTAACGGGCAATTCATGCGTCGCACCGCCTTGGAAAGCTGCGGAGGCTGGAACGAGGAGACGATTACCGATGACCTGGATTTGACGGTGAGGCTGCACCTAGACCGATGGGACATTGAATTTCTCGCTTTCCCAGCCGTGTCAGAAGAAGGAGTCACTAACCCTTGCGCTCTGTGGCACCAGCGAAATCGCTGGGCAGAAGGTGGCTATCAGCGTTATCTTGACTACTGGCGGCTAATTTTGCGGAACCGCATGGGAACTGGGAAAACTTGGGATTTATTTGGATTTTGGGTATCTCAATATTTCTTACCCACAGTAGCGCTGCCCGACTTTGTGATGTCAATTGCGCTGCGCCGGATGCCGATCGCCAGTCCCATAACTTTTATGACCCTTACATTGTCGGTGGTGGGAATGTTTGTCGGTTTGCGCCGCACTCGCAAAGAGACCAAATTTGACGTTAAAAGAGTTTTTGTTACTTTGCTGCAAACGTTGCGGGGTACTGTGTATATGTTCCACTGGCTGCTGGTAGGGACTGTGACGGCTCGGATTGCGCTACGGCCCAAGCGGCTCAAATGGGTCAAAACCGTCCATCAAGGCGCTGTTAATAGCATCAAGTAAGCAATTCGCAAAAATATCTCGGCACAGGATCGCCGAACGTCCGAAGATTTTCCGAGACAAAAAAACACCAACGCTCGCCAAATATCTCCCCGCCAGAGCCGACAGTAAAATTTGGCAATTCCGAGAAAAAAACACTTTGAAACAGCTTAGGTAATAGGTAATCGGCGAGCGGTAATGAATAAGTAATCGGTCATACACCCGTCGAAAAATAAAAGATAAAAGCGATAATTTTTAACTTTTAACTTGACAAAAAACCAATTACTATCTATTAATTATGAATTGCCAATTAGGACGAATTGCTTGTTGCCAACTACCCGTCACCCGTAATTGATAATGGATTTGTTAGAGTACCAAGCTAAATCTTTATTTCGCCAGATGGCAATTCCGATTTTGCCGTCGCAGCGGATTGACAATCCCGCCGACCTCAAAGGACTGAAAATTCCCTACCCCGTTGTACTCAAGTCGCAAGTGCGGGCTGGGGGACGAGGCAGGGCGGGCGGTATTAAGTTTGTAGAAAATACGATCGATGCAGTAGCAGCCGCTCAAACAATTTTTAATTTGCCGATCGAGGATGAATATCCCCAAGTCCTGCTGGCAGAAGCAAAGTACGACGCCGACCAAGAATTGTACTTAGCGGTACTCCTAGACCCCGTAGCGCGCCGCCCCGTGCTTCTGGGTTCGAGACAAGGAGGTATGGATGTCGAAGGGTCGATCGAGCAAATGCAGCAAGTTGCCGTAGATCAAGAATTTTCCCCATTCTACGCGAGGCGTCTCACGCTGAAAATGGGATTGCAGGGAGACTTGATTCAATCGGTGAGCACCATTGTCGAAAAAATGTACCGGCTGTTTGTTGAAAAAGATTTAGATCTAGTAGAAATCAATCCTCTCGGCATCAGTCCGACGGGAGAGGTAATGGCTTTAGACGGTAAAGTCACCGCCAACGACGATGCCTTGGGGCGGCATCCAGATTTGGCCGCACTATCGGGAAAGAGGCAAAGCAGCGGGTTGGCACGGGAAAGGAGAAGTACCCATGCCTCTGGCGATCGCCCCCATTCCCACTCGAAGGCTCAGCAGTCGCCGGAGTTTGACCCCAAATCTAAATCGCCAATCTCGAATTCCGAATCCCTGCAATTAATCGAACTAGACGGGAATATCGCGATTTTGTGCAACGGAGTGGGCCTGACAATGGCAACTCTAGATGCTGTAACCCACCAAGGAGGAAAACCAGCTAATTTTGTGAATATTGGTTCCCTAGACCGCTACGATGCAGCAAATGCCCTTCGCGATCGCGCGGAGTTGGGTCTGGAGTTAGTCGCTCAGGATAAAAGCGTTAAGGTGATACTTGTAAATATTTTGGGCAGCGCCTCCAAGACCGAGGAAATAATCGCTGCAGTAGCCGGCTATTTGGAACGGAAAGCTCGCGCTAACCGCCACATCCAAGTTGTGCTACGGCTGGTAGAGATCGATGCTGATGCTGTTAAGAAGCGTTTGGGACAGTTGCCGGTGCAGCTAGCTAGCACTTTGGATGAGGCCGCGGCCGCTTCTGTATCCTCCGCCAAGTAGCGGCAGTCGAGCGGCAAAAAACGAGATTTCTGTACAGATGAAGGCCTTCTGCTTTTTACAGATCGAGTGTTAAGTGGGAAAAAATGAATTTAACTCCTGAAAGCAAAGTCCTAGTACAGGGCATTACAGAATCTCCCGCGTCCACCCGCGCCGCCCTGATGATGAAAGCATACGGCACGAATGTAGTCGCCGGTGTCAGTCCCGGTCGAGGGGGGCTGGAAGTGGAGGGGATTCCGATTTTTGATTTGGTAGAACAAGCAGTGGCGGCAGTGGGTCACGTTGACACTGCGGTAATTTTGGTAGACGCTTACTCGGTGCTGGATGCGGCTCTAGAAGCGATCGCCGGAGGAATTCGGCAAATCGCGATCGTTACTGGGGGAGTGCCTCCTCTGGATATGGTGCACTTAGTCAGAAAAGCAGAAGCCACCGAAACTTTGGTAATCGGGCCCAACAGTCCGGGGATTATTGTGCCCGACAAACTCCTGCTGGGAACTCACCCCAAGGAATTTTACACTCCCGGCCCGGTGGGAGTGATCAGTCGCAGTAGCACTTTGACTTACGAAGTTGCCCTAGAACTGACGGAGGCTGGGTTGGGACAGTCGATGGCGGTTTGTATTGGCTGCGACGCGATTGTCGGTTCTTCTTTTATGCAGTGGCTGCAAATTTTGGACGAAGACGACAGTACCGAAGCGATAGTTTTGGTAGGGGAAGTTGGCGGGTGGAGTGAACAAGCTGCTGCTTCTTACATCGCCTCAGCGATCGACAAACCCGTGGTTGCTTATCTGGCCGGCCGCTACGCTCCCAAGGGGCCGTCTTTGGGCCACGCCGGCATCCTGATCAGTTCTCGGGCCGCTGCCCAGAAAGCCTTTGGAGTTACGGCCCCAAACAAAATGGCTGCCTTTGAAGAGGCGGACATACCTGTGGCGGCTCGACCTTCAGAGATCCCTAAGTTGCTCAAAAAATTGCTAAAGAAAAATTGATTGCTTTGGGAGTTTTCACAAAAGTCCTAACCCTCTTGGGGGTTGGGATAGGGGTAGGGCGGGGGCGGGTTTGGTCTCAAAAGTGTCGGCAGAATGCCACAACAGGCGCTTCAACCCGCCTTTAGGACACATTTATAATTTTTTTACCAAAGCCCTCTGACCGGCGTCACAGGCTGCGGTGCGGGTGCTGGCAAGGGGGCGGCACGGCGCGGCGCTGGAGGCGGAGTTGTTGGCTGCACGCTGCGGCGAGGTTCGATCGGACTTTCGGGGCGAGTTGTTTCAGTTGTGCGAGTTGTCGATCGCATCACATCTTGAAGCAGGCTTTGCAGAGTTCCGGCTATACTCTGAACTTTCCCAACAGCGGTACGAAGGCTGGCAACATCTACGTAAACCTCGTTGAGAGGATACTTTTTCAGGATTTCTAGCAGCGATACCTTACCGTCGTCCCCGGCTGCCAGGATCATCGCCGCCCGCAGCGCTTTGCCACTTTCTGTGCGGCGCTGAGTCCGAATTGCTTGACCGATTTGGTCAGTGATTTTTTCTCCCGGGGTGCTATAAACTACCCTAGCCAGATTAGCAGGCTTTAAACCAATTTCTAGACCCATGAACCCCCGCAATACTTGCGCGTCCATTTTGGAGAACCGGATAATTTGTTGCAGGGTTGGCGTCGTCGTGCCCTCTTTAGCAAAGTCTTCTAAGTCGCTGACATTGAGGGCTTGTCTGATCGGGCCAAAGGTGAGGACAACTTTTTCGGCCCCTAATGCTCTACTGCTGCTCGATAATATGCTCCCGCTTGCTCCTAACATTAGGGCAATGCCGATCGATACAAAATTTGTTAATTTCATATTCACCGCTAGATTAAAATTATTTTTTTGAGATTTGTACATTATAGATGCAGCAGTTATATTCTACAAGGTCGCCAGTGTAATTTGTGCCCGCGTCACACCCACAATCTCGACCGAGACTTTTTCTCGATCTTGACTTTAAGAATAAGTCACCAACTCTACCGAAATATTTTTGCTTCTATTCATTCTGCTTTCTACCTTCTATATCTCCAGCTTTTTACATCAGAGTGTGTTCCGCCTTCAACATAAGTGCCTTATAAAAATTCTAGGAACTGCCCTGACGGGAAGACGTTCTTAATTGCACAAACATAAGGGGTCGATTGCTTCTTCTTTCTCTCTTAGGGAACTAACTCCCTTTTCCTTCTTCCTTCTTCCTTCTTCCTTCCTTCTTCCTTCCCTCTTCCCTCTTCCTTCTTCCTTCTTCCTTCTTCCTTCTGCTATATGTTGAAAACCCGCAAAGCCAAAAAATCCAAAAACAAGCATAGCGAAAAAACCACAGCGCTGAGCAAAAAAGAAGTAGCTGCACAAAAACGCAAAATTTCAGAAAAGCGCAATGAATTGGTGCAGGCGATCGCCATAAGCTGCTTAGTCACCGTTTCTCTCAGCATTCCCCTGTTGTTCGTAGCCGGCCCTAAGATTGCTATTGCAGGAGGCGCAGCCGCAGCCATCTTGCTGCTTTCCTACAAATACCCCCGTCAAGCTTTGTGGACTTTTCTAATTTACCTGCCTTTCAGTGGTACAATTACTTACGCAATTGGCGGCGGGAATGCTGCATTTCAAGTAGCAAAAGATGCTTTCTACATACCAGCTCTCATCGCCCTAATTCAAAGCTGCAAAAAGAAACAGTTGCCCCTGTTCATTCCCAAACAAATGCTTTCTACCTTTAGCATCCTGTTGATGATGGCAATGCTGACTTTAATTTTTGTCAACGGGGAAATGCAGCTCAACCCTATGAAGGGTGAGAAACCAATTCTGCAAGGAATTCTCGGCTTAAAAGTATTGATAGGTTACATACCGCTGATGGCTTGTACCTATTATCTGCTCCGCACCAAGAAGGATTTGGTATTTTTTAGTCGAATGCACATCGTTTTGGCGATCGTTTGCTGCCTTCTCGGTTTGATTCAGTACCTGTTGCTGCAAAGTGGAAAATGTGCGGGTACCCGAGGAATGATCGGAAACGACTTATATAAAGCAACGCTGCAAGCTAGATGTTTTGTCGGCGGTTCTTTAGTGTTCAGTCCAGAAGTCAAGTTTATCCGCTTGCCGGGAACTTTTGTAGCGCCTTGGCAGTGGGCTTGGTTTTTAATTTCTAATGCTTTTTTAACCTTTGCCTCTGCCTTTTGCGACCCTTCATTCTGGTGGCGAGTTATCGGTTTATTGGGCATGGCATTAGTATTTGCCAATGCAGTTATTTCCGGTCAAAGAGCTGCTTTAGTTATGGTTCCCGTTGCTACGGCAATCCTGCTAGTTCTCACCGGTCAATTAGTTAATTTAAAACGATTTATTCCCATCGGTGCAGGACTGGCGATTCTGCTGTTTGTCGGTGCAGCAATTAACCCGGGAATTATCGAGCAGCAGCGGGAGAGTTTTGTTAACCGCTGGAAGGCTGCACCGCCCCAGCAGTTTCTATTTAATCAGTTCCAGCAGAGCCACAATTTTATCAGTGACAGACCTCTCGGTAGAGGTGTGGGACGAGCAACTAATTCAACGCGAATATTTGGTGCTACGCAGCTAATTGAAACTTTCCAACCTAAGTTGATCTACGAACTCGGTTATCCGGGAATGATTGCTTTTCAAATCATGGTTTTACACTTGGCTTTTCTAACTTTTAGAGCTTACCGTTCTGTGAAAGACAAAAGTTTGCGGAGTTACGGAGCTAGTTTTTGGGTGTTTGTTGGATTTATTACGATCAATACTCAATACTATCCGCTGGATGTAGATCCAGTGTCCGTGTATTATTGGGTTTTAGCTGGAGCGATTTTAAAGTTGCCCAAAATTGACAAACAGGTGCAGGATGAAAAACACCAGGAACTTGAGTCAAATGATTTGCCAGTTCACCAGCAATTAAAGGAGAAAAAAATTCTTGCATCTGCCCCAATTTGACGGTCTTGGACGCAGAAACTCTCTCTTGCAGGTTTGCAGGGCGCACCTTACCGCTATAAGCAGCACATTCAACCACTTGTTCCGTAAGTCCTGTAGTAATTAACCCGTAAGTTTACTGCGGTTGCCAAACCGGAGAGCTAGCATTCAAATCTTTGTCGTTTGTCAATTTAGTCAATGCCGAACCGTCCCGATTAATTACATACAAGTTGCTTTTGTCGCCTTGGATTTCATTAAATATAAAAGCAATTTGCTGGCTGTCAGTAGACCAAGCTAATTGTGAAATTTCCGACGGTTTTAGCCGGGTAGCTAGTTGATTTAGCTGGTTCCCGTCAGCATTGATTGTGTAGAGTTTTTGATTATTGAACTCTCCAGCGACGAAAGCAATAAATTTGCCATCCGGCGACCACGAAATTTCGTCGTAGTTTCTGGGTTTTTGGGTGAGGTTCTTGGCTGTGCCCCGGTTAATGTCGAGCAGGTAGATATCTTGCTGTTCCCCTGCTGAATCGCCGGGTTTATTATAATAGTAAGCCATGCGGCTACTGTCGGGCGACCAGAATAGTTTGACGTTGTAAACCTCATTTTGCGGGTTGTTCGTCAAATTCTTGAGGTTGGTTCCATCGGCATTAATTGTGTAAATTTGCTGTTTCGGATAAGCGCCGAACAGGAAAGCAATTTTTGTGCGATCGGGCGACCAAACAAGTTCACTTCCGCCGGATATATATTCGCCGGGACTTTTAGTTAGTTTGGTCATTCCCGAACCGTCGGCATTCATTTTGTAGATATTTTTCTCCTTGACAAATGCTACTTGCTGGCCGTCCGGCGAAAGGTAAAATTCTGATGAAATTTCCGTTTTAGGCGGATATCCTCCTACTTCCAAATTCCTAACTAATTTAGTTCCTTTAATGCCAGAAGTGTTGCTTGTATAAAGTGATTGGCTGCCGGGATCATCAGAGGTAAAACCGTCGCAAGAACGGGCAAAAACAAGTTTCTGGCTGTTGGAAAACCAAGCTATTTCAAAATTAGCTGCTTTGCAACCAGCCTCAGCAAACTGTTTAGTTAGTCGAGAACCGTCAGCATTGACTGTATAGATGTCGCTGTATCCGCCAACGAAAGCCAGTCGCTGGCCGTTGGGCGACCACACTAGGGGAGCGATAACATCTATATTACGTGTAAGTTCGCGGCGAGCGGAACTGGTAGCATTGACCGCAAATAAAGTGGATCTGTTCTCGCTGCCGCGCATCTGGAGGGCGGTAAACGCTAGTATCCTTGGTTTTTGGGCTGCGGTTGGGGGAGGGCTGTGAAGGCTCAAAAACAAGGTGATTGAGAGTGTTAGGGAGATTAGGCCGATCGCACTTATCGGCCATAATTTATTGAAGCTGAAAAGTTGGAGAATTTGCAACAAGCTTTTCAGGGGCGGCCAAGATGCCCACCCCGCACTCAACTTAAACTCTTGTGGAACAGGCTTTTGTGGAACGGGCATCTTGCCTGTTCGATATCGCAGCGGGAAATCCAAGTTAAAACGCATTTTATCGATTCCTCTGCTAATTTTTAAAGTGTTTGTCTGTCGATATGTCTCGACAGCCTCAAACTCTGTTTAATTCTGCCAATAATTAGCTCGAACATTTTTTTGCGGGACGGATTCTTGCTGCTGGGCGGCATCCCTAACTCGCAACACATCAAGTTCAAGTCAGTTGCACTCATTGCCAACAATTTTTTCCTCACCTCTTCTTCATTTCCATTTTTAGCTTGTAAACGCAGTTCTTCATAAGTTTCTAGAACATTTCCAGCCGATAAATTAGCAGGTTTATTAACATCAGCACCCCTGGGAATATCCGAAGTTTTTGAGCCAGCAGAAATCACTCCCCGCTTGACTTGAGTCTCAAGCCGGGTTAATTTTCGAGCAACGTCCCGCAAGATTTCCTTAAGTTCACCAATTTCTTCAACTAACCCCCCGCTTTCTTGTTCGGAAGCAGCCAAAATTTCTTTTTTACTCATTTGAGATACTCCTCACACTCGCGCCATAGTTTTTCAAATTCTTTAACTAATTCTCGCGGCAGTTCTCCCTCATTAATCGCCCGTTTTAGCCCGACGCTTTCGCGAATCGTCGATTCTAAAAATCTAACTTCTATATTATTGTCTTTTGAGATCTCATCGCAAAGTCTCTTTACTTCTCTCATGTAAAACTGAACTTCATTTGTCAGCAATCCTCCATAGGTTTTAGCTTTATTCATAAAGACTGCTATCTTGGGAAACGGATAAGGCTCAATCCGTTTCTGGAGCGAATTTAAAACTAAACTCAATCCCCTCGAACCAAAATAATCGGGATTGACGGGAATCAATATTAAGTCGCAGCAAGAGAGTACGCTGTAGGTGAGGAGACTGAAGGAAGGCGAACAGTCAAAAAGCATCAAATCGTATTTGGGGAGATTGGCAGAGTTGGCGATTTTGCCTATAAATCTGCGGATGAAGTCTTTAACACTTTTTCCCTCAAAGCCATCGATATCCAACCAATACAATTCTTCAACTGAAGGGACAAAATGCAACTGTTCGTCAATCTGATAAATGGTCTCGAAACCAACGGGAAATTTAAAATTCTGTCCGGCTTTTTTAAAGACTTCTAGAGCGTCGTAAATTGTAAGTCTATGCTTGAGAGATTTTTCGTACCACTTACCAAATTTGTCATCTAAATGACCTGTATTTTCGTTAAGCCCGATCGCCTCTGTGAGCGACATTTGCGGATCTAAGTCTAACATCAAGACTTCTAAGTCTGTTCCTTGGGATATAATATTTCCCAGACTCCAAGTGACGGTAGTCTTTCCGACACCGCCTTTGAAGTTGATTACGGCTATTGATTTAGGACTCATGGCTGGCTTTGTTTGGATTTTGCTCAAATATAAATTAAAACATAACGATCGCCCAATTAGCGTTTGCTAAGTATTATTACTCGAATAATGGCGATCGCCTACTCAAGGCGATCGCCAGATTAACAGCGAGTCTCTTTTTAGAAAAGAACGTCAGGAAACTTGAAAACGTGACTAGCAATATTCCGCACCTTTACTAATGGAACAGGTAATCCAGTTACACTGTAGCCTCGATTTGGTACTACTTTCTGCGCGAGTTCTGGCTGTTGTTGCGAAACTAACAACCTGAATTTACCCGGTTCGACGACCAATATCTCCTGTTGAGGAATGAAAAATATCCAGAGATCGGCTTGCGAAGTCCATCCCCAACAGGGACGGTTGCGATCGTCAAAAGCTTCAAAAAACAAGTTTCCAGTTTGCTTGGCTTTTAAATCAGTCTTGTACTCAGCAGTTGCGGTTGAACCGTTTGGGCGAATTAGTACGCGGTCAATACCTGCTTTCTGATACTGTGGCAAATCTGAGACATCCTCAATGCGATAGCCATGAATCTGCAACCACTTGTCTACGATCGCCTCTCCTGTCTTTCCTACTTTCTTTTGAGTTTGGAAGTCGTATTCCTGTTTTTGGGAAAGCGGGGGTAGTGGCTGGGAGAATTCGGCTTCGTTGTGCTGATTGTTGTTGTACATGATTAATTTCGTCAGCTAACTTTTGAGTAGTGAATCACTACATCCTTAGCTTCGCAGAACTTTCTCTGGCAGCTACCAAACAAGTGTTAGGAACTTTCTCTGGCAGCTACCAAACAAGTGTTAGGAAGTTTGTTAGGATTGTTTGTTAGGAACTGAATAACACCCTAGAAATGGCACAGAATTCACCCGAAGAACAATTCATCCTAGCTGCTAATGACTGGGATTTAGAAAGGTTGTACAAAGATTTGGCAGATGCCAAGCAAAAAGTAGCACCGCATAAGCGGGAACTTACAGAAGTCGAGAAGCTGCATTTACGTGGATTGCTTTGTGATTGTAGTCCTAGTGACATAGCTAAAAAGCTTCACAGGGAAGAGAGAGGATTGACAGCCGACCTAAGTGAGACTGTGTATCGGTATGTCAAACAGCTTACTCAGGGAAAAGTAGACATCAGGCTAAACAACTGGAGATGTATCCTTGCTTGGCTTGAGCAAGCAGGATACAAAACCCGGTCATCTAACTCAGTTGAAAATAAGCCTGAGATTACACCTTCTGTTTCGGAGAGTGATATTGATGATCTGTTGGAGAGGGTGCGATCTAACTCTCCTCTCTGTGCTGAGGATTTCAATAAACTGGGAATAAAAAAGGCTGAGGAAGGAGATTTTGAGGGAGCACTTGAAAATTTCGATCGAGCAATTAAGCTCAATCCTGATTATGCAGATGCCTACAATAACCGGGCTAGTGTTCGCCATGAACTAGGAGACGATGCCGGAGCAATTGAGGATTACACAAAGGCGATATTGCTCAATCCTGATCGTGCAGTTTATCACAACAACCTGGGTATTATTTCTTATAACTCAGATGATTACCGAGGAGCGCAGGCCGATCACACCCGAGCAACTCAACTAAATGCTGGCGATGCTCAAGCCTACAATAACCGAGGTTTTGCTCGTTTACGCCTGGGCGATCTGCAAGGGGCACTTAAAGATTTTACCCAAGCAATTGAACTAAATGCTCATGATGCCCTTGCTTGGAATAATCGAGGTGATGTCTACTTCTTGAAATTAGGCGATATGCCAAAAGCGCTTGATGATTACACCCAAGCAGCTCGGCTGAATCCTAATAATCCTAAAACATTCTACTACCTGGGAGTTATTCACTCTCGTTTGGGGAACAAAGAGAAAGCGCTTGAGGATTTCACCAAGGCAATTGAGCTTAAACGAGACTTTGCTGAAGCTTATCAAAACCGAGGTATTGTCCACTATGAACTGGGCGATTCCCAAAAAGCAAATGTCGATTTTCACAATGCTAAAAATTTATATCGTGTCCAGGGAAAAGAAGAAAATTACCAAAAGTTACTTGATATAATAGAAGGACTTCAGCAAGAAGATTGAGAGCGATCGCCTTTAGTAAAGGGAGAAAAAGAGCGATAGGTACATTGCTTAAAGCTTCATTCACTGTAATGATTCTTACAAGCTGCGATCGCAATTTCTTCATCTGTAACTTGGTAAACCAAACGATGTTCGTTATCAATGCGCCTCGACCAAAAACCACTTAACTCGTATTTCAGAGGTTCAGGTTTGCCCAATCCTTCAAAGGGCGAGCGATCTATATCTTTAATCAATTCTACAATTTTGCGATAAATCTTTTTGTCTAATTTTGCCCATTCATTAAAAAAAATCTGCAAAAGCAGAAGATTCAAAAATAATTCTTCTACTCATTACAAATCCTGTAAATCGACTTCAACTAAATTTTGTCTGTCTTTAACATTTTCAATAGCTTTCAACAGTTTGTTTTTATTGATTTCCGATTTCAAAAGATATTCGGTTTCATCGCATTCTGAGACAATTATTTCAATCTCTTTATCTCCAAAAATCGCTTTGATTTGTTCTAAAAATTTACGATCTAGTTCGCTGGCTTTTATAGTCATTTCAAATAAATCTGAGACAAATGCAAGATGATGTAAAATCAAGAAAAATTGTTAACTCGGAGCCGAAAAATGGCATACAGTCTAGATTTAAGAAAAAGAGTAGTGGATTATGTGGAAAATGGAGGGGGTATAACTAAAGCCGCCGCCCTGTTTAAAGTAGGAAGAGCAACAATATACAGATGGCTAGGGAGGGAAGACCTTCGAGCCACTAAGGTAGAACACCGTGAGCGAAAGATAGACTGGGAAGCGCTCAGAAAAGATGTAGAAGAAAATCCCGAAGCAAGATTAATAGAAAGAGCAAGGAAATTCGGGGTGAGAGCGAGTGCCATATGCTATGCCTTAAAGAAAATGAAAATTACGAGAAAAAAAAAGAATATCGTTATAGAGAAAGGAATAGAGAAGAAAGAATACAATACTACCAAACACTGAGAAATTTAATTAAAGCTCATGGGAGTAAAAGCCTTGTATTTATTGATGAGTCAGGGTTTGAAGAGTTTCATGCTTGTGTTTATGCGTGGTCAAAAAAAGGAAAAAAAGTATATGGGGATAGACAAGGAAAACGCGGAAAGAGAGAAAATTTAGTAGCAGGAAGAAGAAAAGGAAACAAGGACTTGATTGCACCTATGGTCTTTACAGGGAGCTTGAATGCAGAAAGTTTTGAAGGGTGGTTAGCTTTATATTTATTGCCATCTTTAACAATACCATCAATATTAATCATGGATAATGCACCGATTCATCGTAAGACAGCAATTAGACTGCTGGTGGAGGAAGCAGGCCATCAGATACTTTTTTTACCAAAATACTCTCCTGACTTAAATGATATTGAGCATGATTTTAGTGCATTAAAGAGAGCTATAATGTATTCGCATTCTGCCACATCTCTTGATGAGATTATTCGCGCTTATTGTGCAACTTAGTGTCTCATTTTTATTTGAAATAACTATAAACGATAAACTGTTGACATCGTTTTTACCTATTTTTGATTGCGTTAAAATGATTAATATTGTCTTTAAATACAGTAGTTTGAAGTTGACACTAAGGGCTGGCAAAATTGCCAGCCCTCAAATTGTTTTAGCGTTTCACCAACTTCTTAGAAACCTTCCGCAAGCGAATTGATTTCGGTGTTACTTCCACCAATTCATCCTGGCCGATGTACTCCAAAGCGCGTTCCAAACTCATATCGACTGGTGCTTGCAATTGCGCCAATTCTTCACCGCCAGATGCGCGGTGGTTTGTCAACTGCTTCGACTTGCAAATATTCAGCTCCATGTCTTCATCTCGGTTGTTTTCTCCGATAATCATCCCTCTGTAAACCTTAGTTCCAGGGGTAATGAAAAATACGCCACGGTCTTCAGCATTTTTCAGTGAATAAGTAGTTGCAATTCCTTCTTCAAAGGAAATCAAGACTCCGTTGCGACGGGCGATAATTTCTCCACCGAGGGGGCGATAGTCGAGGAAGCTGTGGTTCATAATTCCAGCACCGCGAGTCAAGCGCATGAACTCGCCTCGGAATCCAATCAAACCGCGAGCGGGGACTGAAAATTCGATTTGGGTGCGACCGGTGCTGCTGACGTGCATATCTTGCATTTCTGCTTTCCGCTGACCGAGGCGTTCGATGCAGCCGCCGACTGCTTCTTCGGGTACGTCTAACACCAAACATTCAAAAGGTTCGCAGGGACGACCGCCGACTTCGCGGAAGATTACTTGCGGTTGAGATACTTGGAATTCGTATCCTTCGCGACGCATATTTTCGATCAGGATTCCGAGGTGGAGTTCGCCACGGCCTGATACGAGGAATTTGTCGGGAGATTCGGTTTCTTCGACGCGCAAGGCGACGTTGGTTTGGAGTTCTCGCATTAGTCGATCGCGAATTTGACGCGATGTTACCAAACTTCCTTCTTGACCGCAGAACGGCGAATCGTTCACCGAGAAAGTCATCTGCAAAGTCGGTTCGTCTACCTTGATTAAAGGCAGCGCTTGCGGGTCGTTGGGACAGGTAATTGTCTCGCCAATATACGCATCAGCAAAACCGGCAACGGCGACAAGATTACCAGCAGAAGATTCTGGGATATCAATCCGCTTCAGGCCTTCAAAGCCCATCAGTTTGGTAATTTTTGATTTGACAATGGCGCCGCTTTCGGTGATTAAGACTGCTTGTTGACCGATTCTAATCGTGCCGTTGTGGATGCGGCCGATGACGATGCGACCGACGTATTCTGAGTAATCTAAGGTGGTTACTTGCAGTTGTAGTGGCTTGTTGGGGTCGCCGACTGGGGGTGGTACGTGGTCTAGGATTTCTTCAAAGAGGGGCTTCATATCTAGCCCTTCGTCTTCGAGGTGTTTTTTAGCGTAACCGCTTAAGCCGGAACCGAAGAGATAGGGAAATTCGCACTGATCGTCGTCAGCACCTAGTTCGAGGAACAGATCCAAAACTTTATCGACGGCTTTGTGGGGGTCGGCTCGCTCGCGATCGATCTTATTCACAAAGACGATCGGGCGCAGTCCTTTTTCTAGGGCTTTTTTGAGCACGAACCGGGTTTGCGGCATCGGGCCTTCGTTGGCGTCTACGATCAGCAGACAGCCGTCAACCATGCCGAGAACTCGTTCGACTTCTCCGCCGAAGTCCGCGTGTCCGGGGGTATCGACGATGTTGATCAGGGTTTCTCCGTACCTGACGGCGGTGTTTTTGGAAAGGATGGTAATGCCACGCTCGCGCTCGATGTCGTTGGAGTCCATGACGCAATCTGGGATTTCTTCCCCTTCGCGGAAGATCCCGGACTGTCTGAGGAGAGCGTCCACAAGGGTGGTTTTGCCGTGATCGACGTGAGCAATGATGGCGACGTTGCGAATGGGAAGACTCATAATGCGTCTGGAACGTTAAACGGATCTAACTAAAGATTTCTTAATATATTGTAGCGCATGGAGTCAAGGGGCGATCGGGCGGCTGCCAGATTGGAGTGCGATCGTCGCTAAAATCAAGATTATGGAAGCGCAACCGAGAGAAATTGAGCATTACACTAGCCCTGACGGCAGAGTTCCTTTCGATCGGTGATTTTGAGTTAGCCATGGTGAAGAAGGTTTGATTTGGGTCGATCGCCCGTATTAATGATGAGGGTGCAAGTACGATCGACTTTATGGAAGTACAACCGAGGGAAATTAGACGTTATATTACCCCAGACGGTAGAAATCCTTTCGCAGAGTGGCTTAGTTCCCTGCGAGATTTGAATGCGGTAGTTAAAATTGAGCAAAGGCTTGACCGAGTTCGCTTAGGGAATTTAGGAAACAGCAAGTCTGTTGGGGAAGGAGTCTGCGAATTAAAAATTGATTTTGGGCCGGGGTATCGCGTGTACTTTGGACAATTGGGGTCAACAATAGTTCTTCTTCTGTGCGGTGGGGATAAAAGCACTCAAGAACAAGATATCCGCAAAGCTAAGGAGTATTGGAAAGAATATGGAGAACGCGAAAATGCCAACGAGCGATAGTTACCAGGGCTATCTGATAGAAGCGCTCAAGGATAAAATACACGCTGCGGCTTATCTAACAGCGCATTTGGAAGACGAAGAGCCTGAACCTGGTTTGCTGGAACTCGCACTTAGCAATGTATTTGAGGCTCTTGGCGAACCAAATATGTCTGCTGAAGATGCTAAATTGCATTTGGAAAAATTCGATCCTTTGTTGTCGCAGAATGGAATTGCGACAATTTATGCTTTGGCAAGTTGGCTGAATGCTCTGGGATTGAAGTTAACAGTTGCGGTTGATGAACGGGATAAAGGGGAAGAGAAAGATTCTGTTGGTGGTGGTAAATTGGCGGAAGTTGGTAATATTTGATGAGGCGCCAACTTCCCAAACATGGCTTTTGAAGTTTTTTTGATTTTAGGGGAGCACTAGGTCAGAAACCGAACTTGATTTAGTATCAATAGCCACGAGAGTATTGCAGCTTGAAGAAGAGCAAGTTATTCTGAAAAAAGGTAAATACTTGCCCTTGGTCAAGCATGGGATTGGTGAGGTTGTGGATTCGAGAGTTGGCTGCCGAGAACGGTTGGACTCTGACAGAGGTTGCCACTCGATCGGGCGTTCACTACAGCACTCTGAAAAGTTATGCCCGATCGCCCGGTATGGCAATGGCTGACATCGGTGCTCTGCTAAAATTGGCCCGGACGTTTGAGGTCTCGATCGAAAAATTGTTGGATTTTGTCAAACAGTAACAAATTACACTTAAAATAAACCAGCGCTACCAGCGCCAACCAGTTCGACCTCGCAGGGACGATCGACTGTGGGCCCAAGCAACAGATGCGAGAGTTGGCGGATGGGACGGGGCGAGGTCAGAAAGAGATGATATATTCTCAGCGGCAATTGTAGCTGTTCGATCGCCCATATCGGTCTACAATTTTTAACGTTGAGCCTTATTGAAGTGCAGGAGTGGAGCTGGCTTGGATAACGCTAGTCTGTCAAGAAAACCCCCGCAAGCCTCGGAGCTTGTCGCCGACGAAATTCCAGAAGCAGTGCGAGACCACCCATACCTAGAAGCAGGGCAGAGTCAGTCCAAGAAAAAAGGGCTGATTTGGAAACTGCTAGGGTTGGCCGCATTAGCCTGTGGGGTCAGCATCTGGCTGCACCTCAACTTTAACTTGTTCCCAGCCACCAGTCAGGCAGAGCAAACTCAACAAAACCCAGCACCGGTGAGTTCGCCGTCTGCATCGGTCGCGAGTCCAGCTACCAACCCCAAAGCCACCGCCCCCGCAACCCCAGAGAACCTGCTGGGACATTTGCCGTACCCAGAAGCACCAGCAAAAGACTTGGTAAGCGTCACCCCCGACGGTAGCGTCAAACTCCGCACCTCAGCAGCAGCAAAATATCAGGAAATGGCCAACGCCGCAGCGGCATCAGGCATCTATTTCGCTCCCATATCCGGCTTTCGCTCCCTGCAAGACCAACAGCACGTATTTTTTGACGTGAAAGCCGAACGCAGGCAAAACGCCAGCAAGCGAGCCGAAGTCAGCGCCCCACCAGGTTACAGCGAACACCACACCGGTTATGCGATCGACATCGGCGACGGCAGCGCCCCCGAACACAACCTCAGCCCCAGTTTTGAAAATACCGAAGCATTCAAGTGGTTAGAAGCCAACGCCGTCGCCTTCAGCTTTGAAATGTCCTTCCCCAAAAACAATCGCCAAGGCGTCAGTTACGAGCCTTGGCACTGGCGGTTTGTGGGCGACAAGCAAAGCCTCGAAACTTTCTACAAAGCTCATTCCATGAAAAAGTAGAGGGAAGAAGGAAGAAGGAAGAGGGAAGAAGGAAGAAGGAAGAAGGAAGATTTTCCACATCTCCGGCTTTGCCACTCTCCCACTCTCCCACTGCCCCACTCTACCCACTCTCCCATTCCCCCACTCCTCCACTCCCCCACTCCGTTGAGCCAAACTCGTGATTGCAATCTATCCAGGCAGCTTTGACCCCATTACCTTCGGTCACGCAGACATTATCGAGCGGGGATCTAAACTGTTTGACCGGGTAATTGTTACGGTAGTCAGAAACCCCAGCAAAACCCCTCTGTTCACCGTAGAGGAACGGATCGAGCAGATCCTGCGCTCTACCCAACACTTGCCAAATGTAGAAGTAGACAGTTTTGAGGGTTTGACAGTAAACTATGCTAAGATTCGACAAGCCAAAGTGCTGCTGCGGGGGCTCCGGGTATTAACAGATTTTGAAATGGAACTCCAGATGGCCCACACCAATAAAACCCTTCTGGGTGAAATTGAAACAGTTTTTTTGGCAACTTCTAACGAGTACAGCTTTTTAAGTAGTAGTGTAGTTAAAGAAATAGCCAAGTTTGGTGGCTCCGTAGATCATCTTGTTCCGAAACACGTCGCCCTAGATATTTACAAATGTTACGCCAGCAGGAACCAACTCGCATCGAACCCGATAGTACCGGCCTCGGCACTGAGAACGAATCACCTCAGAACACAGCCGCCTTCGGAGATCCCACCCGAACCGCAGGAGTAGACATCCAGCGGGAATTGAACAGGCTTGAGGAAATTGTTCTCGACAGCCCGCGAATTCCCCTGACCAGACGCACTCTGGTGGATGAAGAACAGTTACTCGATCAATTAGACTTGGTGAGGCTAAATTTGCCGATCGCCTTTCAGGAAGCCGAGACGATCATCCGGCACAAGGACGACTTGCTTCAAGAGGCGGAACTTTACGCTCAGGAAGTGATAGAAGCAGCAGAACAGAGAGCAGCAGAAATTTTAAACGATATGGGCCTGCTCCAGCAGGCGAAGATAGAGGCAGATCAGTTGCGCCAGCAAGTTTTGCTCGACTGCGAGGCAATTCAGCAGGCAACGCTGGCGGAAGTCGAACAAATTCGCTACCAGGCTCAAGAGGAATTGGAAGAGATGAGAGTCAGGGCGATGGCTGAATGCGAGGAAATTCAAAACGGAGCCGATGATTATGCCGACCAAGTGCTCGATAATATCGAACATAAGTTGAGCGATATGCTGCGCGTGATCCGCAACGGGCGCGACCAGTTGGATAGTGTTTCTGCGTCGCACATCCATCACAACAACGGTTAGCCGACAGTGAACTCCTTGCTTGAATATTTCTAAAAGTCTACCTAATTTAGGTAGATTTTTTTTCGCAATAGTCTCTATAGTCTTTATTCCTCAATCCCAGCACTGGGTGACTTATTTTTGCCGACATAAGGTTTGGGGAGATAGGAGCCAATATAACCTTTTATGCTATTGTACTGCTGATATCAAATCCGGCTTAAAGATCCCCTTTATCTCTTAGTCCCCCTTGGCTCGGACTTCGTTTGACTCTATGCAGCGGTTTCAACCGCCGAATGATAAAAGGGGTAGCCAATCGGGATTTGGTATCAGACAAAAAATTCCTAACTTGATTCCAATTTTTACAATCTAATTTTTACGATGCAAAAAGTTTCTAATCGGTTCGCTGAATTTGATTTGCTCAGAGCTTTAGCGATCGTCAGTGTGGTGATTACTCATGCTGGGTTCTTTACATTTCGTGATCGCAGAATTTTATTTGTGGCGATCGATACATTGCAACTATTTTGCGTACCTGCATTTTTACTGTTGAGTGGTTTTTTTCTCACCAACAAACGGGAAAATCAAAATAATCCCGCACTGGTAGTCAAAAAAAGACTGTCAAAAATTATACCCCCTTATCTGTTTTGGTCAGTAGCTTTGTACATCTTAAATAATTTGGGAGAAATCCAAAAATTTGATTTACTTTCATTACTCAGAGATATCTTGACGGGTTCAGTGATGCCTCCCTATTACTTCATCGTTGTGATTGTTCAATGCTACGGCTGGTGGTGGCTTCTCGTGAAATTAAGATTTTTAGAACCCAGAAAAGTTTTGGCTTTGGGCTTAACAATTCAAACAATTTTTACAATCTTCTTCTACTTAACCGCTTTCCAATACATATCCATACCTCTACCTTTGATGGAGCGATGGATTTTCAGTTGGATTTTGCCATTTTCAACTGGCCTATTTTTGGGTGACTCGTATGACAAAATTCAACCCGTTCTCGAACGGAAAAAAATGCCAATTTTAGGGGCAACGATCCTTTTTTATCTAGCTAGCATTTGGGAATATTACCTAAAAAGTGGAGTTAATTCGGAGGCATGGTTTCTCCGATCATTTTTTAAACTATCTGCTCAAGGATACGCAATTTTGTTCGTATTATCCATCCTCGCATTTTCTAAGAGTATCGCACTTCCCAGTAGAGTATCTGGGTTAGTCAAAATATTGGCTGCTTACTCATTCCCTATATATATCCTGGATTCGACAGTAGTGAAATATGTCTTGTTAGTGTTTTATAAGTTTATTGACCCGGTAAATCCGCTGTTGAAGCTCGGCTTTTTAGTTACGGGGACTTTGTTAGGTTGTTGGGCGATTATTTACCTGTTGGAAAAAGTTTTGCCCAAAAATTACAGGCAGTACATTTTGGGAATTTAATCAACTTTTGTGTTTCAGCGGATGTCTTCATAAAACTGCTTGAGATACCTTGGGGAAACGCCAAAACCCCACAAAAAACCAATCGAAAGATAGATCGCAATAGCTTTAAACTCGCCCCAATTCGCAACTCGACGATCGCTACTTTCTACTACCCGATTGACTAACTTAAGTCTCCCCCGTCGCACTAACTTCAGACACAAATCCGCTTCCTCCATAATTGGCAGCGCAGCATCGAAACCCTCGCATTCCCAAAAATCGGTACGGCGACAAAAAATAACTTGGTCGCCAAACAGCAGGCGCAATCCTTGAAAAAATAAATGAGGTCGAAATAACAGCGGCGCGTAATAAGTTTTCAGGTAATTGTGGAGGGAAAAACCCCATCTTGTTTGCTGCGAACCAGCCATAAGGGAGATAAATCCGCCGCCGGAAATTTCGGCATCGGACAATGTTTTCTGGATGACTGCTACAAGGTCATCGGGAACTAAAGTATCGGCGTGCAGAAAGCACAGAATTTCACCGGTGGCGACTTGAGCACCTAAGTTCATTTGCAGGGATCGTCCGGCTATACTGCTAGAAATAACGCGGGTGGCGGCGGAAAGTGCGATCGCCGCTGTGTCGTCTTGACTGCCGCCGTCTACCACCAACACTTCCCAAGCGGGAGGATTGAGAATGCTGAGTTGGCGGAGGGTGCGTTCCAGACAAGTCGCTTCGTTGAGGGCTGGGATGATAATAGAAACGCGATCCATCGGGTTGAAATTTATGCCAGAGATATTATAATAAAAAACTGTGGCGATTCACAACTAACGAGAAAATAGAACTTACGCGCGCGGATTCACAAACCCGGTGTCTGCCTGCCCACTCGTCACGAAACCTGGGATTTGTCACAGAAACCAGGTTTGTTAGAGTCATTGCTATAAAATCAGGAAAAAGTGCAATCGCCCTCTATATTTTCCACTAATCAGGACTGAGAAAATCGTGCAGAAAACAGAAGTAAAAAATGATTTAGAATTTTATGATGAAAATGCCGATAATTGGTGGGACGAAAATGCTAAAATTTATGCATTATACCATCTAAACAAACCCAGATTTGAGTTTTTCGACAGACACGCAACTAATTGGCGAGGGCTGAAAACCTTAGATGTCGGATGCGGCGGCGGCTTTTCGTGCGAGTTTATGGCCGAGAGAGGTGCTATTGTTTCTGGAATAGATCGATCGGAGAAATGTATTGTAGCAGCTCAAAATCACGCAGTTACCAACGGTTTTGAGATTGACTACAGGCAAGGTTTTGCCGAAAATATGCCCTACGACGACAATACCTTTGATGTTGTAATCTGCGTGGATGTTTTGGAACACGTGGCCGATTACAAAAAAGTTGTTTCTGAGGTTCACAGGATTCTCAAGCCTGGGGGACTGTTCTTTTTTGATACAATCAACCGAACTTTTTCCTCGCAAATTGTGATGATTGGACTGATGGAAAATATTTTGCAGGAGATTAGGCGGGGCGTTCACGATTGGGAAAAATTTATTACCCCGGAGGAACTATGTGTGGTAATGCAGGATATTGGTTTTGGCAATATTCAAATTAAAGGTTTTGATATGTTTGGCGAAATTGGCGCTATGTTAGCCGAGATGCACAGGTTTTGGGAAAATTTTACACGCGGAAAGCAGGTGTTTCCTTCGGCGGGTATTTTAAAACAAGTATCTCAAACTCTAACATCTAATCTAGCTAACTATATGGATTACAAAAAGTCTGGGTTGTTTAAAATTAAAATTAATGAGGATCAGTCGATTATGTATGTTGGCGTTGGGGCGAAGAATTAGTCAGTTAATTGTTAACTGTTGTCATTGGGGGCGAGTTGGAGACGGATTTTTGCGATCGAGAAGATCGAGAAATCCGGCTAAAACCCGCCTCTATTGCATTTTTGAGGGTACGCACGCAGCGGTACACCTTATCCTGTGGAGTGCATACAGATATTCCGTGGCGACACGGCACGACGCCGTATCCTTACTGTATTGCTGGCAATTGAGAATTGCTATATTGGCGATCGCACTACAAACCTAAGCCTGGGCTGAGGGATACTGAGTATTGATCGAATTTTAATGACTCGCCCCAACTCCTCAAATAGCGATCTAGCAAGCATATATACTTAAATGTTAGGGCGAACACAGTGGCACCGCCCCTACCGATTCACAATTTATCAAGAATTATGCCAGCAAGCTTTCTCCCAAAATCGATCGCACAACTCACAGAATCTACCTCAATTGCCTTAGCCCAAAGCATTCAACGACAGGCAATTACAACTCCCCTATCTCCTGGGCCAATTGCCACAACCTACGTGCGCCAAGGCAGCGGCAACACACCAATTTTGCTAATTCACGGCTTCGACAGTTCCTTGTTTGAATTCCGCCGCCTGTTGCCACTGCTGGCTGCCGAAAATGAAACTTGGGCGGTTGATTTGTTGGGTTTTGGCTTTACAGAAAGATCGGCAGGTTTGGCATTCAGCGCGAGGGCAATTGAAAGTCACCTTTACTATTTTTGGAAAACGCTAATTTCGCAGCCTGTAATCTTAGTTGGTGCTTCAATGGGAGGTGCAGCCGCAATTGACTTCACTCTCAATTATCCCGAAGCTGTGAAACAATTAGTGTTAATAGATAGCGCAGGTTTTGCCATCAGTTCTAATAAGGGAAAGTTTTTAATTCCTCCTTTAGGATATTTAGCAACTTCATTTTTACGCAATCCCAAAATTCGCCAGCGAATTAGCGTCAATGCTTATTTCGATAAAAATTTGGCTTCTCAAGACGCTCAAACTTGTGCTGCTTTGCACTTGGAAATGCCCAACTGGAATCAAGCTTTAATTGCGTTTACCAAAAGCGGCGGTTACGGAGGTTTCGGGGAAAAATTATCGCAAATTCAGCAGCCGACGCTGATTTTGTGGGGAAAACAAGACCGGATTTTGGGGACGGCGGATGCGGAAAAGTTTGCAAGGGCGATCGCAAATTCTCAACTAATTTGGATACCCGACTGCGGGCACGTTCCCCACTTAGAAAAGCCACAGACTACCGCGCAGCATATTTTAGAATTCATCACAAAAAGCGGACTCAGGCAAAAAAATTAAACCTAGGGTGCGCTGTGGCGCACCTTAAATATATGGTTTCCCTGGCACATTTGGTATAGTTTGAGGTCAAATAGACAGGTTTCAAACTTTCGGCAAATACTTTTGTACTATCGTCCATCCTGTGAGCAACACAGTCACAAATCCCCCAAACAAGGCCAAATTAGTGCCGATATGCAGGGGGCGCGCCCAAGGATGTTTAGGGCCAATTTGCAGCCCGCTTCCAACAGAAACCAACACCAAAGCCACAACAGCTAACCCCGCCGGTAAATGAGCCGAGTGACCCAAATTGCCGTAGTATCCTAGCGTACCGACTACACCAATTCCCAGCAGTAAAATTACCAAAGTCGCCATCCCCGCACCAGTGGCTAAATGAAAGGGACGCAGCCATTTTGGGCGCGGTTGTTTGGTACTCCTAGTGGCAAACATCCACGTTCCAGTAACGGCCAGCAACAGGTAAGCCAACAGGGAAACACCCATTGACCAAGCCGCTATTTTCCACAACCACAAGAAAGAAGGCAGATTCATCGGTTGCATCCCTAATTAGGATTTTCCACAAAAGGTTTCTTTCCGATTTTACCTGGACTTGAAAGCAAAAATGAATTATTTGGAGAGAAAGTGCGATCGGACTATCCACAGATGGGATCAGTCTTACCTGGAAGTCAAACGCACTTTTTCTGATACTCAGCTTAATTTACGCTAGAGATTTGTCGCTGCCCTTTTTAGGAGCCACCTTCCCATTTTAGATTGCTGGTTTTGCTCTCCATGAAAGGCATTTTATAAAACCCCAATTTTTGTTCTAAGATTAATCGGAAAAAAGGCAAACCTTCAATCAAATATCTTTTCCACAACCTTCTCGGTTCACTTAACAGTCGGTACGCCCATTCTATGCCGACTTCGCTCATCCATTTGGGAGCTCTTGCTTTGCAACCAGCTTCAAAATCAATGGTTGCACCTACGGCTAAGAATATTTTGACGTGTGTTAATTTGCTCCTGTATTTAACCAACCACTTCTCTTGCTTGGGCGCTCCCACTCCTATGGCGAGAACTGTAGCTCCTGATTTATTTATCTCGTCAATTATTTTTTCACATTCTTCTTCATTTTTTTCAAAGCCAAAAGAAGGAGAAAGTGCTTCAACTACTATTTGTCTCCCAATTTTTTGGTTAATTTTTTCTTGGGCTTTCTTAGCTATACCTTCAGCAGCTCCTAGCAAAAATATTTTAATCTTCTCGTTATCTTTGTGATACATATAAAATGCCGGAAACAAATCCGAACCAGAAATTTTCTCTTTGAGAGGAGTACCCAAAAACTTGGAGGCATACATCAATATTTGACTGTCGCAGACTCTATAAGTAGATGTATTGTAAGCTTCATAGAAGTCGCGGTCATACTGCAACTTAATCAAGTGGTCTACATTGGGCGTAAATACGACACCACCTTCGCCGTCGAGTTTTTCAAACAACTCTGTGATTGACAAGTTATCTATCGAGACATTCAATAAATTAACTGTTTTCATTTATGATGCCCTTCCCGGTTTATATTAAACTACAACTCAAACTATTATAGCCCACAATAGACTTTCGTGTTTTCACTACTTGGGCGCTTCAGTGAACCTACTTTTCTCAGTATATCCTCCTAGACCATACCTGTCTAGTCAGGATTTTTAAAGATTATGTAAAGAATCAGCTAGTTTTAGAAAAAGTGTATAAAGCCCATTTTTGTTTACAAGTCGCAACACAGTTTTAAGAAAAAAGCCATCCAGTGCTAAGACTTGAAGCACTGCAAATGAATGTAAAAAAGAGTTTATGAGATTAAAATTTTAACCTAGTGAAAAATATCTCACCACTTCCGAACTTGATTTTATACAAAAATGGTATATTTTGTAGTTTTTGTCTCCAGGGAAGGCAAGATAGTTTCAAGCTTGAAGTGAAGCAGCGATCGCATTCCCGAAAATCATCCTGATTTTTGGTGAACCAGCGACTGTCTTCTTGGTGGCGAACTCGTTTTCTTTGCCTTAAGACTTTCTGGAGCTTTTAAGACCAGACCTGATATTCCTCCAGCAATCAGCGCAAAAATCGGGTTAGTCATAGCATTCAAAACACAGTCAAACACGTACATACTTAAGGCTACTCCCAGGGTGGCAGCAGGTGCTACTTTGGGATTAGACCAGGTTCTGGCGGGATACTTGAACACGCAAAAGACGATAACAGGAAGTAACAATGAAGAAAATAAACTAACTAAACCGACTGCACCGTTGACGCCAAATGCAATAATCCATAAGCTGTCGGTGACCGAGATATCTTGACCGTAGTCGTTATACACGCGGTTGCCGCCGGAATCTCCCCAGCCAAACATAAATCTTTGCCGCGCCTTTTCCCCCAATATCTCTTCATTGTCAAATCTAAACTTCAAAGATGCGGCTCGTTCTTCGCCAAATATTTGATTGATGAATCCAATCACGTCTTTGCTCGAAAATTGGCCCGCTGCAGCTATGTACAGATAAAACACTATATATCCAATTATCAAGAGCAGGGGCAAAGACGTGCGAAACAACTTGGCAGAGAATAATACGATCAACGCCATTCCAAATAAACTGTAGGCGCCAGTAGAACGGCACAAGAAAAAAGCGATAGTTAATATAATTGCTAAAGGCTTGATGTTACGGCCCATAAACTTTTTGAGTGTCCCTGTTTGCCAGAGCCAAACAGCAATTAAGGCGGCTGTCATCATCCACAGGCCCACCATCAAACCATGCTGCATAAATACTACGGGTCTCCACCCCCCCAAACGCCTTGCTTGACCCCAGTCCTCAAAGGCATTGACGCCGTAAATCATTTGGTGCAGAATTGGGCCCCTAACCCCTTCAACTAAAGTAAAGGGAATGTAGGCTAACCCACCTGCAAAAATCCCGATCGCCAATTGTCGCAGCCCCTCTAAACTACCTACATACAAGCGTCCTAAAAAATAAGGCAGACCCCAAGTAACAATTTGGTTCACAGTCGGAGAAATCGGGCTGCCGCCATTACTAACTTGTGAAATAATTGGACACAAACAGTAAATTACCATTGGCACGTCCAGCCAACCGGGCTTAAAAGAGGTGAGGCGCGCAGTATCGTAGATAAGAGTCCCCAGCAAAATGCCGTAGCAAGCTGCGGAGATCTTGGTATACGGTGGCAAGGAGGGGATGGGATAGGAAGCTTGCGGCAAAAACAGCCACGCTGCAACAAAACTTATAATTACCGCCCGCAGAGGCGGAAACCTCACAAACAGGTAAAAAACGACTGGAATAAAGCCGAACATAGCAAGTGGGATTAATGCAACCATAAGTCTTTTTTGGCAGTAAAATTATAGAAAGACAACTCTAATTGCTCGATAAAAATTCTCGATTAAACGATCGCCCAACCCCAATCTTTTAAATCAGCCTCAATTTTACCTCTTGTTCGTTAATTGTGCCTGACGTTCCAAAGCAGTGTAGAGTGCCGCCTCAAAGAGATTAGTTGCATCCTCCCAAGTATAATTTATCACCGTTTCCAAAGCAATCTCGGACATTGCGCGCCATTCGGCATCAGACAACTGACAAATCTGCTCGATCGCTTTTGCCATATCCTCTGGGTCTTCTGGCTTGACAAGTATGCCACCCCCGCCAGCAAGTAGTTCCGGAGCCGCACCCGCAGGAGTGCCGATGACTGGAGTGCCACAAGCCATAGCTTCTAAAATTGGCAAGCCGAAGCCTTCGGATCTGCTGGAAAACAGCCAAGCATCGCATTTGCTGTAAAATTCTTTTAGTTGATCTTGAGTAGGTTGCTTATTATACTCAGTACCCTCAGGCAACAAATGGGGAAAAGCATTATCGTGGCCGGAACCAAATGCAACTAAACGAAGGTTAGGAATTTTTTTAGCAGCTATAGAGAAAGCTTTCAGGGCAATATCGCAGCCTTTCCAAGGAGTTGTAGTATAGTACATCCCGACTGTGGGAACTAATTGCTTGCCTCGCGGCTGCTTCGCTCGCGACTGGGGGTCGTAAAACTGTTTGGTGTCCACCGTAGGAGGGACGAGAGATACAGACAAATCGCCGTATTCATTCCGAGCTATGTCGGCCAGCCACTGGGCCACAGCGATTTTGTGCATCGGCAGGCGCCAAGTTGCCTCTACCCGACCTTTTGGTACGTAGTCAAAAGCCTCGTAGTGTTGGAGAAAATATACTTTCGTTCCTTTGCTGGGAGAGAGTTTTGCCACCCACTCAGCAGTTTCCCACCAAGTAGCCATGACAATATCGGCATCAGGTACGTCCAAATCGGTAATTGGACGGTTGGTTTCGATAACTCGGCTTTCGACATCAACCTTGTCAAAATGAGACTTTTGTGTTTTGGGAGCCGGCAGCCAGCCCCTACCCCTCATCAGCGATCGCAATTGTTCGATTAAAGTCGGTTGCGGCAGGGGCATAGAGACGATAAATATTTTGTGTCCTCGTTTTTGGAGAAGTTCGGTGTATATAGATAAAACCCTCATGCCACCTGTAAGACTAAGGGTAGGCAGGACAAAAGTAATTTTCATGAATAAATGCTGAAGATTGATACTGGTTAAAACTCCTCCTTAAAGCAAGTTGGCACTTACCAGCCTCTGTTTGGCTTTTCTGTGGGGTGCGGATCTGTGCTGGAGGCGATCGTAACTCGATAGTCGAGCCGATCTTACTTGGTCGTCAGGGACTTTTCCCAATTACAAATCGGGATATGTTTGAGGACTAGACAAGTTTAACCTGTAACGGAGCCAGCCTTAAAACCTCCGTTGCACTCTGCTTCAGATTTTGGCCGATCGCTTTATAACCAGCATTCGCTCGTCGGTGCGGTCAGAATTCGTGTCGAGACTGCGGGGTAAAAAACAGGACAGATGCGATTTTAGTTGGGGCAGACGCACCCCACCAAATGATATTGAGTTTCTGCCCAGAAATCCGGCGCCGAAAACGCCCGTAGCGCCGAATTTCAAATTGCAGCAGTTAGCAAACCGGAATTTTTCCATAGGGAGAAAACGAAACTATCTTAACGTCGCGCTGTTTAGATTTGTCTATAGCAACTTTCAATGCAGCTTCAAAATGATCCGTGGCATCTTTCCACGTATAATTGTTCACCTTGGCATAGGCGGCTTCAGACATGGCTTGCCACTTGGAATTTGGCAACTGACAGATATACTCTATGGCTTTTGCCATCTCTTCGGGATCTTCTGGTCTTACAAGTATGCCTGTACCGCCGCTCAAAATTTCAGGAGCAGCGCCTGCTGGGGTACTGATGACGGGAGTGCGACACGCCATCGCTTCGATAATAGGCAAGCCGAAGCCTTCTGAGCGGCTCGCCAGCAGCCATGCATCGCATTTGCTGTAATAGTCTTTGATTTTGTCTTGGTCGGGTTGAATTACATACTCGGCATTGGCCGGTAGGGGCAATTCCGAGGAGGGGGCCCCTGTACTGAAGGCAACCAAACGCAGGTTGGGGATCTTTTCGGCCGCTAGGGAAAAAGCTTTGAGGGCGATGTCAGTTCCTTTCCAGTAGACTGTAGAGTACATTAGACCAACTGTAGGAACCGATTGTTTGTTGCGAGGACAGGCGTAAAATTGCTTGGTGTCCACGGTAGGAGGAGCTAAGGAAACTTGGCGATCGCCATATTTAGTCCGAGCTAGCTCAACTAACCACTCAGAGATCGTAATTTTGTGCATGGGCAGCATCCAGGTTGCTTCTACTCTTCCTTGAGGTAGATAGTCAAAAATTTCGTGGTGCTGGATAAAATAAGCTTTTGCTCCTTTGCTAGGAGAGAGTTTGGCTACCCACTCGGCTGTTTCCCACCAGGTGGCAACTACTACGTCAGCGTCAGGTACATCTTTGTCTTCTACGGGGCGGTAGCGATCGATAATTTTGTGTTCTACACCTAAGTTATCGAAAAATGAGGGTTCGTTTTCAGGTGGGGAAATCCAACCCCCTCCCCGCAGCAGCGACTTGACTTGCTGGCGCATACTCGGCTGGGGACGGGGTAAAGAGATGACGAACACGGAGTGTCCTCGCTTTCTCAAAAGTTCTGCGAAAATAGATATTACTCGTATTCCACCAGTCAGAGACAGAGTAGGAAGAACAAAGGTGATTTTCATTTTTAAGTCCCGCTGAAGACGTTGACTCTCATTCGGCACTGTTACCAGCGCTGATGTTAGAGCGCAAAAGGAAAGAGGGGCGGGTGAATATTAATTACCGCTTTCCTGGTGTTTACATAGAATTCAACCGACCGACTGTTCGCAACACCCCAGTATCTATCTGCCAAAACTTTGCTGTCATTGCAATGATAATAACGATGGATGCGAGCACGGAACAGTTCCCATAGGGATAATGTGCAGGTAACCGAAATTTCATCCTGAAGATAGATCCCTCATAAAATAAAACCTTTTTTCGCGAAAAACACCAAGCTAGACAACACTCTCTGGTCAAGATAACATCATTTACTATCTAACCAACAAGGATGTACGGTAAACCGAATATTAGCCCACTTTTAAGGTGGAGGATAAAAGTAACATTAGCAACAATATTCAGTAGATTAATATCGCTTTTGGCAAAATTTTATACGGGATTAAAGAGGAGAATTCTTACCTTGATAATGTTGATTGCCCCCTCGATCTAACAGATATAAATACCGATTAGGGGCAGTGATTTTTTGGTAACTGTGCTGTCGGTATTGCTTGACACAATATCCTATTTTTTCAAGATTCAGACATGGTGGTTTTCTCAGATACCTGCTGGGGCGCGATCGCGCGAATCACCGTCGTGGACGTGCGAATGAGGCGAAAAACCCTGTTTTTCAAGCGGTATCCCTCGCCATCACTTGTCGTAGGTTCGTGTAAAAACCCGGTTGATGCGTCCACTGTTTGAAAAAATAGGTTTCCCAATCGTCCTACAGAACATAGAGTTTCACCGATATACATTTAATTAGCTGGGTGAGTTTTAAATTTGTTAATAAAAGGCGAGCTCCTGAAAAAATTTCCCAAAGAGACTGGCACTGCGGCACAGAGTATATGTAGCGTTCCTGCCCAATTCCTCTCTAAGTAATTACCGTAAAAAACTTCAGCAGCCAATTATCACATGACCCTATAAAGATCAAAGGAATACTCAAGGGTGAGCGACCTATACCCTGCAAACCTTTACTCCTAAGCAGTAGCAGCAACTTCGTGATATGTATCAAACGATTTCGCGTACAAAAAATTTCCTGTTATGAAAGCATCATTTTTCCTAAGTTTGTAATTGCGGATGACAATCGGTGTGCTCTTGGGGGTTGGGCCGCCGATGCTTGTAGCGATATGTTGGCCAGTTTTTATGCAGCTAAAATTATGCGATCGCAAGCAAAAGAAAACCTAGGATTACAGTCAAATGCCTTAACGGAAAGCATCTTCCGGTGGGAAGATATAAACGTTCGATTATTGCAGAGCATCAGTCAAGAGCCCAGTACAATCAGCAGGAATGCCAGCAAACCCTTGTCGCTGCTAGTTGGTATCAACCCCAGCTATAGCCATATATAGCTTGCCGAAGCTGACAATTTAGAAAGGTACGTTGTCGCCCGCGGCAGCGGCACGCCGCCCGATCACATCAACCGCAGCGATCGGTATTGGTTTAAAAGTAGAGTTGCTGGCACGGAAATTACCCGCGAAGCTTTGACATATCCCTTAACTGGAAAACCCGCAGTTATTTTCTCAACACCCATTCGGGAATTTGCTATTTTAAGTTTGGGCGATCGAGGAAATTCAGTCAACCAATTGCAGCCGCAACTCAAACTACTCGGGTATTACAAAAACGAAATTACGGGAATTTACGGAAACCCCACCGCCGACGCCGTTGATCAATTTCCAAAAAAATATTTAGGCTTGCCGGTTGGTGGCAGCGTCGATTTTACAACCAAGTAGCTTCTCGAACTAGCAAGTAATTTTAAACAACAATTTTCTCACACACCTCAATTAAATTCAACAGATAAATCTGCCGACCAAGTGGAAAAAATTCAAGGAGTAGCTATTATAGGTATATTATTAAGCGCCGTCCCTCGCTCGGAACAGTCCCGACCTGGAAATTTAGCTTCGCTTTAGGGGGATAAAAAAAGGTCAATTAATCGGTCATCTCGACCCAAACTTACTTGCTAGAAAGCAACTAATAAACCTCAGCAAATATCCGCAAGTCAAAACTCTATTAGCAGGCAAAAGTGGTGCATTTTTCTTCGGCGATGAGCGGGTAGTGAAATGGCTTTCATGTCTGAATTAATTAGACAGTGACCGGGGCGTAATTATCTTGCACGAAGAAGCCGAGGCTTTAGAAAAAAAACAGTTGTTTTTGCAGTTGGCAATTATTATTACCGCCCTTGCCGTCTTGGGAGCCGGCGGTTTCACGTGGATATTAACCAGCCGTTTGGTTCGGCCGATCGCGGACTTGACAGTTGCTGCTGCACTGCTTTCGGGCGGCGACTGGAATCAGAGAGTAAATATCTATCGCCCAGATGAATTGGGGACGTTAGCCCAAGCTTTGAATCAAATGCTTTGCAATTGCAAAAGTTATTTTCTAGCTGGGAATCCCAACATCACGAAGCAGAAAAAGTTCGCAACAAAGCGGAACAAGCTAGCAATGTAAAAAGCTTATTTCGAGCCAATATGAGCCACGAACTCCGCACGCCTCTGAATACAATTATCGGTTCCAGCTAAATGTTAGAAGAAGAAGCCTGCGGTCTAAATTGTGAATAATTACTTCACACTTTACAAGAAATTAATACGGAAATCTAACCTGTACTATCTCTGATTAATAATATTTTTAAGACTTATAAAAGTGAATATATAAGAATAAAGTTTTATTTATAAATGTGGAAGGATTCGGCGACAATCCACGACATGGCTACTATTATTAAACCTTTGATTGACAAAAGTGGCAATTTTTTGACAGTCAAGTGTGCGCCAGCTATCGACCCGGTTTATACTAATCTTACTAAGATTTATCAGTGTGTTTTAAACCTGCTGAGCAATGCCAGCCAATTTACCAAATCTGGAAAAATTACTTTATAAGTAAGCCGTTTTAGAAGGAATAAGGAAGAGGAAAGGGGGAAGTCGGAATAAAAATTTACTTCTCTGGGAGAGGAACAGACAGAATCGGATGTTTTATGTTGAGAAGCGAAGGGAGAAGGAGAAAAAAGGAAAAAAGAATCAGAATCGGATATTTCGGCTGGTGAAGAAGGGATTAGTTTCAAAGTCAGCGATACTGGAATTGGGATGAAGGCAGAGCAAATTGAGAGAGTATTTCAAGCTTTTACGCAAGCGGACGAGTCTACTACTCGCAGGTACGGCGGTACGGGTTTGGGACTGGCAATCGCCCAGAAATTCTTCCAGATGATGGGGGAGATATTCGTCGGGAGAGCGAGTTTGGAAAAGGGCCAAATTTTACTGTAGAATGGCCGACGATAGTCACTGAAACAGCAGCTAGTTAAAGAGGATTTGCCAACCAATAGTTGCTAAGGCTAAATCTGCGATCGCGTGGCTGATATAACTCGACCAAAGCGAACCGTAAGTCAGATAAGAGTGCGACCAAATTATCCCGGCGGCGAAGACAGCTAAGGCCCCTAAGATCACAGCCTGCCAGTCGCTGTAAGCTGCTATTACAAAAATGTGGTGGAGCGTGAAAAATAGCGAACTCAGAAATATTGCTTTTGTGCCTGGTATGAGAATCTGGCACTTGTTGCAGACAAACCACCGCCAAGTAAATTCTTCAATCAGCGAGTTAACTAGCACAAAATATGCTTCTACAATCAAGTAAATAGTAGGGGTGCTAATACCTAATTGGTACGATTTTTCTTTAGCAACTACAGGATCGATCCAGTGCTGACCAAAAAGGCTATAGATACCCAGAATTACCGCAAACATGAATATTCCCCAAATAGCTCCAGCCAGCAATTCTTGGCGCTTGGGAACGGATAAACGCAGCTTTTTGCGATCGACAAAAACAGACCACGCGATCGGAAAAACCAGCAACCAAAGTTGACAAAAGACTGAGAGTGTTTGTCCCCAGCCTCCCGGGGCAATATACAAGGCTGCTATGATACCAATACTAGCCGCAGGGACAAGCAGTGTTAGAGCCAATAGTGCTGATTTGCGATCGCCCATATCCAGCATTTTTCACGCTTCCTTTGAAAATAGGATTGATATCAAAGGTAAAAGCTTGGCGGCGGCGGACAGGTGATACCACTTTTTAAAAAAATGCAACTGTAGACCCGTACTCCAAACCCTTATGCAGTCACTTATTCCAAAGCTTTTAAGGTAAAATCTAAAATGGTATGACTTTTGTGACTATTATAAAAGTGGCGCTTATTTGTTGCAACGAAAAATATGCAGTTGCACAAAATGGAAGACTCCGCCACTAAAGCAGTTTTGGTTGCAACAAAGTATTTATCCAAGCATAATTTGATATCTATTTGCATTTGGGGCTCCAAATACCATAATATGATTTAATCCCTCGTAGCTGTGTATTTTGGCTGAATGGCGATCGCAATTGATTTTGGAACTAGCAACACCGTCGTCGCTCGCTGGAATCAAGTCCTCCAGCAGCCCGAAACTTTGAAATTACCGGGATTGTCGGCAATCTCGGCTCAAAATCCGCCCCTAATTCCCAGTTTACTCTACGTTGAGGACGCTGCTCAAAGTAAAGCCTTACTCGGTCAGCAAGTCCGCGACAGAGGCCTGGATTTGAGTGGAGATTCTCGGTTTTTCCGCAATTTTAAGCGGGGAATTGGCACTTCTGTTCAGGGTTTTGTGCCGGAACTTGACGGGCAACTTATTACTTTTGAACAAGTAGGTGAGTGGTATTTGAGCCAAATTGTGAACTCAATTCGCCAACTTCCCTTGCCGATCGATTCTTTGATTTTTACTGTGCCGGTAGATAGTTTTGAAGCTTACCGCCATTGGTTGGGCAAAGTGTCACAATCTCTGCAAGTAGAACAGGTGCGGATGTTGGACGAACCTACGGCGGCAGCTTTGGGTTACGGTTTGGCCGATCGCGAAAATCTGTTAGTCATTGATTTCGGCGGCGGAACTCTAGACCTTTCTTTGGTGCGTTTGGACGCTTCCTCCGACAAAAAGCCCCTCGGTTTTATTCTGAAGTGGGGCGAAAAGCTATTAGCTGAATCTTCAGCGCAAAAAACAAAAGTTGCCCGGGTTTTGGCTAAAGCCGGACAAAATTTAGGCGGTTCTGATATTGATAATTGGCTGGTTGACTATTTTGTTCAAACAAAAGGGCTGGCAAAATCTCCGATTACAACGAGATTGGCAGAACGGTTAAAGATTCAGTTGTCTTTAGTGAATCAGGCAGTTGAGGTTTATTTTGATGACGAAAATTTTGAGAGTTACGAATTAGAATTAGACCGAACTCGTTTTGAATCTATCCTCGCTGAACATAAGTTTTTTGACAAACTCGACGAGTGCATGAATCAAGTATTGCAGCAAGCGCGGCGTCAAGGCTTAGAAATTGGGGATATCGATGCAGTTTTGCTAGTTGGCGGTACTGTACAAATTCCCGCTGTCGGGCGTTGGGTGCAGCAATATTTCGATCAGGCAAAAATTCGCTGCGACAAACCCTTTGAGGCGATCGCCCAAGGTGCTCTGCAACTGAGTCAAGGCATAGAAATCAAAGATTTTCTCTATCACAGTTACGGAATTCGCTACTGGAACCGCCGCGAAAATTGCCACAGTTGGCACAGTTTAATTAAATCCGGCCAGTCCTATCCGATGAGCGAACCGGTAGAATTAGTCTTGGGAGCTTCTTTAGAAAATCAGCCGAGTATAGAATTAATTATCGGCGAATTGGGAGCGGAAACTGGCGGCACGGAGATATATTTTGACGGGGACAGGCTAATTACTCGGCAACTCGCGGGTCAAACATCGGTACAGCCCTTAAATGATAAAGACGGAGCACGCAGCATCGCTCAATTGACGCCGCCTGGGTATCCGGGAAGCGATCGCATCAAAATCTTCTTCCGCGTTGATGAACAGCGCTTTTTGCGAATTACCGTGGAAGATTTACTGACAAATCAAACATTGTTAGAGGATAAACCCGTGGTGCAGTTAAGTTAAGGATAGACTTTAGATAATTTGGTAGATAATTCGGCTCTTGAAATCCCTGCATAGAGTCAAACTTTAGTCCTAGCAGAGGGGGACTAAGAAATTACTGGTTTACTGGTTCCCAGGCTCTTCCTAGGAATGCAGATCCGGAGGAAGAGCCTCGAATTTTCCGGCTCAGAAAGCGAGGCTCTTCCTCTGGACATCGCTTCCCAGGCTCTTCCTAGGAACCAGTTAGTTTTTGGAGATGTCTATTGGAGACGACAACCTATGCAGATAGTTAAGTTTAAGTCTGCGGAGGCTTGACATGGCGACAATTTTCGTGTATGTTATTTGAAATCCACCCGCCTCAAAACCGCCAGTCTTTCATTGTAGTATCAAGATTTTTATTAACCCAAATCCTAGGAGATTAACAGGTATGAGTACAACTCCCGGCTTACCCCTCTGGGTGCAAGATAGAGAAGAAGTTCTGAAACAGGATGAGGGAGTAGAATGGCGGGACGGGAATCGTCCCAACTATTCTCGCACTAATGCTTTCTTGGAAAAGGAAAAGAAACACAATCATGCCGAAGGGTCTTTGAATGCGATCGCCTATAATTTGGTGAGAACATTTGAAATGGAAGCATCCTTCAAAACCAATCCCCAACAATGGATATCTGTAGTTACGGATAAATTCCGTATGAGCACTAATGGAGGAAAAGAATACACAGCCCAAGAAGTTGTAGATCAGGGAACCTATAATCTCTTTCTAGAAAACTCAGAGCACTACCGCGCCTCTGATGAAACCTTTCAATCCTCCTACAACCTCTTTCACACAGCTTTTCCCGATGGCTTTCTCTGGGAATTAGTCGAAGTCGTTGCAGGGCCTCCTAACGTTGTGTTTAAGTGGAGACACTGGGGTACTTTTAGGGGAGCTTACAAAGATCATCAAGGGACAGGAGAAACTATTGAAATTATTGGTCTTAGCATTGCTAAAGTCACAGAGGATTTAAAGATTGAGTCTGTAGAACATTTCTTTGACACCAATAATTTCTTAACAGGGTTAACGACAGGAGGATGTCCAGTGAGTCATTAATCAAAGGAAGAGGTCATATCGTTTCCGCTGGAATCGGAATCATAAATAATTGTTCGAGTTGCAGTGCAAGCGTGTCCGTCGCTATAAGTAGCGAAAGCGAGGGAGACGCTTGCTTTCGCTTGACGCCGCCTGGGTATCCGGGGAGCGATCGCATAAAAGTTTTGTTCCGCGTTGACCAACAGCGCTTTTTGCGAATTACCGTGGAAGATTTGCTGACAAATCAAACATTGTTAGAGGATAAACCCGTGGTGCAGTTAAGTTAAGGATAGACTTTACAGGTAAGGTGCACGGCCCGGCGCACCCTACGGATTGCCTTCATAACAAATTGTTAATAGCAGATGAACTACAAACTAGAATGTCCACTCTCTCCAGAACTAGAAAAGTATCGCGACAGAATCGAAGCTACCATTAAACCTTACATCGAAATCCAAACCCAGAATAATCATGACGTTAATTGGTGGCAGAGTAAATTTGGGGGATTACCTTATTTACCTAAAGGCTTTGAATATCCCAAAACTTGTGACGGTAAATATTTATTTTTGCTAGCGCAACTCAACTTTGATGAAATACCGCCTTTAGATGGTTTTCCCGATCGGGGAATTTTGCAGTTTTATATAGCAGACGATGACCTATATGGTTTAGATTTCGGCAATTACGCCAATGTAGATAATCCCGCAGTTGAGCAAAAATTCAAAATAATCTATTTTCCTCAGCCAGACTTCCAAGTTGAAAACATCATTACCAATTATGATTTTGTGCCGGAACCAGAATATTTTCCTGTTCAGGGCTGTTGCGGCTTGCAATTTACTAAAAAATATGCGCCGATTAGTACGAATGACTACCAATTTACCGAACTTTTAGGCTCGGAAATCCACGAGTTGTTTATGAACCATGAAATTGAGAATGAGTACCTAGAAATATCGCAGTCCGTTGGTCATAAAATAGGTGGTTATCCTGATTTTACACAAGAGGACGTAAGACAATATAGTAGTAACCCTGAGCACAAACAAAAGCTAGACATTCTTCTATTGCAAATGGATACTGATGGCAATGATACAGTAGATCTAATGTGGGGAGACACTGGTGTAGGTAACTTTTTTATTGATGAATCAGCACTCAGAGAATTAGATTTTAGTAAGGTTTTATACAATTGGGATTGTGCTTAAAAGCATCAGTTAAGTAAGCACGCCTAAAAAAACATAATACCCAGAACCCCGACTTCTTTAAGAAGTCGGGGTTCTAACAGATGGAATAGTGTTTGACTATGCCCAATGCCCAATGCCCAATTCCCAATGCCCTAAACCTGAGATTTGTGCACCACCACGGGTGTTCCCACCGAGGCCCATTCAAATAGCCATTTAGCGTGATTAACAGCTACATTTGTGCAGCCGTGAGTAACGGGATTGCCAAACAAATTGTGCCAGTAAGCGCCGTGAATTGCCATGCCTCCGTCGTAATACATTGTATAGGGAACGTCCGGCACGTCGTAGTCCGGCCCAGTCATTCTAGTAACGCGGTGTTTGGTTTCAACGGCAAAGGTTCCCGTGCGGGTGGGAGTCGATGATTTGCCGCTGGAAATAACCACCGCGTAAACGGGTGTATTTCCTTCCCAAGCTATTAACCTTTGTCTTGACAAATCTATTTCAATCCAGCGTTCGCTGGATTGCTGCAACAACATAATTTTATTGGCAATTATGTTGTGCTGTTCGCTGGCAAATGCGGTCATTGAACCGCCGCAGAATGTAGCAAAAGTGAGGGCGCAGCCGGCACAGAAAGTTCCAACGCGGCGGAAGTAAGTTGAGTTGATAATGCTGTTCATTTCTTACACCTCGTACTATTTTAGATTTTAGATTTTAGATTTTAGATTGGCTTGTCCTATTTTAGATTGTAGATTTGAAATGTTGGATTGGGAAACAGGGCTTAACAAGTTGTTAAGTTTTGGGTAAGATCTCGTGCAATTTGGGCGATCGCGCGCCAATCGCGATTTTCCACTAAGTGTTTAGGAAATAAGTCTCCGGCTAAACCAACGGCGATCGCCCCGGCGTCAATAAATACTTTCGCATTTTCCAGCGTCACCCCGCCAGTGGGAATTAAAGGAATGTTTCCCAGGGGGCCTTGCAGGCTTTTCAGGTAGGCGGCGCCTCCCAAAGCCGATATCGGAAACACTTTAACGCAGGTAGCGCCTGCTTGCCACGCGCTCACAATTTCCGTGGGAGAAAAAGCACCGGGGACGATCGGCACTGCGGCATCAACTGCTGTTTTAATCATAGTTAAATCGGTGTGCGGAGTAAACAGAAATTGAGCGCCACAGTCTATTGCTTGCTGCAACTCTTCTAAGTTTAATAAAGTGCCGGTGCCAATACTAAAAGTAGGGAATTCAGACCGGAGTTCCGCAATTAATTCAGCAGCTTTGTGGGTGTTCCAAGTAATTTCAATAAACTGGATTCCTCCGGCTGCTACCGATGATGCCATGTGCCGAGCGAGTTCTTTTTCGGAGGAGCGGATAACTGCGATCGCACGGTGTTTTTTTAGTTGTGTCAACCAAGATTGATGATTCATACAATTTTAGATTTTAGATTTTAGATTTTAGCTTCTAGAATTGGGAACGCTCCCGGATTGGGAACTTGTATCATTGATTCATACAATTGGAAATGTTAGATTTTAGATTTTAGATTTGGGAATGCTCCCGAATTGGGAAGTGGTCTCATTCTGACTCGCATATAATTTTAATACAGGTTACTAACTTCGATATATGCCAAATTACAATATGCTCCACGTTCAATTTTGAACTGAAAATCTAGGCAAAAAAACCGCTGCAATTGTTGACCTCAAAGAACACAGCGAATTTTTGGCTGAGGTTCTGGCTGAATGCCACGAACCGACAGACTTTCAGTTTTTAGTGGACTCTCAAGGCTAAAAAGTCGCGGTGCTGCTTGACTTCCAGTATCCAGACGAACTCTGGGAGGATGCTGAGGACTGTTGGATTATTGAATATAGAAAAGATGAAAGAAGATTTCCCTGGGAAGAAGTTAAGCGCCAGCTTCAGGAAAAAGGTAGGTGGAATGTCTGATTACTTGGTCATTCTTGAGATTCAAGCTAAAATCCCCAATTGAAAATCTAAAATCGATCGCACTCATAAAAAAATCGGGGCGATTCCAGACATTCCCAGAATCACCCCAATTATTGATTTCAAACTTTAGATTTCCTCGAAAATCCAATATCCAAAATCCCCAATCCACAATTGATTAGGCGATAGTCGCCATTTTCACATCGCTATTAGCTAACAAATTTTGCAATTCATCCGCATCCACAGTTTCCTTTTCAACTAGCATATCTGCCAAAGCATTAAGGACATGGCGGTTGCCGACGAGTACATCTTTAGCGCGACGATAAGCTTGCTCTACCAACAAACGCACTTCATCGTCGATCGTCGCTGCGGTTTCTTCCGAGAAATCGCGTTCGGCCATGATATCGCGACCCATGAACATATTGCCTTGTTGGCGACCGAGAGCTACAGGGCCTAGCCGATCGCTCATTCCGAAGCGAGTCACCATTTGGCGCGCTACTCTTGCCACTTGCTGCAAGTCGTTCGACGCACCGGTTGTTACTTCTTCTTCGCCGAAGACAATCTCTTCAGCAATGCGGCCGCCCAAAGCTACGGCCATTTGATTTTGCAAGTAAGACCGAGAATACAAGCCAGAATCCATCCGATCTTCGCTTGGTGTGAACCAAGTCAAACCGCCAGCGCGGCCGCGGGGGATAATGCTAATTTTCTGCACGGGGTCATAATCGGGCATCAGCGCGCCGACTAAAGCGTGACCGGCTTCGTGGTAAGCTACCAAAGTTTTGCGCTTTTCGCTCATCACGCGGTCTTTCTTTTCCGGGCCTGCGAGCACGCGGTCGATCGCATCGTTGACTTCATCCATCGAGACTTCGGTCAAGTTGCGACGGGCGGCTAAAATTGCTGCTTCGTTGAGTAGGTTGGACAAATCCGCACCTGTGAAACCGGGTGTCCGGCGGGCGATTTTTTCCAAGTCCACGTCTTTCGACAAAGTTTTGCCGCGGGCGTGAACGTTGAGAATTTCTAGGCGGCCTCCGAAGTCGGGGCGATCGACCACAACTTGGCGGTCAAAACGACCCGGACGCAGCAGCGCCGCATCGAGCACATCGGGGCGGTTCGTGGCAGCAATCAAAATGATGCCAGTATTACCCTCAAAGCCGTCCATTTCGGTCAGCAACTGGTTCAGGGTTTGTTCGCGTTCGTCGTTACCACCGCCCAAACCAGCGCCCCGCTGGCGGCCTACGGCGTCAATTTCATCGATAAATACGATACAAGGAGCGTTCGATTTAGCTTGTTCAAACAAGTCGCGGACGCGGGAAGCACCGACACCCACGAACATTTCCACAAATTCTGAACCGGAAATCGAGAAGAAGGGAACGCCTGCTTCTCCAGCCACTGCTTTTGCCAGCAGGGTTTTGCCAGTTCCGGGAGGGCCGACCAGCAGCACGCCTTTGGGGATTTTTGCTCCCACTGCGGTGAAGCGGTCTGCATTTTTCAGGAAGTCCACGACTTCTGCGAGCTCTAGCTTGGCTTGTTCGATGCCGGCCACGTCGCCGAAAGTCACCTGAGTTTGTGGCTCCATTTGGACTCTAGCTTTGGATTTGCCGAAGTTCATGGCTTGGTTGCCGGGCCCGTTTTGCGCGCGCCGCACCAGGAAAAACAGTCCGACCAAAAGCAGAATCGGGAAGAACAGGCTGCTGAGGGCTTTTACCCAGAAGCCTTCGTCGCTTTGGGGCAGAACAGAAATATCTACGTTATTTTTGGTCAGGATGTTGATCAGTTCGGGGTCGTTGGGCAGGTTAACGAGTACCTTGTTGCCGTCCTGGGCTGTGACCAAGGCTTTGCTGCGATCGGAACTGATATTTATTTTGTCTACTCTCTTGCCTTCGACTTCCTGAATGAATTGACTGTACTTCCAAACTTCGCGGCTTGGGGGCTGTTTGTCAAAAAAAGCCGTTGCTAAGGCAATGACTACAATAGCCAGCAGTGCGTACAGGCCAGCGTTTCTCCAGCGTTTATTCACCGAGGTCGATCCTCCTAATTTTTAGTCCCTGTGATTTGGGAATTTTTATTTATGTTCATCAATCTTAACGTAATTGTAACTTGTTTTTGTGTGGTGAGGAATCCCGGCCATGCTGTGGCGGTCTGAGGTCGCGGGAACGGAACTGCCCTGGGCGGCGTCAGGAGATTCGGGTGTTGTCCTAATTTTTGGGTATCCTCTTACACTATAAGGCATAATTTGTCAAGATTATCAAAACTGGTGGCGATCGCGTTAATCCCTTTTTCGGTTAAATAGCCATGCAGAAACCGGGTTTGTTGACGGAAATACTGCACTTGAGTCTTTAATTAAAGTGAAAAACCCGGTTTCTTTGGTAGTTACGCCTAAGTTCTCTTAAACTGTTAAGTAAGGTAAAGTAGGACTGAGCCAGAAACCAAGTGTGTTTACCAAAAATCGTCATTTACCCCAATAGTCGGATCTCAAAAATCGGCTTTCTTTCGTAACTAAATTTAACTTCAGGGTTTTTTTTAGAAAACGCATTCCCAGATTAATAACACAATGAATTAAGGAGAAAATTGGATCATGACTTCAGAAATTAATAAAATCATTCCCGCAGAAATTAAGTACGATCAATTTTCTCAGGCTATTAAACAAATAGCCCAAGAAGAAGATATCCAAACCATTTTAGAAATAGGGTCATCTTCTGGCGAGGGAAGTACAGAAGCATTTGTCACAGGAATTAGAGAAAATCCCCATCATCCTCAACTTTTTTGCATGGAAATCTCCCAGGCAAGATTTACCGAATTACAAAAGAGATATGCTAACGATGGTTTTGTAAAATGTTATAATGTTTCCTCAGTAGGAATGAATAAATTTGCTCAAGAAAAAGAAGTTATTGATTTTTATAATTCTTACCAAACAGCACTGAATCAATACCCCATAGAACGAGTATTAGATTGGCTCAAACAAGACCTAAAATATCTTCAAGATTCTGGAGTATCTCAGGTAGGAATTAAGCAAATAAAATCAGAAAATAAAATCCTTTTTTTTGATGTGGTCTTAATAGATGGTTCTGAATTTACCGGGGAAGCGGAATTAGATGAAGTCTATGGGGCTAAATTTATATTGCTAGATGATATTAATACCTTTAAAAACCATAAAAATTACCATAAACTTCTCAAAGATCCTAATTATAAACTCTTATTGCATAATCTTCATCTGCGAAATGGTTATGCCATTTTCCAGAAAGAAAAATTTGCGTTTAATGAAGAACAAATCGAACAACGGCTTGTACAAAGATTAGTTCGTCAAGGGATGACTGTTTTCGATATTGGAGCCAATATTGGTAACTATTCTCTTTTGTTTAGTAATTTAGTCGGAGCTGAAGGAAAAGTATATTCATTTGAGCCGACTTCAACTACTTTTAATAGGCTCAAACAACGAACAGAAAATAATCAGAATATTTTCCTGTTTCAGAATGCAGTATTTTCCGAGAACAAACTGATTGAATTTAATGAATTTCCTGATGAGTTTTCGGTTTGGAACAGCATCGGCAGACCGCAGATGGAAAATCCAGAAAATCCCCAGGAATATGTACCTATTGTAAAAAGCGAAACCGTTAGCGCGATTACAGTTGATTCATTTTGTCAAAAACATAATATTGAGAAAATAGATTACTTAAAAATCGATGTAGAAGGAGCTGAAAGTGATGTTCTTAATGGTTGCCTGAATCTTTTAGCAAGAAAAGCAATTGAGTTTATTCAATTTGAAATATCTCAAAAAATGTTAGAGGGAATGCAGCACACCGCCAAAGAAACTTTTGATTTACTCATGGCCAATGGTTATGAGTGTCATTGTATAGAAAAAACGGGTGCGATTGGTCGAGCAGTTGTCAACTCTAATGCTTTCTATGAAAATTATATTGCATTTCCATCACTTCCCCTTCATTTCTTTACCATCGTTCTCAATGGTGAACCGTTCATCCGTTATCATATTGATGTCTTGAAAAAATTACCCTTTCGATGGCACTGGCATATTGTCGAGGGGGTGGCAGATTTAAAACATGATACGGCTTGGAGTGTAACTCTGGGCGGTAACATTTCTGATGATGTTCATCGCGACGGGCGCAGCCTGGATGGGACTACCGAATATTTAGAGGAACTGGCTCGTCTTTATCCCCAAAATATTAGCATTTATCGTAAGCCAGAAGGCGAATTTTGGGAAGGGAAACGAGAAATGATAAATGCTCCTATTGCCCGGATTTCTGAAGAGTGTTTATTGTGGCAAATTGATGTAGATGAACTCTGGACTTTTGAGCAGATTTGCCAAACTCGACAGATGTTTATTGAACATCCTGAAAAAACCGCGGCTTTTTATTGGTGTTGGTATTTTGTTGGGGAAAATTTAGTTATTAGCACTCGTAATTGTTATGCAAATAATCCTCAATATGAATGGCTACGCACTTGGCGTTTTAAACCAGGTATGGTATGGGCAACCCATGAACCGCCCAGATTAGCGGAACCCTTACCTAACGGTAAATGGCGTGATGTCGCGTTTGTTAATCCTTTTCGACATCAAGAAACCGAAAAAGAGGGGTTAGTTTTCCAACATTTTGCCTACGTTACCCCGAATCAATTGCGCTTTAAAGAGCAATATTATGGTTATAAAAATGCGACTTCTCAATGGTTGACTCTGCAACAACAGACTCACTTTCCTGTCTTATTGCGTCAATACTTTGATTGGGTTAAGGATGAGAGTCAAGTCAATAGCGCGATCGCTTGTGGAGTAGAACCCCTTGCACAACGAGATATTAGTACAAAAAATTGGCACTTTAAAACTGTGTCTGCTTTACCTTCACTTGGTGTTAACCCTAGTCAAAAATCTCCGACTGTTGTCATTGATGGTGTATTTTTTCAACATAATAATACAGGCATTGCTCGCGTTTGGAAATCCCTCTGGCAAGAATGGGCAAATACGAAGTTGGCTCAAAATATTATCATTTTAGATCGAAACGGAACAGCCCCCAAAATTTCTGGTATCCGTTATAGAACTATTCCCGTTTATGATTACGGTAATACCGAGCGCGATCGCGCGATGCTCCAACAAATCTGCGATGAAGAAAAAGCAGATTTATTTATTTCTACTTATTATACAACGCCTTTGTCAACGCCATCGGTATTCATGGCCTATGACATGATTCCAGAGTTGATGGGACAAAATATTGGTCATCCCGAGTGGAGAGAAAAGCATTGCGGTATCCGCCACGCCTCTGCTTACATCACCATTTCGGAAAATACAGCCCGCGATTTAATTAAGGTTTTTCCGCAGATTTCTTCAAATTCTATCGCTGTAGCGCACTGTGGCATTGATGCCAATTTTTCGCCAGCCGATAGAGAAGAAGTTTCAGGCTTTAAGTCAAAATACAGCATTACCAAGCCCTATTTTCTTTTGGTAGGCGAAAGGGTAGGCTGGCATGGTTACAAGAACGGGATATTATTCTTCAAAGCCTTTTCTCAACTTGCCAACAAGTTTGACTTTGATATAGTCTGTGCAGGTGGCAAACCTGTATTAGAACCAGAGTTGAAATTGTACTGTTCTGGGAATACTGTCCACACGCTGCAACTAAGCGACACGGAACTGAGAGCTGCTTATTCTGGTGCTTCAGTGTTAGTTTATCCGTCGAAATATGAAGGCTTTGGGTTGCCAGTCCTTGAGGCAATGGCTTGCGGTTGTCCAGTCATCACCTGTCCAAACGGTTCGATTCCAGAAGTAGCAGGACAAGCAGCGGTTTATGTAAATGGGGATGATGTTATTGGGCTTGTCAATGCTTTGCGGGAAATACAGAAGCCCGCTGTCCGCAACTCATTAATTGCGGCGGGGTTAGAGCAAGCTAAGAAGTTTTCCTGGTCGAAAATGGCTGCAATTGTTAGCTCAGTTTTGGTTCAAGTAGCTGAGCGCGCACATTCGGAGAATGCTTCCGTTCAACAGCCAACTGATGCAGGCTTGCAGGGGGAATTCGGGAATGCTGAGAACTCCCAGCCTGTCCCCTCCGCTTTTAAAGTATCTGCGATCGTTTCTACTTACAATTCCGAAAAATTTATCCGCGGGTGCTTGCAGGACTTGGTAGAGCAAACGCTGTACAAACAAGACCAACTCGAAATCATAGTAATTGACAGCGGTTCCCAAGAAAATGAACAGTCTGTTGTGCGGGAATTTCAAGCGAAATATCCGAATATTGTGTACGATCGCACTTCGGACCGCGAGACATTATATGCAGCCTGGAATCGAGGCATTAAGATGTCGCGCGGAGCTTACATGACTAATGCTAATACCGATGACAGACACCGCCCCGATGCCCTAGAAATCATGGCGCAATACTTGGATGAAAATGCCCCAGTAAGTCTGGTTTATGCTGACCAATTAATCACCAGCACAGCTAACGATACTTTTGCAAAAACCCCAGCAGAAAAGTGCTGGAATTGGCCAGCCTTTGACTACAGCGAACTCGAACGGCGCTGCATTATTGGTCCCCAGCCGATGTGGAGAAAATCGCTGCACGAAAAATACGGCTATTTCCGAACCGAATTTACGGCGGCTGGCGATTACGAATTTTGGCTGCGGATTGGCAAAAGCGAAAATATTGTGCACTTGCCAGAACTTCTCGGCTTGTACTGCGAAAATCAACAAGGTTTGGAACATTCATCGCCAATATCGCAGCAAGAAACTCGGCAAATATGGGAGCAATATGGGATCACCCGCCGAGGTGTAAAACCAGCCACTACATTACCTGTTTCAATCTCTCCATCACAGCTAAATGCCATGCCCTACCGCACCTCCGCAGAAACACTCGTCAGCGTAATCATTCCCTGCTACAATCACGCAACTTTACTGAGAGAAACTGTTGAAAGTGTTATCCGTCAAACTTATCCAAACTGGGAGTGCATAATTGTCAATGATGGCAGCACTGATGATACCAGCAACTTCGCCAATTATTTAATTAAACTGTATCCTCAAAAATCGCTTCGCCTCATAGATAAATCCAACACGGGACCCGCTGATTCGAGAAATGTTGGCGTTCAGCAGTCGTCAGGAAAGTTTATTTTATTCCTAGATGCTGATGATAAACTTCATCCCAAATTTATCGAGGAGTGCGTGGAAATTTTATTAGCAAAACCAAAGGTTGGTTTTGTCTATACAGATGTGCAGCACTTCGGAGCAAATTGCGATTTAGTTGTTCACGGTGACTTTGATGCCAATCGGTTTTTGAGAGACAATCAAGCCCCTGCTACTTCCCTATTTAGAAGGGAGATTTACGAGCAAGTAGGTGGCTTAAAAAAAGTGATGAAGCTGGGATGCGAAGATTGGGAATTTTGGGTTTCTGCCTATGAAAAAGGCTGGTTAGGCGATCGATTACCTAAGCCTTACCTCTATTACAGGCAGCACGGCGACGGATCTAGCAGAACCCAAAAAATGGCTAGCGATCGCCCACAATTAGACTTAATGAGAGCCACAATTATTTACCTCCACTCTCAACTTTATAAACCCGAAGAAGTGCGTTGGTCACAGCAGATTTTGCAGCAACACGGGAATTTAATAGCTAATGAATTAGTGGAATTTAACAAACCCGAACAATTTTTAACTTTGCTGTCCCAATATGTGGGAGAGTATCAAAAAGACCAAGCTAATGAAGTAAACCTCGCTAACCTCCGCCAATCCCGGCAGCAACTTGCCAATTATTGGCTGAATCTGCCTGCTGAACAACTGGCAAATGCCTATGGCGGTGATGCTGGTAAGGCGCATCAGCTACTGCTAAACAGTAACATCAAAGATGAAGCGCTGACAGATGCCGAAAAGATTGTTATCGATCGACTAGCATCGCATCTCTCCCAGGGAGTTAAAAATCCCAAAGATATTAACTACCTACTAGCAGCCGCCCTATATCGTCGTGCAGATCAGTTACTGCTGAACTATGAAAATGCAGTTATACCTAATTGGTTTGTCAACCAGTATCTCAAATTCATGTTTGCGGCGCCTAGTCTCTTTCAAGAAATAGGAGAGGCTGACAATTATTGCCGATATGCCCAGGGATGGGTCAGTTATTTGCATAGCAATATCTTCAAGAACCAAAACTCACAAGTGTGGCAGGAAATCGCCTCGTTCTTCACCCAAAGCGCTAACTTTATTCCTCTGTACTTTAATAGTGAAAATCTCAAGGATATATACACAAAGCGGGCAGATATTATTGAATATACCTTGAAAAATCGTGGCGCTGCGATTGATTGCATTTTTCCGGCTAGACCTGCGAACAGGCCGAAAATTCGCCTTGGTGTCCTGACTAAACATTTCGGGGCTATGACGGAAACTTTCGCTACCTTGCCAGCTTTTGAATATCTGAATCGAGAGCAATTTGAAATTATTTTATACGCTCTCAATCTCGACGGCAATAAACTAGAACAGTATTGTCAGAGTCGCGCTGACAGACTGGTTAAACTGTCTAATGAATTGCCAACTCAAGTTCAGACAATCCGCGCTGATGACTTAGATATTCTGCTGATTGCTACCAATATTACTGCGGTTACTCATCCGATTAGTTTACTGGCGCTGCATCGATTGGCGCGGGTACAAACTACCTGTTTTAATTCTCCCATTACCACAGGAATGCGACACATTGACTATTACATTGCTGGTAAGTTGATGGAACCTGCACCTGAAGGACAGGAGCATTATCGCGAGCAATTAGCAACTATTGACGGGCCTGGCTGCTGTTTTAGCTATACCCTCGAACCTTACACTCCTAACATTAATTTCACCAGAAATAGTATCGGGATTTCCGAGGAATCGGTTGTCTTTATTTCGAGTGCTAATTTGTATAAGCTAGTGCCGGAGTTAAGGGAAACATGGGCAAAAATTATGGCTGCTGTTCCTAATTCGGTGCTGTTTTTAATGCCCTTCGGTCCTAGCTGGACTAATCATTATCCTGGAGGGGCTTTTGTGAATAATATGAAAGCCGTTTTTGCTAAGTATGGCATTGAGAGTAATCGTTTGCGGGTGTTGAAGAGTTTTCCTAACCGTGCGGATGTTAAAGAAGTTCTGAAGTTGGGGGATGTTTATTTGGATTCCTATCCCTATGCGGGGACTACTTCTCTTGTAGATCCGTTAGAGGTGGGACTTCCAACGGTGGTTAGGGATGGCGATACTTTGCGATCGAGAATGGGGGCGGCCGTGGTACGATCGCTCTCTATGCCAGATTTAATTGCCAATAGTGAAGCATCTTACATTCAGCTAGCAGTTACTCTCGGCACTAATCCTGAACTTCGGCAACGCTATCGCCAGGAAATTCAGCAAAAAATGCAAGCTAATCCGGCTTGTTTTGACAGTGTTGCATACTCGGGGGCGATCGGCAAATTATTCCAAGAACTCTTTGGTAAATGGCAAACCAGCCACCTGGAAGCATCCCGCAGCTTACAGGATACCATTCCCAAGCAGGCAGATGTCGGCGATCTTCTCTCGAATGCCGTCAACCTTTACCAAAGAAACTCTTCAAACATCTCAGCAATATCCGAACTCCGTCAAATCCGCAAACAAATCGCTGATTTTTGGCTGAACGTTCCCGCCGAAAACCTCGAAACCGCCTACAAAAGCGCTTCAGGTAACAGCTATCAAATCCTGCTCAAGAGCGGTTTCCAACGTCAACCGATGATCGAAAGCGAACAAATATTTTTGCAGCAATTAACCCAGATTAGCAAAGGATTAGTGCATCCCAAAGCTGTCAACGCCTTGCTTGCCGCGATGCTGTATTTCCCGCCGGGAACCATGCGAATTCCCGACGCTCGCAACCGTTTGCCGCACTGGTTAATTGGGGATTACGAACAAGTTTTTGAGACTGAAGCCGCCGTCAAGTCTGATTCAACTTCTGACTTGCTAGCTCAATACATTCAATCGCCACAATTTGCGAATCAACTGTTAGGATGCGTCAATCTTTACCGCATCGATCCGTCTGACGAATCGGTAGTTTTGGAACTCCGCCAAATCAGAAAACAAATGGCTGATTTTTGGCTGACTGTTCCTTCAGAGAAACTCGAAAGTTTTTACCGAGGAGAAGTTCGCAAGGGATATCAAGCAATACTTAGCTGCGGCTTGCAAGCAGAATCGATGACTGAAGCCGAACAGCAGTTTTTGCAGAAATTGACTGAAATTAGCCAAGGGTTGGTCCAGCCTCAAGCTATCAATGCTCTCCTGGGGGCAATGCTGTATTTTGTTCCGGGAAAAATGCGGGTTCCCGATGCTCGCACCCGGTTGCCGGAGTGGTTGCTTGAAGATTACGAAAAGGTGTTTGAAAGCGCATTTGTGACAACAGAACCAACACTTGTCAAACAAGATTATCTGCCGCAGTTTCTCAATCAATTAACTGCTGCCGTCAATCTCTATGAAATAGACCCTACGGCTGAATTGGTAATAGCAGATTTGCGGCATATTCGCAAGCAAATTGCCGATTTGTGGCTGAGCGTTTCCGGAGAACAACTGGAACTTTTGTACCGGAGCGATTTTGGCAAGGGTTACAAAGCAATGCTGGGCAGCGGGTTTATTAACGAGCCACTGCATGAGAGCGATCGCGAGTTTTTTAACTCGTTGGTTGCTGAGTTGAGTAAAGGGTTTGGAACGCCTAAAGCTGTTAATAATTTGTTGGCCGCCATGCTGTATTGTCGCCTAGGACAGTTGCGGGTTCAGGATGCGAATACTTGTTTGCCTCCGTGGTTGTTGGCGGATTACGAGCAGTTGGTTGGGGGTGCGATCGAGCTTGCGGTGAAGTAAACGGATCTGGCGTAGGGCGGGCAGCGGCTCGCCCGACAAGATATCGAAATGGGATTCAAGGGCGATCGAGCTTGCTGTTGCTTGAAAAAGTGCGATCCCGCCGCTGTTTGTATCGGGTTTACTGGTAAAATATCTCTAATTAATGATTAACGGTGGCAAGGGTGTAGCGACTACAGTGCGAACCAGCACTTATCGATCGAGTAATGATGTCCGTATTTATGGCGATCGCCTGCTCAAGGCAACGCTGGTAATTCTACTCCTCTGGGGTATCGTCAGTTGGCTCCACTGGCCACCCCAAATGCAATGGTTGATGGCGGGATTAACGGCACTCCTCAGCGCTCAAACAGTAAGGATGCTAATCGTAAAACAGACTTTTTCAAGTATTGTATATTTTTTTTTTAGAGAGAGCTGATTTTTATACTTGTTATAATAAAATATTTTGTAAATTCATTCCCTAGAATTATGCGGATTACTGAACTAACTAGACGAAATATTATTGAAGCTCTCTTAGGAAAGAACATCTATGGTAGGCTTGAACTTTTTGATTTTTTAAACCTGACTTGGAACTTGTCAGAAATGCCCTCTACAGATAGTCGATTTGAAAATGCTGCTGGTGATATCTGGCAACACATGGTAAATAACAATGATTGGGAGGAAGACTATTTATTCTTCAGGTGTCTTGATATTCTTCAATTACCAGATCAGCGTTTTTTACATTTCCTAGAGCAGGTAATACACCCTATTGTTCGACATTCTGAGACTCAAGCGGAGTACGCTGAGATCATCAATTCATACTTAGTCCATGATGGATATCGACTAAATGCAACAGAGCAGATGTCTGGTTGTCCAGTTTATAAAGCTACTATGCTACAAGGAGGTGTACCTAGTCGAGTTAAGAATTTGATATTTGCTTCAAACGGGCATAAGCCAGAGATTGTCTTGGTTGATGCTGTGAATAATGATATTCAGATTACTCGAAATGAAAAAAACTGCTTAGTTTATGAAGAATCAGTACCATCATCAGGTTTATCCTGGTCTAATTTAGTCCAATGGTGGGCAGCGCTCACTAACACAGATCCTATTAGTAGTGAAACGAAGAAAGCTTTATATGAGCGATTATGTGACTCACTTGAGTCTGAGCCTGAACGTTTATTGTTTAATAGCTATTTTCAAAGAATCTATCCATTGATGCAGGACCCACCAGCTTTAATCCCTCAAATTTATTTGCACTATGACCCCTACACAGTTAGTGAGCGCAATGGGCAGAAAGTGCTACCCCGACAGCGTATGGATTTTCTCTTACTATTACCTAGCTCACAGCGCGTGGTTATTGAAGTTGATGGTAAGCAGCATTATGCCAATAAGGACACAGCAAGTCCTCGCCTCTATGCTGAGATGGTTGCAGCCGATCGTGAATTAAAGTTGAGCGGATATGAAGTGTATCGTTTTGGTGGTTTCGAGCTACAAGGAGATTCCGGGAAGCAAGTTGTAGAAGATTTTTTTCGCAAACTTTTTGTGCGACATGGATTACTTTAGGACTTACGCAAGTAACACAATAGAGGTTGAGATTATCAAATAATAAGCGATCGCCCTCCTTATGCGAAACCCGACAAACATGAAATATTATACTGTATAGCTGCACTACAACCCTAACCAACCTCGAAGAGATTGCTCAAGTTGCTCCGCATCACAATCCGCTAATTTGCCAATTGTCGTTAGAACCAAGCTTTCATGCACTGTATACAAACCTCGCTTGACTGCTGTAGCCACATTTAACCCTGCTGTTGACCATTCAGCAAGTACGAACTCACCCTCCAGTAACGATGCAGTTTTGCTTGTCAATGGCACAATCATAATGTCTTGAGATACGTGCGGCGCACTCACAACAATTGCTGGTCTTACCTTAGAACTAGACAAGTCTGAAAAGGGATATCTAACCAAAATTATGTCATTTTTAGAGTAGCTGGGCATAGACATCATCCTCAGTATTATCCCAAACTGTATCTAGTGATGTTTGACTGGCTTGAAGCCAAAACTCAGCTTCTTCATCAGGTAAAACTGTTACTAATACTTTTGCCCCTTCGGGTAATTCTGATAACTCCAGCAGTTCAATTTTCCCTTGTCGAACAGTAGCCCAAAGTGTTTTTAGCATATCCACCTCATAAACTGTGCTTTATGCAATTTGCAGATTTCTGGTAGGTTGTCGCACTGAGCGACTAATTACAACCTCACACACATAGATCGAGGAAGTATTTAAGCCTGATTTAGGCTCAATTTAACACAAGTTCTGGATGTTGTGGCTCAAATAAGGGGCGAGTTACCTGACGTAGTAGCACTGTTTCTAAACTGCCTTCTACTATATTTGCAGCTTCTATTTCTAACTCGCCCCACAATAGCCGATCGCCTTGATTGGGCATTTTACCTAAATTGTGGATCACGAATCCGGCGATTGTTTGGTAAGCTTGGTCAGTCGGCAGGTGTAACCCGAGTTTTTCGTTAACTGCTGTCACTTCCCATAGGCCAGAAATCAGTGCCGAATGAGCATCTTTTTGAAGGAGAGTGGCCTCGGAAGGTGGCAGCAGCGGTTGAGACTCTTTACTGGTAATCCAACCAGTCAGCAGCCGCACGGTACCGTTGAGAATTGCTAGCAGCGGCCAGAGTAATTTTGAGCAGAGTTCGAGGGCTGGCATCAGCAGCAAAGCGGTGCGTTCTGGGGCGTGGGTTGCTAATACTTTGGGAATGAGTTCTCCTAAGACTATTTCTACGTAAGTTACTAAGATAAAAGCTGCGGGAACTGCGATCGAATGAGCAGTCAGCACAGCCGACAAATGACCTATAGGCAATTTGTCGAGCCACGGTTCGATCCAGTGTACAGTCGCTCCCTCACCCAACCAACCCAACAGCAAACTCCCTGCTGTGGTGCCAGTTTGAGTCACAGACAGGTAATGCGGTATGTTGTTTTGAGCTTGGTGGACGAGTTCGGCGGTTTTAGCGGTTGGGTGATCGTCCACGTGAGCAAGTTGGCGGATTTGATGGCGATCGGCTGATACTAATGCTAGTTCTGACGCCACAAAAAAGGCGATTAAAAGTGTTAAGCCCAGCAACATTGCTAATCTCAGCATTGTTTGAGCGACTTCTATTTCTAGGCAAGTAAGGTTGTTCAAGATAGATATCTAATATGATAGATGTTTTAGGTTAATTCTTTTATTTTAGCTTGGGATTCAGATAGGATTATTCCGCGAGATTTCGGATATCCCCACTACCCTTATTCGTAGGCGCACCTTACCCGTAGAACTGGTAAACTCTTTCTCTTCTCTTCCTTCGCGCCCTTGGCGTCTTCGCGGTTCGTTTTAACTGAGATATTGTACCATTCTCAATTACTTGTTTAGGAACAGGCAAGATGCCTGTTCCACAAAAGATGAATTTTATTGTGGAACAGGCATCTTGCCTGTTCTTGACAATGATGCAAGATGTGAGTTAAAAAAAAATCTAATTCACAACACCGGAACTCATTGCTGTATCAACTCTCCCTTACTCCCCGGAGCGAGTTAATTTCCGTAAAAGTCTGCACCGGATCGGACTTCAACCCGCCTTGAATGTAATTCAACTTCACTTCTTCTAACAAATCCGACACCAGCGACTGCAATTCCCCGAGAGTTTTCTCATCTTGCAATTCCCGCCGCAAACTTTGATTAAATTCTTGGCTGAAATTATCTAGAATTTTTCGACCTTTATCGTCTTCATAAGTAGTAGATACCACATCCACAGCAGTTTGAGCCAAATAATTTGCTAGCTGTTCGGTCATCTCGGTCGGCAAAATGTTAATCGGAGAGAAATTTTGCACAATTTGATAGAAATCCGACTGTTTGATTGTTGTTTCCAAATTGTGGTGCAGCAATTCTTCCAAATCCGGTTGCACCTGTGGCAAAACTTTGTAAATTGTCAGATCCAAAATCCGCTTGGTAATTTGTTCGATCGTATTGTCCTGATTGACGTGAAGGTAAGGCTGCTGCGCCAGCAACATCTGCGCCGCGTCGCCCTGTTTGATCGAACTTTTAGCTTGATTGATAAACCGCACCATCATGTATTCCGACATCGTATTGGCTAAATAAGCCACCGGTTCGTAGGTAACTTGAGCAACTGCGCGATCGAGATTCACCAAACCCGACTTGTGCAGTCGCACCAATACCGGCAGAATCCGCCACCCCTGCCAAATCGGTATCACCAGAAACACCTCATACCAGCGCCTCAGCACAAAATCAAACCAAGTTACCCCCGGTTTGCGGCGGGTATGGAACAGACTTTTAATCAAAAATTCCGCCCCAAAAAAACCAATAAAAAACGTATCTATTCGCCAAAACTGGTCAGCGCTTGTCAAATATTCTGGATTAGCTAAACTCGAATCAATGCCTTTAATGGGGTCATAAATTTTAACTAAACCCGGAAAATAGCTCTGATAAACAGGGCGCAACTGAAGGTAACTGAAATGGAAAAGCACCAGCAAGAAATTGACCACCGCTACTAATGCGCTCATTTTCGCCCAAGAAATTGTTTTTTTGGACGATTTTACATCGGTGTTGTTAACAGTTGTGTGGGAATCTGACATAAAAGTAATCTTCCGAATTTGCTAATCGATAAATCTATCTTGTGGCCGAGGCTAAAAAACTATTAACCTATTAGAATCCCTTGGACGATAAGTATAAGGAAACCAAAGACCGTGAACTTAAAAACAGTCATATCGCTGCTCAAACAAACTTTTACTGAATGGCAAGAAGATAAAGCCCCAACCTTAGCCGCCGCCCTAGCCTATTACACAGTCTTCTCCCTGGCCCCGCTGCTAATTATCGTAATTGCGATCGTCGGTTTAGTCTTTGGTGCAGAGGCAGCCCAAGGTCAAATCGTCGCCCAACTCCAAAGTTTAATTGGCAAAGATGGCGCCCAAACTGTCCAAGAACTCATCCTCAAAGCCTCCGAACCCAAGTCGGGAATGATTGCTACTTTAGTCGGCGTCGCTACACTTTTGTGGGGCGCTTCCAACGTGTTTACTAATCTCAAAGAAGCCCTTAATACTATTTGGAATGTTTCACCGCCCCCCGGACGAGGCATCTGGGGATTCCTCCAAGATCGCGTATTGTCTTTTGCCATGATTTTAGGCATAGGCTTTCTACTGCTAGTATCTTTAGTAATTAGTGCCATTTTAGCCGCCGTTAGCTATTGGTTGAACAACTGGCTGCAATTACCAGTTGGCATTTGGCAGATTGTAGACTTTGGTATCTCCTTTGGCGTAGTTACGCTGCTTTTTGCCTTAATTTACAAACTTTTGCCCGATGTCCATCTTGCCTGGAATGATGTTTGGATCGGCGCCGCCATCACCTCAGTGCTGTTTACGATCGGCAAATCCCTAATTGGAGTTTACCTCGGAGGTAGCGGTATCGCCTCTACCTACGGTGCTGCGGGCTCGTTCGTGATTATCCTGCTTTGGATTAATTATTCCGCTCAAATTCTGTTCTTAGGTGCCGAGTTTACCCAAGTTTGGGCTAACAGATACGGCTCCAGAATGCAAGGTTCGCGAAACAATATCCCCAACAGCGAAAACGGAGAATCCTCCGCACGCAAACCTCGGAAGAACTCTTAACATTACACAAACGGGAAATTTGAGGTTAAACCAGAATTCCTAGTTTGAGATAAGAAGTAAGAAGCAGAACGCAGAAGGAAGAGGGAAAAACGCAGAAAGCGGAAGGGGGAAAGAAAGAAAAATTTTCAATGCAATAATTTTGCTTTTTTTTCTCTGACCCTGTAACATTCTGTCTTCGGGGCGACCTACTTCTGCTTTCTCCAAATCCCTACCTATTTATCCAGAGAAGTAAAAATTATACCTTCGACTGACCTCGCATCTCGAACACCAAGCTGAAAGCAGGTTCGAGTTTTACACCGACCAGAATCCGGGAAATTCCCTTCACCCTCATTCATTTCTATTTAGATTATCTAGAGTTTGAGCTGCTGCACGTCTCTGCCAGCAGAAGGAAGTCGTTTGTCAATTTTTCTCTGCAACTTATCCCTTCAGGATGATTTCCCGATCCCGCATTTTCACTTTAATACAAATTAGCTAGAAGATTCCCGTCCCGGCGCAGCAGCCACAATTGCACTTTCAATCTTCTCCTGAAATATTTTTAATTTTTGGTAAGAAATCATGATTTCATTAACTAAAAAACGCATCGCTCTCATATCGGTACACGGTGATCCCGCTGTGGAAATTGGCAAAGAAGAAGCGGGCGGGCAAAATGTTTACGTGCGTCAAGTAGGGGAAGCTCTGGCTAAACAGGGGTGGCAAGTTGATATGTTCACCCGCTCATCCGATCGCCAACAAGCAAGAATTGTACAGCACAGTCCGAATTGCCGGACCATTCGGCTAGTAGCAGGGCCACAAGAATTTATTCCCCGCGACGAACTTTATGGATATTTACCAATTTTTGTTCAAGAATTTCAGAAGTTTCAGTTAGAGTCAGGCTTTCAATATTCGTTAGTTCACACAAATTACTGGCTGTCTTCTTGGGTGGGAATGGAGTTGAAAAAATCACAACCTCTGCTGCAAGTTCATACTTACCATTCTTTGGCAGCAATTAAATACAAGTCGGTTTCGACAATTCCGATGATTGCCAAAACCAGGCTGCAAGTCGAAAAAACACTTTTGGAAACAGCCGATCGCGTAGTGGCTACCAGTCCCCAAGAAAAAGAACACATGAGGTCTCTGGTTTCCTCAAAAGGCAATATTGACATCATTCCCTGCGGTACCGACACTGAACGGTTCGGCTCGATCGCCCGAGCGACCGCCCGCCGCCACTTGGGAATAGCCCCCGAAACCAAAGTCGTGTTGTACGTCGGCCGTTTCGACCGCCGCAAGGGCATCGAAACCTTAGTCCGCGCCGTCAGTCGGTCGGCGGTGCCCAAAGGCGATTTAAAACTCATAATTGGCGGCGGTTGGCGTGCCGGGGAAAGCGATGGCAAAGAGCGCGATCGTATCGGCCGCATCGTTGAAGAACTCGGGTTGAGCGACATTACCAGTTTTCCCGGCGCCTTGAGCAGAGACATTCTCCCCGGCTACTACGCCGCCGCCGATGTCTGCGTCGTTCCCAGCCACTACGAACCCTTCGGTTTAGTCGCCATTGAAGCCATGGCCTGCGGCACGCCCGTAATCGCCTCCGCCGTGGGAGGGCTCAAATATACTGTAGTTCCCCAACAAACAGGTTTGCTCGCGCCGCCGAAAAATGAAGCAGTCTTTGCCGATGCGATCGATCGCTTGTTACTTGACTCAGTATGGTGCCAGCAACTCGGACACACAGGCCGCCAGCGCGTCGAAACCCATTTCAGTTGGGACGGTATCGCCTCCCAACTGGGTCAACTTTACACTCAACTGCTCCAACAATCGGCCCTTGAGCTTGACCCGGTGAGCGCTTAGTAGTATCACTTAGTATAGTTGAAGCCAGTTTCCCTTGATCCCTGTTTCACTCATCCGTTATAGCTGGGAACCTTCAACTAGAAGTGATATCAGGAGGTACTCTTGTACGCATCAAAACATCTGGGACGCCACCTGCTCCCTATGTCAGACATGGAGCTAATTCGCCTGTGGGTAAAGCGCCAATCCCCCCGCAACCGGCACTTTAGCTGGCAGGCGGCTAACCATTTTCGAGTGTTTGTTGCCAAACCGCTGGCACAAGTTACTCTGACAGATGTCGAGACTTTCGCCGCAGCGATGAGAGCTCGGAAACTTCCACCACGTTTTTACAAGCAAACCTTGGTAGCGCTGAAATCGCTGTTCGCCTTCGGCCAGCAAACGAAAATTTTGCCCGCAACACTCCCCCTTCATCGGTGGCCGGTTCTGCGCCGGAATCGCTCCAAACGCCTTCGTTTTCAACTCTCTTGGGGTTTCTTAATCTGTTTGTGCTTTTTCTTAGGTCGAATGACGCCGAGACTGCTGTGGGGACAATCGCTCTCGGCAGGAAGCTCGCCCGCCCCGAAACGCCTGCAGGAAGTTGCCGCCCTCGATTCCCTAGACAAAGGAGAGAATAACATCGAGCGCGATCGATCACCCAAAACTGCAACCCTGAATTCACCAGAGCCCAAACAGAATAGCAGACTCGATAGCATCGGCCGCGAACGTCGAGTCAAAGCCTTTCTCGACACCATAGCCGCCGCCGAAGGAACCGCTAGCCCCGACGGCTACCGCACCCAGTACACCGGCACGAAATTTGTCAGTTTTCAAGATCATCCCAGACAAATGAGGTGCGGTCGTCGTTACCGCAAAAAACTCTGTTCCGATGCAGCGGGGCGATATCAGTTTCTCAGCACCACGTGGGACAGATTTGCCAAAAAATTTGGCGTCCGCGATTTCAGCCCAGAAAATCAAGATTTGATGGCTATAGAGTTAATCCGAGAAAAAGGTGCCTTAGAAGATATAGAAGCGGGTCGATTAGAGTCAGCAGTGAGAAAACTCGCTTACATCTGGCCATCTTTTCGCCGTTATGGTGGTTCTGTGGAATCGTCGATGCCCACACTCGAAGCCATGTATCAGAAAAATTTGGGGATTGACCGCCCAGGATTGGTTGTTAGTAATTAGTGAACAGTCCCAGGACGAGTTTAGATTGGGGTTTGGCAATTTTGGATTCAATTTTAACATCCAAATTGAAAATGAGGGAGTTATGGGTGATGTCTATTCTTCGGAAATTTAAAAATTAGGCTAATTTTCCATCTTCCATGTGAAGGATGCGATCGGCAATATCCAAAATTCGGTTATCGTGGGTTACTAACAAAATAGTACAACCCTGTTCTTTGGCTAGTTGCTGCATCAAATTCACGACTTCGCGACCGGATTTGCTGTCCAGGGCGGCTGTGGGTTCATCAGCCAAAACAATTTGCGGTTGACTGACCAAAGCCCGGGCGATCGCAACTCTTTGTTTCTGTCCTCCCGACAAATCCTCTGGATAATAGTTAATTCGCTGTTCCAGTCCTACTAACTCTAGCATTTTTGCAGAGCGATCGCGCATTTGAGAACGCGACAAATTCCCGTGAACTTCCAAACCCATCTGCACGTTTTGCAGCGCCGTCAAACTGCGGTGCAAGTTGTGCGCCTGAAAAATATAGCCTATTTTGCGCCGCGCCTTTACCAATTGGTCTGCACTAGCTTTGCACATTTCTTGACCGAGAATTTTGAGACTTCCTGATTGACCGGATCTCAGCCCGCCAATCAAAGTTAAAAGCGTGGTTTTTCCAGAACCAGAAGGTCCCGTCATCAGCACGATTTCACCTGCCTCAACGTCGAGATTAATGTCAAAAAGTACCTGTTTTCGCAGTTGACCTTGACCGAAGTAGTGGTCGAGTTGGTGCGCGGAAACTACAGGTGCAGGAATCTGTAATGGGTTGGTAGTTGGGTAGAGAGTAGTAGAGTTCATAACTTTTTGGTTTGAGGTTTTAGATTAAAGAATAAATAGCTTTTGTCGCAGACAATGCAGAGAAAAAACAAGAGAATGATTACCAAAAATAGGTCTGTAATCAGGACTTTATAGCAATCCTCAATCATTTGTAAATTTCTTACTCCCTCCCCTTGATAAGGGGAGGGCTGGGGTGGGGTAAAAAATTTACGACTCATTTATGATTGCTATATACAAAATCTGGCTTTAATACCCCCTTTATTCTTTAGTCTGGGGAAGCGGACTTCGTTTGTGTACAAAGGTTTCAACCGCCGAGTCTTATAAACTGATTCATTTTCCCTTAAAACATATCTGCGGGATCGGCTGCTTGCAGTTTCCGAGTGGCAATTGCTCCAGAAATAGTGCACATAATCACGTTCAAAAGTAATACTATAAATGCTCTAAGCAGCGTCATATAAAGGGGTAAATTTGTAGCTGTGCGAGTTAAAGAGTAGAGTCCGAGAGAGACTCCTACTCCGGGCAAAAAGCCGAGGACAGAAAGAATTAGAGCTTCTTCAAAGACGATGCCGAGTAAATAAACATTGCGGTAGCCCATCGCTTTGAAAGTAGCGTATTCTCCCATGTGGTCGCTGACATCGGTTGAGAGAACTTGATAAACAATAATGACACCAACTACAAAACCCATCGCGACGCCTAAATTAAACACAAAGCCGATCGCAGTATTCTTAGCCCAATAGTTTTTCTCAAAATCGATAAATTCTTGTTTGGTTAGTACCTTGACATCTGGCGGTAAATATGATTTCAAAACTTGTTGAACTTCCACGGGGTCAGCACCCGGTTGCAGTTGAATTAATCCGGCATTGACACTCGCGGCGTTTTGTCTGGGAAACAGGCGCAGGTAATTTTGATCGCTAGTCATCAAAATACCGTCGGCGGCAAAAGATGCTCCAACTGTGAATAAACCGCTGACGTTAATCGTGCGTCGCTCGACCTCAGCTTTAACGGCTTTTCCTCGATCGATTTGCGCGATCGTTCCTTGGTAATCTCCCCTAGAAGCTCGATCGAACAGCACGGTATCCGGCAATTTAATCGCGCTCAAATTTTGGTTAACTTCTGGAAGCGCAAACGCAGGCTGATTCGGATTGAAACCGACCACCATCAGCGACGTTTCGCGCCGAGTTTCGGGATTTTTCCAGTTAGCAATTTTCACGTAAAGCGGCTCGGCTGATTTCACGCCCGGTACGTTCATTGCTTGATACAATCTGCGCCTGGGGAAGGAAGACAAATTAATCAAATTTCGCGCTTGGGGGTGAATCAAAACTAAGTCTGTTTGCAAGGCTTGATGCAGCCGCGTATTGCTGGTGTAAAGCGCATTTTGAAAGCCTAACTGCATGAACATCAAAACGTCAGCAAAGGCAATTCCTGCTACTGCAACCAGCATTCGCCCTTTGTCGTGACTCAGTTGCAGCCATCCGAGGGGAGTTCTGCGTCTTAATTGTTGTAAGGGTTGGATGAGTCCAATCATAGGATTTTAGATTTTAGATGTTGGATTTTGGATTGAAGAAAGCGACCCTGCGGTTTAAGTCTTCTTAATCTTTAATTTCCCCGATCGCCACTTTGACTTGCAAATTGGTTAATCCCGCTACTTTCTGGCTGGAAGGTGCATCCAAACGCACTTTTACTTCCACAATTCGACCATCAATATTCGCAGAAGGATCGGTGTTAACAATGTTTTGCCGCTGCACTTGCAAACCAATATGTTCGACAGTTCCGCGCAATTCGCCGGTCAAAGCATCGCTAGTAATTTTGGCGGTTTGTCCGAGGCGTACTTTGTCCACATCGCTTTCGTAGATTTCCGCAACAGCTAGCATCTCGCGAGTTTGTCCCAGTTCGACAATGCCGTCGTTTCCTACCCTTTCCCCCGGATGCGTGTGAATTTTCAGGACTTGGGCGTCTCTGGGAGCACGGATGTAAGCTAGATCCAGATTGGCTTTGGCGCCTTTGGCTGCTGAAGTGGCGGAACTGACTTCGGCGGCGGCTGCTGCTATGTCAACGGGACGCACTTCGGCGATGCGATCGAGATTTGCCACGGCTTCATTAATCTGCTGTTGTCGAGATTCCTGAATTTGGCTGAGTTTGGCTTGCGCTTCGTTAATTTGTTGTTGGCGGGATTGCTGAATTTGGTTGAGTTTGGCTTGGGCTTCGTTAATCTGCTGTTGGCGGGATTGCTGAATTTGATTCAGTTTTGCCTTTCCTTCGTTGAGTTGCTGTTGAGTTGTTTCGGCGGCGAGGCTTTTGCTGTCGCTGGTGGAAGCAGAGATTGCTCCTTGTTGATACAGTTGCGAGTACCGCTGATCCTCGCTTCTGGCGTTGCGGAGTTCGGCTTGTAGGCGGGCAATTGCGGCTTTTTGGGTTTGAATTTCCCCTTGCTGTTCGGCCCTGATGCGAGCAATTGTGGCTTCTTGCGCTGCGATTTCGGTGCTGCGATCGACTTCTAGGCGCGCAACGATCGCCTGTTGCGCTGCGATCTCGTTGCTGCGATCGGCGGATAAACGGCTAATAGTCGCTTTTTGGGCTTGGATTTCGCCGTTTTTGGCTCCAGCTTTGACTTTCGCTAGGTTTGCCTCGGCGACGCGCACTTGTTCTTGAGCTTGTTCGAGGGCGGCTTGCAGGCGATCGCGACTGTCCAAAATTGCGATCGCCTGACCTGTTTTCACCCTGTCTCCCTCTTTAACTAAGAGTCGATCGATCCGGTTCCCTTCCGCCGCACCGGAGGCGGAGACTTTAATTACTTCTCCTCTGGGTTCGAGTCGCCCCAAGGCTGTAACTCGGGTTAATTGGGATGCTGCGACGGCGGCTGCTGCTGCTACTGCGTTGGGATCGGGTATGCGCGATCGCCAGATGGTGTACCCTGTGGTTCCCCCTGCCGCCAGGGTTGCTACTGCTGCCACAGCTAGGAGTTGTTTAACTAGGGATGGATTTGAGGATAAGCCGTCGGCTGTTGCTCGGTGTACCATGACACACCTCATCATTTAGGTTGATAAAACTAAACGGTTTAGTTCTAAATTAAATACTAAACCGTTCAGTATAATGATGTCAAGACCCGAAGCAAGAATTACAAAGACAAGCGATGGCCAGGACAAAACCCAGCGAACCAGACAGCGCCGCAGCAAGTGACAAAACCGAGCAAATCCTGCAAGGTGCGATGCAAGAATTTTTAACCCACGGCTACGCGGGGACGAGTATGGACAAGGTAGCGAAGACGGGAGGAGTTTCCAAAGCCACGGTTTACAGCTATTTTGCAGATAAAGAAGGATTATTCGTTGCCTTGGTACAGCGGCTGGCGCAAAAAAAAGTCCATTTTACAGTTCTGGATGAAGAACCGGCCGTAGCGCTGCGATTCGTTGCCACAACTCTATTAGAGCAGGTGACGCAGGAACCTGAATTCCTCAATTTTGTGAGGTTAGTGATTGCGGAGTCAGGGCGTTTTCCCCAGCTAGCGCAGACTTTTGTGAAAAACTTAGCTAAACCGGGTATTGAGCGGCTTACTCAATATTTCGCATCGCATCCAGAGTTAAAATTGCCAGATCCGGAGGCAACGGCGCGGATTTTTATTGGATCGCTGGTATATTTCCAATTAACGCAGCATATGATGCACGGCAAAGATATTATCCCAATGGAGCGCGATCGACTGATCGACGGTCTGCTGCACTTGATTTTATCCGCGCAGTCCAATTCCTAAGTGCGATCGACAGAATTTAGGAATTTTATTTGAGAACGATCGCAGCCATAAAGAGTGAGATCCCTTTATGGCTGCGATCGCAGGTTTTAGTCAGGTGTTTTTCCTAACCTGTCCCTTAATTCCTCAGCCGATAACTGTGGCAATTGTTCTACAAACAATGTCAATTCTGCCACAGGCAAGACCAATAAATTAGTAACGGCTGTAGGCAGAAGATCGCCCAATTCAGGCGATCGCATTTGCAACGCACTTTCAGCTAACAACTTCACTGCTTGTTCCCGCCCAGCTTCATCGACTGTCAGCATCGATATTGCCAGCAACAGCACTGTAAATTCCGCCGCCGCCAACTTGGATATTGGAGAGAGAAAAACCGTCATTTTGGGGCTTACTTCTCCAAATCTGACTTGCAGAAAGTTTTCTAAGATTAAGCGCTGTTGTTCTTGTCTGCCTCGTTCTAGTCCTTGTTCTAGTCCTCGTTCTAATCCTTGTTCTAGTCCTTGTTCTAGTCCTTGTTCTAGTCCTTCTTCTCTAGCTTGTTGCTGTGCGGCTTGTATTTGTTCTTGAAAAAGTGGTGCAATGGCCATAATTAACTCCCGCTCTTCTGGCTCTAATTCTTGTGGCGCATCGGTTACTAAAGTTGACTGTAACCGATACAGCAATTCTAGCGCGATAATTCGCAACGGATCGTCTGTTGCTAAAGCGCTTAATTGGGAAATAGCCCTTTGCTGCACTCCCCCTTTGCCCAAAATCCTCAACCACAGAGTTTCTGGAGTTTCTGGCAACTGGTGAATCGCCACAATTGCAGTTCGCAAAGATTCACCCAAAAAATAAATTCCCTGCATCCAATTCTCTGTGTCTGGTATCGCATTAAAGCTATCTACCAATGCTTTCGATGCTGTGGGCATCAAAATCCACAGTTTGGGTAACTGAGCGTCATCATAGCGAGTATTTTCTCTTCTAAATTTTCGCTCCAATTCACCTCGCACGTCCAATAACTTGCCCAGACAGCTACAAATTTCGCTGACGTTGGCCGGATTGCGAAACGGTTCAAAAATTGCAGTTGTGCTTGCCATTTTTCCCAACAATCCCAGGGTTTCTGAGTATTCGGGAATTGCGGTGCTGGGAGTGAAATAAACATCGATTTCTCGGACTTCGGAAGTGACATCGCGGCCGATATTCACCGTTCCGATCGGGGACAGCAATTCTTCCAGAAATTCTTTGGCAAAGCGATCGTGAATAAATCGCGTCATATAAATTATTTCAAACACTAAATAGATTTTTTAACCGTTTTCTCACCCATTCTACAGGATTTTCCTCCTCTTCTGCGGCATCTACTAATTCCATTTCTCGCAATAATTGCTGTCTTTCGCTTAGTTCTTCTTTGTGTTTGACTATTTCTTTAATAATCTGTTCAGATAAATCAGGTCGTTCAGTTAAAACTTTTTGGAAACCTTCTTTATTGATAGCAAACAAAATTGTTTCTTCCAAAGCTCTCACTGAAGCAGTTCTGGGGATTCCCAACATCAAAGAAAGTTCCCCAAAAAACTGACCCGTACCCAGGTTATTCAGGTGTTTGTCAATAGCTTGTACAAAAACTTCTACTGAACCTGAAAGAATCATGTAAAAAGCATCTCCCGGGTCGTTTTCATGAAACAAATATTCTTGCGATCGCAGCCGTTTCCGGTATCCAACTTCAATCAATTGCCGCAATTCAAGATCCGTCAGATTTTCAAAGTATTCCACCTCTCGCAGCAAACAGCTAAGGGACGATAGCTTTTTCATTTCCTCTCCAAAAATAGGCATCTTTTGCTTTTTTTCAGAGGAAGTCTTCCTGATGTCAATTGCCGTTTCTTTTGGGTTGAACATTGACAACAGAACTTCGGGATTTTTCAAATAAATTTCTCTGTTATTGAAGGGGAAGTCGATTTTATGCTGGCGGAAATTGTATTCAATGGCAAAATTCAAAGAACTTTTAATTACTTCTCTTTCAATCGGCCTATCCGTCCAAACTAAAAGTTCAAATTTAAAACTATCATCACCAAACTCGACAAACAATACTTTCGGATTCGGTTCGTATAAAACTCCCGCTTCCGCGTAAGCAATATTTAACAGAGTTTCTGTCACTAACAGCGGGTTACTATTCTCCGCTACTTCTACGGGAACTCGCAGACAGAGTAGGGAGTTTTCGTAACTCCAGTTAACAATTTTGTTGCTAATCATGTTGCTGTTGGGAACTATGACGCTGGAGTCCTCAGTGGTTTGGAGGATGGTCGATCGAATGGAGATTTTTTTGACGATTCCCATTAATCCTTCTAATTCCACGAAGTCTCCGACTTTCACGGGTCTGTCTAAAAGCAGCGTTAAGCCGCTGACAAAATTAGTTGTTAAATCTTGGATGCCAAAGCCAATTCCGACTCCCAGCCCCCCCGCAACTACTGCAAAAGAAGCGAGGTTGAAGCCGATGCTTTGGATGGCGACTATCACCCCCAAAGCTACTATTAAATACCCAATAATAACTGCAATAGCTTCCCGGTTCCCCTCGTCAATTCCCAGTTTGACAAGCAAGTTTTCCTTAAGAAAGTTCGTAAAAGAGCGTGCTATGACAAGGATAGCCATGAACAATACAATCAGTTCCCCAAGTGACTGCAGCGATACAGGGTTTTCACCTATTTTAAATAGGGTCGCTGTAAAAACTTGGATAATTTTAAGCAATAATTCTTCGGGTATTGTATTCAAGTTAAATCCACAAAGTAATGTTTTTTTAAGTTTTTAAGCAGATGGGAGTAAGGAATAAAAAATTTTACTTACCCGTCTAAAAATTAAGGCATACAGTCGTTATTACGAAAAATTAATGTGTTTTTACGCTCGTAAAAAACTTAATTTCTTACATAAATATGTCGTTATTCAGACTAAGCCGTTATCCGTCTTGCCAATTTCTCGGATATTGGGATATATTGTCTTCCCCGGCCTGCGGTGAGTGTGCCACTTTTTCGCACTAGCGGAATCATCTATTATTGAGGTCAACCCTCTACTAACTTTAGTCAACGTTAACACTCTGGGATTTTATCATACTTTCCGCTGATTTGTTATTGAGTTTCCGTTATAAACTTAAGCAGGAATTATTCAATGCCTATTTAAGTGGACAACTCAAATATCCTAGTATTACAATGAGTTTAGCTGGTAGGAGAGATATTGCTATCACTGTGCCAGTTGCGTCTCTATTCTGTATATCTAAGAATATCTAACTGAAAATTTAACGGATCTAGCTAAAATTGAGAACGTTCCCAGAATACTTGGCATTCTAGCGACCTTGCAGACAAATTAAAACTTAATTGCATTTGTCAATCAGTAAAATTACTGAAAATACTGCTTGTTGAGGAGTGGAAAATTCGCGATTTGGGGGTTACTGGGCATAAATAGGGCGATCGCCATGATTCCTCGATCGCCCCAATCTAAGTTCTCCACCCCCAATCTGAGTAAATGCTGAGCATAATTGCTGATTGACAAACGCTTCCCTAGCTTATGTTGTCACCAATGTTCTACCCATAGGATTGATTAGGAATAGAATTGATGAGCAACAGAACTGCTTGGCGATACATCCGAAGAATTAACAGAAATATTGTCGCCAGGGATACATATATCGCCGATTGAAAACCTAATGGTCGCCCTACTGAACGTTTTATTCAGTACCCAAATATGAGAAAACGAAAACCTTGCGATCGCGCAATGGGACAGAAGTTCTAGAATTATAGCTGAAATGCACGATTTAACATGAGCAAATTCCCACCAGAGAAAACCCAACCACCACAGCAAGAGAGCACAACAGCACAGGCATTGCGACAGGCTCAATTCGACGCTTTTTTTGCAGGTGCTAACGCCGGACTGCTGATTTTTGACCACCAACTCCGGTACGTCCAAATTAACGAAGTTCTGGCCCAGATGAATGGCGTTTGTGTGGCAGACCATATTGGTAGGTCACTGCGTGAAGTACTGCCAGAATTGGCTCCGACTGTGGAACCAATTCTGCAAGGCATTCTGGATACGGGCAAGCCCATTCTCGACTATGAATTAGTGGGTGAAACGCCGAAACAACCAGGCATCCTGCGCTATTGGCAAGCATCTTACTATCCTTTGCTGGATGAAAACGGCTTGGTTTTTGGTGTTGGTGGGATTGTGATTGAAATTAGCGATCGCAAGCGGGCAGAACAAAAGCAGGCACGACTGACGGCAATTTTGGAAGCAACTTCCGACTTAGTAGGAGTTGCGGATGCAACTGGGCATAGCGTCTACGTCAACAAAGCCGGACAGAAATTGCTGGGGATGTCCCCAGAAGAAGCACGCTCTTCGTTTAGTATAGATTCTCTATTAGCTCCCTCGGCAACGGCAAAATTCCACAACGAAGCCTTTCCAACCGCCTTACGAGAGGGTAGCTGGGCTGGGGAAATCCTGTTTTTGTCACGCGATGGGCAAGAAGTTCCAGTCTCCCAGGTTTTGATCGTTCACAAAAACGAAGCGGGCGAAGTCGAGTTTATCTCCACTATTGTGCGGGATATTCGCGATCGCAAAAAAGCAGAGGAAGAACGGCAATTGCTCGCTACAACGCTCGAGAACAGCCGTGACTTTATTGGCGTCGCCTCAATGGATGGTCGCCCTATACTCGTGAATCAGGCTGGTCTGAATTTGGTGGGACTCAGTAGTGTGGAGGAAGCCAGAACCAAACACATTACCGACTTCTTCATGGCAGAAGATTTGGACTTCGTACAGCAGTCTATTATGCCGGTAATCATGCAAGAGGGAAGTTGGCGGAGTGATTTCCGCTTCAGAAATTTCGTCACAGGTCAACCCATCCTGGTAGATTACACCCTATTTGTGATCAAACATCCAGAGACTAATGAACCGGTAGGAATAGCCACTATTACGCGGGATATTCGCGATCGCAAAACCGCAGAAGATTTCCTCAAACAAAGCGAAGAGCGATTTCGTTCTCTGGTTGAAGCTAGCGCTCAAATTGTTTGGAACACGAGTGCTGAAGGCGAATTCATTACCCCGCAACCCGGTTGGAGTGCATTTACAGGACAGACATTTGATGAATACAAGGGTTGGGGCTGGCTAGACCAAATGCACTCAGACGATCGCTCGTATATTGCCACTGCGTGGTCAACTGCTGTTGCTAATCGATCGCTCTATGAAGTTGAATTCCGTATGCGCCGCTATGACGGCGAATATCGGTACATGAGTTGTCGTGGCGTACCAATTCTGAACGCGGATGGTTCAATTCGGGAATGGATTGGGGCTAATACAGATATTACCGGTCGCAAACAAGCTGAAGAAGCTCTGCGCGAACAGCAAGCTGCGCTGCGCGATCGCAACGTTTTGCTCACCTCTATCTTGGAAAGTACGCCAGACATAATAGTTGTTAAAGACCGGGAAGGCCGATATGTTGCCCTTAATTCCTTTGTGGCACAATCCTTTTACGGTAAAACCATTGAGGAGATCCTGGGTAAAGATGATTCGGAACTCCTTCCCCCGGAGGCCGCCGTTGCAATAATGGCAAAAGACCGCGAGATCATGGAAGCAGGCACTACTGAAAGCTACGAAGAAGATGTTTCTAATGGTAAGGAGAGCATTTCTTTTTTAACCACAAAAGCCCCTTGGCGGGACGCTCAGGGCAATATTATCGGCCTTATCGCCATAGCACGAAACATTGGCGATCGCAAACAAATGGAAGCAGAGTTGCGCGATCGCAACGCACTGCTAAACTCAATTTTGGAAAGTACACCAGACTTCATTCTCGTTAAAGACCGGGAAGGGCGTTATGTTGCCCTTAACTCCAATTTGGCAAACTTCTTTGGCAAGCCAATTAAAGAAGTCATCGGCAAAAATGATTTGGAAATACTGCCGCCTGACATTGGCCGTGAAGTTATGGCAAAAGATCGCCAAATCATGGCAGCCGGAATCATTGACACTTATGAGGAAGATATCTTTTCTCATTCTGAAACCACTAGAACCTTTTTCACTACCAAGGCTCCTTGGCGGGATAATCAGGGCAATATTTTAGGCATCATCGGCATAACACGAGATATTAGCGATCGCAAACAAGCCGAAGATGCTATCAAACAAAGCGAAGGACGCTATCGTTCGCTAATCGCTGCTACGTCCCAACTTGTCTGGACAGCGGATGCTGAAGGAAGATGCGTGGATCAACCGAGTTGGAGAGCTTACACCGGACAAACCGAAGCTGAGATGGCTGATGGTTTTGGCTGGTTAGATGCAATTCACCCGGACGATCGCGAACGAACGACTCAGGTGTGGATGGAAGCAGTGCAAACGAAAACCCTGTATGACGTACAATATCGAATCCGGGGAGCGGATGGAAACTATCGTTATTTTCAACTTAGAGGGGTACCAATTCTGGATGAAGATGGCAGCCTCCAGGAGTGGATTGGCACTTGTAGCGATATCCACGATCGCAAACAAGCCGAAGATGCTCTAAAACAAAGCGAAGAACGCTATCGTTCGCTAATCGCTGCTACATCCCAAATGGTCTGGATAACGGATGCAGAAGGAAGATGCCAGGATACACCGAGTTTCAGAGCTTACACTGGACAAACCGTAGACGAAGTGGTTGGTTTTGGCTGGTTAGATGCAATTCACCCGGACGATCGCGAACGAACGAATCAGGTGTGGATGGAAGCAGTGCAAACGAAAATCCTGTTTGAGATGGAATATCGAATGCGCGGAGCGGATGGAAACTATCGTTATTTTCAAGCTAGAGCAGTGCCAATTCTGAATGAAGATGGCAGCATCCGGGAGTGGATTGGCACTTCCACCGATATCCACGATCGCAAACAAGCGGAAGATGCTATCAAACAAAGCGAAGAACGCTATCGATCGCTAATACTTGCTACGTCGCAAATTGCCTGGACAGCGGATGCTGAAGGAAGATCCCCGGATCTACCGAGTTGGAGAGCTTACACCGGACAAACTGAAGCTGAGGTAGTTGGTGTTGGCTGGTTGGATGCAATTCACCCGGACGATCGCGAACGCACCGCTCAGGTATGGATAGAAGCAGCGCAAACGAAAAGCCTGTATGACATAGAATATAGAATCCGCGCAGCGGATGGAAACTATCGTTATTTTCAAGCTAGAGGGGTGCCAATTCTAAATGAAGATGGCAGCCTCCGGGAGTGGGTTGGCACTTGCAGCGATATCCACGATCGCAAACAAGCCGAAGATGCTATAAAACAAAGCGAAGAACGCTATCGTTCGCTAACCCTTGCCATCTCCCAAATTGTCTGGACAACCGATCCTGAAGGAAGATGCCAGGATTCACCGAGTATGAGAGCTTACACCGGACAAACGGAAGCTGAGGTGGTTGGTTTTGGCTGGTTAGATACAATCCACCCCGACGATCGCGAACCAACAGTTCAGGTGTGGATGGAAGCAGTGCAAACGAGAAGCCTGTTTGACATACAGTATCGAATGTGCGGAGTGGATGGAAACTATCGTTATTTCCAAGCTAGAGGGGTGCCAATTCTGAATGAAGATGGCAGCATCCGGGAGTGGGTTGGCACTTGCATCGATATCCACGATCGCAAACAAGCGGAAGATGCTATCCAACAAAGCGAAGAACGCTATCGATCGCTAATCGCTGCTACGTCCCAAATCGTCTGGGCAACGGATGCTGAAGGAAGAGGCACGGATCTACAGAGTTGGAGAGCTTACACGGGGCAAACTGAAGCTGAAGTGCTTGGTTTAGGCTGGTTAGGGCCAATTCACCCGGACGATCGCGAACGAACGGCTCAGGCGTGGATGGAAACGGTGCAAACGAAAATCCTGTTTGACATAGAATATCGAATCCGGGGAGCCGATGGGAACTATCGTTATTTTCAAGGTAGAGGGGTGCCAATTCTAAATCAAGATGGCAGCATCCGCGAGTGGATTGGCACTTGTAACGATATCCACGATCGCAAAGAAACAGAAATCGTACAAGCAAAAGCCAGGCAAGCCGCAGAAGCAGCTAGTCGGGCTAAAAGTGAATTCCTTGCTAACATGAGCCACGAGTTGCGGACTCCCCTTAATGGCATCATGGGATACGCGCAGATTCTTCAGCGTTCCAAAGTCTTGAATGAAGAAGAGCGATCGCGCATTGATGTCATTTATCAGTGCGGTTCCCATTTACTGACCTTAATCAATGATATTCTCGATTTGTCGAAGATTGAAGCACAGAAAGTGGAACTCCAGCCCACCGATTTTCATTTCCCAGCGTTCCTGCAAGGTGTAGCAGAGATGTGTCGCATCCGAGCTGAAATTAAGGGAATTCAGTTTCATTTTCCATCAAGCCCCGAACTCCCGATCGGTATTCGTGCGGATGAAAAACGCTTGCGACAAGTGTTAATTAATCTTTTAAGCAACGCTATTAAATTTACGGATGAGGGCACTGTTACTTTTATAGTCAGTTTTGCCACAGAAGAAAAAATTCGCTTTGAAATACGCGATACAGGTACCGGTATTGCACAAGATCAACTCGAAGCTATCTTTCAGCCCTTCGAGCAGGTAGGAGATCGCAGGCGGCAGACCGAGGGCACCGGATTGGGACTGGCAATTAGCCAAAGGATTGTAGAACTAATGGGCAGTACCATTCAGGTTAAAAGTGAGATGAATGTTGGCAGTATTTTCTGGTTTGATGTCCATCTATCTCAAGCCGATGAATGGGTGAAAACTTCTCAAATTGACCATCGCGGGCAGATAATCGGCATCAAAGACCGCCAACCTAAGATTGTAGTTATTGATGACAAATGGGCTAACCGTTCGGTAGTTAGCAATTTGCTCAGTCCGATCGGCTTTGAGGTGTTTGAAGCGAACGATGGGCAAGAAGGCTGGGAAAAGGTTCTAGAGGTGGAGCCAGATTTAATCGTTACCGACTTACTAATGCCCGAACTAGATGGCTTCGAGCTAATTAAGCGGGTTCGAGAATCGGAAAACTTCAAAGACATCATCATTATTGTCTCTTCGGCCAGCGTATTTGAAGCCGATCAATACAGAAGTTTAGAAGCAGGAGGCAACACTTTTATTCCCAAACCTGTTCAAGCCACGGAACTCCTGCAAAAATTACAACAGTATCTTCATTTAGAATGGGTGTATGAAGCTAATGAAGAGCCACTGGCGATCGGCTCAGATACCAATGAGCTAATTGCCCCGCCTCCTACAGAAATGGAAATACTATACGAGCTGGCTATGAAAGGAAATTTCCTAGAAATAGTTAAGCAGGCGGTATTACTGGAAGAAATAGATCCCAAATACATTCCTTTTGCTAAAAGATTAAATCAGATGGCAAAGGACTTTCAAGACGAAGAGATTTTAACGTTTATTCATTCCTACAAGTAAGGTTCATGAATTTAGAAATTCAAGCAAATGGTACGATTCTTATAGTTGATGACAATTCAGCTAACTTAGGTGTTTTATCTGATGCCTTAAGCCAAGAAGGATTTGAAGTTCGGGTTGCGAAATCTGGAAAAATGGCACTAGAGCGAGTTAAATATGCTCTACCAGATCTAATCTTACTAGATGTCATGATGCCAGAGATTGATGGATTTGAAACCTGTCGTCGATTACAAGCTAATCCAGAAACTAAACAGATTCCCATTATATTTATGACTGCGCTCTCGGATACGGCTAATAAAGTTGAGGGATTTAAGCTTGGGGCTGTAGATTATATTACCAAACCCTTCCAACAAGAGGAAGTATTAGCTCGCGTCAAGCTGCACTTAAAGCTTCATGTTCTAGCAGATAAATTAGAAGAAAAAAATACCTTACTGGAGCAAAAAGTTGTAGAAGTTAGCCAAGCCTATGAAGATTTACAACAAATGCAACTTAAGTTAATCCAAAGCGAGAAAATGTCGGGCTTAGGGCAAATGGCGGCTGGGATTGCTCATGAAATAAACAACCCTATAAATTTCATCTCTGGCAATCTGGGTTATGCCCAAGAGTACGCTCATAACTTACTAAAAATTATACACCTCTATCAAGAAGATTATGTAAATCCCACTCCTCGGATTCAAGCAGCAATGGATGAAATAGAACTAGAATTTGTGGAAGAAGATTTTATTAAAGTTCTTAACTCAATCAACTTAGGAACGCAGCGCATCCAGGAGATTGTCAAGTCTATGCGAATCTTTTCTCGCCTAGATGAGGCAGAGGTGAAAGCTGTCAATATTCATGAAGGAATTGATAGTACACTCACCATCCTGCATCATCGTTTAAAAGCAAAACCAGAGCATCCTGAGATTGAACTAATAAAAAAGTACGGTCAGCTTCCACCAGTAGAATGCCATGCCGGACAATTAAATCAAGTGTTCATGAATATTCTTTCCAATGCCATTGATGCTTTAGATGAATCTAATCAGCAACGTTCGTTTGCAGAAATCAAACAACACCCGAACCGCATTCAAATTTCTACAAAAGTAATTGACGATAATTGGGTGGCTATTTATATTAGTGACAACGGTCGAGGAGTTGTTGAAACTTTAAAACCGAAAATATTTGACCCTTTTTTTACCACCAAACCGATCGGTAAAGGAACGGGGTTGGGGTTATCTATCAGTTACCAAATTATCGTTGAAAAGCATGGGGGCAGATTATACTGCCAGCCTGGATTAGGAAAGGGAATAGAATTCGTCATTGAAATTCCTATTCGGCAGCAAGCTTATAAAGCGGCTTAGTTTCCTGGTAAATGTCTCTTTGGTTATCAATAGCTATCGTGATGAATGCTATGACTTTTTTGGCGGAAACAGAAGATGGTTATTTAGTGACTAATTCTGTCAGGGATTGAGCAAGGGCTGAAGGGATAGTAACAACTGACTCTCAACGTAAACATCCTCATAAATTTGGCGGTTGCTATATATTTTATAGATTTGTTCGTGGCTAACCAGAAAGCATGGAGGTATTTGCTGCATATAAAGGGAGGTTGGGCTTTATTAGGTCTTAAACTTTGTTTAAGTCGCATTAGTTCCAAGTAGGACAAGAAATAACTTCAGTCTATACTACGAACTTGTGAGAGGATGAAGTCCATACTATAGCCATCCTAAATCATTTGTGAATTTCTTACTCCCTCCCCTTGATAAGGGGAGGGTTGGGGTGGGGTCAAAAATTTACGACTCATTTAGGATTGCTATACGAACTTTTGTTAATTTCTCGCTGACAGCGGGGACGACAAGGTGTTCCTGTGCAAATAAAGCCTGCAGGCATATTTTTAAAGACGCTGCTGCGAGCTCCGATTAAAGCGTTAGCACCGATTTCTACACCAGGGCCAATGAAGCAGTCGGCGGCAATCCAAACGCCGTTATTAATGATCACAGGTGCTGTTATTAAGCCAAAGGCTGGGTCTTGAGGGTCATGAGTGCCGGTGCAGAGGTAGCTTTTTTGAGAAATGACGCAGTGTTTGCCGATCGCAATTTGAGCGAGACTGTACAATACAACATCATCTCCGATCCAACTGTAGTCTCCGATTGCAATTTTCCAAGGATAGGTAAAACGAGCTGTGGGGCGAATGATCACACCCCGACCTATTTTCGCTCCAAATAACCGCAGCAGCCTGCTTCTGATGCGATTAAAAGGGTGTGGAGTGAGAGGAAATGCGATCGCCTGGACGAACCACCAAACCAAAATTAGCCAACTAGGCTTTCCTCGATCGAACTTTGATTGATCGTAGCGGCGCAAATCAACTAAAGATTCGCCTGTCAAAGTATTTGCGTGATTGTCGCTAATTGGACAATCGTTTATTTGAGAATTTGGGAAATTTGCGCTCAAATTTTCCGGATCTTGGTTCGGATTTGGTATATAATCGGTCATTGATAGTTAATTTAATGTTTAATTTAAAATCGAGTTTAGCCTTAAGGACTGCTGCATGACATTTCTAGTTAGGGAAAATTTTGACTCTGAAAACGCCAAGGATCTCGCACAATGCGAGAATTTAAATCCCAGAATTGGCAAAGTTCGACTTTTACAAACAGCATTGGTACTGCTGAGCAGCTTTTTTGTAGCAGAGTTAATCGCCGCACTTAATTCTCATAGTTTGTCCCTATTAGCAGATGCGGGTCACGTCTTTTCAGATGTAGCAGCTTTAGCAATAACTTTGACCGCGACTTGGTACTCCTCAGTCAAACGCAAAAGTAAATCCGTAGATTGTACGATCGCACAATCGCCAATCCCTGAACGAGGAGAAATCATTGCTGCTTTAATTAATAGTATCAGTTTAGTGGCGATCGCCCTGTGGATAGCCGCAGAGTCGATCGCCCGTTTGCAGTCCCCAACTCCCGAAGTAGAAGGGCTCCCGATGTTAATTACCGCCATAGTCGGTTTAAGCATCAACTCGATTAATGCTTGTTGCTTGCATTCCTGCTGTCACGGCGACTTGAATCTCAAAAGCGCGTTTCTGCACGCCGTGGCCGACATATTTTCATCGGTTGGAGTAATTTTAGCGGCGATCGCCGTAGCCTGGCTACACTGGAATTGGGCAGACGGCTTGATTAGCTTGCTGGTGTCAGCATCAATAATTTTATTAACCCTACCATTGCTAATCGAAAGCATCCAATTGCTGCTGGGAAAAGTATCAGCAATATCCGCCACTCAACAGCCTTGTGATTGCGAAAAAGTGAGCGCCGAAAAATTGCTTTTTCCATCGCTAGAAGATCTCATCAAATAACATCTCTTCCTCGGTTCCCAACCATAGAAATAGATAACTAATGTCCTACAGTGATTTTACTTTAAATCGAGTTACCAAAGACTTTAATTTAACGATTTCCGAGCGCTCTAATATTTTTACAGAAATTCCCGAATTAACACCAAGCGATTTCCTCCAAGAAACCCTGCGCGATAATCTAGCTTTAGCCCTTGGTAGCAATACAGAAAAAGCGCGATCGGAATTAATTATTGCTCCAATTCTCGTGGAACTCAGAAAACAATTAAATTATCAAATTAGCTGGTTTTCCGGCATTGACTTTAGTGTGGATGCCAGTAAAGGATTAAACGGCAGTTGTGATTTTATCATCAGTCAATCACCTGAACTTTTATTTGTTACTGCGCCAGTTATGACCGTCGTAGAAGCTAAAAAAGAAAATATTTTGGCTGGCTTGGGACAATGCGTAGCGGAAATGTTGGCAGCGCAAATTTTTAATGAAAAGGAAGGCAACGAAATTCCTGTGATTTACGGTACTGTTACCACCGGCACTAACTGGAAATTTATGAAATTAACAAAACAGACAATCGAAATTGATTTAGTCGAATATTTTATCAATGATTTAGGTAAGATTTTAGGTATCTTAGCAACTGGTCTTCGCTCAAGTATTAATTAGCTCAACAAGCCCGGCGGCTGAAAGAGACGGTTGGGGAATTCGCGGAGGGTGTTACCCCTGAGATATGGAATGCAGCATTGGGGTTCGCTATTGGTAGTTAATAGTTGATACGAGCAATTAAATATTTAGTTCAGAGCCAGTATTTTTAGGGGTGAGGGGTGAAACTATTTTTTAATTCGCCAAAAAAAGTCTCTTGAAATCGCGTCTACACAAACTTTCGTCCCTCTCGCTTGAGACTAAGAGGAACCCGGCCCTTGGAAACCGCGAAGTTTACCCGCACACAAATAAAGTCCACTCCAAGCGGACTAACAGATACTATTATGGCAATTTAACTTCTGTTTCTTGAGTGATAACTACTGGCGGCGACAAAGTAGACTGAGATTCTGCCACATTCAACTGACCGCCACAACAACGCAACTCGTAAAGTTTTGCATTAATTTGATACTCATATTGACTCAACAACCTTGCATAAGTATAGCCAGCTTTTCCATCCAAAAAGCCTAACTGAATGAAGTAAAATAAAATAAATCTGAGCATAGGTTTAAAAGGCAGCCACACCCAAACTTTTTTGAGAAATCGTTTCCGCTGTACGGCATCTCCAAATAGGTGAGCGCCAATAGTGCCGCTGTCGTCGCGCCCTTCAATAATATTGTAATAAACGCGAGCTTCCCAATTAGAATAGCGGTTGTGCCGTTCTATCCAGTGAAATAAATCGCGGTAATCCTCGTGGATCATGTCATTTTTTAAGTAGCCGACTTGACCAGCTAAAATGACGTGCTCGTGAACTTCGTTGTCGCCAGTATTGGGAACGGATTCAGTGCCGAGATTTTCGTAACGTCCTTTTTGATGCTTGAACAAACGCAAATTCCAGTCGGGATATCTGCCGCCGTAACGCAGCCACTGGCCTAAAAAGAAGACTTTGCGGTTGAGGTAGTAGCCGTCAAAATTGGGGTCTTCGATCGCCTGGGCGATTTCGTCCCAAAGTTCTGGGGGAATGCGCTCGTCGCAATCGACAATTAATACCCATTCGTTGCGAAAGGGCAGATTGTCCAATGACCAATTTTTCTTTTTCGGCCAGCGGTTGTCGAAGTAGAATTGCACTACTTTTGCGCCGGTGCTGATGGCAATTTCCACCGTGCGATCGCTGCTTTGGGAATCAACCATGAAAACTTCATCCGCCCTGGCAATGCTGGCCAGACACGCAGGTAGATTAAGTTCTTCGTCTTTTGCCGGAATGAGAACTGAAACCGGAATCTTGGATGAACTAGATGTCATAATCGAGTGCTTGAACCTAAATGCGGTCGAGTTTTGGTGGATGAAGTGCGATCTGCACAGCCGCGCCGACGACTTGAGCAGCGAGGGATATTGCCTATAGCCTAATGCCTGCTGGTCGATTTCGGTGCAAAAATCAGGCCGCGGATGGCTGCGCTCAAATAACCGATTTGACCCCAGGCAAAAACGAAATTTTCAAAGCGCAGCCCTGGATCTCTAATATATTTAAAAGACTTCCAGACACCCCTCAATATTCTTTCACCCCCCCGCCCAAGCTGAGCAATACCGGCTCGATCGGACAATTGTTCGCGATAACACTCGCTGATGCCTTGCCACCACCCGCGCTCTAGAAACCAAGCTTTGTTGAGCCTTTCTGCTGCGACATGGTGAAGCACCAGCGCCTCCGGTAGATAAACTACTTGCCAACCTAACTCTAAAGCTAATTCTGTGGTTCGCAACTCTTCATTTGACAGCAACTTTTTGCCGACTCTACCGAGTTTGACATCGAAGCCGCCAATTTGTTGGAGAAAAGCGCGCCGGATTGAGTAGTTTACCCCCCTGGGAGTCAAACCGGCAGCAGTCACATACAGGCAAGTATCGCCTAAATCGTATGCCCCCAAGTTCTGGGCTAATCCCGGTGACAACCATTCGGGCGGGCTGACTCCAGAAGGCCAGAGCAAATTGACTTTGCCACCAGCTACGGCGAGTTTTTGATTGCTTTGATAAGCCGCGTGCAGTACCCTGAGCCAATTCGGCTCAGCAATAGCGTCGTCGTCGAGATAAACTAATATTTCGCTGCCAGCTTCCTTTGCGCCGGTGTTCCGCGCCACTGACAGACCGATTTCAGGCTCCCAGACATACTTGAGGCGCCGATCGCCCTGTCTTGCTTCTACCACCTCGCGGGTGCGCGAAGTCGAACTTTCGGGGCTTGCATAATCGCTAGAAGCGTTATCGACTACTACTACTTCAAAGTTGTCGGGAAAATCCTGTACCAGCAAGCTGTCGATCGCCCCACCTAAATAGGCGGCGCGATTGTGGGTGCAAATAATCGCTGATATCTGAGGATGATCTGGCATAAATAACAGCTTGGGAAATACGGGGGTTCTCGATCGACTTACTCTGATATTGTCTCATCAATGCTATTATCGCTTAAAAAGCATTTGGTAGTTGGGCGTTTAAATCATAATGGGTAATGGGTAATTGGTAATTGGTAATGGATAATTGTGTTTAATCCTTTGTATGTGACTGCTGACTAATGACTGCTGACTAATGACTAATGAGTAACTCAGAACCCACCACATCGAGACAATTAATCTTAGTAACTGGGCCGGCCCGAAGTGGCAAAAGTGAATGGGCCGAAACTCTGGCGACGGGTTCGGGAAAACAAGTAATCTATGTGGCTACCGGTCGCGTTGATGAAGCCGATTTGGAGTGGCTTTGTCGCCTCGATCAGCACCGAAATCGCCGTCCAGTTGATTGGACAACTCTAGAAGTGCCGATCGAATTATCGGCAGTTGTGCGGGCCAGCCAGCCCTCAGATTGCTTGTTGATTGATTCCCTGGGAACTTGGACGGCAAATCTTTTGGAACAAGAAGCGGGAGTTTGGGCGACTACGCAGCAAGATTTGCTAGCCTGTTTGAAGTCGGCGGCGGCTGATGTAATTTTGGTAGGGGAAGAAACCGGATGGGGTGTTGTGCCTGCTTATCCGGCGGGGCGGCTGTTTCGCGATCGCCTCGGCACTCTCGTCCGCCACATCGGGGCGATCGCCGATAATGTTTATCTCGTCACCGGAGGTTACGCCTTGAATCTCAGGGATCTGGGTACGCCGCTGCCGCCTGCTGCGAAAAATTAACAGCCGGAGTCGCGATCGACTAGGGAGAAAAAAATATCGGTTTCCCGACGAACAATTTTAAATAAAAATTAGGTATAATCCTAACTAAGATTGAAACCTAAAAACTCACATAAATTACTCGTAAAAAATACCTAGAAAATACTTCATGGGGCAACCAGCACAACAATTTGATATGGAAAGTAGCCAACTTATAAAATAATGTAAAATATAAAGTGTCTCTTGAGAGAGAGTACAAATTTCAAAGGTAAGGTCTAAAATCACCAATTAGTTGAAGGGTTGACTAAAAATTATGGCATCAGATGGTGAAGTAAGAAAATATATTGCTTACTGGTTTCAGTTAGGCAAAAAAGTATTAATTCGCAACGGTTCCGAAGCGCTGCTGCCCAAATCGGTAAATGCGGGCGATCGCTACAGCCAGGAATTTGAAGAGTGCTGGCAAAAAATCATCTCCCGCGACAGCGGAGACTGTTACCTCGAAGGCACAAACGAAACAATTGCCCAACTGCTGACACCAGCTTGGGAAATCAGTCCCTGCGCGCGCTGCGCTATGCCCGTAGTGTTCCAACAAACGGGGATGCCCCCGGAGTTCTGTCCCTGTAACGACTTACCGAACTGGCCCGATACTGAAATGCCCCAACCCCGATCGCCCGTCAGCAGCCAATCGCAACTCTCAGGCATTCGCGATCGACTCAAAAGATCCAGCGGCGAGTAAGTATACAAGAAGGAAGAAGGGTCTTCTTCCTTAAATTGTTACAATATATTTACAATGCTTCACACTAGGTCTGATTTATGAATGTCAAGACAGTATCGCCAGCCTCCCCGCAAACTTATGTAAATTCAGGGACTCAGGCTGTACTCGGCAATCTCCAAGATGCAAATACAATTCCCCTGCAAGCACTACCAGTATCACTAGAGACGGAGGTCGTAACGGGCGATCGGCTCAAATCAGCCAGAGACATAGCTTTCGAGTTGGCCGGAGATGCTGTTCGGTACGATCCAGTGGCGATCGCAGCCCAGTACCGAAATCGACCTCTACAAGTCTGGGGAAGACTGTCGAGCGTTGTTTGGACATTTTTTAGCTTTGCCTTCAGTGTGTGGTTCGACGCCAAAACAGGTCGTACCGCCACCAACCAAAAGCGTCGCGCCGTCCGACTGCGAGAAATTCTGGCCCAACTCGGCCCAGCTTTCATCAAAATCGGACAAGCACTCTCAACACGACCCGACTTAGTACCGCCAGTATATTTAGAAGAACTAACAACGCTGCAAGACCAATTGCCAGCATTTCCGAACGAAGTAGCATATCAATTCATCCAAGAAGAATTGGGCGCCCACCCCAAAGACATCTACGCAGAAATCACCCCCGATCCGATCGCCGCAGCATCTCTCGGACAAGTCTACAAAGGCAAACTCAAAACCGGAGAAACAGTCGCAATCAAAGTCCAGCGACCGGGTTTAGCCGAAAACATCGGCTTAGATATCTACATCCTGCGGCGAGTTGCAGTTTGGGCACAAAACAACTTCAAAATAATTCGCAGTGACCTCGCAAGCATTATGGACGAGTTGGGCGAGCGCATTTACGAAGAAATGGACTACACCCACGAAGGTCAAAATGCCGAACGGTTTGCCCAACTATACGGCCACATCAAAGACATTTACGTTCCCAGCATCTACTGGGAATATACCCGTCGCCGAGTCTTAACAATGGAGTGGATCACCGGCGTCAAACTCACTAATTTAGAAGCAGTCAAGGCTCAAGGAATTGACGCTCCTTACTTAATTGAAGTGGGGGTGCAGTGTTCTCTCAGACAACTTCTAGAACACGGTTTCTTTCACGCAGACCCGCACCCCGGAAATCTTTTGGCAACTCTTGACGGTCAGTTGGCTTATCTCGATTTCGGGATGATGAGCGAAGTTAAACCTTATCAGCGATACGGCTTGTTGGAAGCTGTGGTGCATTTGGTGAACCGCGACTTTGAAGGTTTGGCAAAAGATTACGTGAAGTTGGAGTTTTTAACACCAGACACGGATTTGACGCCAATTATTCCAGCTTTGGCGGGCGTGTTTAACAATGCTTTGGGTGCTAGCGTTGCCGAACTCAATTTCAAAAGCATTACTGACGAACTTTCGGCGGTAATGTACGAATATCCTTTCCGGGTTCCAGCTTACTATGCTTTGATTATTCGATCGCTCGTCACCTTAGAAGGCATCGCCATCAACGTTGACCCCCAATTCAAAGTGTTGAGCAAAGCTTATCCTTACGTTGCAAAACGGCTGTTGAGCGACCCCGCGCCGGAATTGAGAGCATCCCTGCAAGATTTGCTGTTCAAACAAGGCGAATTCCGCTGGAACCGCTTAGAAAACTTGCTCAACAATGCCCGCGAGAGCGACGATTACGATGTGAGCAAAATCTTGAACCAAGCATTAGAATATTTATTTTCTGAAAGAGGAGATTTCATTCGCGATCGTATTGTCCTGGAATTAGTCAAAAGTCTCGACACACTTTCCAGCAATGCTTTTGCTAACGCCAAAGCAGTCGTGGGCGAATGGTTTGGAGTCAAGGCACATCAACCTGTGGTTTCACAAACAGAACAAAAAAACCTAGAACATATCAAGCGAATTTGGGAGATTTTGCAATCCACCCCGGGTTTTGACGGCATGAAAGTATTGCAGCTACTTCCGCAATTGTTGGTGAAACCGGAAGTGCAGAACATGGGCCAGAAAGTAGTCGGCGGTTTAGCTCAAAGAGCAGTTGCTAGGGTAATTCGTGAGTTTTTGCTTTCGCAGGAACCCGCAGCGATTCCCGAGAAGGGAAGCTATGCTAAAACTTCGCCTCAGTTGTCTTTGCCGGCGGCGAAGTAGTTGGAGTTGAAGTTTTTTTGAGCGCAGATATTAGCAGATAAACACAGATGAACGCAGATGAAACTTCGTCTGCGTTCTTTTAATTAAGCTTGAATCCTTTAGCGGCTAATTGCTGGCGGAGACTCTGAATCATTACGTAATCAACAGTATTTTCGCCACTATTGGTACTAGATTTCCGCTGTTGTTCAATATATGCTGTACGCTTTTGAGATAAGTCGCGGATCGTCTTTTTAATCGCCTCTCTTTCGGTTTTCTTTCCCGCTACATATGCTCTTTTTTCTGTTAGCGTCATCCCTCGCATGATTTCTGGTAAACTATCCTCTGATATTGCCTCTAGTTTAACTGTTCCGTTTTCGAGAGCATCCAGCAAGTCCCAAGAAGCATTATCATAGTATTCAGAAGCTTTGGACGCACTACGCGAAGCAAAATTGGTGCCAGAATTACTATCTTCAACAGCCTGACGTTGTTGTCCTATTCTTCCTTCTCTACCGTAGGGAATGTAGGTTTGATTGAGTTTAGTATTCCAAATAGAAATTTCGTCGTCGTAAGGCGACTTAATTACCACAGTTTGTTGGTTTTGATTAATGTTGAAGCTACTGCCTTTTGCTAAACTAGCTCCTGATACCCAAAGTTGTCGCTCCTGACTTTCGGCTGAACCACAGTAAATTGTATTAACGAGCGTATCTCCTTTGACAGCGAGATTCACAGATTGATTCCAAACTATTGGGCCTTGATCGAATGGTTCATTACCCGCAATAAAAATCACGCGAAAGTCTTCCTGATTTTTACTCCAGTTTAATTGTTGCATTGCTGAGCGAATTACCCACCCAGCATATTCTTGACCGCCGTTGGTTTTGATACTAAATAGCTTTTCGGAAACTAAATCTAATTCAGGAGTAAATCCAGTTAATAATCTGACAAAACCTTCCTCAGAAGGTAAGCTGTCATTACCATAATGGTAAAGGGCAACTTCTAACTCGGGAACTTCGCCATCTTTGGTTACTTTAGTTAAAAAAATTACAATTTGCCAAAGTTGAGTACGAGTCTGGTCAATCAATCCATCCATGCTATTACTAGAATCTAAAAGGATGGCTATCTGAATTTTTGCTTTAGCGAAAGCTGTTGTGGGAGAACACAAGATACTTAGGGTTAAAGCTGTAGTGAATAAAATTCTAGTTAGTTTCTGCATGGAATTTTCGGATTGGTTTATAGTCAGGACTGACGCACTCAAGGGGGGTTTTGCAAGGGTTTAAGATTCTTCGCAACACTTGCGAATGACAGAATTACGTTTTCCCAATTATAGTCATTGAATAAGAGATTTGATTGCTGGTGTCAAGTTACTTGTAACAAGATTTTACATTTGGGATTAATTCAGTTACCTAAAGTCAGGACACCGCAGTGCCCTTTCCCTACAATATTTTTTTGGGTAGGGAGACCGCAATACCGTCTCCGACCTATTCAAGCAACCGGAATTGATATTAAATAAAAATATCCACAAACAAAAACCCGGTTGCTTGAATAAACCGGGTTTTTATGTATTCGATCGATTTCAACCCCTCGGCGATTAATTCAAGCTCGGAATGCCACTGGAAGCACTAATTGTTAGTGGGTTCCTGGGACTTGCAGCCGGATTAATTAAGAGGCTGTTGTCCTTAGCAGAAGTATTAGCAATTGGGGAAATCGCACTATTAACAGTCGTGCCACTCAAAGGAATGATTGGCTGAGTTTGAGTGCTGGTGAGAGAAATCAACAAGCTGCTTTTGTCGTAGATGAGGATGTCATCCTCGGTTTCGCTAAAGGTCATCATGGTAGGGATTGAACGTCCATTTAGCAAGATATCGTCGGGGATAGTATTGGCAGTAGTTACTGTCAAACTATCTGGATTAGTCGCTGCTGTTGATGGTTGTAATCTGAGATTTGCGGGCGCGGGAGTCGTGTTATTTGGCTGACTAACAGCAAAAATGGCAAAAAACACGGTTTTTTTGGTTGGGATGCGTCCAGAACGATAGGATTTAAGGGCGATCGACCTTACAGCCTTAAGGATGTCGCCACTTTAGCGCTGATGACGCAGTTATATGGCAATTTGCGATCGCAGCCAATTAAAGCTGAAGCGCTCAGAAAAGCTCAACTGGCAATGATCCACAAACAAATTGTAGTAAAAAACGGTCAATTGCGGGGAACTCAAGGCGCGATCGACCTTACTCAATCGGCACAAGTACCAAGTGCAGATTTCTCACGCCCGAAGTTTTGGGCCGGATTCACAATAATTGGCAGTCCTTGGTAAATTAATTGGAGATTTGATATTCACGAGTAGTAAGGTGTAAGGCGAGACGCACCCTACATTGACTGGCGGGATTTTGCAAAAAGTAAATGTATCCCTGATGACTATCTTTTTGTGTCATAAATTTGCTATGAATAGCAAAACTAAACACTAGCGGGGCAAAACCTGTGGCCAAGTTTGATAAAATATTCAATTCAGAAGACCAATCCGAAGCAAGCTTGACTTTAGAAGAATCAGTAGCCGCCGTAGCATTTGTGGCAGCAGAGGCAAATTCCCCTGACACGGATGCTGATATCTTAGAAAGCATACTTTGGGAATCAGAAATATTTGCTGAATACTCGGAAGATGATATGTCAGCAATGTTTCAAAGACTCGCCGGTATTGTCGCCCAAGACGGTTTAGGAGCATTATTTAATACTGCTTGGGAATCCATGCCAGATGAGTTAGTTTTGGATACTTTTGCAATAACCGCAGCAATGTTTGTCGCAGATGGAGAAATATCCCAGAAGCACGAAGCTTTTCTCCAAGAATTCCAGCAAGCATTAGGTGTGGAAGACGAGGAAGCTGCGGAAATTATTGAGGATGTAATTGCTGCTTACTCGGAAGTAGAAGGCGGAGAGTCTGATTTCGATGCGGCATGGTACGTATCTCCTGAAGGCAATTTTAGCGTTCCCGTTCCAGTTGATGAGCAACGAGGCGGTAAAATTGATGAGCAAGAAGGCTGTGTCGCATTTTCAGACGACTTTGGCGTTTTGCTGAAAATTGATTATTTCCCTGTTCTTGGTGAAGTAGAAGAAACAATCGAGTCGGTTGGCGAGGAAGGTTATCTCAAGTCTTTTCTCGACAATTTTGTTTCTCAGGCAATTCTTGCTAATGTTCCCAATTCTAAGTTACTCCACGCAGAATATTTAGAAGATGAAGAAGCTTATTTCGTGGTTTTAGATTTGCCTGCAGGTGCAACTCTCAGCGTGCAGAAAAACGAGGGCCCTCTGACTCGGTTGGATGCTTATCGGGGACTTATGGCTTTTATTGCTGACGATTTTTGCTACACGGTAAGCTGTCAGCGAATTTATCAGGAGGGGGATGAATTGGGTTCCCTGGAGTCTGAAGTTGAGGGAATTATGAACAAGATTTTTGAGTTTATTGAGACAATCGAATTCGGGCCGATCGAATAAAGAGGACTTGTTTAGACGGGCTAAAAACCTGGTTTCTTTCTAGATGTCTCGCTGCTCAACCCTATATTTTCAGAGAAACCGGGTTTTTTTGGCCACCATTCTCAGGATATTATATCGTGTCCGGCCAATCGACCAAAGTCCAACTGGTTGGTAGTGAAGACTTGAGTTTTCATTACTTGCCCGAGCCTGGTTATTTTACCGCACTGCTAGATATTAGAGGTTTTTTACCATAAAAGAGTGCGATCGAGAACAGGGTTTTTTGACCCCTTCTCGATCGCACTTGCAGATACATTCAGTCAACCACAGTCGAGAGACAGCAGCAATTAGCCGCCATTTTCGACTAATTAGTAGTCTGAGCTTCCACCAATCTTTGCTTGAGTTCTTCCAGAGCACTCGCCCAGCGCGGATCTGGCTGCACCGAGCCGGAATCAGCGCTCGACACCGTTGTTGCTGACTGATTGCGGCGAGACTTGTTGTTGTCACCCCGACGGCGATTGCTTTTGCTGGAACCGCCTCCACCTTGGGTAGGAGGAGCGGAAGCCGAGCGCTGCTGTTGCTGCGGCGCAGGCACAGGCATAGGCACAGACGCCGATGCCGACACCAATTGCGGTGACTGCGGCGACTGCTGCTGATCGTCTTCGCCCTTCTCAGATTTACCCTTAGAGCGGGGCAATGCCTTCTCTATTTTCAGCGGGTTTTCTTTGAACATCAAGCCGTTGTATTTCTCAATAACTTGGTCGGCTTGTTCGTCGGTTAGCACCGTCACAAAACCGAATCCTCTGCATTTTCCAGTTTTGCGATCGGTAATTACCTTGGTGGTAACAGATTCGCCCTCCGGTGCAAAAACTTCTTGCAATTCTTGGCGATCGAGTTCCTTCGGTAGATTACCAACATAAAGACGAATAGACATGAAAAATTCCTCCCGACTTGGATTTTAATTAATTTGCTCGAACACAATTACCTGAAGTCAACTGAATATTGACTTCAGGCAAACACCACATAACCCGAGAATTGGCGCATTCCTCCCACCAACCTTGACAGCTCCCCCCACCTTTTAGAACAAAAAGATGATTTACTCTGATAAGGCCGGAACTTAACCGCCGATGCAGAGAGCTTTTAAATCTCAGGTTGTTGTGTAAACTTTTAGTCATCACTCAAATGTTTAGGCTATTGGCTATTCTGTATTACTTGCTTCCGGTTTTGATTCAGAATGTTTATAGCCAGCGCCGTCTAGAAATTTATGTCCAAGGATGTCAATTGCAAGCGATCGGAATGCCAGTATTCAGTTTAATACAGTGATGGATAAAATGGCTAACATTTTTTCAGCCAGTAATCTTACCTCGTTCCTAATCTCGCTCCTAATGCTGAGAACTACTCACTTACCTGGTATCCCTTAAATCGGGCCCGGCAGAGTCCGAGCATTCTTTAAAGGTATCACAGCCTTGGTAACAGAGCTAGTTATTTAGGAAGATTTCAGTCTGAATTTAACGCAAACCACATCTGAATCACTTTTGAGAATTCATCCCGCACAGCAAAAATAGCGGTCGAAAAAAAACAGCCGACAAGCGGCTGGCTGTACTTGCTGTGTTGGGATGTTGACAATTTTTACGCAATGCCTTATCGATTTTAGCCACCTTAAGTTATTGCGCTATTTGGTTCAATCCAATTGATGTAAATAAATGTAACATATTGCTGGCAAAAAAGCAACTTTTCTTTACAAATGAACAGGGAACAAGAGTGTAGGGTGTCCACCGCGCACCGAGAACATCGGGTAGACTGCCCCACCAGCACCGAGAACATCGCCCCTCCGCTGTTTAACTCAAAACTGATCCTGGCTGTGCGTTGAGAGCGATTCACGCCACAATCGGACAACTATTCCTCACCTTGGGCCCTGGATAATGATGTATGCGCCCCAAAAAGCCGCAGCAAAAGCCAAAATCGCAGACCAAATCGGATGTCCGCTGTCACTAACCCTCCCTCCTTGACTGCGGAGGCTTTCAAGGTCGATCGCCACAGTAGCACCCCGGCGCAGCCAACCAGTCGCCACAACAGATGTTCCGATCAAATCGCTGGGGCGAGTAGTTTCTTTGAACAAAAATGGCCACAAAGAGCCAATGTAGCCAAACCTCGAAACATGGTGCAACCTCACCAAACCCGTGGCCGTTTGCAAAATCAAATCTTGTCCCAGCCAATTATTCATACCCGATCGACCCAAAAGTTGTCCTTCCAGCCGCACCGGTTCAGCATCCAGCGGCAAACTCTCAGGATTTGACAAAATTTCCGGCAAACTCGGCGAAGCGGTTTCTCGCGGTATAATATCCGGGAAGAAATAATTGATCCGCATCAAAGTACCGATGCTAAATCCGATCGGCAAACAGCCCCAAATAATCGATCGATCGCCCCAAAGCCAATCTAACTGCCAGATACTCGTCCTCGAAAAAATCCAGCCAATCAGCCAAAGCACCCCGACTATCGCCAAACTCATCGGAATTCCAAAAAACGGCGCACCCTGTAAAAATAGTTTTGAATCTTTAAATTCCAGTATTGACTTAAACAGAGACAATTTTCCTTTCCTGGGTTGTTCTGGCACTCCCGCGTTTGCCAAATCTAATTCTGTCTCCAGTTGCCAAAATTGAGCATAAAGAGCCAACAGCTTCAAACGCTCTCCCAGCAAAGGATGCGCGCTGTTAACCGTCAACCAGTTGCGTTCCCGATTGCTGACATCCCACAGCAAAATCTGTTCCAGCGGCGCGTGTAATGCAGCAGAACCTAGGCTTACAGCTTGTCCAACGCCTACAGGTAACAATAGATCGAAACTTTCGAGGAAAAAGCTAGTTTGTTTTTGCTGTTCGATATTATCAGCAATGCCGATCGCCATTTTAGCCAGTGCCCGCGTCAAACCGTTAGGATTGCCCGTAATTTCAGCAGCAGTGCGATCGCTAAAATACACTCTGTGGCGCGACAGCCACAACATCGGCCACCTGAACAACTTATAAATCCCATAACTCGTAGCAGAAATTGCAGCGGCCACAAATTTGACAGCAGAACGCAAAAACTCGATCGTCATTAAATCACACAACCGCTCTTGCCAGTGCGCCACCTGCCAATAAATCAAGTAAGGAATCTGAATCACCAGCAGCGCCAGCGACATCGGCGCAAAATCCCAGTGAGAAATGTGCCCCAACTCCCGCACGAAAATAGTAGCAATTTCATCATCCGTCAACTGTTCCAACAGCCCGCGACTCACAGCAATCCGAGCAAAACGGGGCAAACCGCCGTAACTGAAAGCTACAGGAACATTCAGCGGCAAGAGTTTCAGCACCGGCACCGGCATATTTTGCTTGGTACAATAACTTCGCAGTACCCGACTAGCTTCCTTGCTGTGCTTCGATAAAACTGACCCGCGCAGAGTTTCGATGCCACAAAACAGTTTCAGCAGCGCGTCTATCAGCCAGGGAGACGAGGCCAAAAGCAATCCAAAAACCATCTGAACCAACGGAGTTGGATCGCGGTAAAAAAGCTGAATCGGGGCGAAAATAGGCAGCCTAGTGAATATGTAAAGCTGAACCAAAAGAGAATTAGTGTTTGTCAGCAGGAATTGCAGGACAAACCGGGCTAGGAAAAATAGGGCGATCGCACTTGCAAGGGCTTGCACCCGAAAATCCAGCAACTTCAGCGGTTTGAGGGGGCGCGGGCTTTTCGCGACGCGCCCTGCTTGGCGCCAAGTGAGTTGGTAAGTATCTGGGCTGGCGACGACTCCGGGGATATCTGGTGGGGAAGGGGAACTATTTTCGCCACTAATTTCTGCGGTATCGGGTGCGGTTTCGGTCGAGTTTTCGGGTTCAGAAGTCGGGCGTTTGGGGGGTGGAGGCAGCGGGGAAATCGGTTGCGATTTAGCGTTTTCTGGCTCTACAGCCTGCTCTAAAGGTAAAAATCCTGTTTTTTTATCTGCGGTCGGTCGCTCGCCCCCAATCGATTTTTTCGCCGATTTAGTTGCAGCATCAAAGGCGACAAAGCCTGTTTCGGGGGGAGTTTCTGCGGATTTTGGTTTATTTTCCGGTGGTTTTGGGGGGCGAGGGGGGGTTAATTCTTTTAAAGCGCGATCGGTCCAAGTTTTGACTTGAGAGTTGGGACTTTTGGCGAGGGAAGAGCACAGGGCGATCGCCTCTTTCACGTTACCGGTTGCTTTGTACGCAGCCACCAACCCCATCTGCGCGCGGATTCCCGACGGCCCATTAGCTGCGGTTTGGGTAACGGATTCTAAAAGGGCGATCGCGGTGGGGTAATCCTGCTGTTTCAAAGCTGCCAGCCCAGCCTCTAGAGACTTTTTTGCAGATGAATCCGCCGGATTTGGATTAGTGGGAGGTGCCATGACTGTGCTTTCGCTAGCGTCCTTTCTAAGATAGCTTGGCTGGTCGATCGATAGCTCTTCTAACACAGCTCTATTTCTCTGTCACCAGTTTTTGCAGTTTCTTCGGCGGTTGAAACCGCTTAATAGTCAAACTTTCGGCCACTCCCAGCGGGCGATCGTTGCGATCGGGCAGGAGTTTAAACCCCTCCCTCAAAGCTAAAGTCCTCGCTATGAAGACTGAAGATTTATGCTAAATGCGGGTTAAATACTTCCTCGATCTCTTAGTCTCAAGCGAGAGAAACTAAAGTTTGTGGAGACGAGATTTCAATCAGCGAGCCCATCTAATTTTTGCTTATAATTAAATTAACACCTCACCCCTACATTTATGCCAATTGACGACGAAGATTTTGAAAGCGAATCTATTAGCGACGATCGCAAGCTCCAACTATTCACAGACAGACACGAATTTACCCGCCGATTTGCCTTTTATTTAAACGAAGACCCGCCTCCGGAACAAATTTTGTATTTTTTCGGCGATGGAGGCAACGGCAAGTCATTGCTCCTAAAACACTTGCAGTATAACTGCTGCAAAAGATTTTCGTCGCAGGTTTGGCAACAATTGCGCGCACTCCCCGAATCAAAAACGGCCGAAGTTGCTGATTTCGTCCGCAATGCAGAAGCCAAAACCTACACTCCCATACCCGCAGTCAGACACGATTTCGGATTGATACCGATTAAAGAAGATAAACCGCAAGATAGATTTTACGGCTTGCTGATGCTGCGGCGAAATGTTGCAGCAGCCACTAAGAAATATAAATTTAAATTTCCCAATTATGACTTTGCTTGCTTTTGGTATTTGCTGAACAAAGGCGAATCACAGGCAACTCTCAACCAACTTTTCCCCGATGATGTGGCGGAATTGGTGGCGCCTGTAGTTGAAACTTTTGCAGATTTTCCGGTGGTGGCGCAAGCGGTGGCGGTACTCAAAGGGATAGATAAATTCGGCGGGATTAAGCGGGCGATGAAATTAATTCAAAATCGCTTGGGTGTCAGCGATGAAAAGGCGGATCAAATTCGCCGTCAAGATATCGATACTGAGTTAACCGACTGTTTGCCGAAATTGTTTGTTGGGGATTTGAATGCTGCAATGGCTGGTAGAAATAAACCCGATCGCCTCGTGATGCTGTTCGATACTCACGAGAAAATGTGGGATGAAAAACGCAATTCTCAAGGCGCAACTTTTTGGTATCAAGATGAGTGGTTTAGGCGGTTGTTGAGGGCATTGGATTACAAATTGGGGATTGTGGTTGCTGTGGCGGGGCGAGATTGTCCGGTGACGCAATTGCGGTGGCCGAATGCCTCGAAGTTTCCGATTCCCGCAGATTATATAGATGCACAATTGGTTTGGCATTTGTCGCCGGATGATGCGAGGGATTACTTGCACAAAGTGGAGATTGACAAGGCAGATTTGGCAGATGCTGTAATTAAATATGCCAGCGTCAATCCCGATGATAATTGGGAGAATTTGCAGGTACATCCGTTTTATTTAGGTTTGTGCGCGGATGTGGTGCTGGCAGAAAGAAGGCGGGGAATTGAGTTGCTGGCGTCGGATTTTTCGCGGATTCCGAAGTTGGAAAATAAGACGGCGGAGTTAACGGATCGGCTGCTTTTGTATGTGGATCGGGAAGTGCGATTGGCTGTGCATTCGCTGAGTGCTTGCCGCGCTTTTGATGAGGATTTGTATGTGAAATTGGGAGTGGGTTGTCACTTCCAGGCAAGTAGTGCAAATTTTGAGGTTTTGACGAGTTTTTCCTTTGTGTGGAAATCGGAAAAGCGGGGGGATAATTGGTATCGGATTCACGATTTATTGCGGCGCTTGGATGCCGATCGGGATCATCCGAAAACTCGCAGGGCGCATGAGGTTTTAGAGGGGCATTATCGGGAAGTGGGGGATGCGGCTGAGGCAATTTATCATGCTAATCGCTTGGATTGGGAGCGGGGTGTGAAGGAATGGGAAGAGGTGTTTGATGAAGCATTGCGGCTGAGTCGTTACGGGGAATGCGAGTTGCTGCTGGGAGTTAGAGATGAGTTGTGGATTAAAAGTGATTATTGGCTTGGTAGAGTTTCGCGCTCGGAGGGAGATTACTATGCTCGGTTGGCTCGATATGTAGAGGCAAGACAGGAACATTTAGAGGCAGTTGCAGCCTATAATTCTGCTTTACTTATTGCACCGGATGATATTGCTGCTCTCACCAACAAAGGGAATGCGTTGCAAAGTCTGGGTGAATTGCAAGCACAGCTAAGTGAATTTGAGGCGGCAAAACAGTCTTATTTAGAGGCAGTTGCAGCCTGTAATTCTGCTTTACTTATTGCACCGGATTATCTTTGCGCTCTCAACAACAAAGGGATTGCGCTACTCCGTCTGGGTAATTTGCAAGCAATTCTGAGTGAATTTGAGGCGGCAAAACAGTCTTACTTTGAGGCTAGCGCTGCCTGTAATTCTGCTTTACTTATTGCACCGGATTATATCAATGCTCTCAACAGCAAAGGGATTGCGCTACTACGTCTGGGTGAATTACAAGCAAAGCTAAGTGAATTTGAGGGGGCAAAACAGTCTTACTTAGAAGCGATCGCAGCCTATAATTCTGCTTTACTTATTGCACCGGATTATATCAATGCTCTCAACAACAAAGGGAATGCGCTGCGAAGTCTGGGTGAATTGCAAGCACAGCTAAGTGAATTTGAGGCGGCAAAACAGTCTTACTTTGAAGCGATCGCAGCCTATAATTCTGCTTTACTTATTGCACCGGATTATATCAATGCTCTCAACAACAAAGGGAATGCGCTGCGAAGTCTGGGTGAATTGCAAGCACAGCTAAGTGAATTTGAGACGGCAAAACAGTCTTACTTTGAGGCGAGCGCTGCCTGTAATTCTGCTTTACTTATTGCACCGGATTATATCTGTGCTCTCAACAAGAAAGGGAATGGGCTGTTAAGTCTGGGTGAATTGCAAGCACAGCTAAGTGAATTTGAGGCGGCAAAACAGTCTTACTCAGATGCGCTCGCTGCTTACAATAGAGCTTTACTTATTGCACCGGATGACATCATTGTCCTCAACAACAAAGGTATTGCACTGAGAATACTGGGTGATTTACAAGCAAAATTATCTGAGCAACAGGAAGCACTCAAGAATTGGCAAGAGGCACTGGAAATGTGGAATCGATCTTTAGCCATTGCTCCTAACAACGATCTGGTTCGCAATAGCCGCGATGCGCTCCAACAACTTCTCGATAATTTGGGTAAGGATAGTCTCAGCAGTTAGCTAGATCGCAAGGAGTAAAGACGCGGCATTAAAAAGGAGGATCTGTCCAGTTAACTTAAACCGAAAGGCCGCCAGGGAATGAATTCCACGGGGCTTTTAGCAAAAGCCCTCGGTCGAGGACTGAAGAATTCATTAGTCCTCATAGCGAGGACTTTAGCATTGAGGCAGGGGTTTCAACCCCTGCCGGACTGAGGGCTGAGCGTTAAAAGCCCGCCCTCGAATTTAGCTATTTAACCTTGCAGCTTACCGCCCAGATTTTCTCGGCGATGTACCCTCAGCCCGCTTCCGACGGATCAGCACGCTCATCACCTGCTTCGGATTAGCCGCACGCTGTACGGGACTCCAATCGCCCACTTCTGCAAATCCCAGCCGGTACAAAGTGAGTATGGTTTCCCTGACGCCTTTGGGCGAACCGACAACCGTTAACAGCACAACTTCCTGTTCGCATACTGCTGCTGAGCCGTCATTTGGGCGATCGGATTTGTTGTCGTCAGGCACGAATTCCTGTGACATAATATGTTCTCCTGGTTTTGGGTTTTCTAGAAAAACCCAAAAACCCAGCCGCCCCGCATTTCAACACATAGCAGGGCGACTACAGAGGATGTTAAGATACTCCGTTAGCCTCCAGACTGCTAGTCCCAGTTTGGCGGTTAGCTGTCCATTGCTGTTAGCGCAGCTTTGGGCAGTGCAACTAGATTTTTGGGCGACGCGGGCTGCCTCCTCTACAAGCAAGCAACCTCTCACTTCAAAGCGTAGCCGCAGAGGGGGGCCGCCGTCAATCGATTTTGGATTTTAGATTTTGGATTTTGGATTGAAGATCGGGATTGAGAGGTTTTGGGCGATCGGGCTGAAGATTTAGATTTGACGCACCTTACTCGATTCACCACGCAGCAGTGTCGTTTCTCTACAAATCCTACAATAAATATCATTTCTAGGGACACAACAGTGTTGTGTCCTTTGGCTGTGTTAATCAGGGTTTTTTGTTAATAACAATCCCGATTTTTTGGAGGAAACGACAATGCCGTTTCCCTACAAACAAATTACCCCCCTCACTCCTCGCTAACAGCCAAACCAGAAACCACAGGGGCGATCGCATTTAACTTCAACACAGGATGTTCCCCTTCCACCTGCCGGCAATTCCACTCATTTCTAAACAGCAAAACCGGCCTTCCCCAAGTATCTTTCACCGTCACCGTATTAAACAGTCGCCCAACTTTTTCCAGCGCCTCCCAACCGCCGTCAACCCAACGAGCTACACTGTAAGGCAACATATCGATCGTCGTTTCCACATTATATTCCGACTGCATTCTGAACTGCACAACTTCAAATTGCAACTGTCCGACAGCCGCCAAAATTGGCTCGCGTTTCGACTCATCAACCGAGTACATAATTTGCACTGCGCCTTCTTCCTGCAACTCAGAAACGCCTTTGCGGAACTGCTTAAACTTAGAAGGATTGGGATTTCTCAAAAAAGCAAAAAGTTCGGGAGAAAAACAGGGAATCCCTTCATATTCCAGTTTTTGACCGGTGTAAATAGTATCGCCGATCGCAAATACTCCCGGATTGTTCAAACCGATCACGTCGCCCGGATACGCAACCTCGATCGACTCACGATCCTGAGCAAATAACTTTTGAGGCCTTGACAAACGCACCGTTTTACCACTGCGAGCGTGAGTCACGTTCATGTCCTTTTCAAATTTGCCCGTACAAACCCGAATAAACGCCACGCGATCGCGATGTCTCGGGTCCATATTCGCTTGCAATTTGAACACAAACCCGGTAAAGTCTTCATAAGTTGGTGGCAAATCTCCGGCGCTGCTCTTGCGGGCGATCGGCTTCATAGCGTAATCTAAAAACGCATCTAAAAACAGTTCGACCCCAAAATTGCTCATCGCGCTGCCAAAGAAAACAGGCGTCATTTTTCCAGCCCGAACCAAGTCTAAATCGAGTTCAGTTCCCAACTCATCCAGCAGTTCTAACTCTTCTTTGAGCTGATAGTAAAGGTCTTGTTCCAACAAATCTTCAATGCGCGGATCGCCCAATTCGATGACAGTATCAACAGCAGCGCGAGAACCGTGTTTAGTCCGCTCGAATAAGTGAATTTTGCGCCCTCTGCGATCGAAAACACCTTTAAAGCGATCGCCCGTACCTATCGGCCAATTTACCGGATAAGTCTGCAACCCCAATTCCTTCTCAATTTCGTCCAACAAATCCAAAGGTTCTCTGCTAGGGCGATCGAGCTTATTAAAGAAAGTAAAAATAGGCAAACTTCGCAGCTTACAAACTTCAAATAACTTCCGAGTTTGCGGTTCCAAACCCTTAGCAGCATCCTCCAGCATCACCGCATTGTCAGCCGCCGCCAGAGTTCGATAAGTATCTTCGCTAAAATCTTGGTGTCCCGGAGTATCGAGCAGATTAATGTGATAATTTTGATACTCAAACTGCAAAACAGTAGAAGTAATAGAAATTCCCCGCTGCTGTTCCATCGCCATCCAGTCAGATGTAGCGTGTCGCTGAGCCCGCCGCGCTTTCACAGAACCTGCTTCGTGAATTGCACCTCCGTACAGCAGCAGCTTTTCTGTCAAAGTAGTTTTACCCGCGTCAGGGTGCGAGATAATAGCAAAGTTGCGCCGGCGCTCAACAGCAGTTAGCAGTTCAGTTTCGAGTTCTGTTGTCATCACAAATTAGGTAGGGGAATCATCACCCGATCGCCATTATAGCCTGTGCTACAGTTGCTATTAAAGGTAAAATTATCACTAAAGTCAAGGAAGAAAACTAATATGTACGACTCCGACAAGCGGAAGCTGCTATCACTGGTGTGCCACGGGGCGATTTTTTTCAGTACGTTACTGTTCTCGATCGGAGCGCCGATCGCTGTATTGTTAGTATCAGATGACCCCGTTGTCAAAGAAAATGCCACAGAAGCCATCAATTTTCACCTTAATGTATGGTTTTACAGCCTCGTGATTGGGGTCTTAACTTTCCTCACTATCGGTCTTGCTGGCTTGATTTTAGTGCCAATAGGTTATCTGGTGCACTGGGGACTGACAATAATGGCTATCCTCCACGTTTTGCAAGATCCTAACCAACCTTACCGCTACCCTTTTATTTTCCGAATAGTTTAGACAGCAAATCGCGCTTCACCATCGATTTCAACAACCCGATTTCTGTAAGAAGAAACCGGGTTTTTAATTCTTTTCTAACCCACATTCGTTACCCCCAACTGGCCAATACACTGCTTAAGTGACAAAGAGGGTTGATTATCGGAGACAAGATTTAGTAAAAAAACTTAAAATTTTGTGAACTCCGCATGATCCTGTTGGGGCTTCCTGAAAATTGACTTAATATCATGAACTCAATCTTCTTAATCCATAAAACTTCAAAAATTAGAGCAAAATAAACTATTAATTCTAGCTGTTAAGCTAATCCGCCTTTAAATTGCATGGTCAAATAAACTTTCGCTATTGTGCGGTTAGTAGGAAAGCCCGCCCTCAACACAAAATTTCAATCCACAACAGCTTATCTTTGGCATTGAAAATGGTGCAACATCTCTGTTTAAACTTACATCTTGCACCATTGTCAAGAACAGGCAAGATGCCTGTTCCACAAGAGATGAATTTTATTGTGAAACAGGCCCGAAAGCCTGTTCCTAAACAAGTAATTGAAAATGCTGCAACATCTCTGTTTAAATAAATGTGGGTAGCTCGGTAAGTGATGCCGAACCCTCATCTGCCTAAAGTCGCAATGGTGTCTTCCCCCTATTGCAGGGCTGTTGCTGAGGCTAAGTTCATCTTCAGTTGATGCCACTTCCCAAACTATGCTAACGCCTTTGGGTTATTTCGCAGAGTTAGGGGTGAGGCTCGATCGCTCCGAACCATCGTTTTTGCTTTAGCTGTGCTATTTTTGCATCTGGCGATCGTTTTATTGGAATATTCCACCAATTCTCTCTCTACCAGGTGTATTAAAACTTAATACAATATTTTTCCAATAAAAATCCCGCTCTTGTGGAACGGGAAAGCCATCAGGGTGCATCTATATATATGTCACTATAACTCATAGGGGGTATAACCCCTCGTAGCTTTATCGAATCTTTACAATCCGAAATTTTTTGTAAAGATTGAGGTTTTTATTTGACTTATAAGCCGTTTTATGAGACTCAAAGGGAAAATTATGACATTTATAACATCAAGTGACTTTCCTGTGAATAATCAAAACTTTAAGCTTCCTTACCATACTGTGGCAAATGGTGGATAAAATCTTATAAGATGGCTAAATTTCCGATAAATATCCCTAACTTAAGTACCGTGACACCGTGAACTAATTCATATATTTCAGGGGGGATACTGATGCCTACCAGCACTAAAACTCAGATTGTTGCCCAGCCTTTTTCGTACCACAAACCAACGGCTTCAATATAGCAATCCTTGTAGGAGTCGTAAATTTTTGACCCCACTCCAACCCTCCCCGAACCTGCGGGGAGGGAGTAAGAAATTCACAAATGGTTTAGGATTGCTATAGCAGTTTAAACTGCATAAGTGGCTGCGGTAATTCCGCTAAACAGTCAGGTGTTATTATTTTTAATAATTTGAATTTTTGCTATTATAAATTCAATTACTTTGCTTTTGCTTTCTAACAAATAAGATTGCGAAAAACTTTCTCAAGTTTGATGATTTTTTCCGGAAAAAAGCCAATCAATCTAAGTTACTGTCAAGAGGGAAGCCACAAATATTTTGTAAAGGACTATTGCGATTAAAGCAGGAGCGTGATGTTTCTTCACCTTAATTCTCGAAATATCAATAATGTGCGATCGCCTGGTTAACCTGTTTGGGATTGAACACTAAAAATTCAGTAGAGTGCGTCAGCAATTAGCTAATCAAGTAGAGAAAAAATAACGCGCTGCTGACGCACCTTACTAAGCTTGAGGATAACGTTGTGCTAAGAAAGAGATAGCAGCAGCCCGATCGCCCAAATCGCCATCCAACTTCGCCGCCAACAAATCATCCAACATTCGTTTAAATCCAGGCCCCGGCTTATAACCCAAATCCTTCAAATCGTTGCCATTCAAAGGCGGCTCAACATTCGCCCATTTGGTGAGATATTCCCAGATTTGGCGGCGTGCACTGCGCGGACTTTGTAGGGAGATAGCAATTAACACCGGCAACTCATAATTTCTCAACAGCAGCACCAATTGACTCGGCAACTCGCACTTAGGCAAATTCTCTGCTAACTGGTTCTTTCCGGCTTCCAAAACTTCCAACCGCTTAATGCTATCAGCAGGTAACTGAAGATTTGCAGCCACCTTGCTGCGATATTCCGGCGCTAAATAAGCTATCAAAACTTCCAGCCGCATCTGCCAATCGGGAATATTGATAATGGGGAATGGGGAATGGGTAATGGGGAATAGGGAATTGTCTCTTCCTTCTTCCTTCTTCCTCCTTCCTTCTTCCTTCTTCCTTCTTCCTTCTTCCTTATTCCTCCTTCCTTCTTCCTTCTTCCTTCTTCCTTCTTCCTTCTTCCTTCTTCTTCCATTCAAACACCGATCGAGCAAACGCAGTTGGCGCCACAACTCCCGATCCAACTCCAAACTAGGATGAATGCAGCGCAAAGCCTGCAAATCTCCCAGCATCTGCAAAGCAACTTTCCAGTAAGGAGCTTGCAAAATGTATTTCAATTCGCTTTTGAGCCGAGTTTCCAAAGCCGGAGCTCGGCCGTTTTCCCCCTGAATTCGGTAATAAATCCCGCTGGCCAAAGCGTTGCGGATGTATCCTTCCGTCTGCGGCTCAATTTCAAATCCCAACCGCACCGCAAACCGCACAGCGCGATAAATTCGCGTCGGATCTTCGATAAAACTGTTGGCGTGCAAAACTCGAATTTGCTTCGATTCTAAGTCCAGCAAACCGCAAAAAAAATCTAACAATTCGCCACTGCGAGGAATACCCAGCCGCACAGCCAGCGCATTAATTGTAAAATCCCTGCGGTACAAATCTTGGCGAATTGAACTCGCCTCAACTTCAGGATTTGCAGCCGGATAAGGGTAAAATTCAGTGCGAGCCGTAGCGATATCCACCCACAGCGAGCCGAAAGCAGAGTCTTTGGGCCACAAAAGCGCGGCGGTTTGAAATTGACCGTGAACGTCCAAACGCGATTCGGGGTAAAGTTTTTGCAGCGAGGAAGCTAACTCGACACCAGCACCGGAATCGTCGGAACCGCACTTTCCATCCACAACCAAATCGATATCTGTTAGCGCCAGTGTATCATCCGTGGCTAAGAGTAAATCCCGGACTGCTCCACCCACAATATAAAGTTGCCAGCCGCGATTTTGGGCAATATTGGCGGCGATCGACAATAATTGCCATAATTCGGGACTAATGCGCGATCGCAACAACTGCTCAACCGATTCGGGCACGGCACAATAAGACAATTCTGCATTACTTCCCCTGTCTCGCGCTTTTTGCTGGTGCAATTCCCGCAACACGTCAGTCCGGGTAACAATTCCCACCAGTTGACCGTTTTCCAACACTGGCAAGCGCCCGATATCGTATGTCACCATTAAAGATTCTATTTCCGGCAGCAAGGTATCTGGGGCGATCGTTTTTAGCTGCGGAGTCATGTAACCCTTCACCGGGGCGTGACTGAAACCGTGGTGCAGGGCAATATCAATGTCGCGCCGCGAGATAATGCCGGCGAGTCGATCGCCCGCATCGACCACAGAAAGCCCCGAATGTCCGTAACGTAGGAGGATACGGTGAGCTTCCCCCACCGATGTTTCCGGGCGAATACTCCGCACTGGAGACGACATTAATTCCCGGGCTGTGGGAGGGTGGGGAATTTGAGTTTTGAGTTCGTCAGCTAACTGATTTAAAGTCAGCAGGGGGTCAACATCGCGGGTGGCGAGGGAAGCGGCGCGGGCGTGGCCTCCGCCGCCGAGGGGTTTGAACAATTCGCTGAGGTTTGTTCCTTCGATGCGCGATCGACCGATAATAGTTAATCGATTGGAAACGGACGATTCGGGAGCGATGTTGCGGTTGTTGTCGTTTTCGCTAAAGTTATAAACATTGCCTAACAGCAGAGCATCGGTTTCAGTTAAATCGAGCAAGCGAGAAGCCAGGGAAGAAAGCCCCGGAACGTAAGCTTCAGTAGATAGCAGCACCCAGGCTACGCTGTAACCGTGCAAAGTTTCCGATCGCAAATTATTCAGCGCTTCTCTCAGCAAATCTTGCAATTGAGGAGACAAACCGGGTTCTACATATTCAGCTATTACCCCCAAACTCGCTCCCTGTTCCATCAACCACGCCAAAGCTATAGCATCTCGCGCAGTTGCGCCCTCAAAGGTGAGAGAACCTGTATCGACGTGGATGCCGAGGGCCATTACTGTTGCTTCCGAAGGCAACAGGCGGAATGGTGTGTCGCTGTTTTCTGCTTGATTTTTGAGCTTTTCGACAATTAATGTCGTGCTGGCTCCGACTGCTTCGATCTGCGTAACAGTAGCGGGGATGTCTAAATCGGCCTGTAGGTGATGGTCAAAAACCGCTATTTCGTTGAGGTGTGGCAAATCCAGCCATTCGGCGGCTTTTCCCAAGCGATCGCGCTGGGAGGCATCAACTATAGTAATCGATCGAATTTGTTGCGGATTGACCGATCGGCGTTCAATCAGTGGGTACTCGTCGCGGTGTAGCGCCAAAAAATCCCGCACTGTCGGATGACACCCGCCAGTCAGTACGATCCTGCTACCGGGGCGCAGCACGCAAAGTCCCACCGCCGCCCCCAAGGCGTCAAAATCTGCTGTTGTGTGGCACAAAACTAAGTCCATAGCCGAAAATCCCGCATCTCTAACTCAAACAGTAGCAATTTCTCGCCCTCTGAAACCGGATGTGTCGATCGGGCTTTAACTTAACCTTTCCAGTTTTCTGTCGTGTAGCGAACAATGATAAAATTGATCAAAATCTCAAGAGCCGCTGACGCCTGTTCGCGCAACGCCCGAATTTGCACGGGTTCTTTCGTATCAATCAACCGACAATCTCTCGATCAACTCTCGGGAAACTGTCAAAAACTAGAATTTGGAAGATTTTTTTCGGTTCTGGGAAACTATTTCGGATCAACGCACGGTTATATCGAAAGGAGAAAAGATGTTATCAATTCTGTTTCAAGTGGTTTTACTGGGTCTGGTACTGCTGTCTTTTGTGATGGTCGTTGGCGTGCCAGTTGCTTATGCCTCTCCCCAAAACTGGAATCAGTCTAAATCCCTGATTTATGTCGGGTCGGCTCTCTGGTTTTTGCTGGTTATTGCAGTGGGTGTATTGAACTTTTTAGTCGTTTAATTTCCCCCAAGTCTATCAAATAAAGAAGGTAAAAGATAGAAGGATGAAGGCATTCACCAGCGATTGAAAGGCATTCGGCAGAAGCTAGGATTTTTCCAGACCGCGCGATCCTGTATGTTTTTGCACTTGAGATTCAGATGAGATGCTGCTGCTTTCTGACTTTTGCCTTCTCACAAACAAAAATCTAAAATCTAAAACCTAAAATCTAAACTAGAGCACTATGACTGTTTTCGAGGGAACTTTTACTCACACCGAATCTTTGCGGTTTGCTATTGTCATCGGTCGTTTTAACGATTTGGTGGTTAACAAACTTTTGGAGGGATGTCAAGATTGTTTGAAACGCCACGGGGTTGATGTTAATCCTCATGGCTCTCAGGTGGACTTTTTTTGGGTTCCGGGAAGTTTTGAGATTCCTTTGGTGGCGCGCCAAGCTGCTCTTTCTCACCGCTACGATGCGGTAATTTGTCTGGGTGCGGTAATTCGGGGCCAAACTCCTCATTTCGATTTTGTGGCGGGTGAGGTTGCTAAGGGAATTGCTGCTGCTGCTTTTCAGACAGGGGTGCCGGTGATTTTTGGGGTGGTGACGACTGACACGATGCAGCAAGCTTTGGAAAGGGCTGGAATTAAAAGCAATTTGGGCTGGAATTATGCGATGAGTGCTTTGGAAATGGGCACTTTGATGCGCCAAGTTAAGGGTTTGGGAACACACTCTTACGATCATCGATTAACTACTGGGTCTGCTGCTCAAGTGCTTTCGGGTGATGCAAATCTGGTGATCGCCCCGGATGTATCGTCGGATCAAATCCCCTCGTAAGTTTGGCTAGCAGTATTTTTAAGCTCAAAAAACATCAAGATTTGCATCGGGAAAAATCTTAAGACTCTTGTGGGGTGGTGATTAGGCCCGCCCCCAAGGTAAAAGTCCCACTGGTCGCAGCCGATCGACAAATTAGACCAATATCTTGCCAATTGGCAAGGAGTGTGATATCATAAAATGTTCTTAGAAATAGCGCAACACTAACTATTACTGCATGGCAACGAAGCCAACGATCGCATTTACTCACCTCGGCTGCGAAAAAAATCGCATCGATACCGAACACATGATTGGCTTGCTGGCTCAAGCGGGCTATCAAGTGGATTCTAATGAAGAATTAGCTGATTATGTTGTAGTCAATACTTGTAGTTTTATCCAAGCTGCGCGAGAAGAGTCAGTCCGCACCTTGGTAGAATTGGCAGAAGCTAATAAAAAAGTAGTCATCACCGGCTGCATGGCACAGCATTTTCAGCAGGAATTGCTGGATGAATTGCCAGAAGCAGTCGCAATTGTCGGCACAGGCGACTATCACAAAATAGTCAATGTTATGCAGCAGGTGGAAAAGGGCGATCGAGTTTCCCTCGTCTCCTCAGAACCTACTTACATCGCTGACGAAACTACTCCCCGCTACCGCACCACATCGGAAGGTGTCGCTTATCTGCGAATAGCAGAAGGCTGCGACTATCGCTGTGCATTTTGCATTATCCCGCACTTGCGCGGAAATCAACGATCGCGGACGATCGAATCTATCGTCGCCGAAGCTAAGCAATTAGCCTCCGAAGGGGTAAAGGAAATTATCTTAATTTCTCAAATTACCACCAACTACGGCAAAGATATTTATGGCGAACCGAAACTAGCCGAACTGCTTCGGGCTTTGGGTGAAGTAGATGTACCTTGGATTCGGATGCACTACGCCTATCCTACAGGTTTGACTCCGCAAGTTGTCGAGGCAATCCGCGAAACGCCCAACGTTTTGCCGTATTTGGATTTACCCCTGCAACACTCGCACCCGGAAATTCTGCGGGCGATGAATCGACCTTTTCAAGCCGGGATCAATGATGCTATAGTCGATCGGCTCAAAGCAGCACTTCCGGGCGCTGTGATGCGAACAACTTTTATTGTTGGCTTCCCCGGCGAAACCGACGAACACGCAGCACACTTGCTGGAATTTGTCAAGCGCCATGAATTTGATCACGTAGGAGTTTTTGTATTTTCGCCAGAAGAAGGAACCCCAGCCTTCAGCTTGCCTCAGCAAATACCTGCAGAAATAATGGAAATGCGGCGAAATTCGGTAATGGCGGCACAACAACCTATATCATTGAAGAAGAATCAAGAGTCTGTCGGTCAGGTAGTTGATGTCCTGATAGAACAAGAACAACCAGAGACAGGCGAGTTGATTGGTAGATCCGCTCGGTTTTCCCCAGAAGTAGATGGACTCGTCTATGTCACAGGAGAAGCGCGGCTGGGTTCAATCGTATCTGTGAAAATTACTGGTGCAGATGTCTACGACCTCTACGGTCAAGTGTAAGTAATTGCTGGAACTGTTGCCTGAGACGGTGCGGCGAACAAAAACCGGACACGAGCCAAAAATGATTAGCGGATTGTGCAACAAAAGTAACGGTTAGTACACAATTGTGCAAAGATATGTAGCAAAGGGGTTCTAAACTTTTTTAGCCCCTATCTGGCAATCGACCCTCCCCGTCGGGGTGCGGTAATCTCTACAGAACATCGGAAAATTTTAACGAATTTAATGTTTTGTTTCTGAATGTAAAGAGTTATGATGATAACAAGCCAGAAATAAGCGGGGATAATTTGAGATTGCTTCGCCGTCCGCCCTACACCACAACGGTATCCCGAAAGAGTGTTGAGATGGATAGGCGGTAACGGTCGCCCCATCCCCCGCTCAATCCCGCAGGCGACGGATTGCGGGATAGCGCCTGAACCAAACAACCTGTTACTACTATGTAGTGAAGTGGGGCTGGTCATGATCCTCACTATAAAATGCCTAAGAGGGAAAGCTTGCAAGTACCTCAAAGGAAGTCCAATGTCCTGTTTTAAGAATGTTGGAAGCCTATAACCCGACCCCTGGCGGTTGGTATCGGTGATGTCACAAAATCAAAGACGGCTGTCGAATTGGTAAATTTAGTCACCATCGACGGAGCTGCCCTATACTCGATTGCTATTTAAGAAGGTGCGCGCAGGCGCAGCACCATAAAGAACTCTTATGAGTTCCTGCCCTAGAGCAGAAATCCGCATCCGAGTTGGGCAACTTAGAAGGCTAAGACTCGTTATTAGGAGCATTAATGAATTTATTGTTTGAAGGCTTAGGTCTTTCGGAAGAACTCGTTCTCCATCTGGAAACACTAGGCTTTACAGAACCTACTCCCATCCAAGTACAAGCAATTCCGCACTTGCTAGCAGGTCGCGACGTTGTGGGTCAAGCCCAAACAGGGACAGGCAAAACGGCAGCATTCTCGTTGCCCATCTTGGAGCGGATTGATTTAGATGTAACTGCGGTGCAAGCACTGGTGCTGACGCCGACTCGCGAATTGGCGATGCAAGTAACTGAAGCCATCCGTGATTTGAGCGGCATCAGCAGCGAGGGCCCGGTAAAAGTGGGTCGCTCTCTGCAAGTTCTGACAGTGTACGGCGGTCAATCGATCGATCGTCAAATGCAGCGTTTGAAGCGCGGCGTGCACGTCGTCGTCGGTACACCCGGACGCATATTGGATATGCTCAGCCGTGGCAGCCTGAAACTAGACAAGGTAAAGTGGCTGGTTTTGGATGAAGCTGACGAAATGCTGAGCATGGGCTTTATCCAAGATGTGGAAAAAATCTTGGATGCTGCACCAAAAGAACGTCAAACGGCATTTTTCTCGGCGACGATGGAAGCTTCCATTCGGAAATTGGTGGCGCGGCATTTGCGTAACCCAGTCAACGTCACCGTAGAACAGCCAAAAGCAACGCCAAAGCGCATCAGCCAAGGCGTGTACATGATTCCCCGCGGCTGGTCGAAGGCAAGAGCCCTACAGCCAATTTTAGAAATGGAAGACCCGGAATCTGCACTGATTTTTGTGCGGACTCGGCAGTCGGCGGCAGAACTCACCAGCCAACTGCAAGCAGCCGGTCACAGCGTTGATGAGTATCACGGTAATTTGAATCAGGCACAGCGGGAACGCTTGCTGCATCGGTTCCGCCAATGTCAGGTGCGCTGGGTAGTGGCGACTGATATTGCGGCGCGGGGTTTGGACGTGGATCACTTGACTCACGTGATTAACTACGATTTGCCCGACAGTGTGGAAAGCTACGTTCACCGGATCGGACGCACGGGCCGGGCTGGTCGCGAAGGAACGGCAATTACGCTGATTCAACCGGTCGATCGCCGCAAACTGCGTTTGATTGAACGCCACGTTCGATCGAGCTTGACGGTGCGAAACATTCCGACACGGGCGCAAATTGAAGCTCGTCAGTTGGAAAAGATGCAGGGTAAAGTTCGCGAAGCTTTGGCTGGCGAACGGATGGCATCTTTCTTGCCTCTGGTATCTCAGTTATCCGAGGAGTACGACTCCCACGCGATCGCCGCTGCTGCTTTGCAAATGGCTTTCGATCAAAGCCGTCCTGCTTGGATGGGCGCGGATTACGCTCAACAAGAAGATCCCCCGATTGGTGGAGAAAACAGCGTCAAGCCAATCTTGATCAAAAAGCGGGCTAAGACTGGTGCACCGAGTAATTCTGTACCAGCGCCGACTTTTTCTGGAGCACCGAGTGCTCCTGTTCCCCAGAACAGCTAATTGGTAAGGTGCACATTGTGCACCTTATTTAGAACTTTTGTAGAGATGCGATCGATCGCACCTCTACTTTTTTTTATAGGTGTGATCCCAAATCCGAGATCGCTCGGCGGTTGAAACCGCGAACAAACTTTCGTCCACTCGTAGCGGACTGAGAATTGGATAAGTAAAGATGCAAGTTAGCGATCGGACAATTGCTGTAACTAATTCTACGCTGAGTACGTTAATTGAAGAATTGGGTACTGAGTGTCAAAATGTGATTACTTTAATCGCTCAGCTTCAGTTACCTGATTTGAGCGATCGACAAAAAGCTGAAATTCTAGCAGAGTTCCTGAGTGCTGCAATCCATCTCAACGTTCACTGCGGAGAGGATTTTCAGACACTAATTGCTGAGGAAATGACAAAATTGTCGGATGATGATGAAGAGGATGAAGGAGACGCGGGCGATCGCACATTAGGAAAAAGCCCTCCTGTCAACTCACCGAAGAGCTAAAAAACCTCATAAATAAGGACTAAAATCCTTACTACAAACTTGTGAACCGGGACTTTTGCACTGTTGTTTAATATTTCAGTTTAGCTGCGTGCTGACAAGAATTTTTTGCACGCGATCGCCCTTAATTTCCACAATCAAATTAGAAGCCTTTTGGTCATTGCTGTAAGTCAAGCGAGTCACTCCACCCTGCACTGATTGCGGCCCGTAACCGTAAGTTTTAACGACTTTTTGGCTGTTATCTCCTAGCTTCACACCATCAATTGTCACGAACTTGGGCTTGGTAGCAGAAATCAAATAAACTTTTCCCTCCCATGCAGCTACCGTCAATCCTGAGTATGTTAGCGTGCGAATCTTGCCGCCGATGCCAGGCCCAGCAGGTTTAGTTTCGTCGCGCTGCGGTTTTCCCAACTTGCGTTTGGCCTCTTCTACACGCATCCCCAACCGAACGCCGCCAATCCCCAGGCGCGAATAGTTCAGCGCCGTCGGCTTTTGTGTCGCGCTGAGCATTCTTTCTAGAGTCGCAACAGTTTGATTCATAGCAGGAACAGGACGAACTAAAGCAGCAAATCCTAAGCTCGAAATTGCGAGATTCATCATGATGCCAGCGACGGCTGTGGTCACAAACATTTTTACCATTTTTTTTATAGCTTTATTTGGCAATTTATTCGCGCGATCGCCCGCTTTATCCGGATTGATACTAATAGGACTTACACAAACACTCCTGGACGCACTGCGCTGCTCTGAAACCGGATTTTTTTTACCAAAACTACACAAAGAAACTCGGTTTTTATCCTAAATCTTAGGTTTAAGAGTGAGGTATTCAGCAACAAACCGGGTTTCTAGCGCAACCTAGGTAAGTCCTGACTAATATTTTTTAAGCTTTGAAAACCGCCAATTTCGGGCGAACCCAATTTGCTCCCGCACAAGCTTGCGTCCGCCTGCGACGACTGAAAGAAAGAATAAAGGAGGTAAATCAACGGAAATTGCTGTGATATCCTAACAAAAGCCATATCTGCATAAAATAAGTAATTTAGATGACCGCAACAGATTCTACTAAGCACCAAAAATCCAAGGCCCTCAAACCGGGTAGCCGCCGCCCCGCTAAAGAACTTTGCAGCGAGTGCGGTTTGTGCGATACATATTACATCCATTATGTCAAGGAATCTTGTGCTTTCTTAACACAGCACATCGCGGAATTAGAAGAAGAGATTCACGGGCGATCGCGCAATCTCGACAATCCCGACGATTGGTATTTCGGAGTCAGTCAAAATATGATGGCGGCTCGGAAAAAAGAACCGATCGAGGGCGCTCAGTGGACGGGAATCGTCAGCACAATTGCCATTGAAATGCTCGAAAAAGGAATTGTAGAAGGCGTTGTTTGCGTCCAAAATACTAAGGAAGACCGCTTTCAACCGATGCCGATTATTGCTAGAAATCGCGAAGAAATTCTGGCAGCAAAAGTCAACAAACCAACTCTTTCTCCCAATCTTTCAGTATTAGAACAAATCGAACAATCGGGGATGAAGCGGCTGTTAGTAATTGGCGTCGGCTGTCAAATTCAAGCCTTGCGAACAGTCGAGAAAAAACTCGGTTTAGAAAAGCTCTACGTTTTGGGAACTCCCTGTGTCGATAATGTCAGCCGTGCAGGCTTGCAGAAATTCCTAGACACGACTAGCCGTTCTCCTGAAACGGTGGTTTCTTACGAGTTTATGCAAGACTTTAACGTTCACTTCAAACACGAAGATGGTTCGGAAGAACAAGTGCCGTTTTTTGGCTTGAATACTAAGGAATTGAAAGATGTTTTTGCTCCTTCTTGTTTGAGCTGTTTTGATTATGTCAATTCTTTAGCAGATTTAGTTGTGGGCTACATGGGAGCACCCTTTGGGTGGCAGTGGATTGTAGTGCGAAATGACACCGGGCAAGAGATGTTAGACTTGGTAACGGATCAGTTAAATACTCAGCCCGTAATGTCTAAGGGAAACCGAAAAGAAGCCGTTCAGCAAAGCATTCCGGCTTATGAAAAAGGAGTGACTTTGCCGATGTGGGCGGCGAAGTTAATGGGAGTTTTTATTGAGAGAATTGGGCCGAAGGGTTTGGAATATGCTCGGTTTTCGATTGATTCTCATTTCACTCGCAATTATCTGTACGTGAAGCGCAATTATCCTGAGAAATTAGAGGCTCATGTGCCGGAATATGCTAAGCGGATTGTGGGGCAGTATAAGTTACCAGATGTGTAAACTGGTAGGGTGCGTCAGTCAGGATATATTGGATTATTGAAAAAATAACGCTAACGGACGCACCCTACTCTTCAAGGATAGCCAAAGAGAGAAAACAAATGCTATTGGGGAAAATTGAATTATCGAATCGCAGAACGTTAACTAGACTGGCTATCCTTAGTACGATCTTAATTAGTCTGATTAGTGGGATATGGTTGAGTATGATTGCAATGCCAGGGAAAAGCTACAGCGGGACAATTCCCCCTTTAACAGCACAGGAAATCTCGCTCCGAGATGCTTTACAGCGCGATGTGGAAAAGCTCTCTGGTGAAATCGGAGAGCGCAACTTTATACAATATCAAAAACTTGGAGAAGCCGCTGACTTTCTCGAAGCATCTTTTCAAGCGGCTGGCTATAAAGTTGAACGACAAGGATATAAAATTGATGATAAATTTTATTATAACATAGAAGTGGAGATTCCAGGGGGAAAAAAGGCAGATGAAATAGTTGTAATTGGGGCACATTATGATTCTGTGGTCGGGAGTCCAGGGGCCAATGATAATGCAACGGGGGCGGCGGGAGTGCTGGCTTTAGCGAGAATGTTTGCAGGTAAAAAGCCTGAAAAAACTGTGCGTTTTGTTGAGTTTGTGAATGAGGAACCGCCTTTTTTCTGGACTGCTGATATGGGGAGTTTGGTTTATGCGAAAAGATGCAGAGAGCGTAATGAAAAAATTGTTTCGATGCTCAGTTTAGAAACAATTGGTTATTACTCAGATGCCAAAAACAGCCAGAAATATCCAGCACCATTAAACCTCTTTTATCCTACATCGGGAAATTTTATCGGATTTATTGGCAATACATCCTCAAGTAAACTGGTTAGAGAGGCGATCGCATCTTTCCGCCGCCATGCTGAATTTCCGTCGGAAGGTGCAGCAATTCCCGGTGGCATTCCTGGTGTTGGTTGGTCAGATCAATGGTCTTTTTGGCAACATGGTTATCCAGGGCTGATGGTGACAGATACTGCTCCCTATCGCTATCCTTACTATCACACGGCGCAAGATACACCCGATAAGGTGGATTGGGAACGGACGACGAAGGTGATAGCTGGATTGGAGAAAGTTGTGGCAGATTTGGTGGGAGTTGATATTAATTAGTTGAGTGGGTGCCGAGCGTGGAAATATCCTCGCTCGGCACAGAATATTATGAAAAATGAGGCACCTAAAAATTAGTATAAGTTACTGAGTGAGGTGATTAAGAGAGTTTGTAATAGATGTTTTGCAGGGACACGGTATTGCCGTGTCTTTGTTGTATAAATTTGGGAAAACTAGAGGTAAAAGATTATGAAACTTATAGTTGCACAGAAACACATGAATTTACAAAAATTGATAGTAGTTACTTGTTGTGCGATCGGTCTGGCATCATGTGGAAATAGACCTTCCGCGTTAGTCTCGGAAACGCAAGCGGGAAAAAGTGGACGAACATTTGCTGATTGGTGTCGCGCTCAAGCTTCTTTGAGTCCTGAAGCTAAACATACTGTTGAGCTGCTGTTGAAGGTAGCAGAGACTACTGAGTGCGATGTAGCCTATCAAAAACTTTCGAGTATCGAGGAACTCTACCTCAACGACAAGAAAATCAACGACATCAAACCGCTAGAATCCTTGACTAACCTGACTGGGCTCGTCCTCAGCGACAATCAAATCAATGACATCAAACCGCTAGAATCCTTGACTAACCTGACAAAGCTCTACCTCGGCAACAATAAAATCAAGGACATCAAACCGTTGCAATCCTTGACTAACCTAACACAGCTCGGACTCCACAACACTCGAATCAGCGACATCAAACCGTTGCAATCCTTGACTAACCTGACAAAGCTCGACCTCAGCAACAATAAAACCCTGGACATCAAACCGTTGCAATCCTTGACTAACCTGACAAAGCTCTACCTCGACAACAATAAAATCAAGGACATCAAACCCCTAGAATCCTTGACTAACTTGACTCATCTCCAGCTCATGAGCAATCAAATCAAGGACATCAAACCGCTAGAATCCTTGACTAACCTGACTTCTCTCCACCTCTACAACAATCAAATTAGCGACATTAAACCGCTAGAATCCTTGACTAAACTGACTTGGCTCTGGCTCGACAACAATAAAATCAGCGACATCAAACCGCTAAAATCCTTGACTAACCTGACTGAGATCAAACTCGGCAGCAATAAAATCAGCGACATCAAACCGCTAGAATCCTTGACTAACTTGACATCGCTCTACCTCCACAACAATCAAATTAGCGACATCAAACCGCTAGAATCCTTGACTAAACTGACTTCGCTCTGGCTCATCAACAATCAAATTAGCGACATCAAACCGCTAGAATCCTTGACTAACCTGACAGGGATCGTCCTCAGCAACAATCGAATCAGCGACATCAAACCGCTAGAATCTTTGAATAAACTGACTTTGCTCGCCCTCACCAACAATCAAATCAGCGATATCAAACCGCTAGAATCCTTGACTAACCTGACAGGGATCGTCCTCATGAGCAATCAAATCCAGGACATCAAACCGTTGCAATCCTTGACTAACCTGACTTTGCTCGCCCTCACCAACAATAAAATCAGCGACATCAAACCGCTACAATCCTTGACTAACCTGACTTTGCTCTCCCTCGAAAAAAATCAAATCAGCGACATCAAACCGCTAGAATCCTTGACTAACCTGACTGAAATTAGGCTCAGCGGAAATCCGATCGCTCCTAAAACTTGCCCGATCAAGCCAGAGTCTATCTGTAATTGGGAACCATAAATTCAACTCTAAAACTTTACAGTTCCGAAAATTAGAGGTACAAAATTATGACACAAATCACCATAATTATCATTTGAAAGTCCGCGTAGGCGGACTTAGTTTGTGTCACCGCGATTTCAATCGCCTAGATCTTTTTGCACGAAGTCTATTTAATCACTTAGGATTAACAACAAACTCACTGACAATAAATGGCTTTCGATTAATAATCGCACTGGGATTAGCATCAAGTTGAGACTGCGTGTAAGGTTCAATACCATAAGTTATTACCCGCAACTGCTGACTCTCAGGAGCAACTTCAAACTCATTCCAGCCGTAGGTATGCACTCCTAAATACTCTCCCTGAATCAGTCTAGCGTCAATCCCAGAACCTTCCAAACCAACTGGATCATATCCTAGCGGCGCTGTCCGAGTATCCAGAATATTGCGGACAAAAGCATCTTTTTCTTCCCTTGTCGGCAATGAATTATAGCGATCTTTTTCCGATTGTGGCAGCAAAACGGTGGGCGTAAAAGCAACTGTTGCTGGACCAAAGGGGGCGGCAAACGGCCCTTGCCCGATGTTCAACTGAATAGCAACAGGACTGGTCATTACATCAATAACATCCGTAGGGATTTGCGGCTGACCTGCGGCTTCTTGATAGGTGACATTATTCACGACATATCCGTGAAAATCTCCGGTCGCAAAAACCACATTTTTGATGTTATTTTCTTTGATGAAACGCAGCAAATCTGTTCGTTCAGCAGCATAACCTTCCCAGCGATCGCCTGCAACCGGAATCCCAAAATTTTGAATCGGATCGCTTGACATAATAAACTTCCAAGTGATGCCATTTTGTTGAGATTTCAGTAAGTCATTTTTCAAATCCTGAAGTTGCGCCCCTCCTAACAGCGTGCGATTGGGCGTAAAGGCATCATTGAGAAACTTATTAACAGTAGCTTGGTCGGAAGTTTCTGGGATACTTTTCAAAGAATTATCTCGGAAAGAGCGCAAGTCTAACACAAATGTAGCTGCATCACTGCCGAAGGTATTGTAACGATAAAGTTTCTGCTCATTAGCAGTGCGAGAGTCGCCCGTATTGCCATAAAAATCATCTCGCACGGGATTGTAGGCTTGAAATGCTTGTAAACCTGTGTCAAATACAGGCGTATCATTGACAAAGCCTCCCCCCGTCCCAAAAATTCCTTCTTTTTGCGGTGACTCACTAGGTGTTGCACCCCCGGCAAAATCATTCGTGAGTTCGTGGTCATCCCAGCTAGCATAGATGCTAGTAGAAGCCTGCAAATCCGCCCAGGTATTGAGGCCATAACGTTGACCGTAGACTTCATTGTGCTTGGTGCTAAACTCTTCAAAAGTTTTAGGTTGTCTGACTCCCGGCAAATCCGGCGATAGATCGTCTACATAAGCGCTGTCGCCGAGGCGAACAAAAAAGTCGAGATTGCGTTCCGGCGCATTGGAAATAGCGGGGAAAGGAGTAAGTTGACCTTGCCAGTCGCCTGCTACCCCAAATCGTAAACCCTGGCGATTTCCCAACTCAGCAGCAGTGCGGAATTGCCCAACTGCTGAAGTGCCAGCGGCATCACGCACTCGATAAAAATATTGAGTACCAGGCTTTAAATTCGTCAGTTGAGCTTTCACGGGTACGGTAACATCGGTGACGGTATCTGTGAGAGTACCGAGATTGTTACTGAAGTTTGGATCTGTGGAGTATTCAAAGACAACATTACCCAGAACTGTGCTGCGAGTCCACAAAACCGTTGAAGTTTGGGTGGTATCTCCAGAAGCAACGCCATTTGGCAAGGTTGAGTCACCAGACTTAATAAATGGGGTGACATCTCGCCCTTCAGCAGCACCAAAATTGATAAAGTGTTCAATGCCAGTGAGTTCGTCGCGCTCAACAGCAGCAGTAATATCTGGGTTTTTTGCCAGATAATAGCTATCGTTATATAAAGGGCTAGGACTGCGGTTTTCCGATTCACCAAATTGGATGAAGTGACCAATACCAGTAATTTCATCGCGATCGACAGCCGCAGCAACATCGAGATTTTTCCCTAGATAATAGCTGTTGTTATAGAATGGGCTAGGATTGCGGCCTTCTGATTCTCCAAAATTAATGAAGTGTTGTATTGCTGTGGTAGCTTTGCTGTTGACAGCGGTGGCAACCTCAGGGTTATTTAGGAGATAATAATTAGTATCGAATAGGGCGCTAGGGTTGCGACCCTCAAATTGACCGAATTGGGTGAAGTGTTCAAATCCGTTTTGGAAGTTCCCTTTGGCTACAGCGGCTGCTACCTCTGGGTTTTTAGCCAGATAGTAGGTTTCTTGAAATAGAGTTTTAGCGTCTAACATAAGGAAAAATATGAAGTTTTCTTGTTTAATGACCCTGGTGGCTCAAAATAGCCTTCACAGGATTATACAGTGTCGCGATCGCGATCGTTAAATAGAAGGAAGAAGGAAGAAGACTTACACAGCAAGATTTTTAGTGAGACTTAAACATTTTCCAGCCCCTTTAGGAGTTGAAATCTCATCTAGACAATGCAAAGAGGTCTATAACCTAAAAATGTCTGAAACCGTTGGTATAACTAGATTCATGGCCATTTGAGCTAAAAGTATTTCTCTATCTGGGTTTGAATCCAAAATGGCTTCAGTTTTTGTCTAAGTCCCGTTAGTCATCCTTGTTTTACCTTTAATATCACGTCCGATGAAATGCGATCGCTAATTCTGGCCAAACTTCAGCCACTAAACTTCCTGAATTTGCATCAACCGCTGCTTTAACCTTGCTGGATCGCCCCGATCGACCACTTCACACTTCTCCAACAAAAAAGCCCCATTGCAATAATTCAACTTATCCAAACGGTGAGTCACCCACAAAGCCGTCAGCCCGCAATTTTTGACCAAACGCTGCACCGCGGGCACCAAATCTAACTGAGAATCAGGAGCGAGTAAAGCCGTAAGTTCATCTAATAGTAAAACCTCGCAATGACGAGCGCTCGCACTTAAATATTTGAGTGGCGATCGATCTCAAATCCATTGACTTGATGTTCATCAGAAAAAGACGATCGCCCTTATTGACTAAAAGCGATCGCACACCAACATCCTCCTACAAATCAGCAGCGTGCTGCTTCAATTCATCTAAAGAAACGTATTCCAAAGTCAAGGCGTGAGTCGCAGCCAAAACCACAGGCGGCGCAACTCCTGCATCCATTGCTTCCTTCCACCGAGCAGCGCACAAACACCAGCAATCCCCAGGCTTCAAACCGGGGAAATTAAATTCGGGAACCGGAGTGCTCAAATCATTTCCGTTCGATTTAGTGAATTGCAAAAACTCTTCTGTCAGTTGAGCACAAACAGTGTGAGCCCCAAAGTCGCCACCACCTGTATTGCATTTGCCGTCTCGATAATAGCCCGTCATCGGCGACGTGCAGCAAGTCTCTAACTTTCCGCCCACCACATTTGTAGCTTCTGTCACCATCGCAACTCCTCCGTAAAACTCTTCGATCTAATTTTACACAAATCGTTGTTTATATATTTTTTTGCATGGGAAAGTTGATGAGTTTTTGTCCTCGGCGTTCTACTTCTTGTTTTCTAATCACAATAAATCCCTGGCTTTCAAAAAAAGGTCGAGCTGTAATGCTGGCTTCGGTAAATAACTTGTTAATTCCTAAGTCTTTGGCTTTTGACTCAATTTGTTTTAAAATTAGCCGGCCGACTCCTTGCCTTTGAAAATCTTGATGACAGTAAAAGCGATCGATATGGCCGCTTGCTTCTAATTCCCCAAAACCTGCAATTTGATCGCCCTCTTCTGCTACGAAAGTAAATTTACTGCTTAAACTTTTAGCCCAACTTTCTATATCGATATCTGCTGGCGCCCAAGCATCTACTTGTGCTTTTGTGTAATCGCGGATGTTTACTTCGTGTACGGTGTGGTAAAACAGTTTTACAATTTGTTGGGTATCACCGATTTCGTAGGTTCGTACTCTCATAAATTATCTCACTGCGATCGCTTCTTTCATATTAATTTTGGATTTTTAACCGCTTCGGAACGGGGATGGATGTTGGCTTTTACCATTTTGTCTGATTTCTTGCAGGGCGATAAACCCAAAATTTCTCGCCCACCCCTTGACAAACTTTATTACTCTATGTTAAGGAAGCAGAAGCAAACCTCACTCAAACTAACACTACATCAATCCAGCAGCTTAACGAATAAGGATGGAAACTTATGACAGAAATTGGGCCCGATCCAAACCGACCTTATCCGATGACCGATCAGCGGCGCGTATGCTTCATCAAAAACTTTATTAAATCCCCCAACATTATCGTCGGCGATTACTCATATTACGACGATCCAATAGATCCAGAAAACTTTGAAAAAAATGTACTTTATAACTACGGAAACGACAAATTAATTATTGGTAAATTTTGTGCGATCGCTACCAACGTCAAATTCATCATGAACGGTGCCAATCACAAACTAGACGGGATTTCAACTTATCCTTTTCCTGTTTTTGGGAATGGTTGGGAAACAGCCATGAATTTATTAATGGAACTGCCAAGTAAAGGCGATACCGTCATTGGCAATGATGTTTGGATCGGCTATGAATCCTTCATTATGCCTGGAGTAAAAATCGGCGACGGTGCCGTCATTGCCGCCAAATCCGTTGTAGTAAAAGACATTCCCGCTTACACCGTTGTGGGTGGAAACCCCGCCCATCCAATCAAACAGCGTTTTAGCGATGCTGAAGTTGCACAACTATTAGAAATTAGGTGGTGGGATTGGGAAATCGACAAGATTTCGCGCAATGTCAGCATAATTATGCAAAGCGATATTCAAGCACTCCGCAATGCTGAGTAAACTCCCAAATACAGCGATTTTTAATTAATAAAGTGGAGGTGTCAAAATGTTGTAAATTGCGTACTTAATTCTCTGTATTCTAGGCACTGCTTTGCCCTACTCCCAGTTTGTCCCGTTTCTCTTAGAAGAAGGGTTGAATATTAACGCTTGCTTCAGGGAGTTGTTGGCTAATCAAATTTCCGGTTTTTTCGGCATGGCTCTAATAGTGTCCTGGCTGGTTTTTGGTACTTTTGTATTTAGCGAAGGTTCGCGTCTAAAAAGGAAAAATTTGTGGATTTATATTGCCACTAACTAACTGGTGGGTGTTTCCCTGGGTTTGCCTTTATTTCTTCTAATGCGCCAGCGCAAACTTGAAGCAACACCTTGAGAGTTTTGTAGTTGTTGGGCTTGGCTTCCGCTAAACCCAACCTACACAATCTAAAAACCCAACATCAGCGTCAATCTGCGTGCCTCTGCGGTTAAAAATCCTCAGATTCTTGCAAAAAATCTACTCTTTAATTCAAAACTCAGGGGAGAAGAAGGAACCCCCCTACCCCAAGAGGCACCGCCCCTACAACTTACTTAGCTGGGCCCACAGCCTCGATCGCATCCTCAAGAGCGATCGATACATGAGTCCAATGAGTCCCCCCCTGACAAAAAGCCACGTAAGGCTCCCGGAGTGGCCCGTCAGCCGAAAACTCCGACGTACTCCCATCAATAAAAGTACCCCCAGCCATCACCAACTGACTCTCGTACCCGTGCATCGGAGCCGGCACTGGATCTAAATAGGAACCGACGGGGGAATTTTGCTGAACCGCCCTACAAAAAGCAACTAATTTATCAGCAGAACCGAATTCGATCGCCTGAATCACATCTCGTCTTCTAGCCAAAGGCATAGGATTCACTCGATAACCCAACTTATAAAAAACATAAGCCGTCAAATGATTGCCCTTCATCGCCTCCCCCACACAACCGGGAGCCATAAACAAACCCTGAAACAGCAGCCGATTCAAATCAAAAGTAGCGCCGCCGCTGCTGCCAATTCCTGGCGCCGTCAAGCGACAAGTTGCCGCCTCCACTAAATCAGCCCTCCCGGCGACGTAACCCCCAGCAGGTACGATCGTACCCCCCGGATTTTTGATTAAAGAACCAGCCATCAGATCCGCACCCACAGCAGTAGGTTCGCAATCATCAACAAACTCCCCGTAACAATTATCAACAAAGCAAATTGTGCTAGGATTCTGATGTTTGACTATGGCGACGATTTTTTCAATCTCAGAAATAGACAAACTCGACCGCCAAGAATAGCCGCAAGAGCGCTGGATAAAAACCAGGCGAGTCTTTGCTGAAATAGTAGAGCTTAGTGCCTGCCAATCCAAACTTCCTTCGGGAGTTAGAGGCAACTCACGGTAACTAATGCCAAACTCAAGCAGTGAACCTTGACCTTGCCCCCGCAAGCCGATCACTTCTTCTAAAGTATCGTAGGGAGAACCAGCCACTGCCAACATTTCATCACCAGGACGCAGGATGCCAAAAAGAGCACAGGCGATCGCGTGAGTACCCGAAACAAACTGTACCCGGACAGCCGCGGCCTCTGCCCCTACCACTTCGGCAAATAACCCGTCCAAAGTCTCTCGACCCAAATCATCGTGGCCGTAACCCGTAACCCCTGCAAAATGGTGGACTCCAACCCGGTGGCTGCGAAAAGCTTTTAAGACTCGTTGAAGATTTTGCTTGACTGTAGTGTCAATACCAGAAAAAATCTGAAAGAGTGCCTGTTCTGCTTCCTGTAGCCGTGAAACGCTATTCATCTATACCTCGCTCACCCTTTGCGTGCGCGCTGTTCATTATGGCGTAGATGCGGCCCCTAGTTTGTAAACATAATATATTCATGACGATTGCAACTTCCAAAAAAACTTCTCCTGATTGGCCTGTCGTAGGCTTTATGGCATTTCTGCACATCGGTGCTTTATTTGCCTTGCTGCCGGGTAATTTTAGCTGG